>CAJQJY010000004.1 GCA_905478765.1 uncultured Flavobacteriales bacterium
ATTTAGATTGTGAAAATGGATGGGATGGTAAGCATCAATCAACAGGAAATGAATTGCCAATGGGCGTATATATTTACAAAATGTACTACCAAGATTATGAAGGTTGGAAACATCAAGAAATTAAAGAGTTAATCTTAATTAGGTAAAAGTTCTTTTACTATTGATTATATAAATTGCAAAAACTATATTTGCAGGCATTTTATTTAGCATAACAAATGGGTAAATTCAAGCAATACAAAAAATTAAGTTTATCTAACATTCATAAAGAGGTGTTAGAGAAGTGGAGTGCTTCTGATGTTTTTGATAAGAGTATTCAAAGGAGAAAGGGCAATCCAACTTTTACATTTTATGAAGGGCCACCATCAGCAAATGGTATGCCAGGAATTCATCATGTAATTGCTCGTACAATTAAAGATTTAGTTTGCAGATATAAAACACTACAAGGATTTCAGGTTAATAGGAAAGCAGGATGGGATACTCATGGTCTGCCAGTAGAGCTTGGGGTGGAAAAAGAATTAGGAATTACTAAAGAAGATATTGGATCAACTATCTCAATTGGAAATTACAATAAAGCTTGTCGTACTAATGTGATGAAGTATAAAGGAAGTTGGGAGGACATCACTGAAAAAATGGGATATTGGGTAGATATGCAAAACCCGTATGTAACTTATGATAATAAATATATTGAAAGCGTATGGTGGTTATTAGGCAAAATGCACTCAAAAGGCTTGCTTTATAAAGGGCACACAATTCAACCGTTTTCACCAAAAGCAGGAACTGGTTTAAGCACACATGAACTCAATCAACCAGGCTGCTATCGTGATGTGAAAGATACTTCAGCAGTTGCTCAATTTAAGGTTGTAAATAATTCTGATTCTAAATTTTTATTTGACCAAGCTAATAATGATATTTATTTTCTAGCTTGGACTACTACACCATGGACTTTGCCTTCTAATACGGCCTTAGCAGTAGGGAAAAAAATTAACTATTTATTAGTAAAAACGCTAAATCAATACACAGGAAAAGCTATTTCTGTAGTAGTTGCTAAGGATTTGGTGAATAAGTATTTTATTCCAGAAAATGCTGAACTTAAATTTGAAGATTATGAAATTGGAAAGAAAAATCTACCATTCAATATTATCACAGAATTTAAAGGTAGTGATTTAGAAAACTTAAGATATGAACAGATTTTAGCTTATGCTAAACCTGTAGATGGAGATGCATTTAAAGTTTTATTAGCAGATTTTGTCACAACAGAAGATGGTACAGGAATTGTTCATTTAGCGCCAAGTTTTGGGGCGGATGATAATCGTGTTTGTAAGCAAAATGGCATTGGAAGTTTAACACTAGTAAATAAGCAAGGTAAGTTTGTAGATGAGGTAACTGATTTTGCAGGAATGTATGTGAAAGATGAATTTTACACTGACTCTGATGAAAAGCCACAGCTTTCAGTTGACGTCCAAATTGTTATCAAATTGAAAGGAGAAAACCTCTGTTTCAAATCAGAAAAATATGAGCACTCATACCCTCATTGTTGGAGAACTGACAAGCCAATTTTGTACTACCCTATGGATAGTTGGTTTGTAAAAACTACTGACTATAAAGACAGAATGATAGAGCTTAATAGCACTATCAACTGGAAACCAAAGTCAACTGGAGAAGGAAGATTTGGTAAATGGCTTGAAAACTTAGTTGATTGGAATTTATCTCGTTCAAGATTTTGGGGGATTCCTATTCCAATCTGGAGAACAGAAGATGGAGAAAATGAAATTTGTATCAGCTCAGTAGAACAATTAAAATCTGAAATTGAAAAATCAATTTCAGCTGGAATTATGAAATTTAATCCTTTGGCGGATTTTGTTGTTGGAGATATGTCAGATGAAAATTATAATTCTTTTGATTTGCACAGACCTTATGTTGATGATATTATTTTAATATCAAAAGATGGAAGTCCAATGACAAGGGAATTAGATTTAATTGATGTTTGGTTTGATTCTGGATCAATGCCTTACGCTCAATTGCATTATCCATTTGAAAATAAGGACATTTTTGAAAAAAATTATCCTGCTGATTTTATTGCAGAGGGAGTTGATCAGACAAGAGGTTGGTTTTTTACTTTGCATGCAATTTCTACTATGCTTTTTGATTCTGTTGCGTATAAAAATGTAATCTCAAACGGATTAGTTCTAGATAAGAACGGAAATAAAATGTCAAAAAGATTAGGAAATGCAGCAGATCCTTTTATGGCAATTTCCAAATACGGAGCTGATGCTACAAGGTGGTATATGATTTCTAACGCACAGCCTTGGGATAATTTAAAGTTTGATGAAGCTGGAATTATTGAAGTTCAAAGAAAGTTCTTTGGAACACTTTATAACACTTATTCTTTCTTTGTGCTTTATGCCAACATTGATGGCTTTAACTACTCGGAAGATGATATCCCTATAAGTGAAAGAACAGAATTGGACAGATGGATATTATCAGAATTAAACACTTTAATAAAAGAAGTTGAAAAAAATTATGAAAGCTATGAGCCAACAAGAGTCGCTCGTTTAATTCAAGATTTTGTAATGGATAAATTGAGTAACTGGCACGTTCGTTTAAGCAGAAGGCGCTTTTGGAAGGGAGAATATAATGCTGAGAAAGTTGCGGCATACCAAACACTATTTGAATGTTTAGAAAAAGTAGCGTTACTTGCTTCACCTATCGCACCATTTTTTATGGACAGATTGTTTCAAGATTTAAATACTGTAAGCGGAAAACACTCTGTATCATCAATTCATTTATCAGATTTTCCAAAGTCAAACGCAAATCTAATAGATAAAGATTTAGAGCGAAAAATGCAAATGGCACAAAATGTAACTTCACTTGCCTTATCCTTAAGAAAAAAGGAAAGATTAAGAGTTCGTCAACCTCTCCAAAAAATAATGATCCCTATTTTAAATGCAAAAATGCAAAAAGATATTGAGGGGGTTTCTAATATTATTTTAAGTGAAATAAATGTAAAAGAAATTGACTTTTTAGGAAAAAGTTCTGATGTATTGACTAAACAAATTAAACCAAACTTTAAAACACTAGGGCCTAAATTTGGAAAAAAAATGAAATTAATTTCTGGGTTAATAAATAAATTTTCAGCAGATGATATTAAGAAAATTGAGAAGGATAAAAAATATCTAATAAATGAAAGTATTACGATTGATATTTCTGATGTTGAAATTACATCCAAAGACATTCCTGGCTGTATAGTTGCAACAAGTAACGGCTTAACAGTTGCATTGGATATTACCCTTTCTAATAAATTGAGAGAGGAGGGTTTGGCAAGAGAATTTATAAATCGTATACAAAACTTAAGAAAGGATCGTGGTTTTGAAGTTACAGATAAGGTAAAAATACAGGTTGAAAAAAATGATAGTTTAACAGCTGCTATTAAGAATAATTTCACTTATATTTGTGATGAAACTTTAGCTGAGCAACTAGATTTTGAAGTGCATACAATATTTAATGGCACTGAGATTGAGTTAATTGACAATATCTCAACTAAAGTTCTGATTATTAAAAATTAAAAATTATGGCGGAAAAAACAGCATACTCAGCAGATGAATTAGAAGAATTCCAAAAAATAATACTCGCAAAAATTGAAAGTGCAGAAGATGACTTAAAAGTGTTAAGAGCTGCAACAGCAAACGATTCTGATAATGGAACAGAAGATACCTCACCAACATTTAAACAGTTTGAGGAGGGCTCATCTACTTTATCCAAAGAAGAAAATATTAAATTAGCTGAAAGACAAGCAAAGTTCATTTTACATCTTAATAATGCTTTATTAAGAATCAAAAACAAGTCTTATGGCATATGTCGTATTACAGGTAAATTAATTGCAAAAGAAAGATTGAACTTGGTTCCTCATGCCACATTAAGTATTGAGGCAAAAAAAGCTCAATAAATCACTGCTTTGAAAAAAATATTTTTCACCACATTTCTTTTAGTATTATTTGATCAAATTCTTAAATTTTGGATAAAAACATCTATGTTTTTAGGTCAAGAATTTCAAATTTTTGATTGGTTTATAATACACTTTACTGAAAATAACGGAATGGCTTTTGGTATGGAGTTTGGAGGCTATTCAGGCAAAAAAATGCTAACATTATTTCGAATTATAGTAGTTGGTTTTGGAATTAAATATGTAATTGGTATTGTAAGGGAAAATCAAATTTCTAACGGTTCATTAATTGCTTTAGGCTTAATTATTGGTGGGGCAATAGGAAATATAATAGATAGCTGTTTCTATGGGATAATATTTAATGAAAGCTATAACGAAGTGGCTGCTTTTTTACCTGAAACTGGAGGATACGCTCCTCTGCTTCATGGGAGGGTTGTAGATATGTTTTATTTTCCTCTGATAAATTCCCATTTCCCTGCTTGGATGCCAATATGGGGAGGTGATCATTTTATATTTTTCCGACCTGTTTTTAATATTGCTGACGCTGGAATTTCTGTTGGAATTTTTATGATTCTAATTTTTTATAGAAAAGAATTTAATTAAGTTTTCCTCTTTGCATATCACCATAAATTGTACCTTTAATCTCTGCGGTACGCGGAAGTTTCTTAAAGTATTTTTGATTTAACTTTCTTAAAAACCCTAAAATCATAAATTGTAATTTACTACTTAAAGAAACTTTAACTTCACCCCAGCATTCAAGAAAAGGGTAATTATATTTAGATAAAAATGGGCCGAATACTTTAACTGTTCTTTCTTTAATATCATGAGTATAATATAACGAAAGGTCTCTCTTTTTACCTACGGTTTTGTTAGCTACAGGCAAAGGTTTTGGGCTTGAAACACCGGATTTTTCAAGTGCTAAGATATAATCTTCATCGATGTTTTCATACCTTATCACAAAATCACATTTATCTAAAGTCAAAGATGAAAAATTATCAAATGGCTTCATAAAAAAATTTAAAAAGTATTCTTGAAAGCTTGCTTTATTATCATGAATAAAATTAAATTTTTCTCTAAGCTTCTTGGTGATATGCCCACCATTTTCTGAAAATAAATCAGGGTTAGTGAAATTCCCTTTTGAATTTGCCTTCATCTTTTCATAAGCAGTCACAACTATTTCCATTGGATTTCTAAGTACAGCAAAAACAAAATAATCTTTCTCAATTTTAGTAGCTACTTTTTCAAATTCATGATGGAGCGAGTGTTTTCTTAAATATGGGATTCCTTCATATTGCAAGTACAATTCTTTTGAAATTGCTGATGAAGCAGAGAATGGTAAACCTATAAAAACAAACTTGTATTTATGGCTAATGATCATTTAAAGGAGATTGTTTTTAACTAAATAATTAGCAATTTGCACTGTATTTGTAGCGGCTCCTTTTCTTAAATTATCAGCCACTATCCACATGTTTAAAGTGTTCTTTTGAGTAAAATCTCTTCTAATTCTCCCAACAAATACTTGATCTTTTTTGTGAGAATTTATTGGCATTGGATAGTTGTTTTGTTGAGGATTATCCATCACAACTACACCTACCATTTCATTTAATGCAAATCTAATTGTATCTAACTCAAAATCATTTTCAAAAGTTATATTTACGCTTTCGGAATGCCCTCTAACTACTGCAATACGAACAGCAGTTGCAACAACATCAATATATTCATCTAAAATTTTCTTAGTTTCATTTGTGAGTTTCATTTCCTCCTTAGTGTAGCCATTATCTTCAAAAACATCACAATGTGGCAAAGCATTTTGGTAAATTTGATGAGGATAAACCAAGTCTCCGATCACTCCTTTCTCTTCATTTTCTAGCTGCTCAACTGCTTTTTTGCCTGTTCCGCTAATGGATTGATAAGTAGAAACAACTACTCTTTTAACACCAAATTTTTTATGAAGAGGCGCAAGAGCCATTACCAGCTGTATAGTAGAGCAATTCGGATTAGCTATAATCATATCCTCATTGGTTAGTTCTTTCCCATTAATTTCTGGAACTATCAATTTATGATTTTCTGACATTCTCCAAGCTGAAGAGTTATCAATAACTTTAATCCCTCTTGCAGCTAATTTTGGCGCCCATTCTTTTGAAATTTTACTACCGGCAGAAAATAATGCTAAATCAACTTTTCTAGCAAGTAAGTCATTTAATGAAATAATTGCATACTTTTTCCCTAGATAATTTATAGTCTTTCCACATGAATTTTTAGAAGCTACAGGTATCAATTCTGTTAATGGAAAATCCCTTTCAGAAAGAACCTCTAACATCTCCTTTCCAACCATTCCTGTTACTCCAACTATTGCTAATCTCATTTTTACTTTTAAACTCTGCAAAAATAGTATATTTACGGACTATGAAGATGCCGTTACTTAAATTTCTATTTTTATCTCAATCTCTACTAAGATTCTCGCAATTTTATGATAATTTTTCAGATAGAGATTTTACATATAGCCCCTCATGTTTTGGAGATTCTTTAAGGTATGAAATTGATTCATTAGGCTTTTTACATTATAAAACAGATACGTTAAATGGAGAATCTATGCTGTTTACAGAAAGCATAGTAAGCCAAAATTCAATGTGGCAATTTAAAACACATTATAATTTTTCGCCATCGACATCTATATTATGCAAAAGCATATTTTATGTCTGATATAAAAGATATTAGTAGTGCTGTAAATGGTTACTTTATTAAAATTGAGGGGGCAAGTGGCTCAATTGATGACATTAGCTTATTTCTTGAAGAGGATGGTAAAACTGAAAGGTTTAAAAAAAATGTAGCTCTAAGCAGCTAATGCCCGCAACTGATCACATAAAAGGTTTATTAAAACTTATGCCTGAAAAAACAGGAGTCTATCGTTACTATGATAAAAATGAAACTTTATTATATGTTGGAAAAGCAAAAAACCTAAAAAAACGAGTAAGTTCCTATTTTAACAAAAAGCAAGAACACGGAAAAACAAAGGTACTTGTCAGTAAGATTCACGACATACAATATGTAGTTGTTCCTAATGAAATTGATGCCCTTTTATTAGAAAATAATATGATAAAAAAGCATCAGCCCAAATACAATGTTGCCTTAAAGGATGGTAAAACTTACCCTTGGATTTGTATAAAAAATGAACCCTTCCCAAGAATTTTCCAAACAAGAAATGTAATTAAAGATGGCTCAGCATATTTTGGACCATACACTTCTGTTCGTTTGGTAAAAACTCTTTTAGATTTCTTTCACCAACTATACCCTTTAAGAAGCTGCAGCCTAAGCTTAACGGATAAAAATATCAATGCAAAGAAATTCAAAGTATGCTTGGAGTACCATATAGGAAACTGTTTAGGTCCTTGTGAGGACAAACAAACTAATGAAGAATATCAATTAGGAATTGAGCATATCCAACAAATTATAAAGGGAGATGTTAAATCTGTAACGCAACATTTAAAAAGAGCTATGCTTCATTTTTCTGAAAAAATGGAATTTGAAAAAGCTCAATCAATAAAAGATAAAATTGATTTACTAAATAACTATCAAGCAAAATCAACCATTGTAAACCCTAAGATTAATGATGTAGATGTGTTTACAATTCTTTCGGATGAAGACACTGCTTTTGTAAATTATCTAAAGATAAGTTCAGGCGCTATTATTCAAGCACACACTATGGAGTTGAATAAAAAAATGAATGAAACAGATGAGAAATTATTGCAGTTGGCAATTATTGAGATCAGGCAAAGATTCAAAAGTTCTTCTAAAACTATTTATTGTTCTCATTACTTGCAAAATGTTTGGGGAAATTTAAGTATTACTATTCCTAAAATTGGGGATAAGAAAAAACTAATTGAACTAAGTTTGAGGAACGCAAAATACATGCAGTTGGATAAACAAAAGCGCAAAATTAACAAAATTGACAAGCAAGATAATATGCGTATTTTAGAACAGTTGCGAAAAGACCTACGCCTTATAAATCTCCCAAGGCACATTGAGTGTTTTGATAATTCCAACACACAAGGCACAAACCCTGTGGCAGCTTGTGTAGTTTTTAAAAATGCTCGGCCAAGTAAAAAAGATTATCGCCATTATAATATTAAAACGGTTGTTGGCCCTGATGATTTTGCAAGTATGGAAGAAGTGGTTTATAGAAGATACAGGCGCCTTTTAGAAGAAGTAGAGCCTTTGCCAGAATTGATTGTTGTTGATGGGGGAAAAGGACAATTAAGTTCGGCAGTAAAAAGTTTGGAAAAATTAAAGTTGAGAGGAAAAGTAGCTATTATTGGAATAGCAAAACGCTTGGAAGAAATCTATTTTCCTGGCGATAGTATTCCGTTATATTTAGACAAACGATCAGAAAGTTTGAAGTTGATACAGCAATTAAGAGATGAAGCCCATCGCTTTGGGATTAGACACCATCGCAAGAAAAGAGAAAAAGATATCCTTGGTATTTCATTGGATAAAATTGAAGGAATAGGCCCAAAAACTGTGGAGTTACTAATCTCTCATTTTGGTTCAGTTAAAAAGGTAATGGAAGCTAAAAAAGAAGAATTAGAAAAGTTGATTGGTAAGGCAAAAGCAAAAAATATTTATGAAAAATAAACTTATTTTTCACGTCTTACATTTCAGCTAGCAGTTATGAGAAATTTAGCCTACTTTTGCAAGCTATAACTTATCAACAAACTCTCATCAAAAACGCAAACATGAAACAATCACAATTTTTAGAAAAAAATATATTTATAGATTTAAAAAGCCTAAATGAGGGATTTTCTGAAGATGGAATTCAATATTTTTCTGAAAAAGATTTTGGAATTTTTTTAGATAGAGCAGAATACTATGGATTGAGTGTTTATACTATTAAACCATGGTCCAAAGATGAAAAATATGAAGCATCTTCACACGTAGATCATAAAAAGAAAGCAACTAACCCCAATTGGTACAAAAAAGAATTTAAGACACTTAAAACTCGCCAAGAAGGTCTATTATATTCCGCAAAATATAAAGTTTCAAAAAAACTTTTAGAAAGATAATTTGCATTAAGTAAGCTTTTTCTTACTCTTCAGCTCCTCTTTTTTCGGCTTTCATTTGTGGAAAGAACAATACATCTTGGATAGAGTTAGAGTTGGTCATAATCATGCTCAACCTATCAATTCCAATACCCAATCCTGCAGTTGGTGGCATTCCGTATTCAATCGCTCTTAAGAAATCTTCATCCAATAACATGGCTTCATCATCTCCTCTTTTTCCTAATTCCAATTGTTCTTCAAATCGTGCTCTTTGGTCAATAGGATCATTCAATTCCGAAAAGGCATTACAGATTTCTTTACGATTACAAAACCCCTCAAAGCGCTCTGCCAAACCTTCATGTCCTCTGTGTTTTTTAGCCAATGGCGACATCTCAACAGGATAGTCCGTAATGAAAGTAGGTTGTATTAATTGCTCTTCACATTTTTCTCCAAAAATCTCATCAATTAATTTTCCTCTTCCCATACTTTTATCTACATCAACTCCTAATTTTTTAGCAGTTTCAGCAATAGTATGCTCACTCATTTTTGAGATATCAATTCCTGTAAAATGCTCAATTGCTTCATACATAGTATAACGCCTCCAAGGTCTTTGGAAATTGATTAAATTATCCCCTACCTGAACTTCAGTTGTTCCGTGTAAGTCCATAGCAATTTTCTCAACCATTTCTTCCACCAAATCCATCATCCAAGCATAATCCTTGTAGGCAACATACAATTCCATTTGTGTAAATTCAGGGTTATGAAAACGACTCATTCCCTCATTTCTAAAATCTTTTGAAAACTCATACACTCCATCAAAACCACCAACAACTAATCTTTTCAAATACAATTCGTTTGCAATCCTAAGGTATAAATCCATATCCAAAGTATTGTGATGTGTTTTAAATGGACGAGCTGCAGCCCCACCATAAAGTGGTTGTAAAATTGGCGTTTCCACTTCTATATATTCTTTCTTATTCAAAAATTCACGCATAGAATTAGTCAATTTTGTACGCTTAATAAATGCGTCTTTTACTTCAGGGTTTACTACTAAATCCACATATCTCTGCCTGTATCTTTTTTCAGGATCAGTAAAGGCATCATGTACTGTTCCGTCAGCATCTACTTTTGGTAAAGGCAATGGGCGTAAGGATTTTGTAAGCACTTTTAGTTCTTTTACTTTTACTGATATCTCCCCAACCTTAGTAATAAAAACAGTTCCTGTAACTCCTATAATATCACCAATATCCAATAGTTTTTTGAAAACTGTATTGTACATAGTTTTATCTTCCCCTTCACATATTTCATCTCTATTTACATAAATCTGAATTTTTCCATCTGAATCTTGCAACTCAGCAAAAGAGGCTTTACCCATAATTCTTCTGCTCATCAATCTTCCTGCAAGCACTACATTTAACTCGTCTCCCTCTTTGTACTTTCCCTTAATCTGTTTGGATGTTGTATTTACATCAAATAGGGCTGCTGGATAAGGATCAACTCCTAAATCTCTTAATTTTTGTAAGGATTCTCTTCTCACTAGTTCTTGCTCGGAAAGTACTATTGTCATCTGTTAAATTTTTTGCAAAGATAGGAATTCTATTATCCTATTATTTCGTATTTTCGACTTCTTTTAACAAGTCAATTTTAATGTCAGATTATAAAAAATATTGAAGATGAAAATGAACGATTACATTGATGATTTTAGCAATCATTTAAGAGATGCAATTGAGATTGCAAATAATACAAGTTTAACTTCCTGTACTAAAGAAATCAGAAATATTTTGATCTGTGGTTTGGGTGGTTCTGGAATTGGAGGAGCAATTGTAAGTGATATTATTTCGCCAAAAGTAAATATTCCTATCACTGCAACAAAAGACTACAGTATCCCTAATTTTGTAAATGAGCATACACTTGTTATTGCAAATTCTTACTCAGGAAACACGGAAGAAACACTTTACGCTTTAGAAAAATGCCAATTAAGAGGGGCGGAAATTGCAGTAATTACTTCAGGAGGGAAATTAAAAGCCATTGCTGAAGAAAACAAATATAACAAAATAATTATTCCAGGAAACCAGCCTCCAAGGGCTATGTTTGGCTATGCATTTACGGAGTTATTTTTTATGCTAAACCATTACGGAATTATTGATGATTCTTTTAAATCTGATTTTACGAAAGCAATAGAATTACTTGATACTGAAAAAAATAATATCCAAGAGCAAGCAATGAGTTTGGCTAAAAAAATGTACAAACAAACTCCTGTTATTTATGTTGCGAATGGCTTTGAAGGGGTGGCTGTTCGTTTTCGTCAGCAGATTAATGAAAACAGTAAAATGCTTTGTTGGCACAATGTTGTCCCGGAAATGAATCATAATGAACTTTTAGGATGGAGAACAAATGTTAATGATTTAGCAGTAGTTTATTTGCGAAACAAATCTGATTATGATAGAAATCAAATTCGTATAGATATCAATAAAAAAGTAATTGCTAAGTTCACTGAAAATATTACTGAAATTTGGAGTATCGGAAATTCTTTAATTGAAAATTCGCTTTACCACATAAATCTTGGTGATTGGGTAAGTTGGTATTTGTCAGAAATGAATAATGTGGATGCAATTGAAATTGATGTGATTGACTTTTTGAAAGGGGAATTGGCTAAAGTTTAATGAATAAACAAGTATCATTTAAAGATTTAGGGCTCATTGATTACAAAAAATGTTGGGATTTTCAAGAAGAACTTTTTGCAGAAATATTAACGGTAAAATCATCCAATCGAAAAGAGGGTAAAACAGTTGCCACCAAAAATCATTTAATTTTCTGTGAACACCCTCATGTCTATACGTTAGGTAAAAGTGGTGATGAAAAAAACCTTTTGGTAAATGAAGATTATCTAAAAAGCAGGGGCGCAACTTTTCATAAAATTAATAGAGGTGGTGATATTACCTATCATGGTCCTGGACAAATTGTTGGCTATCCAATTTTGGATTTGGACAACTTTTTTACGGATATCCACAAGTACTTACGCTTTTTGGAAGAGGCGGTAATCCTTACCTTAAAAGAGTACGGTTTGGAGTCCGAACGATCTCCAGGAGAAACTGGAGTTTGGTTTGATGTGGGGACGCCAAAAGCCAGAAAAATATGTGCCTTTGGGGTAAAAAGCAGTAGATGGGTAACTATGCACGGATTTGCTTTTAATATAAATTCAGATTTATCCTATTTTGGAAACATTATACCTTGTGGAATTGTAGATAAAAAAGTCACTTCATTAGAAAAAGAATTAGAAAGAGAAATAGATTTTGAAGAAGTAAAAAACAAAGTAAAAACTCATTTAATTGAGCTTTTTGCAATGGAAGTAATTTAACATGAAAAAAGCATTGAAATATATATTAGCAATTTTTGTAATTCTTAATTTCATCATCATATTAAGTGGTAAATCTTGGCTTTATAAGGCAGTTTCTGTTACGTATTTAAAGGGACATACATCTTCATATATTGATGATTATATTCATTTTCCATCAAATAGTATTAAAGAGGGGAATTATCAAGAATGGTTAGTTTCAAAAGAATACAATAAAGCACAACTTCCTGAATTTATAAAACCCATAAACCATAAGTTAGGTACGGTTGCTTATGTGGTAATAAAAAATGACAGTATCATTTTTGAAGAGTATTGGAATGGATATTCTGCAGACAGTTCTTCAAACTCCTTTTCTATGGCAAAAAGCTGGATATCTACTTTGGTTGGAATTGCTATTAAAGAAGGAAAGATTGAGAGTATTAATCAAAAGGCTTGTGATTTTCTGCCAGAATTTTGTGAAGGAGATAATTCTAAAATTACAATAAAGCACTTACTCACAATGAGCTCAGGTCTTGATTGGGATGAGGATTATCAGGACCCACTAGGGCAAACTGCAGAGGCCTATTTTGCGCCAAACCTTAAAAAGCAAATGATGAGACTAAAAGCTGTTAAAACTCCAGGAGAAATCTTTAAATATCATAGCTCATGTTCACAGCTATTAGCATTTATTGTAGAAAGTGCTACAGGACAAAGTGTAAATGAATATACTTCTGAAAAATTATGGAAACCAATGGGCGCAAAACATCCTGCTCTTTGGAATACAGACACAGAAAGAGGTGATGAAAAGGCCTTTTGTTGCATCAATTCTAACGCTAGAGATTTTGCAAGACTTGGTAAATTATACATGAATCAAGGAAATTGGAATGGCGCACAACTTTTGGATAGCAACTATGTAAAGGAAGCAACTTCAGCTGCTAATTTATTAGATGAAGATGGAAATAAAAATATAAATTATGGCTATCAATTTTGGATTGCAAATAGGAAAGGTTTAGATGTATATTACACAAGAGGTTTGTGGGGACAATATGTAATTTGTATGCCTGAAAAAGATATGATTATTGTTAGGTTGGGCAGAAATTATGGTTTTCATTTGGCAGATGGACATTCGGAAGATTTCTATCAATTTATTGATGCTGCTTTAGAAATGTACCCCTAATGTTAAGTCAGACAAAAACACAAAACATCTTATTTCTAGACATTGAAACTGTTCCGATAAAAGAAAATTTTGAAGATTTAGATACTACATTCCAAACGCTATGGGCTGAAAAAACTATTTGGCAAAGAAAAGATGAATTTACTCCCTCTGAATTTTATAAAATGAAAGCTGGGGTAATGGCAGAATTTGCTAAAATTATCTGCATTTCAGTCGGTTATTTATTTACAGAAAAAGATGAAAATCATTTCAGAATAAAATCATTTTATGGTGATAATGAGAAGCTGATTATCTCAGAGTTTAATGATTTACTAAATTCAGAATTCAACAAAAATCAACATCAGCTTTGTGCACATAATGGCAAAGAATTTGACTTTCCTTTTATAGCAAGAAGAACACTTATAAATAGCTTAAAACTTCCAAAAATTTTAGATATAGCAGGCAAAAAACCTTGGGAAGTAAGTCATTTAGACACTATGGAGCTTTGGCGTTTTGGAGATTACAAACATTATACATCAATAAAATTATTGGCAGCACTTTTTGGGATTCCAACCCCAAAAGACGATATTGACGGAAGTCAAGTGGCGAGTGTTTATTACAAAGAAAAAGATTTGGAACGCATCAAAATATATTGCCAAAAAGATACACTTACTGTGGCACAATTACTATTACGCTACAAGGGGGAGGTATTAATAAAAGAAGAAAACATTGAGTTTGCATAAAAATAGTTATTTTTAGCAACCTAAAAAAACAGAATAAGAGATGGTAAATACATTGTTAGAATTTAAGAATCTGGTAACAGAATTTCATACAGAAGGGACAACTGTAAAGGCTGTAAATGGCGTGAGTTTCACTTTAAATAAAGGGGAAACGATTGGTATTGTTGGGGAGTCTGGTTCAGGGAAGTCGGTTACTTCACTTTCTGCAATGCGATTAATCCCTTCACCTCCTGGAAAAATTAGTGAAGGTGAAATTATTTTTCATCAAAATGACGGAAGAGCTACTGACTTATTAAAGATTTCAGAAGAAGAAATGAGGAAGTTCAGAGGAAATGATATTGCTATGATTTTTCAAGAACCAATGACATCTTTAAATCCTGTTTTTACTTGCGGTGATCAAGTGATGGAAGCTATTATATTGCATCAAAAGTTAAATAAAAAAGATGCAAAAAACCTTACAATAAAGCTGTTTGAAGAAGTTCAACTTCCTACTCCTGAAAGAATTTTCAACACTTATCCCCATCAAATTTCTGGAGGACAAAAACAAAGAGTAATGATTGCTATGGCTATGAGTTGTCAGCCCTCAGTTTTAATTGCTGATGAGCCAACTACAGCACTTGATGTTACTGTACAAAAAACTATTTTGCAACTGATGCAAAACCTGCAAAAAGAACACGATATGGGAATCATGTTTATTACACATGATTTAGGGGTAATTGCAGAATTAGCGGATAAAGTTGTTGTGATGTACAAAGGAAATATTGTGGAGCAAGGTAATGTTTGGGATATCTTTACTAACCCAAAACACCCGTATACAAAAGGGCTTTTGGCTTGCAGGCCTCCACTGGATAAACGCTATACTTTCTTGCCAACTGTTTCTGATTTTATGAAAATTGATGAAAATGGTGAGATCATTGATAACGGAATTTCTGTAGCTGATTTTACAAAAGATTTAGCAATTCCTGAAAGTGAAAGAACAGCACGACAAAAAGAACTTTTTGCTAAAGAACCCATTTTACAAATAAAGAATTTGAAAACTTTTTTTCCAATTAAAAACGGGTTTTTTGGAGGAGTAAGCGACCATGTAAAAGCAGTTGATAATATAACTTTTGACGTTTACCCTGGAGAAACTTTAGGGCTTGTTGGGGAAAGTGGATGTGGAAAAACAACTTGCGGAAGAACAATTATTCGCCTTGAAGAACCAACTGAAGGAGAAATGATTTACAAAGGAAAAGACATTGCAAAAATGAATGCAGATGAGTTGAGAGTTTTCCGTAAAGATGTTCAGATTATTTTCCAAGACCCTTATTCCTCATTAAACCCAAGAATGACAATTGGAAATGCAATTATGGAACCTATGCAAGTGCATGGAATTTTAGAAAATGATGAGCAAAGAAAAAAGAGAGTGGAAGAGTTGTTAGCTAGAGTAAGTTTAGATCCTGCACATTTTTACAGATACCCACATGAATTTTCTGGAGGACAAAGACAAAGAATAGGTATTGCCAGAGCATTAGCTGTAAATCCTAAATTTATCATTTGTGATGAGTCGGTTTCGGCACTAGATGTTTCTGTACAAGCACAGGTATTAAATTTACTTAATGAGCTGAAAGAAGAATTTGGATTAACTTACATCTTCATCTCACACGATTTATCTGTTGTAAAATACATGAGTGACAGAATGGTCGTAATGCAAGAGGGGAAAATTGAAGAAATGGGAGATGCGGACCAGATTTATAACAAACCTAGAACAGAATATACTCAAAAATTAATTGATGCTATCCCTGAGGGGAAACTAGAGGATATTAAAAGACACCTGGAAAGTAAGGGGGTTACAGTTGAGTAGAAAATTATAATGGTAAAAATAAGAAATCATAAACAAAACTAAATTATCGTCAGAACAAGAAAAAGCAGGCTTTAAAAGCTTTTGTTGGCTTATTAATTCTTGGAGTATGTAATTTCTTGCTTGCCGTTATTATGTAGCGAGGGGGGGGTAAGCCAGACCCTTGTGATTGCACAATTTTATATATGTCTAGAGCTTATTCTGAAGTTAAAGAATTATGGGATGATTGTAAATACTATTATAATAATACTGCAAAAGTTGAGTTGGAGTTTGGAAAGCAAGAAGGCAGATTCAAGTCAAATTAATAAAATTATATATTAAAATACCATCTCTGGAATATCTCCTTCAATAATTAGGGTTGCTTCAGTTGCATTTTTAATTTCTTCTAAACTTATGCCTGGCGCTCTTTCCAACAATTTAAAGCCATTTTCTGTAACTTCTAAAACAGCTAAATTAGTTACTACTTTTTTTACGCAATTTACTCCTGTAATGGGTAAAGTACATTTTTTCAGAATTTTACTTTCCCCTGCACGATTGGTATGCATCATAGCCACAATAATATTGTCAGCAGAAGCTACCAAGTCCATAGCACCACCCATACCTTTTACCATCTTTCCTGGTATTTTCCAGTTGGCAATATCTCCATTTTCAGACACCTCCATAGCACCCAAAACAGTAAGTTGAACATGTTGCCCTCTAATCATTGCAAAAGAAGTGGCAGAATCAAAAAGTACCGCCCCATCCAAAGTAGTTATGGTTTGTTTCCCAGCATTTATCAAGTCTGGATCTTCTTCTCCTTCAAAAGGAAATGCCCCCATGCCTAACACTCCATTCTCTGATTGAAATTCAATATCAATACCTTTGGGAATATAATTAGCAACCAATGTTGGAATTCCAATTCCTAAATTTACATAAGTATTGTGCTCTAATTCTTGAGCAATTCTTTGTGCTATTTGATTTTTATCTAAAGCCATTAGTCTCTTTTTCTAGTTGTTTTTTGCTCAATTCGTTTTTCATATTTTTCACCTTGAAAAATTCTTTGTACAAAAATTCCTGGCGTATGAATTTGATTTGGATCAAGTTCTCCTGCTGGCACTAATTCCTCTACCTCAGCAACCGTAATTTTCCCTGCCATTGCCATAAGTGGATTAAAATTTCTTGCAGTTCCCTTAAAAATAAGATTCCCTGCCGTATCGCCTTTCCAAGCTTTTACAAATGCAAAATCGGCAGTAAGTGCTGATTCTAAAATATGCGGTTTCCCATTATATTCGCGTACTTCTTTTCCTTCTGCTACTTCAGTTCCATATCCTGCTGGAGTAAAAAATGCAGGGATTCCAGCACCTCCTGCTCTACATCTTTCAGCCAAAGATCCTTGAGGAATTAAATCAACTTCTAACTCTCCTGAAAGCATTTGTCTTTCAAACTCTGCATTCTCACCTACATAAGAGGAAATCATTTTTTTGACTTGTTTTCTCTGCAATAAAAGCCCTAATCCAAAGTCATCAACTCCAGCATTATTAGAAATACAAGTCAATCCAAAAACATCCTTTTTGGAAAGTGCTTCTATAGCATTTTCTGGAATTCCAGAAAGTCCAAAACCTCCAACCATAAAGGTCATATTATTTTCAACTCCTTCAAGAGCTTCATCAATATTACTTACAACTTTATTTAACATATCTTAAAATTCTTCTTCATATTCATCATTATTTCCTCCTTGAATTGATTCGCCACAATCAAGTCTATCATCAACTGATTGAGGAATATCAAAATCAATTGGATAAATTCCCGTCTCCAAAGTGTCAGCATAAACTCTCTGCATATATTCTGCAAAAACTGGTAATGCCATATTTGCTCCCTGCCCATATTGTATAGTTCTAAAATGTGCAGCTCTATCTTCACAACCACTCCAAACGCCCGTTACTAAATTGGGAGTAATGCCCATAAAATAACCATCAGATTGATTTTGAGTAGTTCCTGTTTTACCACCCATTTCATTTTTAAACTCATACTTATAACGTAACCTAACTCCTGTTCCTAAAGTTTTATTTGCAGCAGGACTATAAACTCCATCAACTACTCCTTGTAACATTCGAACCATTAAATCAGCTGTTTCCTTGCTCATTGCTTCTTGAGTTTTGGGAGTAAAATCTTCTAAGATAACTCCATTTTTATCTTCAATTCTTGTTATAAAAATCGGCTCAGTCCAAACGCCTTTATTTACAAATGTAGAGTAAGCCCCAACCATTTCATAAACCGATAAATCAAACGTTCCTAAACACAAAGATGGTACCGCTAATATCTTTGATTGAATTCCAATTTTCTTTGCTAAATCTACCACAGCATGAGGTCCGAATTGTTTCATGATATATGCTGTAACCGTATTGATAGAGTTTGCTAATCCAAATTTTAAAGTAATATTCATTTCGTCAAAATCATTACCAGAATTTTTTGGAGCCCAATCCTTTTCCAATCCCCACCTTGCTTTATCAAATACTACAGGAACATTTGGCATTTCATAACATGGAGAGTAGCCCTCTTGTATTGCTAGAGAATATAAAAATGGCTTAAAAGTTGACCCCACTTGTCTTTTTCCAATTTTTACATGGTCGTATTTAAAATACTTATAACTTATTCCGCCAACATATGCTTTTACAAAGCCCGTTTTAGGGTCCATACTCATCATTCCAGAATGAATAAAAAACTTGTTATACTTTATAGAATCTCTTGGAGATAAAACAGTATCTATTTCGCCACCCCAAGAAAACAAAGACATTGGAACTTTTATTTTGAAAATTTGCTTAATCTCACTTTCTGTTTTTCCAGCTTTTTTGAGCTTTCTATACCTTTCAGAACGTTTCATTCCTGCGTCAATAATAGCATTGATTTGCTCCCATTCAAAATCTTTAGGATATGGTGCTTTACTATACCCTTTCCAGTGTTTGTAAAAGTCCTTTTGAAGTGATGAAATGTGAGATTTAAGCCCTTCCTCTGCGAAAGTTTGGAGGCGAGAATTAATGGTTGTGTAAACTTTTAATCCATCAGTATAAGCATTATAGTTTGTTCCATCTGGCTTGGTATGATTGGAACACCATTCTTTTAATTGCCCCCTTAAATATTCTCTAAAATATGGAGCTAAGCCGTCATTATGACTAGCCTTTTTAAAATCTAAAACAATGGGCTGATTCTTTAGAATATCAAATAATGAATCAGAAATAAACTTATATTTATTCATTTGAGAAAGCACAACATTTCTTCTTCCTTCAGTTAATTCTAATCTTCTATTTGGATTATATAAAGCGGGGTTTTTTAACATTCCTACTAGCATTGCTGATTCTTCAATATCTAAATCAATTGGTTTTTTATTAAAGTAAACTCCAGCTGCAGACTTAATTCCAACTGCATTATTTACCCAGTCAAATCGGTTTAGATACATTGCAAGAATCTCATCTTTTGTATATCTTTTCTCGAGCTGTGCAGCAATAATCCATTCTTTGAGCTTTTGCATTACTCTATCAATACCCGAGCTAGGTTTTTCTGTAAACAACATTTTTGCTAATTGCTGGCTAATTGTACTTGCCCCACCTGAACTGCTTTTTCCTGTAACTGCACCAAAAATTGCTCTTAGTAAAGCGCGTCCGTCTATGCCTGAATGTTCTCTAAAACGAATATCCTCAGTTGCTATTAAGGCTGTGATTAAATTTTTTGGTATCTCATTGTATCTTGCTCTACTTCTGTTTTCAAAAAAGTATTTTCCCAAAACAACACCATCTTCAGATATGATTTCAGTTGCTAAATTATTCTTAGGATTCTCTAATTGATCAAAAGTTGGTAAAATACCAAAAAGCCCTAATGAAGTAAGCCAAACTAATGAGAAAAGTCCAATAAAAGGCCCCAAAACAACAAGCCATAATATGATTTTTTTTGCTCTAGTCATTTTGCTTTCTGATTATTAATCCAATATCACTAACATGCTCCAAATTTTGTATTTTTTCTTCAGCACCAAATCGCATTGCTTGTTCAATATTTATTGAGTGATTTCCTTTTTTTGAGAATACTTTATTGTTTGCAAACAGATATTCAAACTCTCTGATGTCGCTAAGACCACTTCCTTTCCATTTTCCAATTTTATCAGCTAATTCAAGCTCAATAGTATCGTTCAAATCTCCTGATAGAAAAAGGAATAAGTTTTGGTATTCGTAATCAACAGTATGACGAACTAAAATACTCATTTCATATGAGCTTAAAGTATCTGAAATATTGTAATTAAAAGTTATAACACTATCAGTGTTCCATGATTTTTCTTCAAAAGAATTATGACTTTCATAAACTGTTTTATCACAAGAAAAAAAAACAAATAACAAAAAAATGCAGATCGTATTACGCATTCTTATTTGGTTTATTTTCTTGCCTTCTTTGTTGTGCTTTGGCTTTGTTTTTTTTATAATTTTCTCTTCTTTCTGGTCGTTTTCTTTTTTTGCTTTTCTTAGGATTTTTCTTATCAAATCTATTGATATTATCTTGGCCCATAGCGTCTTCAAAACTCACTTCAACAACTTCTTCTTCTGCAGTAAAATCATCAAAACTTACAGGAATGTTTCCTTTTTTATTTAACTCAATAAGCTGTTTTACACCATCAACTGGAAGTGCAATAAAATCTCCTGGACTTTCAGCATTATAATAAAACATTAGTCTTTTAAATACATCCATCTTTACAAATTTCCCAATTCCTTTTTGGGTTTTCAATTGCACTTTATTACTTGGAAAGTCTTTAAGCGCCTCGACATAACCATCAAGCTCAAAGTTCAAACAACACTTTAACCTACCACATTGCCCTGAAATTTTTTGAGGATTTATTGAAAGTTGTTGATACCTAGCTGCACTAGTTGAAACTGAAGGAAACTCTGTCATCCAAGTAGAGCAACAAAGCTCTCTACCGCAGCTCCCAATTCCTCCAATTTTAGCAGCCTCTTGCCTTACTCCAATTTGCCTCATATCTACACGAACACCAAATTGCCTAGAATATTCTCTAATTAATTCTCTGAAATCAACTCTTTTATCAGCAGTGTAGTAAAAAGTAGCTTTTGAATTATCTCCTTGAAATTCCACATCAGCCAACTTCATCTCAAGCTTAAAATCTTCAATAATTCTTTTTGCCTTTTCAAGTATGCTATCCTCTCTTTCAATGGCTCCTTTTTGTTTTTCAATATCTGTTTCTGAGGCTAAGCGATATAATTTTTTAAGAGGGTCCTTTTTAGTATCTCTATTTTTTCTAGTAATTTGAAGTGCCACTAATTCTCCAATCATAGTTACTTTTCCAATATCATGCCCAGATTTATCTCCCTGAACAGCCACAATGTCTCCATGTTTTATGTGAATATTTTCTGTATTTGTATAAAAATCTTTTCTGTCTCCTTTAAATTGTACTTCAATTAGGTTAGAGTTATCAGTTTTGGGCCCATCAATTTGGTAAAGCCAATCAAATACTGAACTTACTCCACATCCTCTAGATTCTGAAACTTCACATGTATCACAGCCTCCTCCGCTTCCACAACTCATATTTTATAATTTTATTTAAGTGCAAATTTACGCTTAACTTTTAAGAATTTTACCATTTTTAATGATAGCTCAAAAAATAAAATTTTTGCATTTGCATTTCTGTTAATTGATTTTATTGATTTTTCTAATTCTTCCACAATCATAACACTATTTTCTTCATGTATGAAGGGTGAAAATTTACTTATAAAAGCATGCTCTTTTTCGTTTGTTTTTGAAAGTGATGAGTTTGCAAAGTTCAAAATTAAACACT
This sequence comes from uncultured Flavobacteriales bacterium, assembly GCA_905478765.1. Taxonomy (GTDB): domain Bacteria; phylum Bacteroidota; class Bacteroidia; order Flavobacteriales; family BACL11; genus UWMA-0277. The sequence goes on from CAJQJY010000004.1 coordinate 21,850, forward strand.
CTCTGATCATTTTTATAGCATAAGATGAAAACAAATTTTGGTGCTTTCTACCCATTGTTGAGATTTTATCCACCCATTTTGAGATTCCACCAACATCCATTTTGTATGCAAGCCTCATCCATACTGAGAACTCCTCAAATAAATCTAAAATCCCTTCGGTACCCTTGTGAATTTTAATCATTTTCCCTAAGTCAGCATCTGAAATATTTTTAAGCTGTTTTGCTTTTTCAAGAGTAATCCCTCCAAAATAATGGACAATATCTTCATTAGTGAAATCAGGGATTTTTAAAGTTTGTAAGCGTGAGATGATTGTTGGTAATAAATTATTTGCATCTTCAGAGACCAAAATAAAAATTGTCCCTTTTGGGGGTTCTTCAAGTAGTTTTAACAATTTATTAGCAACTGTAAGATTCATTCTTTCTGGCATCCATATAAGAACAACTCTATATTTAGCTTCATAGTTTTTAAGACTCAATTTTCTTTGAATAGATGCTGCCTCATCAATATAAATAGACCCTTGTTGACCCGTTTTATTCTCGGTGCCAAAAGAATCAATCCAATCATTTATGCTAATATACTGATTTGATAAAATTAACTCTCTCCACTGATTTACAAAACTATCACTAGTTGGGTTTTTTGCCCCATTCACTTTTAAAACAGGAAAAATTAAATGCAAATCTGGGTGAGATAAATTAGAAAATTTCAGACATGATGAACAAGATCCGCAAGAATCATTCACAGTTTTCTTTTCACAATTTAAATATTGAGAATACGCAATGGCAAGAGCTAATTTTGCACTACCACTTTTTCCTGAAAAAAGTTGTGCATGACTTATTCGATTGTTCTTAACCGCCTCAATCAGTTCCTTTTTTACAGCATTATTACCTATTATATGCTTAAATAACATTTAAAATTTCTTTCTGTCAAATGTAAAAAAAATGTACTGATTTATAGCATTTATTTTACTTTTGCAAAATGAAAAACATACAAGACATCTCACTAGATGGCAAAAGAGTTTTAATACGTGTAGATTTTAATGTTCCTTTGGATGAACATTTTAATATTACTGATAACAGTAGAATACTTGCTGCACTACCAACAATTAAAAAAGTTATTTCCTGTGGGGGTAAGGCAATAATAATGTCCCATCTTGGTAGGCCAAAAGATGGGTTTGAGGAAAAGTTTTCATTAAAACACATTGTAAATCAGTTATCAAAATTATTAGATAGAACTGTAGCTTTTAGTAACGATTGCATTGGAGAAAGCGCTACTGCAGATATTTCTAAATTGGAGAATGGAGATGTGTTGGTTTTAGAAAACTTAAGGTTTTATAAAGAAGAAAAATTAGGAGATATCAAATTTGCTGAACAGCTTTCTGAACTTGCTGATATTTATATCAATGATGCATTCGGAACTGCTCATAGGGCTCATGCTTCTACCGCAATTATTGCAGATTTTTTTCCAAACAATAAATATTTTGGTTTCTTACTGAGTGGTGAAATTGAATCATTAGAAAAGTCACTTACTACGCCAAAAAGGCCGTTTACTGCAATTATTGGTGGAGCTAAAATTACAGGTAAAATTGATGTTATAAAGTCCCTTTTTGATAAGGTTGATAGTTTAATTATTGGAGGGGGTATGGCTTATACTTTTGCCAAAGCGTGTGGTGGTAATATCGGTAATTCTTTGATTGAAGAAGAGAAAATTGCCCTTGCAAAGCAGCTTATTGAAGACGCAAAAAACAAAGGTGTAAAATTACTTTTACCAACTGATTCGGTAAATGCTGATGATTTTAATAATAATGCTAATATCAATATTACTGACATCAAAAATATTACTAATGAATACATGGGGCTAGACATAGGACCAGATAGTATTGCTAGTTTTTCGGGTATAATTAAAAACTCTAAAACAATAATTTGGAACGGGCCAATGGGGGTTTTTGAAATGGAAAATTTCTCTAAAGGAACCAAAGAAATTTGTGAGGCAATTTGTGAGGCAACAGAAAATGGAGCGTTCTCATTAATAGGTGGAGGTGATTCAGTATCTGCAGTAAAGAAATTTGGGTTTGCAGATAAAGTATCTTATATTTCAACCGGTGGTGGGGCGATGCTAGAATACTTAGAGGGTAAAGAGCTTCCCGGTGTTGTTGCTATTCAGAAGATTTAGCGTTATTTAGCTTGTTCTTAACTTCATCTGCACTTTTTTCTACTTTATCTAAAATTGTAGCTTTATACTTGTTAATTTCTGGTGTTATCAAAAGTGATACTTTTTGGATGGTTTTTAACAGAGCTGACTCGTCTTGCGTTTTTTTATCTATCAAATCATAATCCGTGACCATTACAAAAAGAAAACTGAAAATCACTACAACTTTTAAAAACCCAAAAATAGCTCCTAAAATCCTACTAACAAAACCTAATCCTAAAGCTTTTGTTGATTTATCAATAATATAACCTAACGTTTTTATCATCAACACGCTTACAATAAACAAGGTTGCAAATGATATTATTGGTATAAACTGCTCATATCTTGCTAAAAATTCTTCAAATTTTGGATGGAGATAATAAGAAAAATTAAGAGCTATATAAACCCCAATAATTAAACCTAACAAACCAGTAATCTCCTTTATAAGTCCATTAGTAAATCCTTTAATTAAACCATAAAGCAAGGGGATTGCGATAACAATATCTAATGAATTCATTTGGTAAAGATATTAAAACTTACTTTTGCAAAATGGAAGATATAAATAAAAAGTGGGATGCTTTAATTAAAAAGCTAGAAAAACAGTTTGATGATGAAATGACTCTTAAGGGAATTCTATACTTAATTGGAATTCAAGAGTTAAATTTTGAAAGCTATCGTTTTAGTAGAGAAGAAAAATTAGATGTATTACATGTCGCAACATGTAGGGTTTTGTGTTCGTTTGGATATTATAAATTTGATAGTATTGATGAGGATGGTTGGCCACATTTTACTGAATTAAAAGCAGTAAAAAACCTAACAGAAAACCAACAGGGTTTATTAATGCAAGAGGCTATTTTAAAATACCTTGCTTAGTTTCTAATTTCTACAACTTGAGTTGTAATCTCTCCTTCTTTTATATTAATAATATTAGCTCCCATGCGCTCAATATTATTGTCAACTTTCCATAAAGCAGAAATATTCAGTATCATCCCTAGGGGTAAAGTAAATTCTGCTCTCCCGTTATCATCAGTCCAATCAGCAACAAAAATATCTGAAATTTGACCTTGTGTGCTATACACCGTATCTAAATTAGACTTAACCATATAGTCAAAGGTGTCATAATTATCAGGGTTATATGTGTAAAGTGAGTTTTTTAAAGGCATGGCGTGTAGCACAATTCTTGCATTTGAAATTGGAAGACCTGCATCATTTTTAACAACAATTGCTGCTATAGTTTCTTTTTCTTTTTTACAAGAACTAAAGTTTGTTACAATCACTAGGGCAAAAAACCCTAATAATACTGACTTTAAAATTTTATTTAGCATAATTATTGTTTCTTTGTGTTTAGATAAGCAAAGATATACAATTTATTACAATGTTAGAAACAGTTAAAGAATTACTACAAGAGGTTAATAGTTTTAATCCAAAATCTGAAAAGGAAGTAGACTTTTTTCGTCTGAAATTTTTAGGAAAAAAAGGAAAACTGAACGAGCTTTTTGCTGATTTTAAAAGCGTTCCTAATGAAAGTAAAAAAGAATTCGGACAGGTAATAAATATGCTTAAACAAAATGCTCAAGCGAAAGTTGACACTTACAAAGGAACTTTTGAAACAGAAAGTAATGATAGTGAAATTGACCTTACAAGGCCTGTTTCTTTGGATAATTTAGGTAGCAGACATCCTATTTCACTAGCAAGAAACCAAATTGTAGATATTTTTAACAGAATTGGATTTACAGTAAGTGAAGGGCCAGAAATAGAAGATGATTGGCATAATTTTACTGCTTTAAATCTACCAGAAGAACACCCGGCAAGAGATATGCAGGACACATTTTTTATACAAACTAGTCCTGATGTATTGCTAAGAACCCATACCTCATCCGTTCAAGTGAGATATATGCAAGAAAACAAACCTCCAATCAGAACTCTTTCTGCTGGTAGGGTTTATAGAAATGAAGCAATTTCAGCAAGGGCTCATTGTATTTTCCATCAAATAGAAGGTTTGTATATTAATAAAAATGTAAGTTTTGCAGACTTAAAACAAGCACTATTGTATTTTGCAAAAGAAATGTTTGGAGAAAAAACAAAAATAAGATTACGACCTTCTTTTTTTCCGTTTACAGAACCAAGCGCTGAGGTAGATGTAAGTTGTAATATTTGCAACAGTAAAGGTTGCAATGTTTGTAAATACACGGGTTATTTAGAAATTTTAGGATGCGGAATGGTAGACCCTAATGTATTGGAAAACTGTGGAATTGACTCTAAAAAATATACAGGTTATGCCTTTGGAATGGGAGTTGAAAGAATTGCCATGCTAAAATATGGAGTAAAAGATTTGCGCCTGTTTTTTGAAAATGATGTGCGTTTCTTAAAGCAGTTTGATAAAAGCATTTAGCCTTTAAATCGTAAAAAGAATCAAAACTTCATATGCACATCAAGATGCATTAATCAAGTAACTTTATATTAACAAAATCAATAAGTAAATGTGGAAATTATTTTATTCTTCTTAGCCAGTTTTGTTTTATCTTTTTTTCTCTATCTAAAACTCCAATCGTAAGTGTGTAAGTTTTCTGCTGAGTGTCTTAGTAAATCAATTGCTCCTCTTACATCCTCTTTGTGTACCATTTCAATAGATTGATGTATGTGTCTTGTTGGTATAGAAACTGCGCCCGCAATACATCCTCCTGGATTCATTCTTTGTATTCCTGCTGTATCTGTTCCTCCTGCAGGTAATATTTCTAATTGTGTTTTCATCTTCTTCTTTTTAGATAGCTCCTTCATGTATTTTACCATTCTATAATCACAAACAGTAGCAGAGTCCATCACTTTAATACAAGCCCCCCCACCCAAAGCAGAAACTTGTTCTTGTTTTGTGCTCCCTGGAGTGTCCCAAGCAATAGTTGTATCTAAACCAAAACCAAAATCAGGGTTTATGTCCATAGAAGAAACATTTGCCCCTCTAATTCCAATCTCCTCTTGCACAGTAAACACTCCATACACATCATAAGGGGGTGTTTCTTTCATTTCACGGAACATCTCAATTAAAATAAAAACAGATACTCTATTATCTAGCGATTTACAATTTATACAGTCGCCCATTTCAATTAATTCACTACTTCTAGTAATGGTGTCACCAACTGAAATGATTTTATCTAATTCTTTTTTTGATCTTCCTGTGTCAATAAAATAATCTTTAATAGTAGGTGTTTTTGCTCTATCTGCAGCATTCATTAAATGGATTGGCTTACCTCCCATCACTCCAATTATATCTTCTTTACCGTGTATAATTACTCTTTGGGCAGTTAAAGTTTTTGGATCAAAACCACCTAAAGTATGAAAATAAACAAATCCTTTATCATCAACATGAGTAACAATAAAGCCAATCTCATCCATGTGAGCGCCAATCATTACTCGTTTTCCTTCTTTTCCTTTTTTTATTGCCACAACATTTCCCATGTTGTCTATTCTTATCTCGTCTACTAAGGGCTCTACCTCTCTTAGTACAATTTCTCTTACTCTTTGTTCGTGTCCTGGCGCTCCTGCAACCTTACAAATTTCTGCTAATAATTCTGTATTTATCATTTTTGGTGTTTATTTAACCTTACTAATTTTCATCATGTTTGTCATGCCCATATCTTTAGCGGGCATACTCGCCAAATTTACAACTAAATCACCTTTTTTAAGGTATTTACCTCCTTTTAATATTTCTTTTGTTTCTCTAATGGTTTGATCAGTTGTTGTTCCTCTGTCATAATAGAACCCCTGAACTCCCCAAACTAAACTAAGTGTATTTAAAATCGTATGATTATTGGTGAAAGCATAAATAAAAGCTTGGGGCCTAAAACTTGAAGTTTTAATGCTATTAAAGCCAGAATAAGTAATTGAAATTATTGCTTTAGCGTTTGTGTTTTCCGCAATATCACAAGCATGAGAGCAGATAGCATTGCTCAACAATCTACTGTTATTTATCAATGGCCTAACTACTTTATTCTGAGAAATACTATGCTCACTCGCTTCGATATCCCTAATAATTTCCCTCATTGTATCTACTGCTTTCAACGGATGTTTCCCTATCGATGTTTCTCCAGAAAGCATTACCGCGTCGGCCCCGTCAATTACTGAGTTAGCAACATCATTAACTTCTGCTCGTGTAGCTGTTGGACTTTCAAGCATGCTTTCGAGCATTTGTGTTGCAATAACGACTGGCCTAGCATTTATAATGCATTTGTTTACTATCATCTTTTGATATACAGGAACTTTCTGAGGAGGGACTTCAACGCCCAAATCACCTCTAGCAACCATTATTGCGTCGGCTACATTAATAATTTCATCTATATTTTTTATTGCTTCAGGTTTTTCAATCTTAGCAATTACCTTGTGGGGTAAGTTTCTTTTTGCAATTATCTCCTTCAGAATACGAATATCATCAGCCTTTCTTACAAATGAAAGTCCAACCCATTCAATTTTTTCTGACAACACAAACTCTAAATCTTCTTTGTCTTTTTTGGTAAGACAAGGAAGAGAGATTGGCGTATTGGGTAAGTTTACGCCTTTTCTTGATTGCAAGGACCCTCCAAAAACTACTTTTAAAACTACCGTGTCTTTTTTATTTGTACTAACTACCTTAAGTGTTAATTTTCCGTCATCTAACAATACTTTATCTTCTACATTAACATCTTTTGCAAAATTCTGGTAGTTGATGTAAATGCAGTCTTTTTTATCTTTAGTGCTAAAAATCACTTGATTCCCTTTGACAAGATTTATTGGATTTTTAAATTCTCCAACTCTGATTTTTGGTCCTTGTAGGTCCGCTAAAATTGCAGTATGAACATGCAATTCTTGGTTAATTTCTTTAATATTTGAAATTATCTCTATTGCGTCATCATGGGTTAAATGAGAGAAATTTAACCTACAAACATTCACCCCTTTACTAATAATTTTCTTCAGGATTGCTTTTGAAGAAGTCGCTGGACCAATTGTTGCTATTATTTTAGTTTTTCTTATCATGTATTATAAATCTATCACTATTTTTAATTTTTTCTAAGTCTAGTTCAAACACCAAAAGTATGTCATTTATTGCTCTTAATTTGATTAAAAATGACTCTTTTTTATCACACCAAAAGTCATCTTTAATCACTAAAAAGTAATTTACACTTTTTTGTGATGGAATTAAGTAACCCCTCTTAGTTCTGTTAGCGAGAAGGTTAATCTGTGCTCCGCTTTCAGTTATAGTTTTATATCTAGGAAATAATAATTCATCTGTGATCGAGTGCTCATCAGTCATTTCAAAATTTAATAAAAGTGCGTCATTTAAATTCCAGCACAGTTTATACGCTTTGCAATGGCTGTTTATTGCTAAAACAACAAATTCAAATTCTTGATCACATTCTAATGTGTAGTGCATTTTCATTAGGGCTAAAATACAATTTTATAAGCTTTTTTGGCTGCTTTTTGTTCGGCTTCCTTTTTTGATGATCCCCCTGCTTCTGCAATTTTATTTTTATTAAAATAAATTGCAATTAAAAATTCTTTCTTATGATCAGGCCCTTCTTGTTTTTCCACCTTATACTCCATATTTATATTCTTCTTTTGGGAATATTTTAACAGTTTACTCTTAAAATCTGTATCTGATAATTCATTTAAAAACTCTGAGGTATAAATATGCTTTTGAACAAATAAGTTTGTTTTACCAAAACCTTTATCTATATAGATTGCGCCTAAAATTGCCTCCAAAGTATTTCCAAAAACACTAAGAGGTATTTTATTCAATTTACTTTTAATCTCTTGAGCTGGAATTAACTTTTTACCAACCAGGTTCAAGTGTCTTCTTCCTACAATTATTGCTCTTTTTTGAGACAAAAAACCCTCTGCTTCATTTGGATAATCATTAAACAATGCTTCTGAAACTATAGAGGATAGAATCGCATCACCTAGGAATTCTAATCTCTCGTTATGATTGTTCTTATTGGAAGATTTATGAATAAATGCTTGTTTATAAATTTCATTTTCAGAATTATAACCTAGTAATTCGGATAAAAAAAGCTCACCTTTATTTTTAAAAGTGAGCTTTGATATTATTGTTTTAAATAAGCTTATGATTCGTATTTTTTAAATAGCAAAGAGGCGTTATGTCCTCCAAATCCAAAAGTATTAGTAAGCGCATAATTAATTTTTCTTTTTTGTGCTGTATTAAGTGTTAAATTCAACTTATTGTCAATATTTGAATCATATGTTTTATGATTTATTGTAGGAGGAATGGTGTTGTTTTTTACGGCCATTATACAAGCAATAGACTCAATTACTCCAGCAGCACCCAAAAGATGACCTGTCATTGATTTAGTTGAGCTAATATTTAAATTATATGCATGCTGTCCAAATAAATCCTTAATTGCCTTTGTTTCCGCAATATCTCCAAGGGGCGTAGATGTTCCATGAACATTTACATAATCAATATCTGTAACATCAACACCAGCGTCTTCAATAGCTATTTTCATTACGTTTCTTGCACCTAATCCTTCTGGGTGTGGAGCTGTAATATGATGTGCATCTGCTGTTAATCCTCCCCCAACTACTTCTGCATAAATTGTTGCTCCCCTTTTTATTGCATGCTCATATTCCTCCAGCACAATTGCTCCAGCCCCTTCTCCCATTACAAAGCCATCCCTATCTTTATCAAATGGGCGAGACGCTGATTGTGGGTCATCATTACGTGTTGATAGAGCCATCATTGCGTTAAAACCTCCCATTCCTGTTTCAAAAATACAAGCCTCAGAACCACCAGCAATAAAAATATCTGCCTTATTCCATTTAATATAATTAAATGCGTCAATTAATGCATTTGTTGATGAGGCGCAAGCTGAAACAGTAGTAAAGTTTGGACCTCTAAAACCATATTTTATTGAAATATGACCAGCAGGAATATCAGAGATTAATTTTGGAATAAAAAATGGACTATATCTAGGAATTCCACTCCCCTTTGCAAAATCAGAAGCTTCTTGTTGAAATGTTTTCATTCCTCCAATCCCAGAACCCCAAATAACTCCAGCTCTATCTAAATCTATACCCTCAATATTTAAATGCGAATCATTTATTGCCTCATCGGCTACAACCATAGCATACTGGCAAAAAGGATCCATTTTTCTTGCTACTTTTTTGTGTAAAAAATTAGTAACTTCAAAATCTTTTAGCTCGCAAGCAAATTGTGTTTTAAAATTTGAGGCATCAAAATTTGTGATTGGTGCGGCACCACTCACTCCATCAACTAATGATTTCCAATAATCTTGTAAATTGTTACCTATAGGAGTTAGGGCTCCTATTCCTGTAACAACTACTCTTCTGCTTTTCATGTTTAGTTAGGCTTTCGCTTCTTCAATAAAAGAAACGGCATCACCAACTGTTGCAATTGCTTCAGCCTTATCGTCTGGAATTTGAATGTCAAATTCTTTTTCGAACTCCATAATAAGTTCTACTGTATCTAAAGAATCTGCTCCTAAATCATTTGTAAAACTTGCGGTAGCTGTTACCTCACTAGCATCAACTCCTAGGTTATCAATAATAATTGCTTTTACTGTTTCTGCTATATCTGACATGTTAATATTTTTTTAGTTAATAAGGTGCAAATAAAACTATAATATAAAGAATTTGCAAACTTTCTTATTTTCTATTTTAACATCTGTTTGTTTATACTATTTTTGATAAAAATTTTAAGCAGTGAAAAAGTTAGCAATTTTTGGTTCTGGAGCGGGAAGTAATGCTGAGAATATTTGTGATTATTTCAACAAATCATCTGATATTAAGGTGGTGATGATGTGTACAAATAGAAAAAATGCGTTTATTATAGAAAGAGCTAAAAAATTGAATATTCCAATGGTAATTATATCAAAAACTGAGCTTGAAAATTTTGATGATTTAGCTAAAATACTGGAAAAATATAAGGTTGATTATATTATTTTAGCTGGGTTTTTATTAAAAATACCTTCAAAAATGCTTGAAAAGTACCAAAATAAGATTATTAATATTCACCCCTCTTTACTACCTAAATATGGCGGAAAGGGGATGTATGGGAAAAATATTTATAAAGCAGTTTTAGAAAACAAAGAAGTTGAAAGTGGAATTAGTATCCATTTTGTAAATCAAAATTATGATGAGGGGGAGATTATTTTCCAAGAAAGTTTTATTCTTTCTCCTGATGAAAGCTTAAATAGTTTAACTACTAAGGTTCACGAATTAGAACAATCTTTATTTCCTAAAATTATTGAAAAAACATTATTTTCCTTATGAGTATAATTATTTATACTGATGGCTCTGCTAAAGGAAATCCTGGAAATGGTGGTTATGGAATTGTAATGTTGAGTGGTAGTTTCCGTAAAGAATTAAAGCAAGGGTTTAAGTTGACCACCAACAATAGAATGGAGTTATTGGCTGTGATAATTGCTCTTGAAAGTGTAAAAAAAGAAGATTCTGAAATTACAATTTACTCTGACTCAAAATATGTTATTGATTCAGTAGAAAAAAAATGGGTGTTTGGTTGGGAGAAAAAGAACTTCAATAAAAAGAAAAATCCTGATTTATGGATTAGATTTCTTAAAGTATATAGAATGCAAAAAGTTTCTTTTATCTGGGTAAAGGGTCATGCTAATGATAAGGAAAATGAAAGGTGTGATTTTTTAGCGGTTGAAGCTGCTGATAGCCAAATCCTATTAACCGATCACTGGTATGAAAATAATGTGGCTAATAAAGGTAATTCTTTATTTTAAAGGAATATCAAACTTAACCAAATTAACAAACTCTTTAATTCTTGCGTTAACATCATCCTGATGAATTTCAGTTAACTTCTGTGTTCCAAATTTCTCCACACAAAATGATGCCATTGCTGAGCCGTTAATTACTGCCCTCTTCATGTTTTCAAACGAAACATCATTAGTTTGAGCTAAATAACCAATAAATCCTCCCGCAAAAGAGTCTCCTGCTCCTGTTGGATCAAAAACTTCTTCTAAAGGTAATGCTGGGGCAAAAAACACTTCCTTATTGTTAAATAATAATGCACCATGCTCACCTTTTTTAATTATTAAATATTTAGGTCCCATTGCTAATATTACTTTTGCTGCTTTAACTAACGAATATTCACCAGAAAGCTGACGCGCCTCTTCATCATTAATAGTAAGAACATCAACTTCTTTTAGTGCTTCTTTGAGGTCATCCATAAAAAGATCCATCCAAAAATTCATAGTATCCAAAACAATTAATTTTGGCCTTTTTTTCATTTGATCTAAAACCTTCTTTTGAACTGAAGGCATCAAGTTGCCTAACATTAAAAATTCTGAATCTTTAAATTCTTCTGGCACAATTGGTTCAAAATTTTCTAAAACATTAAGCTGAGTGTCAATTGTGTCTCTATTGTTCATGTTATTATGATACTTACCCGACCAGAAAAAAGTTTTCTCACCTTCTTTTATTTGAAGACCTTTAGTGTTTACATTTTTTTTATTTAACATTTGAATAGTATCTTTAGGAAAATCTTCTCCAACCACAGATACTAAATTTAATTTATTTGTAAAAAAAGATGATGACAAGCAAATATATGTTGCTGCCCCTCCAACTATTTTTTCTGTTTTTCCAAAAGGTGTTTCAATCGCGTCGAAAGCTACTGTACCAACTACTAAAATACTCATAAAAATTTTTTTGCAAATATATTGTATTATTTAATCCTTTCTTATACTTTTGCTGCCGTTTTTAACAAACACTCCTCCTTAGCTCAGCTGGTTAGAGCATCTGACTGTTAATCAGAGGGTCCTAGGTTCGAGTCCTAGAGGGGGAGCAACATATAATGATAAAACGGTTATACTTTTATGGTGTAGCCGTTTTTTAATTAAAACACTTCGTTCAAACACCCTATGTTATATAGTAGGAGATATTCTTGTGATTATAGGGGGATTAAAAAACCAAAAACAACTAAAAAAATTCTTTCCATCTAAAATAAATTTTAAACAAAAAATCCAACTATAAAAGTTGGACTTTTTGCATATTAACCAAAAAATGTGTTTCACTCTTTGATTTTTTTATCTACTTACAATAACGCTGTTTTGCGCAGTAATATTGTTCTTAAACTCCACGCCATCAATATTATATACAATTATCTCTTTTATGGTACACACCCATTTGTTATCAAAATCATCAATAAATAATGAGTTTACAAGCGTTTTTTTGTCGCTTATTCTATGTTTTTTCCAATCTACTCCATCAAAAGATACAACGCCCTTATCAGTTCCCACCCAAATTTGATCGTAATCATCATAAACCAAGGATTTAATTGTATTTGTTTTAAGTGGTGTATTTTTTTTATTGAACAAAACCCATTGGTCACCTAGTATCGTAATGATACCTCTTTTTGTTGCTATCCATTTTTTTCCTTCCCCATCAATTACTATATCCCAAATATTATTATTTGGTAGCTGTGAGTTTTTTGTGTTATAAATTCTCCATATATTATTTGAAAAACTATATAAGCCGCTATTTGTTCCAAGCCAAACGACATCATTATAATCTACATTCATTGATATAAAATCGTCATCAGTTATTCCGTTTTTATCACTTGACAAAATCACTTCAAAATCATTATTATATTTCACCAACCCATTTGATGTTGCTATTAAAATATTATCTTTTATTTTTATGATTTTCCTGATTTTATCAGATGGGAGTTTGCTGTTTTTTGAAGTATAAACATCCCAAGCGTTATTGTCTATTACTAGCAACCCTTCGGTTGTACCAATGTATTTTATGTTACCAATTATTTTTATTGATAAAATCTTGTTAGAAGGTAGTTCGCTGTTTTTAGATGTGATTGTATGCCACCTTTTTCCATTGTAACAAATTAAACCCTCAAGTGTTCCTATCCAATTTAATCCAGTATCATCAGTTGCAATTGCAGTAATATTTTGATCAGGAATAGGGGTGTTTGAGAAATTTTTTATTTTTTTTCTTTCTGTTTGTGCAAAAAGTAAAAGTGGTAAAGTAATAGTTATTAGTAAAAATTGTTTCATAGTCGTTTCCCGTTACTTTGATTAACGACTATATTTTAGGAAGGTTACGAAACACTATTTTTTCTTTTTAAAAAGTCTACTTTTTCCTTTTTTAGTTTTTCCTCCAACCCTATCTCCATCTTTATAAAGCACTAAATTCCATTTTGTTTTTTTCTTTTCTTTTGTTTTAGTAGACGACACATCATAATCAGCACATTTTAGAGTTGAAGTACCGTTAAATGTTTTCTTTTTCGTTCTGCATGACGACAAAATCAAAAAACTTAACACCAAAATAATGATATGTTTACTTTTTATTAGCACTTGATGGTAAAATTACTATTATTTTTGCTACAATAATATGAAGAAAAAGAAAAAGTCGAAGAAAAATAGAAAAGGTGAGTTTTCAAACACTCGTCTATATGATTTGTTATTAGTGATTTTTAGAGAAAATTCTAAAAAGAAGCTAAATTACAAACAGGTTGGTAAAATTTTAAAAATTAAAGAAATGGGTGTGAAAATCCAGATAATTGATGTGATGAAAGATATGGTTTTATCAGGTGTTTTAGAGGAAACTCAAAGGGGTGCGTTTAGGTTGACGGAAAAAACATCAAAAATTATTACCACTATAAAAAACACTAATCAAAGAGGTGTTTATGCAAATATTGATGATGAAAATGAGGTTTTCATCCCAAAAGAATACAGTCAATTTGCTTTGGTTGGTGATGAAGTGGAGGTGTTACTTTTTATAAAAAGAAAGAAAAAACAAGAGGGAGAGGTTGTAAGTGTTATTAAAAGAAAAAAGACCGAATTTGTTGGTGTAATAGACAATTCGTTATCAAATTATTTTTTAATAATTGATGATAGAAGGGTTTATTTTGATGTTTTTATACCACCAAAATCAGTTAGAAAAGAATACTTAAACAAAAAAGTATTGGTACAAGTAGAGGATTGGAATGAAAATTATAAAAACCCTATTGGTAAGGTTATTCAAATAATTGGAGAAATTGATGACCATAATACTGAAATAAACTCAATTCTTTATAATTATGGTTTTTCACCAAAATTCCCAAAAGAAGTTGAAAAATCAGCAAATAGTATAACTAAAAAAATTTCAGCTGAAGAAATTAAGAATCGTTTAGATATTAGAACAACAACTACTTTTACTATTGATCCAGAGGATGCAAAAGACTTTGATGATGCATTATCAGTAAAAAAACTAACTAATGGAAATTGGGAAGTAGGAGTGCATATTGCTGATGTATCACATTATGTAAAAAAAGGGAGTGTTATTGACAAAGAAGCTGTTGAAAGGGCTACTTCTGTTTATTTGGTAGATAGAGTTGTTCCAATGCTTCCTGAAATACTATCTAATAATATATGTTCATTAAAACCAAATGTTGATCGTTTAGCCTACTCGGTTTTGTTTGAAATGGATGAAAAAGCAAGTTTGGTTGATTACAAAATAGCAAAAACCGTTATTCATTCTGATATTCGTTTTACTTACCAAACAGCACAGGATGTTATTGATAATAAAAAAGGAGATCTTTCGGTTGAGTTGCTTTTGTTAGATAAATTATCTAAAGTACTAAGAATAAAAAGACAAAAAAAAGGGTCAATAAATTTTGAAAGCACTGAGGTTAAATTTATTTTAGATAAAAAAAATAATCCTATAGATGTTTATTTTAAAGAGAGTTTATCAACCAATCATTTGATTGAGGAGTTTATGCTTTTAGCAAACAAAACAGTTGCTAAACATATTGATTTTCCAAAAAAAGACGCTAAATCATTTGTGTATAGAATTCATGATTTACCAGATAAAGATAGAATTTCAACTTTAAATAATATTGTAAAAAAGTTTGGGCACTCTATAGATAATGAAAATTCAAATAAACTTTCACAGTCATTAAATGATTTACTTAAAAAAGTGAAAGGTAAAAAAGAACAACAGATGGTTGAAACATTAACTATTCGCTCAATGGCAAAAGCTGTTTATTCAACCAATAATATTGGTCATTTTGGGTTGGCTTTTGATTATTACTCTCATTTTACTTCTCCAATTAGAAGATACCCTGATTTAATAGTTCATAGGTTACTAGAAGATTATACTAATGGTGCTATTTCAGTAGTTAAAGAAAATTTAGAGAAGGTTTGTAAGCACTGTTCTGAAATGGAAAAAATAGCATCAACAGCTGAACGTGATTCTATTAAGTTTATGCAGGTTAAGTTTTTAAAAAATAAAATTAGTTTTGTTTATGATGGTGTGATTTCAGGAGTTACAGAATGGGGATTATATGTTGAAATTACTGAAAACAAATGTGAAGGTTTGGTAAAAGTAAGTAGTATTAAGGATGATCATTATATTTTTGATGAAAAAAAATATGCCCTAATTGGATACCGAACAAAGTCCAGTTACCAAATAGGGCAAAAAGTAAAAATTCAAATTCAAAGAGCCGACTTAGAAAGAAGGCAAATGGATTTTATTTTAGTTTAATTAATTTTTAATTAATTTTCTTGTTTCATTCAGTTTTTTTCCTTCAAACTTAATTTGGTATACTCCTTTTGCAAGGCTTGAAATATCTAAATATTCTTTATTTGAAATTCTATTTTCCAATACTAAACCTGCCTTAATATCATATATTTTTATAGAAGTGTTTTCTTCTGTTAAGTTTGAAATGTAAATTTTATCATTAGATGGGTTGGGATAAATATTTACTATATCCGGACCATTTAATTCCGTTCCAATACTAGTTGTTGCACAAGAAGGATTTAATCCTGTGCTAATTGAATTTGTAATATTTGTTGATGATGCATTATCAATTTCATTGTTATCATTAATAAACATTCCTACTATATGAATTTGTGATTGATCCCAAGAAGGATCTAAAGTAAATTCAAAACAAATAGTTTCACTATCTCCCGTAATATATGAATTTGAGGTTAATGGTTCTCCCATAAATCCTGGAGCAACACTTCTAGCTACATGGCGATAAATCATTTGCGAAGCAGGTACATTTGATGGCATATTAGCCCAATCTGTTCCATCCACATCTATTAAAGAACCATTAGCTCCTCCACTGTATGAATTTGATTGATAGTAAGAAGTAGCGGTTCCTGTAACAGAATCTTCAACCAATACACATGCTAATTTATAATTACCATTTATGTTATTTTGAATATCAACAGTTAGAGAAACTTTTAAAGTATTTCCATTTAATTCTGCTCCGTTTGTAATAATTCCATTTGGTTCAACAATAATTCTTTGAAGAAAGTCTTGCTTAAAGTTTCCTGGATCTATATCTACTCCTCTATCTACTAATCCACTTGGGTAACCAGAAATATAAGGGGCCATGCCATTATCATAATCTGGATCAGTCATAGGATCTCCGTTATGTACTGCTATTCCTTGCCAATATCCTTCATAATCTTTATCCATCCAATTTAATGCTACTGCTCCCCTTGGACACCAACCACACCATGTACCTGTAGCTTCCTCTCCAATAACTAATTTACCTTCTGCTGGAATTATAGCCTCTATTTGAATTGACATAATATCATCTGAACTATCATCATCAGGTCCTAAATTATTAACATTATAAACAGTAGCGGTTCCTATATTAAAACCACCTCCTAATATTATTGAATTACTCATATTTACTGTGTAAATATCTTGAGTTGACATATTTACTCCGGTTATATTTTCTGTTATTGTAGTTCCATTATATTCAAAATCAACATCAAAAGACGTAATATTAGATATACCTAAATTTCTAACATCAACAGATGGATTTCTATCTTGTCCTTGTATTCCTGTTATTGGGTTAACTAATATAACTTGAGCATTCAAATCTTCTAAATTTGGTTCTATATATGACCAACAAACATCATCTATATAAAATTGGTGACCTATAATAGGATATAAATCTAAGGAAGCAATCTTATTTACAGAGTTAGTAAAACTTCCTTGACTTTGGTTATCTATAAATAATTCCCAATTATTATTAGTTAAATCACAAACTAGTTTTAACTCAAACCAAACTTCTTCTGGATATGTAGTAGTTAAATAATTAAAACCATTTCCTGTGTTTTCTAAAATTAAAGAACCTAAATCCATTTTACAATCTAAAGACCATACATTTCCTGGAATATTCTCTGCTTGAAAATTAAAATATGCTCCTGTTCCTGTATTAACATAAAACATTGAAGAATATTCAAAAACACCAATATCATAAGGGGCCGCAGTTCCAAAAGGTAATACTATATCTTGAGCTCCTTGAGTAGCACCAGAGAATAAATATAAAGAATTTGAACCACTATAACTTAGATTACTATTTATATTAGCATCATCTGCAAAAGGTGCAGTTGTTCCACTCATTAATTCCCCCCAAGTATTCCAATTAGATAAAGTTTGAGCAACTGGATCTCCATTTTGATATGAATCAAAATTTTCACATATACTTGCTTGAGGTGAAGTAGAAGAACAAGGTCCATATATCCATGAAGTTACTCCTCCAAAATTTTCAGCTACACAATCATTACTATATTCTACACCATTGCATCCACAAACTGGGTCATATATCATAGTACATATAGCAGTAAGATCAATTAAGCTACTATCCACACATGTTGTTTGAGAATTTGAATTGAAAAAAAAGAATATTCCAATTAATAAAGTAATTATTTTTTTCATAGTTTTAAATTTATTAGTGAGTTGTAAAAGTACAATAATTTTATAAAAATTAAAAATTGAGTTTAGTTTTAGATTATATTATATATATAGTTTATTTTTAAAATAAAAAAGAAAGATAATTTATATATATAAATGTTAAGTCAGTTAATAAATTTAGTTGTAATTTTTAGTTTATATTATCTATTAAAACAAACTCACATATTTTTTTAATAATTGTTAATTTTTAAATTATAATAATCAACTACTTAAACATTATATTAACATTTATTAATAGTTGTTAATAAGCTAAACCAACAGCTTTATTTTAATAAATAAAACTATTTTTACAATTAAATAAAGTTAATAAATGAGTTTAAAAGTAAAATATAAAAAACAATAATTTTTATTGACTTTAAAAATTTATAAAAGCTTAGTTTTTATAATTATAAATAAAAGAGAAGTTGTTTTATTTGGTTACTTATTTATTAACATATTTTTAAAATAAATATTAATAAGTAAAATAAACCTACTAGCTTAAATTTTAAAATTACTAACACACTGTTAAAATAATAAATTATGAAAATAGGGATAGCTTGTGATCATGCAGGATTTGAATATAAAGAAAAACTAAAAAAACTTTTATCTAGTAAAGGTAATGAAATAAATGATTATGGATGTTATTCTTTAGAAAGTGTGGATTACCCAGATTTTGCACATAAATTGGCAGAAAGCATTGAAAATAATGATAATGAATTAGGTATACAATTTTGTGGAACGGGTAATGGAATTAATATGTCGGCTAATAAACACCAACGAATTCGGGCTGCACTTTGTTGGAATATTCACATTGCAGAACAAGCGAGATTACATAATAATGCTAATATTCTTACTATGCCAGCCAGACATTTAGAATGGCAAGAAGTAGAAAAAATTGTAGATACTTTTTTAAATACAGATTTTGAAGGAGGAAGACATGAAAATAGAGTGAATAAAATATCTTGTTGTTAATATGAAAAAATATATATTTATACTTTTTATAGCAATATCAATTTCTTCTTTTTCTCAAGACAATATAAAATACTCAGAAACAATTATTGCTTCAGATTTAAAAAAACACCTTACAATACTTGCATCTGATTCTTTAGAAGGTAGAGAAACAGGTAAGCCAGGACAAAAAATGGCTGCTGATTATATAATGAATCATTTTAAAAACATAGGTATACCTCCTTATAAAAAAAAAACCTACTATCAGAAATTTAAAGTTAAATCAGGCAGGCATCTTTGCAAGTGTGATGATTGTGATCAGAGTTTAGTAAAAAAAATATTGGGGAGTAAAAAGAAAATAAAAGGCGAAAATGTGTTGGGTTATATTGAAGGAACAGACCTAAAAGAGGAGCTTATTATTATTACCGCTCACTATGATCATTTAGGAAAACATGATAGTTTAATTTTTAATGGGGCTGATGATGATGGAAGCGGAACGGTTGCAGCAATGGAAATAGCAGAAGCCTTTATGCTTGCTAAAAAAGTAGGGAAAGGACCAAGAAGATCTGTTTTAGTAATGGCTGTTTCAGGAGAAGAAAAAGGACTTTTAGGTAGTAAATATTATGCAGACCACCCTATTTTTCCTCTTGAAAAAACGGTTGCTAACTTGAATATTGATATGATTGGTAGAATAGGAGATTTTAAAGGCAATCCTAATTATGTGTACCTCATAGGGGCAGACAGGCTAAGTCAAGAACTACACTATTTAAGCGAACAAATAAATAAAGAGTATATAGGTTTAGAATTAGACTATACTTTTAATGAAGAGGATGATCCAAATAGATATTATTACCGATCTGATCATTATAATTTTGCTAAAAATAATATTCCTGTAATTTTCTATTTTAATGGGATTCATGAAGATTATCATAAAACAACTGATACAGTAGAAAAAATTAATTTTGATAAAATTCAGAAAATAACAAGATTGATATTTTTAACTGCATGGGAACTTGCAAATAGAGATAAGAGAATTGAGTTGGATAAAAAAGAAAACTAATCTTTAATTATTTTTATTTTACTATTTTTGTAGTATATAAAATAGATGCCTTTTTTTAAAAAAGAAACATCAATTTTAGAGGTTTTTAATACTTCACTCTTCAAAACCTTACCATCTATATTTATAATTTTATAAAGTTTGTTTTTAGCTAACATCCCTTTCAAAATAATTGTATTATTTACTGGATTAGGATAAATAATTAAATCATTTTTATAATCAAGAACACTATTGGGAATGGAGCAGTCTATGTTAGTTTCATAATCAGAGGCAGTAGTAGGTATATCTAACAATAAAGGGCAGTAGCAACTGTCATTAACAAGGTATTTTTTTAACCAAGAAAGACCCATTCTTCCCACCTCACCAAACCCACCTAAAGGTGTGTTTGCAATTGTGTGTTCACCACCAAACACTTCATATTTAAGTTTTTTTGTAGAACTTGGGGTGTAGTTGTACTGTATATCAGCATGAGAGCCTGGCGGGGCTACAACATCAATTTGTCCACTAAAAATAAGAATTGGAGAGTCGTGGTTTAACAATGCAGGAGAAACAACTGATGGGTCGATCCAGGGACAGAAAGCAAGAACAGCTTTTATATTAGGATCTTCAGCTGCAACTAATTGAGCACCCCCACCTCCCATTGACCACCCACCAAGGGCAATAAGGTTAGTGTCTAACTTATTAAATAAAGAAGAGTTTGTTCGGTTATTTTCAGCTTTCAAACTAATTAAAGCATCTTGTAGGGCTTTTTTTCTATCAATTACCTCATCCCAAATACTATTAGTACCAATAGTCATACACACAATACCATGAGAAGCTAAAAAAGAACCCCAAGCCTGAATACTTAATTCTGGGTTAGCATACCCCGGAATAATAATAATACTTGGCAATAAACCACTTGTGTTTTCTGGATAATATATAGTAGAGCCATAATAATCATTACCATCTCTTATTCCATCACTTTCTAAATAAGAACTTACAGTATAACTACCATTAAAAGTTGCTGATGATGTAGTCACATCATTGCAATCTGAATTAGTTTGACAAAAAGATATAAAAGGAAGTAATAATAAAAAATAAATTAGTATTGTTTGAAGTTTTTTCATTTTCAAAAATACAAAAAATAAAACCCCAATCAAAAACAGCAGGTTTTATAATTATATTACGGCAACCAACAATTGTTTTACAAATCAAACTTGATTCCTTGTGCTAAAGGTAATTCTTCGGTATAATTAATTGTGTTAGTTTGTCTTCTCATGTAAATTTTCCAAGCATCAGAGCCACTTTCTCTTCCTCCACCCGTTTCTTTTTCTCCACCAAAAGCACCACCAATTTCAGCACCTGAAGTACCAATATTTACATTTGCTATACCACAATCAGAACCCGCAACTGATAAGAATTTTTCAGCCTCACGCAAGTTAGTTGTCATGATAGCAGAAGACAATCCTTGTTTTACTCCATTTTGCATTTCCACAGCCTCTTCTAACTCAGTATATTTCATGATGTATAAAATAGGCGCAAAAGTTTCATCTTGTACAATTTGGAAATCATTTTCAGCTTCAATAATTACTGGCTTTACATAACAACCACTTTCATAACCTACACCCTCTAACACGCCACCCTCAACCAACACATTCCCACCCTCTTCTTTTGCTTTTTCAATAGCATTTAAATACATATTTACAGCATCTTTATCTATAAGCGGTCCAACATGATTACTTTCATCTAAAGGATTACCAATAGATAGCTGAGTATAAGCTTTCGCTAATTTATTCTTAACCTCATCATAAACGGATTCGTGAATAATTAATCTTCTTGTAGAGGTGCATCTTTGTCCGCAAGTACCAACAGCGCCAAATAATGCACCAATAATTGTAATTTCTAAATCAGCATTGGGGGTAATAATAATTGCATTATTACCTCCTAATTCTAATAATGACGTTCCAAATCTTTTAGCCACCTCAGCACCCACAATTCTACCCATTCTTGTTGATCCGGTAGCAGAAATTAAAGGTAATCTATCATCAGAAGTCATCATTTCACCCACCTTATAATCTCCATTTATGATACAAGAAATCCCCTCTGGTAAATCATTTTCTTTCACTACTTCATTCCAGATGTTTTGACAAGCAACTGCACATAAAGGCGCTTTTTCTGAAGCCTTCCAAACACAAGTATCTCCTGAAATCCAGGCTAATGCTGTATTCCAGTTCCAAACAGCAACCGGAAAATTAAATGCAGAAATAATTCCAACCACACCAAGCGGATGATATTGTTCGTACATTCTATGTCCTGGACGTTCAGAGTGCATAGTTAAACCATGCAGTTGACGGGAAAGACCAACTGCAAAATCACATATATCAATCATTTCTTGCACCTCTCCTAAACCTTCTTGTAAAGATTTCCCCATTTCATAAGAAACAAGTTCTCCCAACTCTTGCTTATAAGCCCTTAATTTTTCCCCATACTGACGAACAATATCCCCCCTAAGTGGAGCAGGTTTTAGTCTCCAATCTTTAAATGCTGCTGTTGCGGCCTGCATTACTTTTTCATATTCTTCTGGAGTAGTTGCAGTAACTTTTCCAATCAAACTTCCATCTACCGGAGAATAAGATTCAATTTCAGCACCACTACCAAAAGACTTAGACCCTGTTGAAGTTCCATTATTAGATGCTTTAATTCCTAAAACGCCTAGTGTTTTTTTTATATCAATCATTGTAATTTGTTTTTATAAAATGAGAGTGCAAAAGTAGAAAAAAAGATGAGTTATGATTTGATATGCCTTGTTATTCCTTGGCTTCACTTTCTTTCTCAAAAAATTCTTTTTCCACCAACAACTCCTCATCTTCATATTCCCCAATTTGAGCGATTTTGTTTTTATAGGAAATTAAGGACCATGTCATCACAAGGCAACTTACCAAAATCACAAACAGTAACACTCCTTGAAACTCAGGCCCAACTGACAACTCTTTAGGAATGGCAAAAAACAGGAGTATGGTTATCAATCCTCTTGGAGCTAAAAAAAGTTGAGTAACAATGTTTTTTCCGTTAAAAATAAAGAGTGTTATAGCCCTAACTAAATAGATTATAAACAAAATAACTAAGCCAATTCCAATAACCTTTAAGCTTAAAAGGGAGCCCAAATATACCGACCAACCAAAGATAATAAAAAAGAAAGTCCTTACCACAAAAGCAGTTTCGGCGGTTACCACCTTCATGTCATCCAGCACCTCCTCTACTTTTTCTTCATTCAATAACCTCATTAAACCTCCTCTGAAAAACACTTTGTAGTTGTTTAGTATCATACCAAAAATAAGAATGATAATTAAAGAAGATAAGTGGAACATTTTACCAACAGCATAAAGCAGAAGTAGGATTGCAATTAGTAAAAACAACTTTACATGTCCTTTTATGTTTTGGAACACGTATATAAGCATGTAAGAAATAATAATTGAGAAAACTACAGTTAAAGCTAAGTTGCCAAAAACCTCACCATACACACTTTCGTTAGAACCAGAACCTACCATAGTCAATACGCTATAAAAACCAATTATACCAACAATATCTGAAAAAGTGCTTTCATATATCATGAATTCACGCTTATCCTCATCCAAATCATCAATGCTAGGCAATATGATTGCAGAGCTTAAAATTGATAAAGGAATGGTGTACAAAAGGGCAATTAACACCTCAACCCCCATGATATGGTTAAGCACTAAAGCAGCCAAATAAGCAGTCCCAGCCAAACCGATAAGAGCAACTAAAAATGATTTAATTATGAGTCCAAATTTTTCCCTTAAAAGCTGTAAATCTAAAGCGGCCTCCAACACAATTAAGATTAATCCAACCACACCTAAAACCTCTAAAACAGGAAGTAAATTTGGTTTTGGAAAGCCAGAAAAACGCAGAAGATAATTTATTCCAATTCCCAATCCTATTAGTAGTAAAACAGCAGGTATTCCTGATTTTTTAGCAGACAAATTAAAGAAATAAGAAATAATAATCGTTATCGAAAAAATGATTATTAAATGATATGTAGTTAGCGCCTCAAACAATTTAAAAGAGTCTTAAAATATCATTACCATTAGCAAAAACAAGTAAACTTAACAGCAGTATCATTCCAAACACTTGAGCAGATTCCATTACTTTTTCAGGTGCGGGCTTACCCACGATAATTTCGTAAACCAAGAACACAACATGACCACCATCTAGGGCGGGAATAGGTAACACATTCATAAATGCTAACATTAAAGATAAGAAAGCTGTTAAATTCCAAAACACCTCCCAATTCCATGTTGCCGGGAACATAGAGCCAATTGCTCCAAAACCACCCATTCCTTTATAAGCCCCTGTGCTTGGGGATAAAATCAATATAAATTGATCGATATATGAGCTTAGTTTTTTTATTGCTTTATTATATCCCGCAGGAAAAGAGGCGGCAAATCCATATTTATGAGAAGCTAGAGTATAGAGATCTAACTCTTCAAGTTGTTTTAGCGAAATGTTGGCAGGAGAAAATCCAAGAGTTCCTTCATTAGAAACAGGTGCGGAAATAATTAATTTTTTGTTATTTCTATTTACTATAAGATCAACATTCTTACCCTTATGTTTTGATAACTCTGATTTAAACTCGTCAAAATATTGAATTAACCCCCCATTGATTCCTAAAAGGATATCTTTTTTCATTAAACCTGCTTTTTTGGCATTCGAACCTTCAGGAAAACCACTAATAATAGTTGGGATTCTTGGGTAAAACAATTGTTTATTTTCATTATTTAAAAATTGATCAACCACATCAACAGGCATGCTAATATCGGTTATCAACCCACTTCTTTCAACTGTTATTGTTTTCGAAATAATCACTTTTTCTACAACATCAGAGAAACGCTCTATTTTTTCTCCATCAGCAGCCAGAAACTTATCCCCATTTTCAAAACCAAGATCGGCTGCCATATCACTAACCACCCAAACCCCATCAACCAAATTTTCGTTTGGTAAATACTTATCTCCATAAACAAATAAAGTCATTGAATAAATAAAAACACCCAGCAATAAATTTACTGTAACGCCACCCAACATAATGATTAACCTTTGCCATGCAGGTTTTGCTCTAAACTCCCAAGGTTCAGCAGGCTTTCCCATCTGCTCCTTATCCATACTTTCATCAATCATGCCTGATATTTTTACATATCCACCAAGAGGAAGCCAACCAATTCCATATTCAGTATCGCCAATTTTCTTTTTTACAACCGAAAACCAAGGGTCGAAAAACAAGTAGAACTTCTCCACTCTTGTTTTAAATAATTTTGCGGGTATAAAATGTCCTAGTTCGTGTAGTACTACTAGTATTGATAAACTCATTAAGAGTTGAGTTGCTTTTATTAAAAATTCCATCTATAATAGTTCGTTAGCTAATTTTCTTGTCGCTTCATCAGTAGCGATATAATCTTCCAAAGTTGGATCGGAAACAAAAGTAATTTTTTCCATACAATCTGCAATTAATTCTGACATATTTAAAAAACCAATTTTATCTTGCAAAAAAGCAGCAACAGCAACTTCATTTGAAGCATTCAAAATACACGGCATATTTCCTCCTTTATGCATAGCGTCATAAGCTAGCTGAAGGTTTTTGAAGGTTTTGGCATCTGGTTTTTCAAAAGTTAAATTTGGGTAGTCCATAAAATTGAAACGCTTAAAAGTATTTTTCAATCTTTGAGGAAATCCAAGCGCATATTGTATTGGTAGTTTCATATCTGGTATCCCTAATTGTGCTTTTATAGAACCATCCTCAAATTGCACAGCCGAATGAATAATTGATTGAGGGTGAACCACAACTTCAATTTGATCGGCTTTTAAATCAAACAACCATTTTGCCTCGATAACCTCCAAACCTTTATTCATTAAGGTTGCACTATCAATTGTAATTTTTGCACCCATTTCCCAATTAGGATGCTTTAGTGCCTGCTCTTTTTTTATGTTTTGTAGTTTTTCTTTTTTCCAACCCCTAAAAGGGCCACCAGAAGCGGTTAAATATATTTTTTCAATAGGATTATAAGCCTCACCGACTAAACATTGAAATATTGCAGAATGTTCAGAGTCTACAGGATAAATTTGGACATTATATTCTTTGCATAGTTTTGTGATTAAATCTCCAGCAACAACCAAAGTCTCCTTGTTTGCTAAAGCAATATTCTTCTTGGCTTTTATTGCTCTAATGGTTGGTTTTAATCCAGAATAACCCACTAACGCAGTAAGCACAATATCAATATTTTCTCCCTCAACAACCTCCTCCAATGATTGGGTGCCAGCAAAAACTTTTATCCCCAAATCAAAAAGAGCATCATCAACTTCTTTGTATTTATCTTCATTAGTAATTACTACAGTGTTTGGTTTGAATTTTTTTGCTTGCTCTATTAATAGAGCACTATTGTTATTTGCGGTTAAAACTTCCACTTCAAAAAAATCAGAATGTTTGTTTATAACCTCTAAAGCTTGAGTTCCTATTGAACCAGTTGAACCTAAAATTGCTATTTGTTTTTTCTTTTGTTCCATTAAAATGCTGTTAATTTATCCGCAATTTTTCTATCATTTGCTAGTCTGGGTACTTTGTTTTGCCCCCCAAGTTTTCCTATTGATTTCATATATTCTCTAAATCCATTTTTAGAAATACGTGTTATTTTTAAAGGATTGAGAATTCCACCAGTAATTAAATCTTTGTAGTAAGAATTATATTTTTGAAGCGTTTGATCTATTTCAACTCCAAACTGTTTTAAATCTTCTGGCTCTTTTTCAAATTCAATCAACCACTCATGATAAGGCAACCCCTCTTCAGGATTTACTTGAGGAGCAACATGAAATTCATTTACTTCTGAAGTTAGTAACTTTATCGTTTCTTTTAATGATTTTTCAACTTCCTCAGCTATAACATGCTCTCCAAAGGCTGAGGTGAAATGTTTTATCCTACCACTTACCATAATTCTATAAGGATCTATTGAAACAAACTTAATAGTGTCTCCAATATTATACCCCCAAAGTCCTGCGTTTGTATTTAAAATAATTACATAATTCACACCAACCTCCACATCTTCTAATGAGATTCTTGTAGGATTTTTATTAAAAAATTCTTCTGAGGGGATAAATTCATAAAATATTCCATGATTTACACATAATAACATCCCTTCTTCTGTTTGCGAATCCTGATAAGCAATAAAACCTTCTGAAGCGGGATACAACTCTATGCCATCAACTTGTTTTCCAATCAATTTCTCAAATGACATTCGGTAGGGCTCGTAATTTACGCCACCATAAATAAAAAGGTCAAACTTTGGAAAAATATGTTTTATGAGTTTCCCTGTTTTTTTTTGTAATTTTTCAAAATACATTTGCACCCAAGGAGGAATTCCAGAGATTAAACTCATATTTTCAGGAAGGGTTTCATCAACTATTGCATCAACTTTCTTCTCCCAATCTTCAATACAATTTGTTTCAAAAGAAGGTAAGCGGTTTTTTGTTAAATAAACAGGTATATGGTGCGCAACAATACCAGAAAGTCTACCAGTTAAAATATCTCCCGTTTTTGTAAGCTCTGGACTTCCTTGTAAGAATATCATCTTCCCATTTACTATAGATGTATTTTTTGTTTCAGCAACATAACTAAGAATTGCATCACGAGCAGCTGTAATATGATTAGGCATGCTTTTCTTGGAAATTGGAATGTATTTTTCTCCTGATGTAGTTCCTGATGTTTTACAAAAATAAAGTGGTTTTCCAGGCCAAAGAATGTCTTTTTCTCCGTCAATTATTTGGTCTACATACCCTTTTAAACCCTCATAATCTCTAATTGGGATTTGCATTTTAAAGCTAGTATAATTTCTAATTTCCGAGAAATTATGCTCCCTTCCGAATTTAGTTTTTTTGGCCTGTTTAACTAATTCAAACATTAGTTTTTGCTGAACTTTTACAGCATTTTCTTTCCATTTACTGTTCCTACTAACAATAAATTTAGCAAAAGGCAAACTTAATGATGATTTAATACCCATCTTAAAATGAAATGTAATTTTCAGGATTTACAGCAATTCCTTTGTGCCAAAGTTCAAAATGTAAATGAGGCCCAGTTGAAAGCTCTCCAGAATTTCCAATTATTGCAACATGATCACCAGCACTTACAAAATCACCAACCTCTTTCAATAAAACCGAATTATGCTTATAAAGTGAGATAAAATCATTTTTATGTTGCACTCCAATGACATAACCAGTTTCTGAAGTCCAGTGGCTAATAATTATTGTGCCCTCTAAAACCGTTGCAATTCTTGATTTTTCCCTAGCCACTAGATCTACCCCAAAATGCCTAGTTCTATAGTTAAATTTATCTGTTATTGTTCCACTTAATGGAGGGTAAAACATTAGCAACTCATTGTTTTTTTCTTTATTAAAAGTAATAGAGCTTTTATCTTCAGTTTCTACCTTTATTCTTAAAAGAGAATCTTCAATTGATTTTTCAAAAAAAATCTCTTTTTCAGAATTTAAAATTTCTTCTGGATCTTCTGGAATAATTAACTCATCTCCATTTATAATATTAGTTATGTTCTGCAGATAAACCTCTTTGCTGTTTAAAGCTCTTGCTAATGAATCAGTTTTAATGTTTAATTCAATTAAACTATTTTGAACTTCAGTTGTAGATTTTCCTGGAACATATTCTTTTAAAGGTGTGTAGGTGATTAGTAATAATGTGCTAAAAAAACAGATAAAAACAAAAATACCTGCAAAAGCAAATATGTTTAACTTGTTTAATTTTACAGATAATTTCTCCTCAAAAGAATCATCTGTAATTATTACAAAACGATATTTATGTAGTAGTTTTTTCCAGAAATTATTTAAACCTTCTTTATCTTGCATAAGTTTGCAAATATCATAAAAATATAAGCATATTTGCGTGAATTTTACAAATTGCCGTAAAATAAATTTAAACAAAAGAAGTTCATAAGTAGATGAAGCTAATAACACATCATATAAAGATAGTAATTTTAATTTCAATTTTACTTGTAATTTCCTCTTGTTCTACAAAGAAAAAATCATGGGTCAACAGACAATATCATAATACAACTGCTAAATTTAACGGGTATTTTAATGGAAATGAAAGCATGAGATTGGGTGTAAAAAAACTGCACGCAAAACACATAGACGATTTTACAGACCTTCTTTCTGTTTATCCTACAGGAGATTTGAAAAAATCAAAAAAAACCCATTCTTATATGGATAAGGCTATTAAAAAAGGATCAATTGTGATTCAAAGGCATTCCATGAAAATAAAAGGAAAAGAGTATTGCAAATGGATTGATGACAACTATTTTATGGTTGGGAAATCATATTTTTATAAGGGTGAATTTGATGAAGCAATCAAAACATTTAGTTTTATAAATAACGAGTATAAAAAGAGTGAAATAATTTATAAAGCAACTCTTTGGCTTATTCGTTCATATGTTGAAAAAGGTGATTTTTCTTCTGCTAAATCTGAGCTTGACGAACTCATGAGTAATAAAAGTTTTCCTGATAAGCTAGAAAAAAAGTTAGCAATTGTGGCTTCTGATTATTACATACAAACAGGCGATTATACTCAAGCAGTTACTGAGCTAACGAATGCTACTCAACTAATTAAAAGAAAGCGTAAAAAAGCAAGGTACTATTATATATTAGCTCAGCTTTATCAGCAGGAAAAAAACCACAAACAAGCTCAAAAAAATTACAAACTAGCATTAAAATCAAATCCTGAATACGTGATGACTTTTAATGCAAAAATGAACTTAGCAAGATCATTAGAAGTCGGAAACAAGGACAGCAAAAAGATGAAGGAAAAACTGCTTAAAATGACTAAGGACGATAAAAATAAAGAGTATCTTGATCAGATCTATTTTACTTTAGCAGAAATGGACATGAATAAAAAGGATACAATTTCTGCAATTGAAAACTATACACTATCTGCTGTAAATAGTATTCAAAATAATTCTCAAAAAGCAATATCTTTTTTAAAACTTGCAGTAATTGCTTTTGAAAGGTCGCTTTATAGGTCATCAAAAACATATTATGATAGCACCCTATTTTATATGAATTCTGATTTTAGAATGTATGAAGAAGCCAGCGGAAAGTATAGGATACTTTCCGAACTTATAAATAATTTAGATATTATTGAAATGCAAGATAGTTTGCAAATGATTGCAATGCTTCCAAAGGATGAGCAGAACCAAATGATAACACAAATTATACAGGATGAAGTTGAAAAAGAACGAGAAGAAGCAGAAAACGAAAGGTTAAGACGGCAAATGTCCTATCAAAATGGTAGAAACGGCGGAAGAGAAGAGCAGTTTGGAAACAACACCTCTGGAGGTAAATGGTATTTTTATAACCCAGCAACATTAAGTTTTGGGATGTCAGAATTTAGAAAAAAATGGGGCAAAAGAAAGTTAGAAGATGATTGGAGAAGAAAAGATAAAAAAATGACTTCCAGTTTTGAGGTAGATTCAACAGCAATTGACTCAACAGCAATAGCGACAAAAAACAAAAAAGATCCAAAATTTTATTTAGATCAACTACCATCTTCAATTGAAGATTTTGAATTTTCTAATACCCAAATTAAAGAAGCGTTATTACAAGTAGGAACAATTTATAAAGAAGATTTAGAAGCAATTACTAAAAGCACTGAGGTTTTCTCAGAATTATACTCTAGGTTTTCTGATGACGAACAGTACGCACCACTTTCTTGCTACAGTATTTATTTAAACCATTCAGATATTGACAATAAATTAGAAGCTCAACAATCAAAACAATTATTACTCAAAAGGTTTCCAAAAAGCATTTATGCTAAAATGCTTACAAATCCTGATTTTAAACTAGAGACAATCAATAAATTAGCTATTGAAGAATTTGAATATAGATCAGTTTTTGCAAATTATTCTACAGAAGAATATCAAGAGGTAATAGACAAAACAACTGTAATTTTAGAAAACGAGTATCAATCAAAGTATTTGTTTTTAAGAGCATTGTCATTTTTAAATATAGATAACTTTGATAGGGGAATAGAAATATTAAATAAACTTATTTCTATTGATGTAGATGAGGAAATAGTAAAAGAAGCTCAGCATATTTTGGACGCCCTTAAAGACCCCTCTAAAATGGAGAAAGCTAATGAGTTGGCTATTGCTGGCTCTCCTTATTTATACAAAAGCACCTTACCTCAAATGGTACTTATTGTAATACCAAAAGGATTTGTTGATGTAAATTACTTGAAAACCCTTATTTCTGATTACCACTCACAGGATTTTGAAAATGAAGTCTTTGAAATAAGTGCATTACTTTTAGGTATGGATAAACATTTACTAATGATAAAAACTTTTGACAACACTTCTGATGTAATGCATTATTATGAAATGTTCGTTTTGGAAGAAAGCATCTTAAAAGAACTTAGCAAATCAGCACACAAGGTGATGGCAATTTCTATTGAGAATTTCCAAGAATTTTATAAAAATAAGGATGAGGATGGTTATCACAACTTCTTTAAAAAGAATTATTTAACTATTGAAAAAGAATAAAAAGAATTTGTTAATTTTGCCATATTAAAATCTAGAAATATGTTTACAAGTAAAAATGAAACTATGAAAAATACAGAAACAACTGCTGCAATAAATATGATTGGTGCAGGTACTGTAATTACAGGCGATATTCAATCAAAAGGCGACATTAGAGTTGATGGCACTTTAAAGGGGTCTATTAACACTTCTGGCAAGGTTGTTTTAGGTAAAGATGGTGTTATTGAGGGTGATGTTGTTTGTACTGATGCTGATGTTTCCGGAACAATTAAAGCAAAAATTTCAGTAACACAATTATTATCTTTAAAATCTACCGCTAAATTAAATGGTGATATTATCACTAACAAACTATCAATTGAGCCAGGTGCTTCCTTTACTGGGTCTTGTAGTATGGGGGCGGTTATTAAAGATATTAAACATGCTGAAAAACAAGAAAAAAAGGAAAAAACAGCTTAACAAATACCTTGTTTTAACATCCGCCTCTTTTCAGATTGGAATGACAATTTATTTAGGGTCTTATATAGGAAAATATTTGGACCTTAAATATACACTAGACAAAAGCTGGTTTACTGTATTGTTTGTTTTGTTAGCTCTAATAATTTCCATGTATAGTTTAATACATCAATTAAATAAACTTAATAATGAATAAACAACTAATAAGTTTTCACTTATATCTTTTTATTGTTTTGGGGGGATCTTATTTTATTCACGATTATATTGTAAGTTTTGACCACCTAATTTTATTATACACTCTCAATTTATCTGTTGCTTGTTTTGTTTATTGGCTGATTTTTTTATTAAGAGATAAACAAAAAGAATATTTAGGATTTTATTTTTTAGCAGGAACCATAATAAAATTTATTGTTTTTTTTAAAATTGTGTTGCCAATTTTTAACGAGAATGATATTGTTACTAAAACAGAATTTTTGTCTTTTTTCATCCCTTATTTACTATCTTTATTTGTAGAAACTAAATCGTTAATTTCACTATTAAATACGTCTAGCAGATAACTTACTTGTAATAGAATAAAATTACTGCAAAAAAAATAGTTAGATTAACATAAATATCTATTTTTGCACCGATTTTAAAAAATACAATCATAGTTCCGTAAGATGAATACAAAAATTATAATTTTCACCATAGTAATTTCGGTTTTTTCAAGCCTTAATGTTTTAGCTGAAGAGCAGATGAATCATGCTGAAAAAGACATCAAAACTGAGATAAAAGAAACTATTGCGCATCACTTAATGGATTCTCATGATTTTATCTTAACACACGATATTTCATTTCCGCTGCCCATAATTTTGTATACAGATGGTAATTTAGATGTTTTTTCATCCTCTAATTTTCATCACGGAAAAACACCCTATACGGTAAATGGAAGGACCTATTCTTTGGATCACGGGCATATTATTGAGGCAAGCGGCCTACATCCTATTGATTTTTCTATTACTAAGAATGTAACTTTCATCATGATTGTTTTTTTAATAATGTTAATCATGTTTACAAGAATGGCAAAATCATATAAAAAGAATGCTTTGCCAAATGGTATGGGCAGGCTGTTAGAACCAATAGTCCTATATATACGAGATGACATTGCTATTCCTAATATTGGAGAGAAGCACTATAAAAAATACATGAGCTACTTGCTTACGGTATTTTTCTTTATATGGATTATTAATTTATTTGGATTAACTCCGCTAGGTGTAAATGTTACTAACAATATTGCAGTAACCTTTTCCTTGGCATTGATTACGTATGTGTTAACGACAGTGACTGCTAACAAGAGTTACTGGGGACATATCTTTTGGATGCCAGGCGTACCAATTCCAATGAAATTTATTTTAGCTCCTATCGAGTTATTAGGAACGATTATTAAGCCATTTTCTTTAATGATTCGTTTATATGCGAACATTACCGCCGGACATGTTGTGTTGATGAGTATTTTAGGAATGATATTCATTTTCAAAGGATGGGTTGGAAGTTCTTTATCATTTGGATTGGCATTTGCATTATCATTATTAGAGCTGTTAGTAGCAGCCTTACAAGCATATATATTTACCATGTTATCTGCACTTTATTTTGGCGCGGCAGTAGAAGAGCATCATCATGAATAAAAAATATAAAATATTAACTAGAGTGTTTAATTTAAATTAATTAATTATGGAAATTCCAGCAATTGTAGGTGGAGGTTTAGTTGTAATTGGAGCAGGTATTGGTATTGGTAGAATTGGTGGCTCGGCATTGGAAGCAATGGCGAGACAACCAGAGCTTACTGGTAAAATACAAACTGTGATGCTTATTGCAGCTGCACTTATTGAGGGTATTGGTTTTGCAGCTTTATTTGCACTGTAAAACAAACCAATTAATCAAAACTGCAAGGGTTGCTTGTAGTTTTGATTATATTTTAAAAATTAAACATAAAAGAAACAAAAATGGATAAATTAATAAACGACTTTTCAGTAGGATTATTTTTTTGGCAATCTTTGCTTTTTATTGCATTAATTCTTTTGCTAAAGAAATTTGCATGGGGACCAATTTTAAGTGCTGTTGAAGAGAGAGAAGAAGGGATTAAAGATGCATTAGAGGCAGCAGAAAAAGCAAAAGCAGAGATGCAGACATTAAATGCTGATAATGAAAGAATTTTAGCTGAAGCAAGGATTGAGAGAGATGCTTTATTAAAAGAGGCAAGAGAAATTAAAGACGGAATTGTTAATGATGCAAAAGAATTAGCAAATACCGAAGCTGAAAAAATCTTAACTACTGCTAAGGATCAAATCAATAATGAAAAAATGAAAGCAATGACTGAACTTAAAAACACAGTAGCTACTTTATCAATTGATATTGCTGAAAAAGTTCTAAGATCAGAATTAACAGATAAGAAAAAACAAGAAAATTTAGTGGCAAATGCTCTAAAAGAAACTGAACTTAATTAGATAATGAAGCAATCAAGAGTAACCATAAGATACGCAAAGGCTTTATTGCAGTTATCTGTTGAGCAAAACTCATTAGAGGATGCTTATAATGACATGATGTTTATTAACTCCCTTTGTTCTGAGTGCAAGGACTTTTCAATATTACTTAAGAGTCCCATTGTAAAAACAGATCATAAATTAAGAATTTTTGGTGAAATTTTTGCATCTAAAATTAGCAAAGTAAGTATGATGTTTGTGAGCATCATAACTTCTAAAAAGAGAGAGTCTTACTTAGCAGAAATTGCTAGAAGTTTTATTGCTTTATATAAGCAGTATAATAATATCGAAACAGCTACAGTTACAACGGCTATTCCGTTAACTGAAGCATTAAAGAATGAAGTTATAGCTTATATTAAAGCTGAT
This sequence comes from uncultured Flavobacteriales bacterium, assembly GCA_905478765.1. Lineage (GTDB taxonomy): Bacteria > Bacteroidota > Bacteroidia > Flavobacteriales > BACL11 > UWMA-0277. The sequence goes on from CAJQJY010000004.1 coordinate 56,676, forward strand.
AGTGATAATGATGTAGAACTTTCTGAAGTAGTAGATAAAAGCATAATCGGAGGAGCAATCATCCGTATAGGAGATAAGCAGTTAGACACAAGTGTAGCTAGCGAGATCTCAGAATTAAGACAAATGTTTAACAAAAACCTGTATTTACAGGACTTCTAAAAAATAAAAAAAATGGCAGAAGTAAAACCAGCTGAAGTATCAGCAATTTTAAGACAACAGTTATCAGGATTTAAATCTGAGGCAGAACTGCAAGAAGTAGGAACTGTTTTGCAAGTTGGAGACGGTATTGCTCGTATTTACGGGCTTACTAATGTTCAATCAGGAGAGTTAGTTGAATTTGATAATGGAATTCAAGCTATTGTATTGAATCTTGAAGAGGATAATGTTGGGGCGGTATTATTAGGACCTTCAAAAGGTATTAAAGAAGGAGATACTGTAAAAAGAACTAAGAAAATCGCCTCACTAAAAGTAGGTGAAGGAATGTTAGGCAGAGTTGTTGATGGCATGGGCAATCCTATTGATGGAAAAGGACCTATTATAGGAGAAACTTATGCAATGCCTATTGAAAGAAAAGCACCAGGGGTAATTTATCGTCAACCTGTTGATGAGCCTTTACAAACAGGAGTAAAAGCAGTTGATGCTATGATTCCTGTAGGAAGAGGTCAAAGAGAGCTAATAATTGGGGATAGACAAACTGGAAAAACTGCTGTAGCTGTTGATACTATTATCAATCAGAAAGAATTTTATGAAAAAGGTGAGCCTGTTTTTTGTATCTATGTAGCTATTGGGCAAAAAGCCTCTACTATTGCTGCTTTAGTTGATACTTTAGAAAAAGCGGGAGCATTACCTTATACTGTTATTGTTTCTGCAAGTGCTGCTGATCCTGCACCTATGCAAGTTTATGCACCATTAGCAGGTGCTGCAATTGGTGAATTCTTTAGAGATACTGGTCGACCTGCACTTATTGTTTTTGATGATTTATCAAAACAAGCCGTTGCTTATCGCGAGGTATCTTTACTATTAAGAAGACCTCCAGGCCGTGAGGCTTACCCAGGAGATGTATTTTACTTACATTCTAGATTATTGGAACGTGCTGCAAAAGTAATTAATGATGATACTATTGCTGCTCAAATGAATGATTTACCTGATTCTTTAAAAGGAATTGTAAAGGGTGGTGGTTCATTAACTGCCCTACCAATTATTGAAACTCAAGCGGGTGATGTATCTGCTTATATTCCGACTAATGTAATTTCTATTACTGACGGTCAGATTTTCTTAGAATCTAATCTTTTCTTATCAGGTGTTCGTCCTGCAATTAATGTTGGTATTTCGGTATCAAGAGTTGGTGGTGCTGCACAAATTAAGTCAATGAAAAAGATTTCAGGAACTTTAAAGCTGGATCAAGCACAGTACAGGGAGCTAGAGGCTTTTGCTAAGTTTGGTTCTGATTTAGACGCGGCAACTAATGCTGTTATTGAAAAAGGTAAGCGTAATGTTGAAATTTTAAAGCAAGGACAATATTCGCCATTACGAGTTGAAGAGCAAGCGTCTATTATTTACTGTGGTACAAATGGATTATTAATGGATGTTCCTGTTAATAAAATCAAAGAATTTGAAACAGAGTATATTTCTTTCTTACATTCTAAACACCAAGACACTCTTGATGCTTTATCTGCAGGAAAATTAACTGATGAAATAAAATCAACTTTAGAGTCTGTAGCTGCTGATTTATCATCAAAATATGTAAAATAAAAAATGGCTAACTTAAAAGAAATAAGGTCAAGAATTACATCTGTTGGGTCAACTATGCAGATTACTTCTGCTATGAAAATGGTCTCTGCCGCTAAACTTAAAAGAGCTCAGGATGCTATTACTCAAATGAGACCTTATGCCAATAAGTTGACTGAATTATTAGAGAATTTAAGTGCAAGTTTAGATGCTGATGATGGAGGAACATATTCAAAAGAAAGAGCTATAAAAAATGTTCTTCTAGTTACTATTACATCTAATAGAGGTCTTTGTGGAGGGTTTAATTCGTACATTATTAAAAGCGCAAAAGCTTTAATGAATAATGAGTATGAAAATGTTAATGTTGAAGTTTTATCTATTGGTAAAAAATCATCAGAGCATTTTACTAAAAATAATTTTAATGTAGCCTCTACTCATGATTCTTTGTTTAATGATTTAACATTTGAAAATGTGTCTAATGTTGCGGAGAATATTATGAAGCAATTTGTTGATGGAAATTATGATAAAGTAGTATTGGTTTATAATCAGTTTAAAAATGCTGCAACTCAAATTATTATGAATGAAAATTATTTACCAATTCAAACTACTTCTAGTGAAGGAAAGCAGATTGGTGACTATATATTTGAGCCGGGTAAAAAAGAAATTGTTGAGGAATTGATACCTAAATCATTAAAAACTCAATTATTTAAAGCAATTTTAGATTCTCATGCCGCTGAACATGGAGCAAGAATGACTGCCATGCATAAAGCAACTGATAATGCTAGTGAATTAAAAAAAGACCTTACATTAACATATAACAAAGCGCGTCAAGCAGCAATTACTGGAGAAATTCTGGAAATTGTTGGTGGAGCTGAGGCTTTAAACGGGTAAATAATATTTTAATATTATTGTTAAAAACCCTCTTCTTTGGAAGAGGGTTTTTTGGTTAAAGATAGTCGGATTCTTCTATATTTGTAAAAAACAATTACAATGGATTATGAAAATATATTAAGTGAGCATAAGAATGGTATCTGCTTCCTTACTATCAACCGCCCAAAACAACTCAATTCTTTAAATGCATCAACTATTTCTGAGCTGAATAAAGCAATTATTGCCGCCGAAGCAGATAAAGAAGTTAGATGTATTATCTTAACTGGATCGGCCACAAAAGCTTTTGTGGCTGGTGCTGACATTAAAGAATTTGCTTCTTTCAATAATTCTGAAGGAGAGGATTTAGCTAGAAAAGGCCAGGAATTATTGTTTGATTTATTAGAAAATATTGGAATACCTTCAATAGCGGCTATTAATGGGTTTGCCTTAGGAGGAGGATTAGAACTTGCTATGTCATGCCATATACGCATTGCATCAACAAATTCTAAAATGGGACTGCCAGAAGTTTCTTTAGGTGTAATTCCAGGTTATGGAGGAACTCAAAGGCTAGCCACCCTTGTTGGTAAAGGTAAGGCCATGGAGATGATTACTACTGCAGCAATGTTATCTGCAAAAGACGCAAAACAATGGGGTTTGGTAAATCATGTCTGTGAGCAGGAAGAGTTGATTTCCTTTGCAGAAAAGATTGCTTCAAAAATTAAAAGAAATTCACCTTTTGCAATTGCTAAGGCAATAAAGTCAGTTAATGCTGGTTTTATTGATGGAATTAACGGTTTTGAGGTGGAGAAAATAGAATTTGGAAACTGTTTTGGGACACCTGAGTTTATAGAAGGAACTAATGCATTTATGGAAAAAAGAAAAGCAAACTTTTAATTGAATCCACTTAAAAAATTAGCAAGTCAGACTGCTGTTTATGGTTTGAGTAGTGTTATAGGAAGGCTTTTAAATTACCTTTTAGTACCACTTTATACACGCTATTTTTTACCATCAGAATATGGAGTTGTTACAGAAATGTATGCTTATGTTGCCTTTTTGGTAGTTGTACTTACTTATGGATTTGAGACTGCTTTTTTTAGGTTTTCTAAAAAGGATTATGATGTCAAAGTTGTATACAGTACCGCCTTAATATCCCTACTAATTTCTTCTACACTTTTTGTTTTGTTAGTTTTTTTATCTTCTGATTCAATTTCTAATTTAATGGGCTATGGAATTGAAGCTAAATATATTGAATGGTTTGCAATTATTGTTGCTTTGGATGCAATTTCCTCTATTTCATTTGCTAGCTTAAGAGAAAAAAACAAAGCATTAAGATTTGCCTCTATTCGCCTGCTTAACATTTTTGTAAATATTGGCTTTAATCTATATTTTATTGTTTACAAAGAATTTGGTATTGAATATATTTTTATATCAAATCTTATTTCATCAATAGTAAATATTCTTTTACTGATTCCTGAGATGGTAAAGTCAGTTTGGGTGTTTGATAATAAACTTTGGAATAAAATGAGAGTATACGCAACCCCTCTATTAATTGCCGGATTAGCAGGAATTACAAACGAAACAATTGATAGAATTCTATTAAAACATTTACTGCCTAATCCTGAATTATCGGCAACAGAATTGGGTTTGTATGGCGCCTTTTATAAGCTTTCAATACTAATGACTTTGTTTATTCAGACTTTCAGATTTGCGGCAGAGCCATTCTTTTTTGCTCAAGCTAATAGTAAGAATAGCAAAACAGTATATGCTGATGTAATGAAATATTTTACTATAATTATGTCGGTTATATTTTTAGGCGTCACTATTTTATATGATATTATAAAAGGCTTTTTAGGAAGTGAATATCATGATGAAAGGGGTTTTTTAGTCGTGTCAATTTTGTTATTAGCTAATCTTTTTTTAGGAATTTATTACAACCTATCAATTTGGTATAAGCTTACTGAAAAGACAATTTATGGAGCTTATTTATCTTTTTTTGGGGCGATAATAACTCTTATTCTTAACTTTATTTTAATTCCAAAAATTGGATTTGTTGGATCTGCATGGGCAACTTTAATTTGTTATTTTAGTATGACTGTTGCTTCTTATTATATTGGAAGCAAACACTTCCCTATTCCCTATCAACTTGAGAGAATTGGTCTTTACCTCTTTAATATGCTAGGAATTTATTTCTTCATCTATTTTATGCCAGAAAACTTTTTGTTTAATTCCTTATTATTACTTGGATTTATCATATTTGTATATATTTTAGAAAAACCAAAAACCATTCAAAAATCATGAAAGTAAAAGTTGTAAATAAATCAAAACATTCTCTTCCTCATTACTCAACAATTGCTTCAGCCGGAATGGATTTAAGAGCTAATATTGATAAGTCAATAACTTTAAAACCACTAGAAAGAGTAATTGTTCAAACAGGAATTTTTATTGAATTGCCTGTGGGGCTTGAAGCACAAGTTCGCCCAAGAAGTGGCTTGGCAATTAAAAATGGCATTTCTGTTTTAAATTCACCCGGAACAGTTGATGCTGATTATAGAGGAGAAGTTGGAGTGATTCTCGTAAATTTATCAGCGGAAGAGTTTGTAATTGAAGATGGTGAAAGAATTGCTCAAATGGTAATTACAAAACATGAACAAGCTGATTGGGTTGAAGTAGATACTTTAGATGAAACAGAAAGGGGTGATAGAGGGTTTGGAAGTACTGGAGTCAAGTAGATGAAAAAACTTTATTTCATATTATTTTATTTGATTAGTGCGCCGACCTTTGCCCAATGGAAATCATATTACCCTGAAACAAACGAAAGCAAAAAGACACTAAAAGAACAGAATCTAGAAAAAGACAACTTTCTTTTTAATCAATATTTGTTTAATGCATTAAAAGCGAAATCATTAGAGAATTTTGAGGAATCACTAAATTTTTTTCAAAAATGTATAAAGTTAGATGATAGCCAAGCAGTACCTTTTTATGAATCAGCCGTTATCAATAAAGAGAATGGAAATTTTGATTTAGCAACTGAACAGATTAAAACGGCAGTCACAATTGAAAATGATAACAGATGGTATGTTATAGCTTATGCTGAGATTTTGTTTTCAAACCAAGATTTTAAAAATGCCGCAATAGAATACAAAAAATTAATTGCTTTGGAGCCTGGCAATGAGGAGTTTTATTTTATGCTTTCAGACACCTATATTTACGCAAATGATTTTGAGAAAGCAATTGCAGTATATGATGAGCTAGAAAAATATAAGGGAGTTGATAAAATAATTTCTATGCAAAAACATAAATTGTATAGGAAGATTAACAATATGAAGGGAGCTATTAAGGAGTTGCAAACTATACTTATTGCTTTTCCTGATGAAATTGAGGCAATGGAGATTTTATCTGAATTGTATTTACTTAATGATGAAAAAGAGAAGGCTTTTGAACTATTTAAGAAGATAGCAGTTTTAGCACCTGAAAATGGAAGAATCCACCTTACACTAGCTGATTACTATAGGCAAAATGGAGAAAATGAAACGTCTTATAATGAGCTAAAACTTGCTTTTAAAAGCACAAAGTTAAATATAGATACCAAGGTTAGAATTTTGATTTCTTATTATCAATTAATACCACTAAATCCTGAGATGAGTTTACAAGCTATTGAACTTTCTGAAATTATGATCTCTGTCCACCCTAATGATTTAAAAGCAAGATCAGTTTATGCTGATATAATGTATACTGATAATCAGTTTCAAGAAGCAAAAGAGCAATATTTATATATATTAGAACAAGATAAAAGTAAGTCACAGATATGGAGTCAAGTTTTGTTTATTCAAGCAGAACAAAATGACTTTGAGGGATTGCTTAAAACTAGTAGTGAGGCACTAGAGTATTTTCCAACTGACCCACTTTTTTATTACTTTAATGGTGTTTCTAACAAGAGGTTTAAAAATTATGATGATGCTATTAATTCACTTGAAATGGGAGTTGAGTTTGTAATTGATAATCAGAATTTATTATTAGAATTTTACTCTTCATTAGCTGATACTTATCACGCAACTAAGGCTCATAAATTGTCAGATGCGTTTTATGAAAAAGTGTTGGCTGTTGATTCTAACAATATATTGGTCTTAAATAATTACGCATACTATCTTTCTGTTAGAAAAGTAAACCTTGAAAGGGCAAAAGCAATGTCATTTAAGTGCAATGAACTAGAGCAAAATAATGGAACATATCAAGATACTTACGCTTGGATTTTGTTCCGGATGGGAGATTATTCAGATGCAAAAAGATGGATGCAAAAATCGCTTAAAAATGGTGGTGATAAAAACGCAGTTGTTGTTGAACATTATGGTGATATTCTTTACAAATTAGGTGAAGTTAAGTTAGCAGTTGAGCAATGGAAAATTGCTAAGGTTTTAGGTGATGGATCTAAACAATTATCTAAAAAAATTACTGAAGGAAAGCTCTATGAATAAGATTTGCAAACTGTTAATTACTTCATTACTCCTTCATTCTTGTGGTTTAAAAAAGGTTGATAAAGTTGATTTTTCTGTTCTACCTCAAAATGATAAAGAGTTAATAGCTAGAGTAAATGCAAACAATAACTATCCTGAATGGCTGTACTTAAAAGGAAAAATTAATTTAAAAACTAAGGATCAAAATGTAACTCTTAATGTTTCTGTAAAAAATAGAAAAGACAGTATTATTTGTCTGAATATCAGTGCTCCTTTTGGTATTGAAGTTTTCAGAGCTCAACTTACTCCAGACTCTATTTATTTTATCAATCGAATGGATAAAACGTGGTTTATAAAATCATCTTCACGCCTAAAGGATTACTTAAAAACTGAAATTTATTTTGATGAAGTTCAGAAAATGATAACTGCAAATACTAGCATTGTAAAAGAAAAATACAGTTTTAGTAAAGATGAGCATTACACTTTAAACTCTCACTATTTTAACTATACTATTTCTGCTTTTTATAGAATACTCAATGCCAGCTTAGTAGAAGATAACAATATAATTGATTATTCATTTTCTGATTTCAATGAAAATAATTTTCCTAAAGAATTCAGCTTAAAAATAAAATCAAAAGAAAGTTTTGAAGCAACGTTAAAGTACTCTAAAATAGAATTTAATAGCCAGCAAATATTCCCATTTAAAATACCAGATACTTATGTTGAAATTAGATAATTTCTCATTATTTTTCTTTTGCTTTTTACTGAGTTTTTCTTGTTTTTCTCAAACTAAAGATGAGCTTAAAAAACAAAAGACAGAGCTTGAAAAAGAAATAAGCTACACTGCTGAATTATTAAGTAAAACAAAAAAGAATAAAACTAAGTCTTTAAATTATTTAAAGGTTCTGAAATCACAGATTAAAAGTAAAGAACAATTATTAATTACACTTCATGTCGAGATTGCTTTAATTAATAAACAGATACAAAAGACAGAAGTATCAATAATTGATACTGAAGAGTATATTTTAAAGAGTGAGGAGAATTTACAAAACCTAAAAGATGAATATGCAAAAATGATTTATGCTGCTTTTAAACAGAAGGGTAGTAGAAATGATTTAATTTTTATTATTTCATCTGATGATTTCAATCAAGCTTATAAGAGAATTATTTACTTAAAGCAATATACAAAGTTCCGTGAAAATCAATCACATAAAATTATTGAAAGTCAGCAAGAACTAACTGTTAAGAAAGAAAAATTAGTACAACAAAAAGACAGATTAATTGAGGAGTCTGCAATTAAAGGTTATTTGGTTACTTCCAAAAAAGATGAGTTGGAAAGTGTAAATGCTACCAAAGATGAAAAAGAGCATTTAGTAATAAAACTAAGTAAATCAGAAAGATTATTTAAGAAAAAAATTCAAGATAAACAGAAAAAATCAAAAGCGCTTGATGATAAATTAAGAAAAATTATTGAGGAGGAAATCAGGAAATCGAGAGAGGAAGCAAAAAGGAATGATGGTGTTAATAGTTTTGGGCTAACCCCTGAAGCATTAGCTCTTTCATCAGAGTTTAATAATAATAAAGGAAAGTTACCTTGGCCACTTGAAAAAGGAGTAATTGTTGAGCAATATGGGAAACAAAAGCATGCTGTTTTTTCTGGGATAGAAACTTTTAATAATGGAATTGATATTGCAACAGATGAAAATTCAGTTGTTCGTGTAGTTTTTGATGGAAGTATTTCTAGAATATTCTTTATAAAAGGTGAAGGCAAAGCTATTTTAGTCAATCATGGCGAGTATTTTACAGTATATTCTGGCCTAGAAGAAGTCGTAGTCAAGGTGGGTGATAAAGTGCTCTCTAAGGAGAAATTAGGCATTGTTTTAACTCAAGAAGTTGAGAATAAAACAGAATTACATTTCGAAATCTGGAAGGGTTATGATAAAAACGACCCTTCTAAATGGTTATATAAGGCCTATTAAATCAAAATGCCTAAATTTGCATACAATTAAAATTTAAAATTATGGAACCGATATTATTAGCAATTCCTGGAGGAGCATCTTTAGCATTAATTGCTGTTGCAATCTTATTATTATTTGGGGGAAAAAAAATACCTGAGTTAATGAAGGGTTTAGGACAGGGGATTAGTGAGTTTAAAAAAGGGAAAAAGGAAGTTGAAAATGAGCTAGAGGATAAAGATAAATAACATTTGATAACCTTCCAATCTTTCAATGAAGTGCAAAGTGCACTAAATAATGACACAACTACTGTTGTAGAAATTACTAAAAATTACTTACAGAATATTGCTGAAAACCAGCATTTAAATGCTTTTATTGAGGTATATTCTGATGAAGCCTTAGAACAAGCAAGGCTTGTTGATGAAAAGCTAACTAATTGTAGAGCTGGAAAGTTAGCAGGAATGGTTGTTGGAATTAAAGACAACCTTTGTTATAAAGACCATAAAGTATCTGCATCATCAAAAATTTTAGACGGATTTGAATCTTTATTTACTGCAACTGCAGTTCAAAGATTAATAGATGAAGATGCGATAATTATTGGTCGTTTAAATTGTGATGAATTTGCAATGGGTTCTGCTAACGAAAACACTATTTATGGCACTGTAAAAAACCCATTAGATAATGCAAAAGTTGCTGGTGGTTCTTCTGGTGGTTCAGCTGCAGCTGTTTCAGCTGACCTTTGTTTAGTAGCTTTGGGTAGTGATACGGGAGGGTCGATAAGACAACCAGCCGCTTTTTGTGGTATAGTCGGCCTTAAACCAACTTACTCAAGAGTATCCAGATATGGATTGATTGCATATGCATCTTCTTTTGATCAAATAGGACCTCTTACAAATAATGTAAGCGATGCTGCTATAGTACTTGAAGTAATAGCCGGAAAGGATAATTTTGATAGTACGGTATCTAAAAAGGATGTTGATAATTATTCAACAGTGAAATTTGATAATAAACAAAAGAAGATAGCTTATATTTCAGAGTGTTTAAATCGTAAAGGGCTTGACTCAGAAGTAAAAGAATTTATTGAGGACCAGATTAATAAATTAAAAGTTGAAGGGCATATTGTTGAGCCAATTTCTTTTCCATATTTAGACTTATTGGTGCCAACTTATTACGTGTTAACTACCGCTGAGGCTTCTTCGAATTTAGCGCGCTTTGATGGAATTCATTATGGTTATAGAAGTGAAAATATTACAGATTTAGAAAGTACTTATATCAATACTAGAACTGAAGGCTTTGGTGAGGAGGTGAAAAGAAGAATTATGCTTGGAACTTTTGTTTTGAGTGCTGGTTATCATGATGCGTATTTTACGAAAGCTCAAAAAATCAGAAGATTAATTAAGGATAAAACAAACAAGATGTTTGAGGAATATGATTTTGTACTTTCACCAACAACTCCACATACTCCATTTCAAATTGGCAAGAAACAAACTGATCCTACGGTAATGTATTTGGAAGATATTTTCACAGCTCAAGCTAATTTAGCTGGTAACCCTGCAATATCATTACCTTTAGGAAAGCATTCTAATGGCTTGCCAATTGGCTTGCATTTAATGGCGGACAAATTTAAAGAAGCTGATCTATTTGCTTTTTCGAAGTACCTTAGCAAATAAGAAATCAGTATATTTGTAATATGTTTAAAAGGTTAGTTTTAATATTACTCTTTACCCCTTTCTTAGCATTTCCTCAAAAAGAAATTCCTTATCAAGTTGGTGAATATTCAGCTTTTGATATTTTTTTTGGATCAATAATAGTAGGCCATGCTGAGCTGGAAATTGTTGAAGAAAAATTTATTGATAGCATATCAACTTTTCATATAGTTGGTAAAGGTAAAACCGCATATTTTTTTGATTGGTTTTTTAAAGTAAGAGATGTTTATGAAACCTTTTTAGATACTTCAACGCTCCTGCCAATAAAATTTATCAGGGATATTAATGAAGGCCCTTACAGTAAAAAACAAAACTATTTTTTTCATCACTCTGATAGCGTTGTAAAACATAACGATACTACTTATGAAATCTCTCACAATTCACAAGACATGCTTTCGGCATTGTTTTATGCAAGAACTTTTAATAAGGGAGAGGTAAAGAAGAAAAACTCCTTTTTTGTACCCATTTTTATGGATGAGGAGAATTACTTTTTAGAAGTTACATATTTGAATAATGAAGTGATAGAGACAGAATTTGGAAAAGTTGATTGCTTGGTATTCAAGCCACAAATGCAAGAAGGAAGAGTGTTTGAAGATGGAGAAGAAATGAAAATTTGGATTTCGAATGATAAAAATCTTTTGTTAGTGAAGGTTGAAACTAAAATTTGGTCTGGGACGATAAAAGCTGTTTTGGTTGACTATAAAGAATTGAAGTTTCCATTGTCCATAATTCAATAAAAGTGATTGAAAACTTAGCTTAGAATAAACTAAATTAGCAAAATGAAACAGTGGATAGGAATTATATTGATGGGAGTTGCATTATTGTTTATTTTATCAACTCTTGATAACACAACTAAAGAAGAATTAACGGCTATCGTAGCGGGTAAAATTGTTGTACCTCAGTATGAATACGGAATTTTAGTAGATTCTTTATTTGTTGTAAAAGGAACTGTAAATGCAGGTCAAACTCTTGGAGAGATACTTTACGCACACCATATTAATCACTCTGAGATTGCAGAAATTGTAACTAAATCAAAAGATATTTTTGATGTTAGAAGAGTTAATCAAGGTAAAGAATATACGGTTATTTGTGTTGATGACACTACTAAAAAAGCTTGTTATTTTATTTATCAGGAAAATCCAATAAACTATGTTGTTATCGATCTAAATGATGGAATAGATGTATATAGAGGGAGGAAAGAAGTTACTACAAAAGTAAATGTAGCTTACGGAGAGATTAATTCATCTTTGTGGCTCACTATCCAAGAGCAAGAATTAAGCCCTAAAATTGCAGCAGAACTTTCTACTATTTACGCATGGACTATTGATTTTTTTAAAATTCAAAAGGGGGATGGTTTTAAGGTTTATTATGAAAATAAATATATTGATGATGAGTATATAGGAATTGGTAGAATATTAGCATCAGAATTTACCCATAAAGGACAGAAATTTTATTCATTTTATTATAGAGAGAACGAAAATTTTAGCGATTATTTTGATGAAAAAGGAAGAACATTACGTAAAGCATTTTTAAAAGCTCCTGTTGAGTACAAAAGAATATCATCTAGGTATAGCAAAAGAAGAAAACATCCAGTAACAGGAAGATGGAAAGGCCATTTTGGAACTGATTATGCAGCTGATAGAGGAACACCCATTGTTAGTACGGCTAATGGCACAATTGTTGCAGCTAGCTATACAAAAAACAATGGAAATTTTGTAAAAGTAAAGCATACGGGAGTTTATACAACCCAGTATTTGCATATGTCAAAAATAAAACCAGGTATACGAAAAGGAGTATTTGTAAAACAGGGTGAAACAATTGGTTATGTTGGAAGTACCGGGCTAGCGACCGGACCTCATGTTTGTTATAGGTTTTGGAAAAACGGCAAACAAGTGGATCCTTATCTACAAGATCTTCCCCCAGGAGACCCAATTAAAGAGGAAAATGAAGCAGAATATTTGATAGTAAAAGATAGTTTACTTCAAATTCTTTTAAGTAAAGATGAATAAATAATGAAATATATAAACAAAATATTAAGGCGGTACACAGTGTTAATGCTTTGTTGTTTTGCGATTATATCTTCTGCTCAAAATCCATTTATTCAAAATAAAGGACAGTTTCCAAAACAAGTAAAAGCAAAAGTTAATTTACCTTCAGGATCCTTATTTATTGAAGTTGGAAAACTAACCTATTCCTTTTATTCAGGAGAGCAGCTAGCTCAAATTCATGATTTAGAACGAGATGACAAATCTGTAGATGCTCATGCCTATTCTGTTGAGTTTATTGGTAAATCAAAGCTAGTTACAGCAAAACTTTATGAGGAAAGTAAATATTTTGAAAATTATTTTTTAGGTGATAAATTAACTTGGGCAACAAATATTAAATCGTTCAAATCATTGTATCAGAGAAATGTATATAATGGTATAAATCTGAATTTCTATGTCAAAAACGATCAATTAAAATATGATATTGTTGTTGAAAAAAATGCAGATCCTGAAATGATAAAGTTACAATATAAAGGAGTGGATAAGATTAGGCTTGTAAAAGGAAACGTTTACATAACAACATCAGTAAATACAACTATTGAACACCGCCCTTATGCTTATCAAATTATAAATAATCAGGAGGTTGAGGTAGTTTGTAATTATAAGTTTAAAAAAGATGTGTTATCATTTGAATTTCCATTTGGATTTAATAAAAATCATGAGTTAATTATTGATCCAGTTTTAGAATTCTCAACTTATTCTGGATCTACAACCGACAACTTTGGTTACACTGCAACTTATGATAATTTTGGTTTTTTATATGCTGGAAGTACTTCTTTTGGAACTGGCTATCCTACTACAATTGGTGCGTATCAGATAAATTATGCCAATACTTCTGGAGGTACTGATGTTGCAATTACAAAATATGATTCCACAGGAACTAGTCGCATTTATTCCACTTATTTAGGTGGCTCAAAAGATGAATTACCACACAGCATGATTGTGAATAGTGTGGATGAACTGTTTCTTTTTGGTACAACTGCTTCTAATGATTTTCCAACAACATCAAACTCTTTTCAGCCTAATTTTAATGGAGGAAGTTCGTTCGCACCATCTGGAATAGGTGTTAGTTTTCCTAATGGATCTGATTTATTTGTAAGTAGATTAAGTGCAAATGGAGGTACCCTTTTAACATCAACTTATGTTGGTGGGACAGGCAATGATGGTTTAAATACTGCTACGTCTTTAAAATATAACTATGCTGATGAGGTGAGGGGTGAAATAGACATCGATAAAAACAACAATATCTATATTGCTACTTCAACACAATCTGCCGATTTTCCAACTTACAGTAGTTTTCAGAACGGCTCAAACGGAGGACAAGAAGGTGTAATTATTAAAATGGATAACCAACTTACTACTATTATTTGGAGCTCATACATTGGGGGAAGCAATGATGATGCAATTTATTCCTTAGCACTTGATACTGATGATAATATTTATGTAACGGGTGGTACGAATTCTGATAATTTTCCAACTACCTCAGGAGCTTATTTAACAAGTTATCAAGATTCATTAGAAGCGGATGCATTTATTACTTTAATTAACTCAAATGGATCACAAATTATCTCCTCATCTTACTATGGAACTGATGAGTATGATCAAGCTTATTTTGTAGAAATTGGAAGTACAAACTCAGTTTATTTGTTTGGGCAAACAAAAACTACAGGCACGAACTTGGTCTCTAATGCTACCTATTTTGAAAGTGGGGCCAGCCAGTTTATTGCAGTTTTTGATGAATATTTAACTTCAGTATTACGATCAACTGTTGTTGGTACAGGCAAAGGAACACCTGATATTTCTCCAACTGCTTTTTTAGTTGATGTATGTGATAAAATATACATTGCTGGATGGGGCTCTAATTTAGGAGGCTCATTATCAACTCTTAATTTACCAATTGACACTAATGCTTTTCAGCAAACTACTGATGGGAATGATTTTTATTTAATGGTGATTGATGATGCAATGAGTAGCATGATGTATGCTACTTATTTTGGAGGAAGCCAAAGTAATGAACATGTAGATGGTGGCACTAGTAGGTTTGATAAAAAAGGAATTATTTATCAATCAGTTTGTGCAGGATGTGGCGGTAATTCTGATTTTCCAATTGAACCAAATCCAGGTGCTGTTTCTCTAACTAATAATAGTTCAAATTGTAATAATGGTGTGTTTAAATTCAATTTTGACTTCCCAGTGGTGGTAGCTGATTTTAATGCTCCTTGGGTTGGTTGTAGTACAAGTTTTTCCTTTCAGAATCTAACAGTATCAAGTTCGGCTGTAAATTATCTTTGGTATTTTGGTGATGGTACAACATCTACTATTGTTAATCCCAATCATAATTATTCTCAAAACGGATTTTATGAAGTTACATTAATCGCAACTGATGCAAGTGCGTGCAATCTTTCAGACACAATTACAAAAGAGATCTTTATACTATCCAATACTGTAGATACTATTCAGTCAGTTGTAAAGTGTGAAAATGATTTAATTCAAATTGGAGTAATTCCAGTTAACGACCCTAACCTTACATATTCTTGGACTCCATCAGTTGATTTAAGTAGTACAAGTATCTCTAATCCTTTTTGTGATGTTAATTCTGACACTCAGTATCAACTTATTATTTCAAATGGAAGTTGCTCCGATACTTTATTGCAAAATATTTCAGTTACCAATTTACAGGTAGACGCTGGAGAAGATACCATATTTTGTATCTCACCAGTAGATTTATTAGCCACTTATTCATCCAACATAACTTTAGTAGAATGGTCTAACTCCCCTACTTTTTCATCTATCCTAAGTTCAGATAGTTTGTTGAGTGTTGCGTCAATAGGATTATATTATGTAAAGGTAACTGATGGGAATTGTGAGCAAATCGATAGCGTATTGGTTTCAGCTGACAATAACCTTCAACTAACTGCAGGCTCTAACTCAGTATTCTGCAATGATTCCACTCAAATATTTGCAACTTTTTCCGCTGATGTAAATTCTATTATTTGGTCTTCTGATAATAATTTTACAGATACTTTAGGTCATGTTGATTCTATAATTGTTTATAATCCAGGAACGTATTATATTCTAGTTAAGAATGGTGTTTGTGAGCAAATAGATAGTGTAATTGTTTTGTCAGAGAGTATAGATATTAATTTGATGACGAATGATATTTGTATGGGAGAATCCGTTATTATTGAAGTTGAAAATAACACACCAACTCTACCGATTACTTCATATACTTGGGATGGTTTTACAGAAACTTCAGAATTGTTGTTAGATACCCCAGATTCTTCAAGGTGGTATTATGTTGATGTTATTAACTCCAATTCTTGCACTGCAACTGATTCTATATTTGTAAATGTATATTCTTACCCAATCATTGATAGTCTTTGGATTGCTGATTCTATAGTATTTGATGGAGATGAAGTTGAGGTAACTGTTTTTACTGATGATTCAGTTTATGCTTTTATGGTTGAACCTACTTTAACTGGTTGGAACCCATTTCAGCTTATTAACCAATTTGGATGCTTGGTAATAGATTCTGTTTGGGTTACAATTGAAGAAGTGTTTTGTGATGATAAAAATATTAAAATCCCTACAGCTTTTTCACCCAATAATGATGGAATAAACGATAAATATTTTATTAATGATATAGATGGAATAATCATAGATTTCAAACTTGAAATTTTTAATAGATTAGGACAAAAAGTATATTTTTCTAATGATCAAAAAACTAATGAATGGGATGGAACTTACAATAACGAGAAACTTCCACCACAAGTATTTGATTTCTATTTAGAAATTAGTTGTATTGGAGCAAAAACACTTTTTTATAAAGGAAATATTACTCTTATAAGATGATTCGTTTTGTTGTCATACTATTTTTTTTTCTATCTTATAATAGTTTAGCTCAAGATGTTCATTTTTCACAGTTTAATGAAACTAAAGCACTAATTAATCCAGCTCTAGTTGGTTACCAAGATGGGGACTATAAAATACAAGCTCAAAGAAGATCGCAATGGGGTAGTGTTACTGTTCCGTTTAATACATTTTCCATTTCATTGGAAGCAAAAAATATTATTAAGAAACTATCTTTTGGTGTTCAATTGTTAAACGATATTGCAGGAGATTCTCATTTTAAAACTAATGGAGTCACTTTCTCGCTTTCACATAACACAAAAGTTAATAGTAGTAACAATATATCCTTTGGAGTTCTTGCGGGGACCTATCAAAGATCAATTGATTATTCAAGTTTAGTTTTTAATGAAACTGAAAATATTCCAAATAATAATATAGATTTTTTTGATTTTGCATTAGGATTTGTACATGAGATTGACCTGAATATATCTTCAACTTTGATTTCTGGGATTTCATTATTTCATTTAAATAAACCTAACCAATCATTGATAGGAAGCAATAATATTCAACTTCCAATAAATTCTAAGTTACACACTTCAATAATTTATTATTTTAATAAAAAATTTCAAGTTAAACCAACACTTTATTACTCAGAACAAGGTGAGTCTAGAGAATTGATTTCTGGCTGTTTTTTTAATTATGTACTTAATAATTCATCAGCCGAAATGGTTGTTTTAAGAGCTGGGATTTTTAATCGAAAGAATGATGCAATAATCACTGAGTTTGGGATAAAGATTGATAATTTTGATGCTATGGTTTCATATGATACAAATATATCATCTCTTAATAGTGCAAGTGATTATAAAGGTGGCTTTGAGTTTTCTATAGCTTATGAATGGAGTGTTTTAGAATCAGTTAAATCCAATGAAATTAAGGTTTGCCCAAAATATTTATAATGAGAAAGTTATTTTTTATTTTTGTTTTACCCCTTAGTATTCTTGCTCAACAGGATTTTAAAATTGAACCATTAAATGGGCATGTAAATACCTTTGGGGCAGAACTTAACTTTATTCAAATAAATGATACTTTAGCTTTTTATACTTCATTTCAAGATGAGGGGAGTTATCAATCATCAATTTACTCTACAACAAAAAGGAACAAAAAATGGGGAAAAGGAAATTATTCCAGATATAATTCTGAACTTTTTGATACCGGTGATATAAGTTTTTTGAATGATGATATTGTTATCTTTACTCTTTGTGATGTTGAGAATAATTGTCAGTTAGTAAGTTTTGTTAATGGGAGATTTATTAAAATTGAAGCTTTAGACAAAAGTGACAAAAAGAATATACAATCCCATATTACAACCCATAATAATCAAAATGTTATTTACTTTGCTTCTGATAGAGAGGGTGGTTTTGGAGGGTTAGATATTTGGCTAAGTGTAATTGATATATATGGAAACTTTGGTGTTCCAATTAATGCCGGCTCTAGAATTAATAGTTCGGCAGACGAGATTACACCTTTCTATAATCATTTTGAAGCCCAACTTTATTTTTCGTCAAATAGAAAGAAAGGAAGGGGTGGTTTTGATATTTACAAATCAAAAGGGAAATTGAATCTATGGAAATTTGCTGAAAACGCAAAACAGTTCAACACCAAAGAAGATGAGATGTATTTGACTTTCTTTAATGAAAATACTGGTTATTTTTCATCCAACAGAAAGGGTGCAAGATATGAAAGTACAGAGTTTTGCTGTAATGATATTTTTTCTTTTGAGATTATTGAGATTGATACTATTTCTTCAGAAGTTAATTGGGGTGATTTTGGGCCATTAGAATTGTATTTTCATAATGATGAACCAGATTGTTGCACAATGAAAACAACGACAAATCAAACTTATAAAGATGCATATATTTCATATTTTAAGTTGGTCGATGAGTACAAAAATCAAAATGATAGTTTGAATGATTTCTTTGAAATCACATTAAAACCTAACTACAACAGATTAGTAAATCTCTTAGGCATGTTGTTGCTAGAGTTAGATGGCGGTAAAAAAATTGAATTACAAATTAGAGGCTTTTCAAGTCCGCTTCATGAATTTGAATATAATATTAATCTATCACAAAGAAGGATTAAAAGTGTGATTAATTATATTTCAACTTATCATAATGCCGTGCTTTCAAAATATCTCAAAACTGGTCAACTTTCTATTGTTGAGCTTCCTTTAGGCGAGAGTAAGGTTTCTGAAAATACTAGTGATAACCCTAATGATATTAAGAGTTCAATTTACAGCTTAGAGGCTATTAAGGAACGCAAAATAGAGATTTTGAATGTTATATTAGTAGATTAGCATTACTAATAACTCAACACTTAACCCTGCTAAAAATCCAACATATAATTGCAGGTAATTATGTGCTTTTTCTTTAATTCTTGCCATTGCTAAAACTCCAGAAAGAAGTATAAATATGATTATTAGATGTAGTAAATTTCCATATATAATCTCAAGAGCAATAAGCACACCCACTAACCCTCCAATCCCTAATAAATGCAAACTTATCTTCCAATATTTTGAAATTATCGAAGCAATTAAAATTATTGAAATACCACCTATTAATTCAGCCTTTATAATTGGGGAGAGTACAAGTATATTTGCTATTGTATAATAACCTAATCCCATCCAAAGAGCTGTCCTGAAAAGCGGGACGGAACGCTCTTTATGATTGCTCATTTCTAATGATGAAACTTTACCGCTTTTTATAAGAAAAAAGATGCTAATTAATGGCAAAATAACTGTACTAAAAATCAAAACCACATAAATATAATTTTGATAATTAGTAATAGCAAAACCAATTGAAGGGACTTGTATCAAACTTAAATAAAGAGCTAATATTGGCATAAATATCGGATGCAGAATTATAGAGATCAACTTTGATATTCTCATTATAATGCTCTTCTCAATTTAGCTATTTCAAATCCTAGTTGCTCTCTGTATTTTGCGACAGTTCTCCTTGCAATATGATAATTATCTTTACCTAATAATTCAGCAAGTTGTTCGTCATTATAAGGTGTAGTTTTATCTTCTGTTAGAATGATTTCTTTTAAATGATTCTTGATTTCATTTGTAGAAATCTCTTGACCATTATCTTTTTTATATGCCTCAGAAAACAGCTCTTTTAGCTTAAAAGTTCTAAAATGTGTTTCTACATACTTTGAGTTACTTACTCTTGATATTGTTGAGATATCCATATTTACAATATTAGCAATATCAGCAAGTTTCATAGGCTTTAAATCACTTTCTACACCACTTAAAAGATAATTTTCTTGCAATGAAATAATAGCTAGCATTACTTTTTTAAGTGTTGCTTCTCTTTTAATTAGGGCTTCTTTAAACCATAAAGCTTTTTCTACTTTTTTCTGCAAAAATTCCTTTATAGTTTTATCAGCAGTATCTTTCAGTAAGTTCGAATAATAGGTACTTATTTTTATAGGTTTCGTATTACTCTTGTTCACCTGAAGTTCTAGTTGATTATTAACTACTAATAAGGTAAAGTCAGGGTAAATATATTCAGATATTTCTTCATTTTTAAAGAAGCCATTTGCAGGAATTGGATTTAAAGATTCAATTAAAGAATAAGTTGATTTTAATTTTTCTTCTGAAATCCCTAGATTTTTCATTATGTTTTCATAGTTTTTATTACTGAATTGAGAGTAGAATTCGGTGATAATTTTAAACGCTAATTTATTCTCAGGATAAAGTTTTTTGAGTTGAATTAGCAAACATTCTTGGAGGCAATTAGCCCCCACCCCAATTGGCTCTAAGTTTTGCAGAATATTTAATGCGTTTTGCATCTTTTTTTCTGATATATCAAGATTATCACTTATTAATAAATCGCTACTGATAGAAAATAAATCGCGGCTTAAAAAGCCATTTGAATCAAGGCTGTTTATCAAGTATTTTACCAAAAAGAGATTTCTTTTTGATAGTTCAACTCCTAATAGCTGTTTTTCTAAATAACTAGTAAGACTTTCGGACTTATCCTCAATTTGGAAGTCTGAAAAATCTCTTTTATTTGATGAAAAGTAGGTGTGATTTTCTTCATCTTCTTCAAGTGCAGGATTATCCTCTAATTCCTCTTCTATCCTTTTTTCAAGTGAAACTATAGGTATTTGCAGAAGCCCTAAAAATTGAATTTGTTGAGGACTCAACTTTTGATATTGCTTTTGCTCTAACCTTTGTTTACTCATTAAAATTCAGCATTTTGAGGAGTTCGAGGGAAAGGTATAACATCTCTAATATTTTTCATTCCTGTTACAAACATAATTAGTCTTTCAAACCCCAAACCAAATCCAGCATGCTTGCAAGTTCCAAATTTACGAGTTTCTAAGTACCACCATAATTCCTCTTTATCAACATCCATTTCTTCCATTCTTGCTTGGAGTTTGTCAAGTCTTTCCTCTCTTTGCGATCCTCCAATTATTTCTCCTATTGTTGGAAATAAGATATCCATTGCTCTTACAGTTTCATTATCTTCATTCAGGCGCATGTAAAAGGCTTTAATTCCTTTTGGATAATCTGTAATAATAACAGGTTTTTTATATTTTTTCTCAACTAAATACCTTTCGTGTTCTGATTGTAAATCAGCACCAAATCCATCGATCAGATATTTAAACTTTTTCTTTTTATTAGGTTTAGAGTTACGTAAAACATTAATCGCTTCACGATAAGTTAAACGAACAAAATCATTTTCTAAAACAAATTGGAGTCTCTCTAGCAGCCCCATTTCAGATCGTTCTTCTTTCTTTAAGTTGCTTTCTTCATCACCCATTTTTTTATCTAGGAATTGCAAATCGTCAGCATTATGTGTAATGCAGTATTGGATGCAATATTTTAAAAACTCTTCTGCTAAATCCATGTTAGTTTCTAAATCAGCAAATGCTACTTCTGGCTCTATCATCCAAAACTCTGATAAATGCCTAGAAGTATTTGAATTTTCAGCTCTAAAAGTTGGGCCAAAAGTGTAGACTTGTCCTAATGCTAAAGCACCTAATTCAGCTTCTAGTTGACCTGAAACTGTTAAGTTGGTTTTGCTCCCAAAAAAGTCAGATTCAAAATCAATTTTTCCATCAGAATTTTTTGGCAAGTTTTCTAAATCAAGATTAGTTACTTGGAACATTTCTCCAGCACCTTCCGCATCAGCACCAGTAATTATTGGAGTGTGAAGGTTTAAAAATCCCTTATCATTAAAGAATTTGTGAACGGCAAAAGTTAAAGCATGTCGCAATCTGAAAACTGCTGAAAAAGTATTAGTTCTAAATCTTAAATGAGCTTTCTCTCTTAAAAATTCTAAGCTGTGTTTTTTTGGTTGCAATGGATATTCCTCAGCATCTGCTGCACCTAAAACCTCTATCTTATTTGCTAATATTTCCACAGCTTGTCCGCTACCTTTTGACCTTACTAATTTACCATCCACACTTATGCAAGAGCCGGTAGTTATCTGCTTTATCAATTCCTCATTAAAGGAACCTCCCTCAGCAACTATTTGAATATTATTTATAGTTGAACCATCATTTAATGCAATAAAGGAAACATGTTTACTACCTCTCCTTGTTCTTACCCAACCTTTAGCACTTATTTTTTGTTCTTTCCCCTCTTCACTAAGAATTTCTTTAATTTTCATTAGATTTTTTATAGTTTCTGAATTATCCTACTTGTGATACTAATTTCTTTGCAAGAATTTCATGTACAGTGTCTACGATTGCTGATGTATCGTAGAAGTATTCTTTGTGCAATTCTTCTTGAGTTCCATGATGTACAAATTCATCAGGAATTCCTAACCTTTTTACTGATGATTTATAATCATTATTTGCCATAAATTCTAGTATTGCTGCGCCAAAACCTCCTTGCAAGCAACCATCTTCAATTGTTATGATGTTATCAAATTTTGTAAAGATTTTATGAAGTAGCTTTTCATCCAAAGGTTTTGCAAAACGCATATCATAATGTGCAATACTTAAACCTTCTTTCTCAAATTCTGCTTGTGCACTTACTACAAAATTTCCCGGATGCCCTAGTGATAAAATTGCTATTTTTTCTCCTTTTTTTATCAGCCTACCTTCTCCTATTTTAATTTCTTTAAATGGAGTTTCCCAATCTAACATCACCCCTTTTCCCCTTGGGTATCTCATTGAAAATGGTCCTTGATTTGGAAGTTGAGCAGTATACATTAAGTTTCTTAATTCTTCTTCATTCATAGGTGCTGAAACAATCATATTTGGGATGCATCTGAAAAATGCTATATCATATGCTCCATGATGAGTTGCTCCATCAGCACCAACTACCCCTCCTCTATCTAAACAAAATACTACATTCAAATTTTGTAATGCAACATCATGTATTACTTGATCATATGCTCTTTGCATGAAAGTAGAATAGATATTACAAAAAGGTATTTTTCCTTGAGTAGCCATTCCTGCAGAAAAAGTAACAGCATGTTGCTCTGCAATACCAACATCAAAAGTTCTTTTAGGCATTTGCCCCATCATTTTTGTAAGCGAACTTCCGCTAAGCATTGCCGGACTAATCCCAACAATGTCCTTATTTTGTTTTGCTAATTCAATTATTGTTTCTCCAAAAACATCTTGATATTTTGGAGGAGTTTTTTTCTTTTGTGCTTTAATAATCTCCCCTGTTTCTTTATCAAAAACTCCAGGTGCATGCCAAGTTGTTGTGTCTCCTTTTTCAGCAGGAGTAAATCCTTTGCCTTTTACGGTTAAACAATGTAAAATCTTAGGGCCAGGAATATCTTTTAAATCTTTTAAAACTTCAGCAACATGCTCTGCATCATGACCATCTATAGGCCCAAAATACCTGAAATTTAAGGATTCAAAGTAATTGCTTTCTCCAAGTATAGTAGTTTTTATAGCACCCTCCACTTTTTTAGCAATAGCCTGAGCATTTGGTCCGAATTGACTAATTTTTCCCAGAATCTTCCAAATTTTATTTCTAGCTTTGTTGTAAGTTTTTGATGTAGAAATATCAGTTAAATATTCTTTTAACGCTCCTACTGCAGGATCAATTGACATGCAGTTGTCATTTAAAATCACTAATAAATTTGAATGTTCAGCTCCTGCATGATTTAGCGCCTCAAAAGCCATACCAGCCGTCATTGAGCCGTCACCTATTACAGCAATATGTTGTTTGTTTTTCTCACCCTTACTTTCTGATGCAAGAGCCATTCCAAGTGCGGCTGAAATTGAAGTTGAAGAATGGCCAACCCCAAAAGTATCATATACACTTTCTGATCTTTTTGGAAACCCACTTAGCCCTCCCTTTATCCTATTTGTAGGAAATTGCTCTTTCCTTCCTGTAAGAATTTTATGTCCGTATGCCTGATGCCCAACATCCCAAACAAGTTGATCGTAAGGAGTATTAAATACATAATGAAGAGCTACAGTAAGCTCTACAACACCTAAACTTGCGCCAAAATGCCCTCCTTTTTCAGATACAATATCAACAATGTATTGCCTTATTTCATTACTGACTTGTTTCAACTGAGATCTTCCCAGTTTTCTTAAATCAGAAGGACTATTAATATTACTTAATAGAGGACCTTGAGGATATTTTTTCTTTTGAGTCATAATTGCACAAAGTTAATAAATATTTAATCATGCAAAAGTAATAATATTCGTTAACAAAATAGCGTTAATAATTGAATAGCTATTAATGCAAATTTTGACAGTTATATTATCAAATTTGTATTTATGAAGAACTTCTTTTGTATTTGTTTAATAATTATGAGTTTATCTTCTTTTTCTGAGGATACTATACACGCCTTTAATACTGATACTACTTTGATTTTAGACACTCTATTACTAGAGCAAAAAATTATTTTAAAAGCGGATAAACCACTAAATGTTTTTGATGAGAGATTAAGGATTTTGGACGAAAATTCTCCTATGGATTTAGCTTATAATGAAAAGGTGCATCCTTTTATTGAAAGTTATATTGGTAGAAATAAAGCATTAATTTCAAGAATGCAAGGTTTAAAGAATTTGTATTTTCCCTTGTTTGAACAACAATTAGACAAGTATAACCTTCCTTTAGAGTTTAAATATTTAGCTATTGTAGAGTCTGCAATGAATCCTAAAGCAAAATCACATTCTGGCGCAACTGGACTTTGGCAATTTATGTATTTAACAGGTAAACAATACGGACTAAATGTTACTTCTTACATGGATGAAAGGCAAGACCCACTTAAATCAACAGAGGCAGCTTGTATTTATTTTGAAAAATTGTACGATACTTTTGGTGATTGGAATCTTGTACTTGCTGCTTATAATGGTGGCCCTGGATATCTGCAAAAGAAAATCAACAGAGTTGGAAGTAATGATTTTTGGGTTTTATATCCTCATTTAAGAAGAGAAACTAGAAATTATATTCCTACATTTATTGCTGTAAATTATGCTATGAATTACGCAGAAGAACATGGCATTAGTATTCAAACAACAAAAATTGAGGTAGGAATAACAGACACATTAACTCTTAAAAAACAAATTGAGTTAAAAGTTTTAGCTGAAATGATTTGTGTAAATGAAGAAACAATTCTGTATCTAAATCCTGCATATAAAAAGAATATTTTTCCTAAAGAGTCGGTAGTTGTTTTACCTGAATTTGCTGCAAATGATTTTAAATTTAATGAAGAAACAAATTATTCTTTTATTGAATCTGTGAATAATAAAGAAATTCTTGTTGATGAGGAGAGAATAGTTTACAGAGTGCAAAAGGGGGATTATTTAGGAAGGATTGCTAAAGATCATAATGTGCATGTTTTTGAGTTGAAAGATTGGAATAATTTAAAAACAACAAATCTTGATATTGGCGACAAATTGGTTATTTATGTAAAAAATAATAAAGAACCACCAGAAAAACTCAAAAAACTTGCAAAAAACGAGTATATTATACAAAAAGGCGATACGCTTTGGGGAATTGCTAAAAAGCATAATGGTTTAAGTGTTTGGAAGATTAAATCGCTAAACAACTTGGAGAGTGATAACCTAAAGCCTGGCACAAAAATTCTTTTACCTTCAAGTTAATGAGATATATTATTATACTTACATTCCTTCTGTTTTCTTGTGGTGATGGAGCTCAAACCTTACCATCTTCAACAGGAACAAATTCAGAAGTAATTTTTGTTGTTGCTGATGCTTTGTGGGTGAGTGGTGTTGATAGTTTGGCTTATGCAACTTTTGGTAAAATTATAGAAGGAATAAATCAGAATGAGAGTGCCTTTAGAGTTGTACAGGTTAATCAAAGTGAGTTTAAGTCAATATTAAAAACTCACAAAAATATTATAATAATTGCTGAGGGTGCTCACCTTTCAAGTCAAAAAAATAAGTGGGCTAAAGGGCAGTTTGTTGCACAATTAAATTGGGATAATAATAGAGTACAATTACTTAAAGAACTTAATAAATTAGTTTCTATAGTCAGCCTGAACGAAGTAAAATATATAAGAAATACTTTTGCTAAATTATCGCAAAAGAATGCTGAAAAAGAAATTTTTAATCATTTTGGAATAGAAGTTATTATTCCTAAGCAATATGAAGTAATTTCTAATTCAGATTCTATTTTTTGGGCTACGTTTAATCCGCCAAATTCAGAGGAGATAAAGAATATTTTAACTTTTTCATTTATACCAAAAACCACTAATTTGCAAGCTGAGGTTTTACAAAATACAGATAATATTTTTGCTAAATACCTAAAAGGCGAAAGGGAAGGTAGTTTTGTGCAAATTGAGCCTAGCTATCCTCCTTATTATAATGATAATATCTATAGAGGACTGTGGAAGTTAGATTACGGATTTATGGGAGGACCCTTCCTAATTAAAACCTATTTTATTGATGATAAAATTGTAGTAAATGTTGGTTTAATATTCGCGCCGCAAAGCAGAAAAAGAAGTTATATAAAAGAGCTGGAAGCTATTTTATAATTAGTTTCTCCCTTTTATTTCCTGATTCGCTTTTTAGCTCAACAACATAATACCCTTTTGCTAAACTAGCTGTGTTAACATACTTTGATTTTGTAGAAATAACCTTTTGCCCTGTGATAGAATAGATGTTAATTAATACCTTATTTTCAGTTGTGCGAATTGTTATTTTATCATCAGCAGGGTTAGGGTAGATTGTAAACTTAACATCATTAAAGTAGTTAGAATTTACAGTACTTAGAGTATTTAAATCACTTTTCCAAACTCCTCTTCCAAAAGTTGCCGCACTTATAGTTCCTTCATCATAATGTATTTCCAATTCCTTTACAATAACATTTGGTAGCCCATCATTAAAAGGCACCCAATCAGACATGGTATTGTCTTTGTAATAAACCCCAACATCAGTTCCTATATACAAATCATCATTAGCACCACCTTGATAAACAATACAATTAACAGGAAGGGCAGGCAAATTACTTCCGGAGATATTTATCCAATTATCTCCAGCATCAATTGATTCATACACTTTATGAGCATTATTGTAATCAGATAAAGTAACCCAAACTCTATCCGGATTTGTAGTTGAAACAGTCACATCAGTAATATTATAGTTTGGTATACCAGGTTTTATGTAGGTCCAAGATTGCCCTGCATCTTTAGTAACTTTTATCTTACTATAAGTTGCTGCATAAATATAATTCTCATCAGAAGGTGCTAAAGCTATTGAACGAATTGCAGCTCCATTACTTACATTAAAAGAAACGGAATCCCAGATAGCTCCGGCAGTTGTTGATCGGTAAACCTCATCATATCCTGCTACTATTAAATTGTTGTTAGTTTTATGCATTTCATAAGGAGTATTCCACCCTCCCTCATAACTTACAGGTTTAATATTATTCCATGAATTCCCTCCGTTATATGATTTTCTTAGCCCTCCATATTGATATTCAGCATAAATAATATCCTCATCATAATGATCTATTGCGCATTCCATACCATCCCCACCCATAATTGCATCCCAAGTAGAGCCAGTTAGCATTTCAGTACCATTATCTTGTGCTCCTGCAACGATTCTGTTGGCGTTTGATTTTGAAAGCCCTAAATTGTAGAATTGAGAGATTTCAAGCCCATCTGAAATATCTACCCATTTATTGAGATTATCCATATATTTGTAAAAACCACCATCATTTCCTGCATAAGCAACATGAGTATGTGGATTGAACTCAAAAGCATGTTGATCCACATGCATGTAAGAATAGTTCGATCCATTTCCACTACTTGCATCTATATCCCAATTCGCACCACTATCATCAGAACGCCAGAGATTAATGCCTCCTACATAAACTAAATCTTCATTATTTGTTGCAACACCTAAGCTTAAATCGTACCAGGATTGACCTCCAGTATCACTACCATCAGTTTCTCTCCCTAAGATGTTTGGAGTATTTGATTGCAATACCCAAGTATCACCAGCATCAGAAGATTTATACAACCCATGAAAGCTATAATCAGAAGCAGAATAAAGTGCGTATACAACCTCAGGATTATCAGTAGTTACAGCAATTAAAGGTCTGTGTTTTCCAGTTGATGAAACCCCATTATTAATAACATTCCAGTTATTACCACCATCAATAGTTCGGTAGACATTACTCCCTCCACTTGATTGTTTAGCCGCATAAATAACATTACGATTATTTGGTTTGTATTCAATGTCTCTCCATCTACCAATAATACCAGTAGTTGCCCATGTATTCCCTCCATCTGAACTTATCATAAGATTAGAGTTAGTAGCTGCAATTAAACTATCAGTATGATTAGGGTTTATAAGTACTTTGTTTACTGTTTTTTCTTGGTCAACAGTGTAGCTTAATCCTGTAGTATTCCAGCTTGAACCCCCATCAATTGATTTAAGAATCCCTATACTATAAGTGTCTGTTGCATTTGCATCACCAGTAACTATGTACATTATTTGATTATTGATAGGATCAATAGCAATATGAGAAACTCCCATAACAGGAAGATTATCAGTATTTGTTGTCCAATTACTTCCTCCATCAATTGATTTCCAAAGCCCACCTGCCGGAGAGCCAATCCATATAATATCTTCATCAATAGGATCGAAAGCAATACAATTTACCCTGCCATTTCCTCTTTTTTTATTGTTAGATAAAATTATTGGTGTATTGATAGGGCCTTTAGATACCCAATTACCTGAAGTGCTTGATTTTGCGTTGCTGTATTTTTCTTTTTGCCACTCTATAAATAATGCATTTGGATTGAATGAATTTCCTTCTGTGATTCTTTCGTTTACAAAATCCATTTCACGAGCATAAGGTTTGTATCCATTTCCTTTAGTATAAGGCACGGTTTTACGGTAGTTTTCAAAAGCTTCAAATTTTTCAGCAGGAGTAGGGTTGGCATTTGTTTTTAGTAGGTTCTCCTCCCAGATTTGTGCCGAGGTAGTAAAAGAAATAAAAAGTAGTGCTAGTAAAAGGTTAAGATTTTTCATTTTGATATTTATAAGTTGCAAAGATAAGGATAGTTATTAATTGTTTGTTTGTTATTAATTGATATTTATTAGATATTATCGCTTAAGCATCTTAGGTGTTTAAAATATTAAAAATTAGTTTGCAAGCCTAAAATAAAATTCCTACCACTTGCACTAATTCCAGAGCTAAAGGTTTTATAATGAATATCTGCAATGTTTTGAACCCCACAGCTTATAATAATATCATTATCTAATTTATTACTGTACTGAAGGTTCAAAGTGTACCACATTGGCGTTCCATCAATTGTTGCTTCTTCTAGGTTATCTATTCCTCCATCATCATATTCATTTGATTTTTTAGCTGCATTATATTTTGCATAAAACTCGAACTCCTGTTTCTTAATGGTGTAATTTATTGAAAGTTTACCATTGGCAGGTGGGATGTGAGAAAGAGGTTGGTTTCCCATTGCATTCCCTTTTAGATAATTAAAATTTGCGCTTAAATATAGACTCTTATTGTATTCATATATAGCATTGATGTTAATGCCGTAAATATTTGCTGACTCAATGTTTTTATTCATTTGAATCTTCATCATTTCTCCATCATATAACATACTATCTTTACTATTAAGAGTTGAAAATTCACGGCTAATAGCATTATTAATATTGGTATAGAATAATGATATATTAGTTTTAATTTTTCCTTTGAAATATTTAATTGTTATCTCATAATTATCAGAATATTCTGCTTCTAATTTTTCGTTTGGAATTACAACATAATTATCATTTTTTGAAAATACTTTCCCAATATCATCAATATTAGGATTTCGAAATCCACCATAGTAAGAGGTTTTAAAAAGTGTGTTAGTGTTCAAACTATATACCAAACTTGCTGATTTTACGAGTGAGGAATTATTATTTTGAAGTTGTTTATAAGGGAAATTGAAGGTAGTACTGTCATTAAATATAGCAGTGAGATTATTTTGGTTATACCTTGCCCCTATTACTAATTTTAACTTTTTATGTAATGGAATTTTTGCTTGAGTGTAGCTAAAAAAATCATTTACACTACTCCCTCCATCAGGGTAGCGTGTACTATTATGACTTATAATATTATTACTTTTCTTATCCGCTTTGGAGTTTACCTTTTGATATCTATTCCCCAATCCATAACTAATATTTAAAGAATTTATTGATTTGCTAAAGTCAAAAGAAATATCATAAATTTTAACATTTTCATATCTATTTGAAAGTTGATTTTCGCTTTTTTTACTTTTATGGCGAGATTCACTAACATCTTGAAATGATAGTGTGGTGTTCATTTTTTGAAACAATATAGTTTCTTTAAAATTTGAATGTTTTAGGCTTTGCAAGAATCTGCTTTGTGGACCGTAATACCAGTCACTATATTTAGCTATCCCATCTTTTATGTCATTGAGTTTATCAAAGCGATTTATGTTAGATGATGTAGCAAATTGAGTGTTTAAAAGAATACTGCTGTTTTTATTAATATTATAGAAAGTCTTATGCATAAAATCAGTTTGCTGATATGCAGTAAATAATTGCTCATTTCCATTAGTTGCTATCCTCTCCTTACCCCATTGTAAATATCCATGATTTCGATTTTCTCCCATCTTTAGATTTTCTAAAGATTTTACAGAAAATCCAGAAGTGAATGCTAGTTTTTTATGATGATATTGTGACAAGAAATTTAATAAAACTCCATTAGTTGCACTTTCAAATTGTTGGTTGAAGTAAAATTTATTTTCATTGAGACTAGTATTTGTGTAGGTGTTAAAAAGCAAAGCACCTCCCATAGCTCCATTACCATAAGCAACTGATGCGGGCCCAGATAACAGATATATACTGCCTAAAAAGTAAGGGTTTATTGAGGCCGAACTTTGTAGATGCCCACTTCTGTAAATGGCATTATTTAAAGGAATTCCATCTACAACAAGTAAAAGCCTATTAGCCTCCATCCCTCTAAAATTTGGACTCCCACCACCACTTTGACTTTCTTGAATAGTTACACCTGAATTCCCTTCTAGTTTTTCAGCTGTTGTTTTACTTGCAATTTTTGTATTGCCCGCTTCAGTTTCACAAATAGGGTCATTTTGATATAAAAGAGCTTTCTTATCTAATTCAAAATTTACAGTTGGAAGTGTTTTAATTCTAGGTTCTAAAAATATTTTACTACTAATACTGCTTTTAATAATTTGTATTTGATGATATGATATGTGTGAGATTATTAGTGTATCGTTTTCCTTAAATTTATTGATAGCACAAACCCCTTTACTGTTTGTTATAACTCCTTTTTGGTTACTTTTAATATTCACATTTTCTATTGGAATTGCTAGTATTTTGTCAAAAACCTCAATGTTTTGGCTAAAAGCCAATTTACACATCAAAAGAAAACTTATAAGAATTAGTTGCTTCATTTTCGTAATGATTCTATTATTAAGTGAGATGTAATATTACTAAGATTATAATGATGAAGTCTAAAATATTGAATAATATCTTTTAGTAATTCTGATTTTAATTCTTGAGGGATATTAATTTTTTTCCCTAGTAATAAATGTTTAAGCACTGTTGTTTTTTCTTCAGTTAAATAGATGTTCATATTAAATGATTTTCCGGAAAACTCCCCGGTTTCTAAATTAAAAAATGGAGCATTTATATTCTCAGTTGAAGGGAAAAATCCTAAATATTTTGATAAATTAAGCATGAAAAGAAGTGCAAAATTTTCATCTATAGTATTTGCGTTATAGAGTTTTTGTTTTATTTCCCAAACAAATTTAAAAAGCCCTGAATTCTGTTCGTTTTCTTGTAATACTTTAGAACTTATCTCAGCAATAAATATAGCCAAGAAGTTTTTATTCATGTTTATTTTATCAGTAGAGATCGTTTCAATAATTGTAATTTCAGCTAGATACTGCAATCCTTTTTTAGGAATAAGTGTAGCATTAATATCAACTAACTGTAAGGGTTGAAAAAGTCCAAGTTTTTTCTTTGCTCTTTTAGATCTAACACCTTTAATAATAAAAGATTGAAGACCATGTTTTTCTGTAAAGATTTTACTAATTATTGAGCTTTCTCCTTGCTTAATATAGGTGAGAGTAATGGCTCTACTTTTGTATTTCATTAGTGTATGAAAAGTATCTTACTTACCATTTTTTGTTCTCCATATAAATCTGTACTGAAAACCAAATACACTCCTGTTGAAGATCGCATACCCTTTTTATTCTTTCCATTCCAGATTGCTTGTCCTCCATTTGCGAATGTCTCAAAGACTAAATTTCCTGAGATGTCCGTAATTTTAATATTAGCATCTGGTACCAGGCCACTAATTGCAATTGGTCCGTTATAAGATTCTTTAACAGGGTTAGGAAACACTTTCGTATTACTTTGATTTAGCACTCCTTCTGTAGCGTCAGAACGATAAGAAATTAACCCATTTTCTGTTCCTATAAATACTTCTCCATTTTCTGGATTTATTACAATATCAATTATATTGTCTGAGAAAAGAGGGCTGTTATTTTTTGTGAAATGTAATATTTCTTCAGTACCATCTTCTGATAATAAAAACACTCCTGATTTTTCTGTTCCTATCCATTTTCTATTTGCACCATCAATTGTTATGCATTTTACTTTTTCTTCACTGAGTAGATATTGCCCGTATTCTCCCTCAGTAATAAGAATTTGTTGTGCATCAAAATTATACCCTGAAAAGACTGCGCCTGGGTCATAAAAAACGGTTATTCCATTGTCAGTTCCAACCCATATTTCACCTTCTAGGTCTTCTGCAAAACAGTATGTTTGTAATGAAGGAAGATTCCCGTTTCCTATATTAGTACTTAGTATTTTATATTGATCGTCATTAGGATTTCCTATTGTATTGTTATCATTGTAGACAAAAATCCCAGCCCCCCTACCCATTATGCCCCATTTCTGATTGTACGA
This sequence comes from uncultured Flavobacteriales bacterium, assembly GCA_905478765.1. GTDB lineage: Bacteria > Bacteroidota > Bacteroidia > Flavobacteriales > BACL11 > UWMA-0277. The sequence continues at coordinate 89,714 of CAJQJY010000004.1, forward strand.
ATCAATTAATAAATCATCAAAAAGCAAGTTTGCTACAGATTGATTCATTGTAAAGGAATGCCATTCTCCATTTAATTTTCTGACAAACAATGGATTGTTTACATTAGAATTAAGTCCCCACAAATTTCCATAGCTATCAATTTCTAAATCTGAAATTTTTAATCTTCTATCATTAGCCCAATTATTTATAGTGTCTAGCGCTCCATTTGTATTTTCATAACCATATCTGATTGAAAATTCATCATCTTCTAGTTCTGATATTCCATTGTAATAAGAGGCAAAATATGTTTTATTTCCAACTTTAGCTACTGAGACTATATCCCTTGCATTCCCTAATTCAGTATAATTATAATTTCTCCAATCTTCAAAATTATTCATTATTGAAACCCCATCTTTGTTCCATAGGTGTCCAAAATTTAAATGACCCCCATGGCAGTTATATAAATTACTATTAATAAATTCAATGTTAAATACAGTATTTGATTTTGGGCCACTTGGGGAATAATCATTTACATATTCAAAATCAATAAACTTTAAAAGTCCATTTACTGAATCTGCCACCCAAAGATTATCGTCTTGATCTATCCAAGCATCTTGTATCTTGCTAAAGTTTGAATCCTCAATTATTTCTGATATAAGATTCCCATTTTGATAAATACTAAGAATATTTCCTATTTCTAGGTAATATCCATTACTTTTTCTCACTTTTACGTAAGGATATTGATTGTTAAACAAAATCCCCAAAGAATTTACAATGATTTCAGAAACTTCTGTAGTGTAAGAGGGGTGTTTGGTCCAGCTGTTAAAATTAAATAAAGTGTTTGAGTTTTTATCCGCAAAATACGCTCCATCAGTAGTGCCAACAAAAATGCAAGTATCGTCTATATAACAATCGTTTATACCAACAATATTTCCATTCTCCCCTATTTTATAGGTGTCTTTTATTTCTTCCTTTGTCAAATCTAACAAAAGCAATCCAAAAGATGTAGAAAGATAAGCAATTTCATTATTTACTGTAATGTTATTTATTGCTTTCGTTCCAATGATTTCTTTTCTTTTTATGTCAGAAATATTAATGATTTGATTGTTTTTTATAAGATCAATATTACAATTCTCATAAGAAATAACTGTAACATCTAATTCTTTTGAGTAAGCAACTTTTTTGACTCCTATATCCGATAATCCTGTAATTTTTGAAAGTCTATTAATTGTTCCATCAGAGGTATTTACATAATAAAGGCCTCCGTTTGCAACACAGTAAATTTTTTCATTTGCTTCACATATATAGGAAGCAGAATTATAAGATAGATAGTCTTTCCATTGACCAATCGCAACATCCTGTGCATTGATAAACAAGGGTAATAAAAGGAAAAGAAGTTTTTTCATAATTAAAAAAGCAATAATAATACTTTACTATCAGATAACTTATTAAAGTATAAAAAATTGTGATATTAAAACTTATACTATTTTTGCCAAAAGGCCTAGTAGTTCAACTGGATAGAATATCAGATTTCGGCTCTGAGGGTTGGGGGTTCGAATCCTCCCTAGGTCACTATTATTTTAATAAAAACCTCTTTTCTATTGTCCCATCAGTGTATTTGAAAAATAGAAGCTTATTTTGTGTTTCAGGAATTTCTCTTCCAAAAATATCATAAATGCCAATCAGATTTTTTTCACTACTGTTTTCTGAAATACTTGAAGAATTACACCATATTTGAACTGTATCAACATCATTAAACTGATCGTTTAGTTCAGAGTTAATGTTAGCATAAAAATAAAGTGGTCCATCTATATTTGGATTAATAAATAGATTTGCGAAGTGTATTTCACTTATGAAGCCACTTGTATAATTATTTCCATCATTTGGTGTTGTTGAACTGACTTTTATCCCACCATTGTCATTCTCGATTGAGAAAAAACCAATCAATGTATTTGTACTATCGTATGAATTTATAATAGCATAATTCTGTCCTGCAACTATTCCTGCTTTTAATGTTGTGGTAATATTTTGTGTGCTAGTAGTCATTATTGCAAAGCCTACAGAGTCTCCTGAGTTAATAGAGGTTATATCAAAACTCCCTCCGTCTGAAGTAATAATACTTGTGCCTATATCAGGCTCATCAGCCTCTTGACTTACTATTAATGTCAGTTCAGATGACGTGTTACATTGTGTGTTAGAAAGTGTATTTATTACTATAGGGTTAAATGGAGCAGCTACAAATGAGGGTGTTGTAAATGTGTCAGAAATTGACCACAAAGAAGCTAATAAATTAGTTGTATCATAATAACACATTACTTGCCATTCGTAAGTGGTGTTTTGTTGTAATAGAGGGATTGTAATGCTTGAATTTGGATTGTATATTGGACCCAAATTAGACCAACTTCCTGTCCCGATTTGTTGGTATCTTATTTTATATCTATTTACATTACTTAAAGTATCCCAGTTTGCAACAGCATTATTGTAGTTGATATTAGTTGTTGTCAGAGTGTTTGTTGTTGGGTATAGGTTGGTATTTGTATAAAATGTATCGGTAACTGACCAATTTGAAGTATTGCTATTTATTGTGTCACAATGACTTCTAATTTGCCAGATGTAATCGCTTAATGGAATTAAATTTGTAAGTAATTTTTGGTTGATAATAGAATCGATATTGTTTTTATATGACCAGTTAGCTGACCCAATAATTTTATATCTAATTTTATAATGATTAGTTCCGTTTGTTGAATTCCAATTTACTTCTGCATTGTAATAATTAATGTTAGAAGCAAAAAGTGTGCTTGGAGCAAAACATTGAGAAAAACTAATTATTGAGATGAATCCAAACAGTATTGTAAGTCTTATTTTCATTTAACAAAAATACAATTTTTTATATAAAACTTGTAAAATATCAGCAATACACTGGTAATCAATTAATTGCACTATTCATTAAAGTTTCAAAGATTTAAAGAAAAATGTGTTAATACCTTAGGTGTAGTTATTTTTTGCTTAGAAACGATTTAAATGCTTAATTTTTCTTTTCAAACACATAAATAGTGCTTGAGTGTCCTCTTTTCGAAATGACACCAATAAAATTAGAGATCAATCCAATTACAAATCCTTTGATAAAATTCTTTTTTCCTATTTTAAATTCTTCACTTAATAATGAAACATAGAAAGAATCAAATATCATTGGTTTGGTTTTTCTCAAACTAAATTCATGATTTTCGAAAATCTTTTCAATTGTAGATTTTGAAAAATGCCATAAGTGTATTGGAACATCCCATGCGGCCCAGAATTCTTTGTAGTAGCTTGCGTCCCAGCTTTTATAGTTAGGAACAGCAATAATAATCTTTCCATTTGGCTTGAGTACCTTGTGAAATTGTGAAATTGTTTCATTTAAGTTTGGGATATGCTCTAGTACGTGCCACATGCTTATGCTATCAAATTCTTCTTCACTAAACTGAGTTAAGTCAGTATTGTCGCTAACTACAAGATTGTAATTGTTTTTAGCTTGAGTTCTTGCTAGTTCTGATGGTTCGATACCTTTTGTTGCATATCCAGCATTTTTGCAAGCATTTAAAAATTCACCTGTCCCGCAGCCAATATCTAAATGAGTCCCTTCTTTTGTTATACTTTTTAGTAAGGCAACTTTTGTACCTACTGCATAATTTCTTATTGTCTGGTAGAGCCAATTAAATAATCCTTTGGAATTATTTGTATGGGAAATATACATGTCTGACTTGTAGTAATTACCTAGGTTTTCGTTTAAAGGCCTGGGGTTTGTAAAGGTAAAATCACATGTTCCACATGAAACAATTGTAAAATTTTCTTTAGAAGTTGTAAAGTCATTACACTCTAAAAGCTTATCTAAACTATTGCTGCTGCACACTGGGCATTTATCTAGTAATATCATCTCCCTAAGTAGATTAATAATATGTTTATATCTGAAGGGGAAACGCCACTTATTCGTGATGCTTGTCCAATTGTTTTTGGTTGAATAGCTTTTAACTTTTCACGACCTTCAGTTGAAATTGAATGAAGTTTATCAAATTCAAAACCATCAATAATTTGTATATTTTCAAGTCTGCTTAGTTTTTCAGCAGACTCCTTTTCTTTATTTAAATAACCGCCATATTTAATTTCAATCTCTGCCTGTTCTATTGACTCACTTGAAAATTTTTCATTTTCTAAAAACTCGTAAAGTTCTTTAGAAACTAATAAATCTTTAATCGAAATATGTGGCCTAGAGAGTATGGACTTAATTTTTACTTTCTGTTTTAAAATTGAAGTACCTTTATTTTCTAATACAGGATTTATATCATTTGGCTCAATACTTTGTTTCTCTAAAAACTTTATTAACTTTTCAGTTTCACTTTTCTTTACTTGAAGGCGTTTTAGTCTTTCTTCACTAGCAAGTCCTAATTCATGTCCTTTCTGAGTTAGTCTAATATCAGCATTGTCCTGTCTTAATAGTAATCTAAATTCGGCTCTTGAAGTAAACATTCTGTAGGGCTCGTCTGTTCCTTTTGTTATAAGATCATCTATTAATACTCCTATATATGCATCTGATCTCCCCAGTATGAATTCCTTTTTATTATGAGTGTTTTGGTGAGCATTTATTCCCGCCATTAGCCCTTGTGCTGCAGCTTCTTCATAGCCAGTTGTTCCGTTTATTTGCCCGCAAAAGAAAAGGTTATTGACCAATTTTGTTTCTAGAGTATGTTTTAATTGAGTTGGAGGAAAATAATCGTACTCAATTGCATATCCAGCCCTAAACATTTTTACTTTTTCAAGACCTTTAATTTTGCGCAAAGCTTTCAACTGAACTTCTTCTGGTAATGATGTTGAGAATCCGTTTAAATAGATTTCTATAGTATCTCTTCCTTCAGGCTCAATAAATAACTGATGCCTTTCCTTAGTTGAAAATCGTTCTATTTTGTCTTCAATTGAAGGGCAGTATCTTGGGCCTAAACCTTTTATTCTTCCTGAAAACATAGGAGAATCTTCAAAACCTTCTTTTAGTATACTATGTACTTCAGGTGAAGTGTAAGTTATAAAGCAAGAATGTTGCTTAGATAATTGATTGTTAGATAGATATGAGAAGTTTACAGGATTTTTATCTCCTGCTTGTTCTTCAGTTTTAGAGTAATCAATTGTTCTGCCATCAAGTCTTGGTGGAGTTCCTGTTTTCATCCTACCATTAGTAAACCCTAATTCAATTAGTTGTTTTGTTATTCCTTCAGCTGGCGGCTCTCCTGACCTTCCTCCTTTGTAATTTTTTTTACCAAGATGAATTAATCCATTTAGAAATGTTCCGTTACAAAGTATGACAGATTTACTTTGAATTTCAACACCCATTTTTGTCACAACACCTACTGCTGAACCCTTTTTAGTCATTATATTTTCAACTGTATCTTGCCAAAAATCAATATTTTTATTTGCTTCTAGAGCCATACGCCATTCTCTTTCAAACAATTTTCTGTCACACTGAGCCCTAGGACTCCACATAGCTGGCCCTTTACTTTTATTAAGCATTCTAAACTGAATTGAAGAGACATCAGTAATAATTCCTGACATTCCGCCTAATGCATCTATTTCTCTAATAATTTGCCCTTTTGCAACACCGCCCATGGCTGGATTACAGGACATTCTAGCTAAAGTTTCTAGATTTTGAGTGATTAACAAAACTTTTGACCCTAATGTTGCTGCTGCATGTGCGGCCTCACATCCAGCATGACCTCCCCCAACAACAATTACATCATATTTTTCTTCAATTACCATTTGATTTTCCGTATTTAGAAAGATAATAATTTTCTTTCTTTCTCATTAAATTTGACTCCTTCTCAGTTTTATCTTTATAGCCTAGCAAATGTAGTAAACCATGCACCATAACTCTATTTAATTCTGTTAAAAAATCTACTTTAAATATCTCAGAATTTTCTTTTACTCTTTCAATGCTAATAAAAATATCTCCACTTACAGACTTTTCTTCACAATAATCAAAAGTAATGACATCAGTTAAAGTATTATGGTTAAGGAATCGTATATTTTTTTCAAGAAGATAGTCATCATCACAAAAAATGTAAGTAATATCTCCTTCTCTCTTAGATTCATTTGAAATTACTTGATTTAACCATTTTTTATTCTGATTAATTTCTGTTATATCTTCTGTTTTTAAGTATTCAAATACTATCATTAGTTCTCTTTTATTAAAGAGTTAAAATAGGAATTTACTTTCTTTTTGTAGAATGGAGTAAGTTGAATTGGAGTTGTCTTTAATAGCTCTTCTTCTTTCTCTTTTTTCTTTTTGTATTCTATATATTTTTCAGTTGTATTATCTGGTTCAAATTCCCATTCAGTAGCCTTTCTTTTATCGTCTTCATCTTGTTCCCTCTTAGCATTCTCTGCTTCAAGTAATCGAGTAAGTATTTCTTCTTGTCTGTTTATAGTTTGTTGAGTAATGCTATTATTGATAATATCTCTTTCATTTTCCTCCATATCTTCAATAATTTTATCAATTTTCCCTTTCTCGCCATTATCACCAATTTCATCTCTTAGCTCCATTAACTGTTTTCTTATCTGCTCTTGCTGTTTTGCTAATTGCATAAGCGCTTTTGATTGCTTCTCTCCTTTCTTTTTCCCTTTTCCTTTCTTACCATTTTTCCCTTTTTCCATTTCCTTATTCAGTTTCTTCTGAGCTTTTTTCATCTCTGACATTGAAGGTTTTCTACAGTTTGGGTTTGGTTTATTACAGTTTTTTGGCTTGTTGCATTTTGATTGAGGCATCTCTAAATCTTTTTGCATTTGCTCCAATATTTCAGATAATAGTAAGGCAAGGTTATTTGTTGCAGTCATAACAAATTGTTGCCTTTCTGCAGCCTTATCTACATCTCTATTCTCAAGCTCCTTTGTTGCTTTTAACATATTGCTTTTAATAGATGCAATCTCTTTATTTATTGTAGCTTGAATTTGGACAACTCTTTTACTTAAAGCAAATAATGAGTCCTCAATAATCTTACTATCATCAGCTAATTTGTTTTGTTGCTGTACCATTTTTACAAACTCTGGACTGTTTCTTGGGGTGTTATTTACTTTAGTAATTAAACCTTCCTGATCAAATGAAAGTGTAACTAAATTCTCTAAAATTTTACGTAAAGTTTCCATATCTTCTTTTGGCTTATTTTCTCCAGAACTTTCTTGCATACTTTTTAAGTTCTCTTCAAGTTCTTCCATTTTTTCAATAGCACTTTGCTGTGATTTCTTTGATATTTTCTTTTGTCCCTTTTTTAAAGCATCACTACTTTTTTGCATTTCCTGCTTTATATCTTTTTCTGATTTTTGAGTATTAGGCAATTCATTTTTTTGTTCCAAATCCATGTTTTTCTTCCTTAAATCTTGCAAATCTTTTTTGATTTCTTCCATTTTTTTACTGAGCTCCTCTTGTTCTTTAGCAAGCTCTTCTATTGTTTTTTCACCACTTTCAGTTTCTTTCTGAAGTTTCTTTTGTGCTTCTTTTAGTTCTGTTATTTTATCTAGAGTTTCTTCTACTTTCTGCTCAAATTCAAGTTGTTTAAATAGCTCTAACTCTCTATCCAATTCCCTCTCTAGGTCAACATTTTCTTTATCTAACTTATCAAGTAAATCTTTTAACTTTTCTTTATCTGCATTATCCATCATTTCTTCCATTTCTTTTAGCAAATCTTTCATTTCTGTATCTAAAACTTTATTCATTAACTCTTCTAATTTTTTTTGTTTTTCTAAGATAGAGGAATTCAATTTCTCTTTATTTTTTAAGTTTTCAGTATTTTTCTTCTGAGTATCTTTTATTTGTTTTTCTAATTGTTTTTGTTTTTTAAGAATTTCTTTAGCTTTTTGTTTCTCTTCCCAGCCAATTTTCTTTTTTTCTAAAATTGTTTTGTTGAGTTCATCAATATCTTTTTGAATTTCTTCTGCTAAAGAAATAGATTTATTTAACCCACTTTTTGTTTTCTCATTTTCAGCATCTTTCTTTTTTATCAAATCATCTGTACTAGCTGCTGTATATTTAAAATTTTGACTTTTTGTAAATTTTGAACCATTTACTCCATCATTGTCCCAAATCTTAAAATGATAATCTACCTCATCCCCCGGATTTAAAAGTAGATCATTGAAGTTAAAAGTATAGAAAAACACCTCTTTTGAAGTTCTATTTACCTGAATACTTTTAGATATATTATTAGTACTATCTTTGGATTTGATCTTGTATGTAAACTCTAATTTTTCAAGCAAGTAATCATCTTGTACCTCCCCATTAAAAATAAATTGAGTATTTAAAGTGTCATATGTTTGAGATACCAAAATATGAGGATATTCATCTTTAATAACTCTAATAGAATAGTTTAGAGTGTCTATCAAGTTATTATTGTTTTTACTAATAATTTGATAAGAAGAATTTTCTAGAACTTGAGTCTGAAATTTGAGTTTATAATTATTAGATATTTTGACTTCTTTTTTATCTAATACAAAAGATGAATTAGTAGTATTTTGTAATGAGATAATCCAATTTACAATACTTCCCTCACTTACTAAAATATCCCCATTATTTAAAATAATCTCTTTACTTTTCTTTGTATAATTGGGATGGTTTATTGAAACTTGAATTGCTACAACTTTTGGTTGTAATAAACTTTTAAGTGTGTATAATTTACTCTTATATCCTCCTGCTAATAAATGAAAATCTATATCAGAATTTACATGTTTAAACAAATACTCAAATTCATTATTCCCTTTAGATTTTAGGTTAAATCTGTTATCATTTATTAAGATTTGTACTTTTGATGGAATTTCATTTCCAGTAACTTTTGTTTTTAGTAAATAATCTTCAAATTGAATGCATTTTAATTCTTCATTTATCTGATAATTAAATGGTGCTTTTGGCTCAAAAAAGGTATTGTGTTTTACAATTCGAGCAGAGCTTTCTGTAAGTATGTATTGCTTCCCAGAAACAAAGAATAATCCAATAATTAGAATAGGAATCAAAACCCATTTAACATATTTTTTATTGGTTCTAAAATCAATAGCTGAATTGAAGTTTACAGGCTTAATATCTGCCATTTTTTGATCAATACTAGCTATAATCAAATCATTATCAGAATTTTCCTCATCAGTTAATTCTAAAATATTTGTAAGTTTATCATCAACAGAATTGAAATGTATTCCAATGATTTTAGCCGCTTGTTTATGTGAGATTATTTCTCCTAATTGAAGTAAATGTAAAAGTGGAATTACAATATATTTTACCCCAATAATCAGGTTAATAATTATGTATGTCCAAAAGAAAAAAGTTCTAACACCAACTCCTGCTTTCGAAAAATGCTCAATAATTGAGAAAATAAGGAAGAAAATAATTAATACTGCAACACTATAAATACCTCCTTTAATCAGCTGATTTTGATAGTATTTTTGTATAAAATTATTCAGCTTTTTGAACAATTCTGATGTAGCGTTTCTTCTCATTGATGCAAAAATACAATTTTAATATGCATATAATTACTTATATCAGATAAACACTATCTTTGCCACTCAAAATAATAATAAAGATGTCAGAAGTAAGAGTAAGATTTGCGCCAAGCCCGACAGGCCCATTACATATTGGAGGAGTTAGAACAGCATTATATAATTACCTTTTTGCTAAAAATCAAGGAGGCAAAATGATATTGCGTATTGAGGACACCGATCAAACAAGATTTGTAGAAGGTGCTGAAGAGTATTTAATTGATGCACTAAAATGGTGTGGAATTGAACTAGATGAATCAGTTGTTGATGGTGGTGAGTATGGTCCTTACAAGCAATCAGAAAGAAAAGAAATGTACTTACCTTACGCTAAACAATTGGTTAAAAATGGTTTCGCCTATTATGCTTTTGATACTTCAGAGGAACTAACTGCAATGAGAGATCGAATGAAAGCTGCTGGAGTTCCTTCTCCACAATACAATGCTGTTACTCGTACTACTATGCAAAACTCTTTAGCTTTATCAGAAGATGAAGTAAGTAAGAGATTGGAAGCGGGAGATCCTTATGCTATCAGAATAAAAATGCCTAGAAATGAAGAGGTAAAACTAAACGATATTATTAGAGGATGGGTTGTTGTAAACACCAATCATATGGATGATAAAGTTATCTTCAAATCTGATGGAATGCCAACTTATCATTTGGCCAATGTAGTAGATGATTATGACATGAAAATCTCTCATGTGATTAGAGGGGAAGAGTGGTTGCCATCTGCACCCTTACATGTTTTGTTATATAAATATTTAGGTTGGGAAGATAAAATGCCACAGTTCGCACATTTGCCATTAATTTTAAAACCAGATGGAAATGGAAAATTAAGTAAGAGAGATGGAGATAGATTAGGATTCCCGGTTTTCCCAACTCAGTGGACTAACCCTGAAACAAAAGAAATAAGTTCAGGATATAGAGAAGGTGGATATATAAAAGAAGCATTTATAAATATGCTGTCTTTTTTAGGATGGAATCCAGGTACTACGCAAGAGATTTTCTCAATGGAGGAATTGATTGAATCATTCAGTTTAGATAGAGTAGGGAAGGCAGGAGCAAAGTTTGATTTTGACAAAACAAGATGGTTCAATCAGCAGTATTTAAGAGCAAAATCAGCAGAAGTATTAGCGAAAGATTTACAAGTTATCCTAAAAGAAAATGGAGTAGAAGCAGAAGATAATTTTGTAGCAACTGTTTGTGAGCAACTGAAAGAAAGAGCCACTTTTGTAAAAGATATGTGGGAGGAAGGAAGGTATTATTTTGAAGCTCCTACATCTTATAATGCGAAAACTATCCGTAAAAAATGGAAAGAAGACACTCCAAAATATGTATTGGAATTAAAAGATAGATTAGCAGGATTAGCTGATTTCTCTTCTGAAAGTATTGAGGTAGAATTCAAAAAATACTTGGAAGAAAACGAACTAGGAATGGGTAAATTATTACCTGCTTTTAGAGTTTCTTTAACGGGACTTGGCATGGGACCTTCTTTATTTGATATTGCATCACTTTTAGGAAAAGAAGAGACGATTAAGAGAATGGAAACTGCTTTAGAAAAAATCAACTAATGGGATTAATTACTGTAGAAGGAATTCGAGTTTTTGCACATCATGGTCATTTACCTGAAGAAGCTGTATTGGGCGGACATTTTATCGTAAATGTTTTGGTGGAAGCGGATACAACTGAAGTGGAGAAAACAGATGATTTAAATGACACAGTGGACTATGTGAAAATCATAGAAATTGTAAAACAGCAAATGGCCATTCGTTCGAATATGATAGAACATCCTGCAAAGAGAATTGTAGATGCAATTTTACCTTTAAATAAAGTGCAAAAAGTAACAGTAGAGGTGGAAAAAATTCAACCTCCAATTGATGCAACATTTGATAAAATTTCAGTGACTACTGAAGGGACTAACTAAGCTAGATATTTAGCAATATTTACTTTTTCAGCAATAATTGAGAGTAGTTTCTCTACTGAGATTCTTTCTTGTATCATAGTATCTCTATCTCGTAAAGTAACCGTATTGTCTTCTAAAGTTTGATGGTCAACTGTAATACAGAAAGGAGTTCCTATTGCATCTTGTCTTCTGTATCTTTTTCCTATCGAATCCTTTTCTTCATACTGGCAATTGAAATCAAGTTGTAACATTTTCATTATTTCTCTTGCTTTTTCTGGCATTCCATCTTTTTTAGTAAGCGGTAAGATAGCTGCTTTTATTGGAGCTAAAACTGCAGGAACTTTTAGGACTACTCTACTTTCTCCATTTTCTAATTTTTCTTCACGGAAAGCATGACTTAGTACAGTAAGGAACATTCTGTCCAAGCCGATAGAAGTTTCTACTACATATGGGACATAGCTTTCTTCTAATTCAGGATCAAAATATTGTAATTTTTTGCCAGAATGTTCTTGATGTGCTTTCAAGTCAAAATCAGTACGAGAATGGATTCCTTCTAACTCTTTAAATCCGAATGGGAATTTGAATTCAATATCGCTAGCAGCATTGGCATAATGTGCTAAATTTTCATGGTCATGAAAACGGTAATTATCTTCTCCCATTGCTAGTGAATTGTGCCATTTCATGCGGAATTCTTTCCAGTAATCGTACCATTTCATTTCTTCTCCTGGGCGAACAAAAAACTGCATTTCCATTTGTTCAAACTCTCGCATTCTGAAAATAAACTGACGCGCTACAATCTCATTACGGAAGGCTTTCCCAATTTGAGCAATCCCGAAAGGAATTTTCATTCTGGCCGTTTTCTGTATATTTAAAAAGTTCACAAAAATACCTTGTGCAGTTTCTGGTCTTAAATACAAATCAGAAGCACCATCAGTAGTAGCACCCATTTGTGTTTTAAACATCAAATTAAACTGACGAACATCCGTCCAATTATTAGTCCCAGAAACTGGGCATTTTATATCTAACTCTTCAATCAATGCTTTTACGCCTTCCAAATCTCCTGAAGAAAGAGAAGCATTCATTTTTTCATTTATAGAATCAATTTGTTTTTGCCTATCTAAAATTCTACCATTGGTAGTTACAAATTCTTCTTTGTTAAAAGCATCTCCAAAACGCTTGGCAGCTTTCACACAATCTTTATCAATTTTAGCTTCAATTTTAGCAATATGATCTTCAATTAAAACATCAGCACGGTATCTTTTTTTAGAATCTTTATTGTCGACTAAAGGGTCATTAAAGGCATCAATATGTCCAGACGCTTTCCAGGTAGTAGGGTGCATAAAAATTGAGGAATCTAATCCCACAATATTCTCGTGCATATTCACCATTGACTTCCACCAATAGTTTTTAATGTTGTTTTTTAATTCTACTCCATTCGGACCATAATCGTAAGCAGCTGCTAAGCCATCATAAATCTCGGAGGATTGAAAAACATAACCATACTCTTTTGCATGGGACACTACTTTTTTAAAGATATCTTCATAATTTGCCATGACGCAAAAATAGTAATTCTCTTATTTTATTATGTAGTTTTGCCGTATGATTCAAGTAGACAATAAAATTATTTCTTTAGATGTTTTTGAAAAGCACTTTATTTGCGATTTAAATGCGTGCAAAGGGGCTTGTTGTGTGGATGGAGATGCAGGAGCTCCATTGCTGGAAAAGGAAGTCACTATTTTAGAAGATATTTATGAACAGGTAAAGCCCTACATGGTACAAAAAGGGATTGATGTAGTGGATAAATTAGGGGTGGCTGTGCTTGATTCTGTGGGAGAAGTAACTACTCCACTTGTAAATAATAGAGAATGTGCTTTTGTAATTGAGGAAAAAGGAATTTCAAAATGTGCTATTGAAAAAGCTCACTTAGCTGGTAAAGTTGATTTTAAGAAACCAATTTCTTGTCATCTGTTTCCAATACGCATACAAGAATACCGAGATTTTGATGCAGTAAATTATGAAGAAATTAAAATCTGTGCACCTGCATGTAAATGTGGTAGTGAATTAGAAGTACCTGTTTATGCTTTCTTAAAAGAACCCCTTATCCGAAAATATGGTGAAGCTTGGTACAAGGAATTATTGAAGGCGGCTAAGTTATTTAGGAGTTAGTTATTTGTTCCCCTTTTTTAAATATTTCCAATCCACATAAAAAGTCCCAAAGGGTAAGAGGGACGCTAGTAATACAATTCCTAAATCTTTAACTCCCCAATTTTCATTTTGTGTAATTAGAAATGCAAAAATTATATAAGTGACAAACAAAATACCGTGCGGCATACCTAGTAATTTTACATAAGTTTGGTCGCCTAATTGATATTTGAAGTACAAACCAAATGTCATTAAAAGGATATAAGAAACTCCTTCCAGAAGAGCTATTATTCTAAATGTATTTCTCATTTATCAGTTAATCCTACTTAAATGCATTTTCACCCGTAATATCCATTCCAGTAATCAACAAGTGAATATCGTGTGTTCCTTCATAGGTAATTACAGATTCTAAATTCATCATATGTCTCATGATAGAATATTCTCCTGTAATTCCCATAGCCCCTAAAATTTGTCTTGATTCTCTAGCAATATTAAGTGCCATATCCACATTGTTTCTCTTGCACATTGAAATTTGTGCTGAGGTTGCTCTTCCTTCATTTCTTAACACCCCTAAACGCCAAGTTAATAATTGTGCTTTGGTGATTTCTGTAATCATTTCAGCCAATTTCTTTTGTTGTAATTGGTAACTTGCAATTGATTTTCCAAATTGAACTCTTTCTTTGGCATATCGTAATGCTGTGTCATAACAATCCATTGCAGTACCGATTGTCCCCCAAGCAATACCGTATCTTGCTGAATCTAAACAAGCTAGAGGGGCTCCTAAACCATCTTTATTCGGCAGGATATTATCTTTAGGTATTTTTACATTATCAAATACTAATTCTCCAGTTGATGAGGCTCTCAAACTCCATTTCCCGTGAGTTTCAGGAGTAGTGAAACCTTCCATTCCTCTTTCTACTAATACTCCTTTTATTCTCCCTTCTTCATTTTTTGCCCATACTACAGCAACATGAGCAAAAGGTGCATTCGAAATCCACATTTTCGCACCATTTAAAATATAATGATCACCCATGTCTTTAATATTGGTTGTCATTCCTCCAGGGTTTGATCCATGATCAGGCTCAGTTAATCCGAAACAACCCATAAATTCTCCAGTTGCTAATTTTGGTAAAAATTTCATTTTTTGTTCTTCACTACCATATTTCCATATTGGATACATTACTAATGAAGATTGAACAGATGAAGTAGAGCGAATCCCACTATCTCCTCTTTCCAATTCTTGCATTATCAGCCCGTAAGAAATTTGGTCTAATCCAGCACCACCGTAATCTGTAGGAATGTATGGTCCAAAGCCGCCAATTTCACCTAATCCTTTTACAATTTGTTTTGGGAATTCTGCTTTTTGGCAAGCATCTTCTATAATTGGAGAAACCTCTCTTTTCACCCATTCTCTAGCGGCATCTCTAATCATTTTATGCTCATCTGTTAGGAGATCATCCATTAAAAAATAATCAGGTGCTTGGTATAAATCTTGTGACATAATAGTTGTTAATTTTTGGCAAAAGTAATTTATTTTAATCGAATAGATGATATGATAAAATATATCTTTGTATTATTAAATTTGTAAAAGTTGGCTTTAAGTAAAATTTTTTTTAATCAGGATATTTTCTTTGCATTATTATTAGTGTCTTTTTTTTTAATTGCATTGCTAAAAGGACTTTATTGGAAGCATGCTAAATTGCTTTTTATGGGAGTTTTTGCCCAAAGATATGCCAATCAGTTTTTAAGAGAAGAAAATGCTTTTACAGAGAGAGTAAATGCAATTACTTTCTTTTTAATGTCAATTAATTTTACCCTCATTGTTTCAAAGATAACTGAGTCAGTTGAATTACGTACAGTGGGGTTGATATTCATTTATGTTATTGTGTTTTTCTTTTTTAAAATAGGACTAATAAAGCTTTTAGGATTTATTTTAAAAACAAAAGATCTTTCAAAACTTGCTGTATTTTTTTCTATGCTTTTTGATAGAACCTTAGGCTTTATTTTATTTCCTTTAGTTGTGTTGTTGTATTTTTTTTCATTTGAAGTGTCAAATATAATTTTAGTAATATCTTGCATTTTATTTTTAATATTAGTTCTAATGAAGTTATTTTGGGTTTGGAAAATAGGAACAAATGCATTCGGGCTTCCTCAGTTTTATATTTTTTTGTATCTTTGCACGCTCGAAATTTTCCCTCTTCTAATTCTAGGAAAGGGAGTTTTTTACTAAAAAAAGACAAAGAAATGGCTGAACAAAAGAAGAAAGTAAAAACAATTTTAATTTCTCAACCAAAACCTGAAGGTAAATCACCTTATGCCAATTTGGAAAAAAAACATAAAGTAAAAATTGATTTTAGACCTTTTATGCATGTTGAGGAAATTACTGCAATGGAGTTTAAAGAACAAAGAATTTCTATCTTAAATCATGATGCTGTAATTTTTACTTCAAAAAATGCAATGGACCATTATTTTGGCATGATGGAGAAATTGAGACTTAGAGTTCCTGATTTTACAAAGTACTTTTGCGTTTCCGAAGCAATTGCACATTACTTACAAAACTTTATTACTTACCGTAAAAGAAAAGTATTTACAGGAGAGCAAACACTTGCAAGTTTAATTCCTATCATGCAAAAACATAAAGAATCTAAATTTATGTTTCCATGTTCTGATGTTTTGAAAAAACAAATGAATAAATCATTAGAAGAAAGTGGTTTGGATTATACGAAAGCACAAATGTATAAAGTAGCATGTTCTGATCTTTCCGACCTATCTGATGTAAAATATGATGTATTAGTGTTTTTCAGTCCAACAGGGATAAAGTCACTTTTAGAAAATTTCCCTGATTTTAAACAAGATGAAACTCTTTTAGCAGTTTTTGGACCTACTACTATAAAATCAGTTGAAGATAATGGCTTAAGAGTTGATATTGCCGCTCCAAATAAAAAAGCACCGTCAATGTCTATGGCATTAGATCAATATATTAAAGAAGCAAATAAAAGAAAAAGATAAATTCTTTGCAATAATATTTTTAAAAGGAGCTTTCGAGCTCCTTTTTTTATACTTTTAAAAAATGTTTGAATTTCCTAAAAATCAAAAACTTTGTAATGAAAAATCAATAGAAATATTGTTTGAAAATGGGAAATCTTTATCTGAAAAACCATTCAGAATTATTTATAGTATTGATTATAATAATGAGGATGTTTTTCTTAAAGCTTTAATTGTTGTTCCTAAAAAAAGAGTTAGATTAGCTTCAGATAGAAATGTTATAAAAAGAAGGGTAAAAGAGGCTTATCGCCTTCAAAAAAGTGAATTAGAGCAATATTTAAAGAGCAATAATCATCAGTTAAATTTAGCAATTATTTACCAGAAGCACGAAATTTTGGATTATAAACTGATAGAAGAAAAAATAAAATTAATTTTAGACCGTTTAAAAGAAGAATTATGAATGTGATTTTTTCTTTTCTATTAAGAACAATTATAATTGTATATCAAAAAGTTCTTTCTCCATTATTATCCCCAAGATGTAGATATACGCCAACTTGTTCGCAATACGGGATAGAAGCAATTACAAAATATGGAGCTTGGAAAGGTGGAAAATTAACAATAAAAAGAATTTTTAGTTGCCACCCTTGGGGGGGGCAGGGACATGACCCTGTTACATAAAAAAGATAAATATGAAGAAAAAATTTAAATTAATAATTTTAGCGATATCCCTAGCCATTACCTCTGTTGTTTCGGTAGGTTTTGTAGATAATTATTTTGAGGTTGCTAAGAATCTTGACATATTCACAACATTATATAAAGAGTTAAATACTTTTTATGTTGACGAAACTGACCCAGGAGATTTGATGAAAAAAGGAATTAAAGCAATGCTTAAATCGCTGGACCCGTACACCACTTACATCCCAGAATCTGATATTGAAGATTTTAGGTTTATGACAACTGGACAATATGGAGGAATTGGCGCTATGATTACAAAAAGAGACGATTATGTTTATATTTCTGAACCCTACGAGGGCTTTCCTGCCCAAAAAGCTGGACTTATGGCTGGAGATAAAATTCTTGAAATAAATGGGAAATCAGCAAGAAGAAAAAGTACTGAAGAAGTTAGTAAAGTTTTAAAAGGTCAACCCAATACAGCTGTTACTCTTTTGATTGAAAGAAAAAATAAAACAAAACCATTTGAAGTAAGTTTTGATAGAGAACAGGTTTCTGTTGCAAGTATTCCTTATTCAGCTTTTATTGATGATGGAATAGCATATATTAGACTCAGAAGTTTTACACGAAATTGTGCTAATGATTTGAAAAATGAAATCAAGGAATTGAAGAGAGAGCAGGAGTTAAAAGGGTTAATATTAGACTTACGAAGTAATCCGGGTGGCTTGCTAAACGAATCAGTTGATATTGTAAATTTGTTTGTAGAAAAAGGCGAGGAAGTTGTTAGTACAAAGGGTAAAATAAAATCTTGGGAGAAATCTTATGTAGCTAATAAAACCCCATTAGACACTCAGGTTCCTTTGGTAGTTTTAATCAATTCTTCATCAGCTTCAGCTTCTGAAATTGTATCTGGTGCTATCCAAGATTTAGATAGAGGAGTGGTAATTGGCCAAAGAAGTTATGGAAAAGGACTTGTACAGCAAACCCGAAAATTATCGTATAATTCACAGTTAAAGTTAACAGTTGCAAAGTATTATATTCCTAGTGGAAGGTGTATTCAAGCTTTAGATTATTCTAATAGAAATGATGATGGAAGTGTAGGGAAAGTTCCGGATTCATTAATGACTTCTTACGAAACTAGAAATGGTAGAGAAGTAAAAGATGGAGGAGGAATTTTACCAGATATTATTATAGAACCTGTACAATATAGCATGATTATTCCATCTTTGTTAAGGGAGCGTTATTTCTTTGATTATGCAACTGATTATCGTTTTTCTCATGATTCAATCTCTGAAGACTTTATTTTTTCTGATTCTGATTTCTCCGACTTTTCATCTTATATTTCGGATAAAGAATATACTTATAAAACAGAAACAGAAAAGTCTTTAGAAAAGTTAAAGAAGAAGGCTGAGGAAGAAGATTATTTTGATAATTTATCTTCTGAGTATGATATTTTATTTGCAAAAATGCAGGAGAATAAGAATAACGATTTGCAAAAAAGCAGAGAAGATATAAAAGAAATATTAACAGGAGAAATTATGAGTAGATATTTTTACCAGGTAGGTAGGATTAAAGCTGGACTTAACTTTGATATTGAAGTTGACAGGGCAATTCAAATTTTGAATGAAAATACTGAGTATAATAAAATATTAGGTAATGAATAGAGTAGTAAATAAGACACAACAAGTTTTATTTATTTTATTAGGAATTACTACTGCAACTTCTATAGCAATTACAAATTTAGTCATTGGCTTATTAGCATTATGCTGGATTATTGAGGGAGATTTTAAGAATAAATTTAAAACTATAAAAGCATCAAAATGGATGTTATCTATTTTTGCTATGATTGCCTTGTATGTATTAGGGATGTTATGGGGAGACATTCATCAAAATGCTGAGTGGCAATTTCAAAGATTAGCCCTTTTATTAGTATTCCCAATTTTATCAACTATTGCTCTTAGTCAACTTACGATTACAAGAAGCGTTATGGCTTTTCTAGGGACAGCCTTTATTTCTGCTTTAGCTTCAATTTTGATTAATAACAATATTATTCAACCTTTAGGTGAGTATTTAAGTTTCATTCAAGTTTCTTGGAGGAATGCGGCTTTCATTACTTATAATTATCATAATGTGATTTTAGCTTTATCGGTTATACTTTCATTGTTTATTCTGATAGAGAAGAAAACAAAATATAATTATATATTAATTATATTTATTTTAGTTTATGCATTAAGTATTTTTACTGAAAGAGGTAGAGCAGGGCAAGTGATATTTAATTTATCATCACTGTTTTATATTATATATTATAATCGAAAACACTTCCTTAGATTAATCGCGTTTATTATTTTGCTTTTTTCTTTTCAATTTATTATTTATAAAACAACTAAAGTTTACAAGAATAGATTTGATGCTGTTTCTCATATAATTGTAAATCAAGGTGATAGAGGGGAGGGAAAAAAAGAAGATATACGTTATGTTTTTATTAAGGAATCTCTAACAAGAATATTAGAGAAGCCGCTTATGGGTTACGGCACTGGTAGTTTTGGAACAATTTTTGGAAATGAAGTTAAAAGTGGGCATTATTTTGACAAGCAGACCACCCCCCATAATCAATATTTATATGTTTGGTTTGAGCTAGGAATTTTAGGATTGATATTACTTCTATTAATCTTTTATCATCAAATTAAAGAGTTGTTCAAAAAAAAAGATGGAATTTTTAGGGTTTTATTACCTCTTTCTTTCATGTTTTTGATGCTTGTTGACTCGTACTTGTTTATTTTTATACTTACTATTGTGTATATTTTCCTGTTTACAATTTATAGTCGTTACGAATCAGAATAAACTCTCTTAATTCTTCTATTTAAAGTAGAATAAATCTCATAAGGAATTGTATTTATCCTTTTCGCAATTTTGTTAACAGACAAATTATTTCCAAATATTTCTACTGTTTCTCCTTCCTGTATATTAAGATTTGAAGTATTAACAGCAAAACTATCCATACTAATATTACCGATAATCTTGCATTCTTTTTTATTAATGTAAACACTACCAATACTACTAAATTTTCGGTTTAAACCATCAGCATATCCAATAGGAATTATTGCTATTTTCATATTTTTAGGTGCAACAAAAGAAGGGTCATAGCCAACGGATTCTCCTTTTTCTACATTTCTAATTTGAGTAACAACACTTGATAGCCGACTGATTTGCTTCAAATTTTTATTAGTTGATGATCCATATAAACCAATTCCTAATCGGACTATATCCATTTGCTGATTTACAAAGTTTAAAACACCGTTAGAATTTAAAATATGTTTGTCAATTTTAGCGCCATAAATGATTTCAAAATTCTTAGAGATTGTTTTGAATTTAGCAATTTGATTAAGAGTGAATTCTGATTTTTCTTCTTTATCTGATGCTGCTAAATGTGAGCAAATTGAGAGTAATCTTAAATGATAATTATTTTTTATCTTTTTAACTACATTAGCTGTTTCTTCAGCATCAAAACCATATCTATTCATTCCAGAATTGAATTTGATATGAATGTTTATTTTTTTCTTATGAGATGTGTATAAATCAAGTAATCTTTGATTGTAAATTACAATATCAAGATTATATTTAATTATTTCTTCATAGCTTTTTAAACCAGGATTAGCAACAATAATTTTCGATTTAATGCCAGCTTTCCTTAAAGAAATTCCTTCTTCAAAATCACTAACCCAAAGTGCGTAAGCACCTAATTTTTCTAATCTCTTTGAAATTTCAACATCACCATGTCCATAAGCGAAAGCCTTTACGACACCAATAATTTTCGTGTTTTTTTTAAGCGTACTTTTTAAAAAATTAAAATTATGCTCTAATTTATTTAAATCAATGTGTAATATAGTCTCGTTAGAAAATTCCAAATTATTTTTGTTGTGAAAAACAGTTTCTACATAATGGCTTGTATTCTTCTTTTTCTCCAATTTCCACCAATGCTTTACTCTTTGTAAGCCTAAATGAATGATTAGCAATAGAACCACAATCAATGCAAATTGCGTGTACTTTTGTTACATGTTCTGCTACTGCTAAAATTTGCGGCATAACCCCAAATGGATTTCCTAAAAAATCCATATCGAGCCCAGCTATAATCACTCTTTTTCCATCATCAGCTAATTTATTACAAACAGCTAATAACTCATTGTCAAAAAACTGAGCCTCATCAATAGCAACTACATCCATTTCAGTTACCATATTTAAAATATCAATTGGATTTTGGATAGGATTTGAGGTAATAGTATTTGAATCATGAGAAACTACTTTACCCTCATCATATCTCACATCAACTTGAGGTTTAAAAACTGCAATTTTAAGCTTTGCAAATTCGGCTCTTTTTAATCTTCTTAGTAGTTCTTCTGTTTTACCAGAAAACATTGATCCACAAATCACTTCAATACTCCCTTTTTGCATTGGGTGGTTTATTTGTGATTCTAAAAACATTTGTGCGAATTTCTTTTATTAGTTTTGCTAACAAAAGTATGAAAAGCAATTTCAATATTTATGAATTTTAAAAGTTTGTTTTTAATAGGATTTTTAATTCTTTTTTGTAATAATATTCTTGCTCAAAATGATATCTTGAAAGTGAATAAAAAAAGAGTAGCTATTGTAAGTAGTAGTTTGTTTGCAGCACTTGGAGGTTCGTATTATTATATTCAAAATTCTTGGTGGGCTGATAAACAAACTTCTTTTCATTTTGATGATGGTGGTGACTTAACCTATGCTTTAAATGTTGATAAAGTTGGGCATTTTATTGGTGGCTTAGAAGCTGCTGATATTTTTTCATCTTCAATGAAATGGGCGGGGATGAACGAAAAACAAGCACTTTGGTATGGAGGTTTTTTTGGTTCTGGCTTGCAACTTGCTATTGAAATGAAAGATGCCTATGCCCCTTATTGGGGGTTCAGTAAATGGGATTTAGTTTTAGGCTCTACTGGTGCTTTTTGGCCTGTTGCCCAATATTATAATGATGATTTGAAAGCAATAAATTTTAAATTTTCTTACTATAAGCGCTCCAATATTTACTGGGATTTGGACGCACAAAGAGGGAAACAGACTAATAAATGTGCTTGGCAAGATGATTATCCGAACCAAACTTATTGGGTGACTTTTGATGTGGATCATTTCACTGAAAATTGTTATTGGCCAGAATGGCTGAATATTGCTGTCGGTTTTGGAATTGATGATACTCAATATTTAGATGCAAATGGAACAAAAACTGGTGGGAAAAATGAGTGGTATGTTGCTTTTGATTATGATATTCCTAAAATGCTCAAAAGATGGAATTCCCCTACTGGAATAAAAGTTAAGCATTGGCTAAATTATTTTCATCTTCCTGCTCCAACGATAAGAATCAGCCCAAAACTAGAATTTTATCCATTATTCCTTTAATTTTGTCATATGTCAAAGTTGTATTTAATACCAACGCCAATAGGAAACTTAGAGGATATAACCTTAAGAGCTTTGCGTATTTTAAAGGAAGTAAATATTGTACTTGCTGAGGATACTAGAACTTCAAGAAAACTATTTTCACATTATGATATTGATACAAATCTTGCGCCATTTCATATGCATAATGAGCATAAAGTTTTGCAAAAATGGATTGATAGCATTAAGTTAGGAGAAGCAATTGCACTAGTTTCTGATGCAGGAACTCCCGCTATATCAGACCCTGGTTTTTTATTGGTTCGTGAGTGTGTAAAAAACAATATTGAGGTAGATTGTTTGCCTGGAGCAACAGCATTTGTCCCTGCTTTAGTGAATTCTGGGCTGCCTTCTGATAAATTTATATTTGAAGGATTTTTACCTCTTAAGAAAGGAAGAGCAACAAGATTAAAATTACTTTCAGAGGAAGAAAGAACCATTGTTTTTTATGAATCTCCCCATAGGATTGTTAAAACACTTTCTCTTTTTTGTGAGTATTTCGGAGAGGATAGGAAAGTGTCTGTTTCAAGAGAAATATCAAAAATGTATGAAGAAACAAAAAGGGGTAGTGCAATAGAAGTAATGGAGTATTTTGAGCAGAAAAAACCAAAAGGGGAATTTGTAATTATTGTAAAGGGAAAATAATGAAATTAAAGAAATTTATAGACAAAAAACCATTTGTAATTGCTGGGCCTTGTAGTGCAGAATCAGAAAAACAAATTTTGCAGATTGCAAAAGATATAAAGGGAACTGCAGATGTTTTTAGGGCTGGTGTTTGGAAGCCGAGAACAAAACCAAATTCTTTTGAAGGTAATGGTAAAGACGCATTAAAATGGATGCAACAGGCTCAACTCCAAACGGGCATGAAGGTAGCGACAGAGGTAGCGACTGCTAAGCATGTTGAACTTTCTCTGGATGCTGGAATTGATATGCTTTGGATTGGAGCTAGAACCACTGTTAATCCTTTTTATGTACAGGAAATTGCAGATGCTTTAAAAGGAGTTGATATACCTGTTTTTGTAAAAAACCCTATTCACCCTGAAATTGGTCTTTGGCTTGGTGCTTT
The DNA here is from genome assembly GCA_905478765.1 of uncultured Flavobacteriales bacterium. Taxonomy (GTDB): domain Bacteria; phylum Bacteroidota; class Bacteroidia; order Flavobacteriales; family BACL11; genus UWMA-0277. The sequence continues at coordinate 113,453 of CAJQJY010000004.1, forward strand.
TGAGCGTTTAAATAAATCTGGAGTTACACAGCTTTCAGCAATTCACAGAGGCTTCTATAGTTATGAAAAGTTGGCATTTAGAAATGATCCTAAATGGGAGTTGCCTATAAAGTTAAGAGAAGAAGTTCGTGATCTGTCCATTGTCTGTGACCCTTCACATATTTCAGGAAAAGCTTCTTTAGTAGAGGATGTTTCACAAACAGCTATGGATTTAAATATGGATGGTTTGATGATAGAAACGCACAATAACCCTAGCCAGGCATTAAGTGATGCGAATCAGCAGATATTACCAATTGATTTAGAAAATATACTCAATAATTTAATACTTAGAGATGCAAAATTACGTGATGATGCATTTAAAAAAGAATTATTGACATATAGAAATCAGATAGATATTTTAGATACCAAAATCATTGATTTGCTTAATGATAGGAAAAATATTGTAGAAGAAATAGGGCATTTTAAGAATATAAACAAGTTAACTATCTTTCAGATTGAAAGATGGTTTGATATTTTAAAGAACAGAAAAGAGAATGCTAAAAATTTGGGTATAGACGAGCAAATGATTGCTGAACTTTTTGAGCTTATTCATAAGTACTCTATTTTAACGCAAACCAAAATAATGAGGTAATGGAAAAAAGGTGGATTATTCAAAAATCAGATCAGAAATTAGTGCAAAAATTAGCAAAGGATTTAGCAGTAAACCATATTGTTGCTCATCTTTTAGTTTTAAGAGGTATTGAAAATTTTGATGATGCAAAACTATTTTTCAGGCCTGAGTTAAAGCATTTACATGACCCTTTTTTGATGAAGAATATGCAAGATGCTGTTGATAGAATTGATAAAGCAATTACGAGTAAAGAAAAGGTTTTAGTGTATGGAGATTATGATGTAGATGGTACCACATCTGTAGCTATGATGTATTCTTTCTTGAAAAGATTTTTGCCTGAAATTGAATATTATATCCCATGTAGATATGAAGAAGGGTATGGGATTTCATTCAAAGGAATTGATTATGCAGAAAAGAATAATTTTTCATTAATTATTGCTTTGGATTGCGGGATTAGGGCATTTAATCAAGTAGATTATGCTAATGAGAAAGAAATAGATTTTATTATTTGCGATCATCATAACCCTGCTGGTAAAATACCTAATGCTGTTGCTATTTTAAATCCAAAGCAAAGTGATTGTAATTATCCTTACAAAGAGCTTTCAGGCTGTGGAGTTGGGTTTAAATTAATTCAAGCATATAGTCAGAAAAATAATATTGATTTTTCAGAAATTTCAGAGTATTTGGATTTGTTAACAGTAAGTATAGGCGCGGATATTGTGCCTATGACTGGTGAAAATAGAGTTTTTTCCTATTTTGGATTACAACAAATCAACACTCATCCTAGGCCAGGATTAAAAGCATTAATGGATATTGCTAATAAAATAAAAGAACTTTCAATTTCGGATTTAGTTTTTGGGATATCTCCAAGAATTAATGCGGCTGGCAGAATTGAACATGCAAAAAAAGCAGTTGAAATTTTAGTTGAGCAAGATTTAGATAGAGCTGAAAAACTTGCTTCATTTATTGAGGAGAATAATGTAACTAGGAAAAATTTGGATCAAAATATAACTAAGGAAGCTCTAGAAATGATTGATGAAAATAAAAAATCAACAGTTGTTTTTAGTGAAAATTGGCATAAAGGAGTAGTAGGTATTGTTGCATCACGATTAATAGAATCTCATTATAAGCCGACTATTGTATTGGCTGAAAAAAATGGCATATTAACTGGATCTGCTCGCTCTGTGCATGATTTTGATTTATATGAAGCAATTTCAAAATGTGCTTATTTATGTGAAAAGTTTGGGGGACATAAATATGCTGCAGGCTTAAGTATTAAAAAAGAAAATTTATCAGAATTTATTATTGTTTTTGAAAAAGCAGTTTCTGAGAGCATTACAGAGGATCAATTATCTCCAAAAATTGATGTTGATATGGAAATTGATATTGATGCTGTAGATGATAAATTATTTAGGATAATAAAACAATTTTCTCCTTTCGGTCCTCAGAATTTATCTCCTATTTTTGTAAGTAGGTGTGTAGTAGATAATGGCTATGGGAAAAGGATTGGTGCGGATAAATCTCACTTGAGAATAAATACAAAAACAGCATCAGGATCTCTTGCTGGAATTGGCTTTAATATGGGAAATGTCTTTGAAAAAATTAAAGATTATAATGAATTTGATATTTGTTATACTATAAATGAAAATGAGTGGAATGGAAAAAAAAACTTACAATTGATGCTAAATGATCTAAAGGTTAATTCTTAATCCGTAAGTTTGAATTCCCTGATTACTACTTGTGGTTAATTCTATTTTATTTTTGAATGGTTTTGTAAAGATATATGCACTTCCTATGCCTAGTAGAGCACCAGCTACTACATCATAATAGTCATGATTTTTAGAGTAAACTCTACTCCACCCTACATAGCTAGCAAGTATATAAGCTGGAACACCTGCTTTTAGTCCATAACGTTTTTCTATAAATGCAGCACCAGTAAAAGCTGCTGTAGTATGCCCTGAAGGGTAGCTGTAACTACCACCATTCGGCCTTTCCTTATTGATAATTCTTTTTAAACTATGAGTTACTATAAAAGAGCTCCCCATAGTTTTAATAAATTGTAAAGGAGCTTTTTGATTATCTTTGTAAATATAAATAGAAGCAAAAGCCCAAACAGGTAATGCTATCTGAAGATTATCACCAATTTTTTCATAATTAATATTTTGAGCTGTTATCTCAGAAATAAAAACCATGCAAATAAATATGGAGAATAATCTACCCAATATTTCTTCCTAAAAGTTTAGCAATTTGAGTTTTTATCTTAGTAAGTTCATTTAGTTTTTTAGTACCTGCAGTATCAATAGTTTCTTCTTGAATTGCTTTTTGAAGCTCTGATATTTGAAAATCAACTACACCTTTTTTAAGTGACAAGATTGCTTTTTTAGTGGTTTTTTGCATCTTTTGGCTTTCAAGTCCGGTATAGATTTTATGTCTTTCTTCCCAATTATTACTAATACTATGTGGGGTTGCAACTAAGTTTACAGCCAAAGAACTAATATGTTCTTCATTACTATTTATAAAAGATTGGATATTTATTTTACCAGTTTCTTCAATTTTAGCAATAATCTGCTTATAGATATCATTGTGAATTGGTGTAGAAAATTCGATACCATCATTTTCTAACTCATTTATTATCATTGCGGCAACACTTTCATCTTCTTCATCTAGAATAAATGTTTCATTTCCATAGTTTAGCAGTAATCGTAAAACTTCTTCCTCTTGTTTTTGTAGTTTATCTTCAGAGTTGCTACTAATTTTTTTAGTTTTTACAGCTTCTTGTTTGAGGCTTAAATTTCTAATAGGAGAGCTTACTACCATTGACCTTGCTTTATTTACTTGGGCAATTAATTTAACTTCCTCTATACCTAGTTTTTGGTGATATATTTTACAATATTCTTCTCTACTAAATACATCCGGGATTTCAGATATTGATTTGATTATTTTCTTTTTAATTTCAATAACTTGAGTAGGGTCATTGATATCCTTTAGTTTGTAAAGCTCAATTAGATAATCAACAAAATTTACTGCAGATTTTTCTAAATATTCTTGAAATTCCTCTGTTCTTAATTTTTTTGAGAATGAGTCTGGATCTTCTCCATCAGGGAAAGATGCAATCTTTACATTCATTTCTGCTTTTAGACACAAATCAATAGATCGAAGGGTTGCTTTTATTCCAGCTTTATCTCCATCAAAAAGTAAAGTTACATTATTTGTTGAACGTTTTATTAACTGAATTTGTTGAGGTCCTAATGCTGTACCGGAAGCAGAAACAACATTTTCCACTCCATTTTGATGCATAGAAATTACATCTGTATACCCTTCAACAATAAAACATCTATCAGCTTTGCTAATTGCTTGTTTAGATAGGTTAAGCCCATATAAAACTTTGGATTTATCATATATTAAAGTTTCCCCAGAGTTTAAATATTTTGATTTCGCATCAGGGCTAAATGCTCTCCCCCCAAATCCAATAACTTTACCTATATAGGAATGAATTGTAAAAATGGTTCTCTCACGAAATTTATCATAAGTTTTTCCATCTTCATTTTTTCCAATTAAACTTGAAGCAGCTAAAATTTCTAAGTCATAACCAGCTTTTGTTGCTGCTTTTTCAAAGGAGTTTTGCTTTTTAGGGCTATATCCTAATTGGAATTTTTTAATTGTATCTTCAGAAAACCCTCTTTCTTTAAAATAGCTTAATCCTACTGCTTTTCCCTCTGAAGTATTCCATAAAACATTTTGAAAGTATTCGCTTGCAAATTTAGTTGCAATAAATTGACTTTCTTTAGCTGACATTCTGCTTTCCTGCTCAGGAGTAAGTTCTTGCTCTTCAATTTCAATATTATATTTGTCTGCAGCATATCGCAAAGCTTCAGGAAAGGAAACCCCCTGTATTTCTTGTATAAAATTTATGCTATTACCCCCCTTTTGACAACCAAAACACTTGTAGATACCTTTAGTTGGAGATACAACAAATGAGGGTGTTTTCTCATCATGAAAAGGGCACCTCCCCTTGTAATTTACACCTGCTTTTTTGAGCTCAACAAAATCACCTACAATTTCCTCAACTCTTACTGTATCAAATATCTTTTCTATCGTATCTTGAGGGATCATTTTTTTCTATTTACAACATAATTTAACAATAATTCCAATGATTTTCTTGCTTCATTATCATCAAACTGATTTAGAATTTCAAGCGCTTCATCACGATACTTTATCATTACATTCTCAGCATAATTCAAACCTCCATTTTCTTTCACCAGCTCAATCAATTCCGCTACTTTTTTATCGTTTTCATGATGGTTTTTTACAATATTTATAATATTATTTTTCTCTTTCTTGGAGACATTATTTAGAGTGTAAATGAGTGGAAGAGTCATTTTTTGTTCTCTAATATCAATACCTGTTGGCTTACCTATAAATGTACTCTGAGTATAGTCAAACAAATCATCCTTTATTTGAAAAGCAATACCTGCTTTTTCACCAAACAAACGCATTGTTTCAACAGTATTTTTATCCTCTCCAACTGAATTTGCTCCACTAGCACAACAAGCCGCAATTAAAGCAGCTGTTTTCTGTCGGATAATATCAAAGTAAACCTTTTCTGTAATATCTAGTTTTCTAGCTTTTTCAATTTGCAGAAGTTCCCCTTCGCTCATGTCCTGAACAGCAGTACTCATGATTTTTAAAAGTTCAAATTCTTCATGTTTTACAGCTAAAAGCAATCCTCTACTCAGTAAAAAATCTCCAACTAAAACAGCAATTTTATTTTTCCAAAGTGCATTTATTGAAAAGAATCCTCTTCTAAAATTTGCCTCGTCAATTACATCATCATGTACTAAAGTTGCTGTGTGTAAAAGCTCTATCATTGATGCTGCACGGTAGGTATTTTCCTCAAATTTCCCAAAAAGTTTAGCTGTTAGAAAAACAAACATTGGACGCATTTGCTTTCCTTTTCTCTTGATGATATAATGCATAATCCTATCAAGTAATGAAACATTGCTTTTTAATGAATCTTTGAACTTGTTTTCGAACAAATCCATTTCCAATTTAATGGGTACTTTTATATCTTTAATTATTGACAAAATAAATGTAAAGTAGATACGCGAATATACAAAGAAATGTGCCCTAAAAAAGTTTAATTTTTCTTTGTTAAAAAGTTATTTAAGTTTATTTACTAATTGCCCACAGGCAGCAGCAATATCTTTCCCTTTACTTCTTCTTAAATTTACAATTAATTTTTTCTCTTCTAAGAGTTTAATAAAATTTTCAGTAACCTTATTTGAAGATTTTTCATAAGGCAAATCATCAACATTATTGTATTCAATTAGATTAATTTTACATGGACTCGCTTTTGCAAATTGCACCAGTTTTTGCGCATCTTCTAAACTGTCATTTAAATCTTTGAATAAGATATATTCATAAGTAATTCTACTGCCTGTTTTATCATAAAAATATTGAACTGAATCCCTTAGCTCTTCTAGTTTTATTTTTTGATTTAAGGGCATCAAAATATCTCTTTTACTGTTGCTAGCGGTGTGTAATGAAATAGCAAGATTAAATCTCACGTCATCATCAGCTAATTTCATAATCATTTTAGCAATTCCTGCAGTAGAGACTGTTATTCTTTTTGGAGACATGCCTAACCCTTGTTCAGTTGTGATGAATTTAACACTCCCTAATAAAGCTTTGTAATTTAAAAGAGGTTCTCCCATACCCATATAAACTATGTTAGATAATGGTTTCCCAAAATTAGAAATAGCTTCTTCATTTAAGATAAAAACTTGGTCATAAATTTCAGATGCGCTTAAGTTTCTGTCCAATTTCATTGTTCCAGTGGCACAAAACTCACAAGCCAAACTACACCCAATTTGTGATGAGACGCACGCAGTCAGTCTATTTTTTGAAGGGATTATTACTCCTTCAACTAATAGTTTGTCATGCAATTGAAGGCTGTACTTAATTGTACCGTCAATACTTCTTTCCGCTTTATGGATTTTTACTGCATTTATAGCAAAATTAGTATAAAATAATTCACGCATATTCTTAGACAAGGAAGTCATTTCTTCAAATGAAACAGCTCTTTTTTTCCATAACCATAACCAAACTTGTTTTGCTCTAAATTTAGGCATTTTATGCTCTAAACAGAATTCTTGTATCTGCTCTAAACTTAATTCTCTGATGTCTTTTTTCTCACTCATAATATATTGCAAAGATATATTACTTTTGTGCTATGCGATTTTTAACTGCCAATTATTTATATCCACTAAATATTTCTCCAATTAAAGAAGGAGTATTGCAACTTTCTGATACAGGAGAGGTTATTAATATTTTTGAAAATAGAAATGATGTTTTCACTGAAAAACTAGAAATTTTTGATGGTATTTTATGTCCAGGATTTGTAAATGCGCATTGTCATTTGGAACTATCCCACCTTTTAGGAAAGGCAGAAAAAGGCAAAGGGCTTTTGGATTTTATAGGTGCAATTCAGCAAAGAAATAGTTATTCAGCAATTGAAAAACAAATTGCAATTAACAAGGCTGAACAGCAAATGATTACAAATGGAATTGTTGCGGTTGGCGACATTTGCAACACTACTGATACTTTGTCACAAAAGCAAAAAAGAAACTTAAAGTATTATAATTTTATTGAGGTTTTTGGGGTTGAGGATGACTTAGTAAAACAAATTATTTCTGTTGCTAAATATCTAAGAAATCAGTTTAGAAAAGCTGGACAAAAGGCAACAATTTCTCCTCATGCACCATATTCTGTTCCTCCTAAATTAATGGAAGAAATAAAAAACTCATTTTCTACTGAAGATGAATTGATGACTATACATATGCAAGAAACAAAGCATGAAAATGATTTGTTTGAATATAAAAGAGGATCATTCTATAATTGGTTGAAAGAAATAAATGCAAGTCCAGAAGTATGGAATTATAGAACCAAATCTAATTCAGTTTTAGAAGAATTAGGAAATAAAAAAATGCTATTGGTTCATAATACTTTTGCTAAAAAGAAAAATGTTACAGAAAACTATTACTGCACTTGCCCAAAAGCTAATTTATACATTGAAAACGCATTGCCAGACTATTCAATATTTGATGCAGATAAATTGTGTGTAGGAACAGATAGTTTAGCTTCTAATAATTCCCTTTCTATCTTGGAGGAACTTAACATAATACAAGAAAACTCTAATTTTGATTTGAATACCCTTTTGAAAATTGCGTGTAAAAATGGTGCAGAAGCTTTGGGATTTGAGAAATTAGGAACTTTTGAAAAAGGGAAAATACCAGGAGTGAATTTAATATTTGATTTAAATGAATTAAAAGTTATTGCTTAAAAACTTTAGCAACCTTCATGTCGTCTTGGGTGGTGATTTTCAGATTTTTTTCATCTCCCAAAATCGTTTTTATTTCCCCTCCATTTGCTTCAAAAACAGAAGCGTCATCTGTAAAAAGTTCAGAGAACTCTTGAGTGTAAGCATTTTTGATATCAGCACTTAAAAAACATTGTGGTGTTTGTACTTTATACAAGTTACTTCTGTCAATATGAACAGAATTTTCTCCTTCAATTTTCCGAATAGAATTTTTTACAGGAATAATTGGAATTACTCCTCTTCCTCTTTTAGTTTCACCTACTAAGTTATTAATTAATGCAGTAGAAATAAGTGGGCGAACCCCATCATGAATAGCAATAACTGAAGTGGTATCAATTTTATCAAGTCCATTTTTCACAGAATGAAACCTTGTTGACCCACCTTCAACTAAAATGTGTATTTGAGTAAAATTATTGATTTTACAAAGCCCATTCCAATAATCAAATTGCGACTTAGGTAAAACTAAAAAAATTTCCTCAAAATGAGAAAATTGTTTTATGGTGTGCATCAAAATCGGCAAGTTATTTAATAGTAAAAACTGCTTAGGAATATCGACATTCATTCGCTCTCCCTTTCCTCCAGCAACTATTAAAGCAACTTTTTTCATTTATAAAATTAGCATTGCGTCTCCATATGTATGGAAATTGTATTTTTTCTTAATTCCTTCTTTGTATACTTTTTTCAAAAGATCTAAACCAGAAAAAGCAGAAACCTGCATCATTAAAGATGATTTAGGTAAATGAAAATTAGTTAGCATGCAATTTGCAATTTTATGTTTGTAAGGGGGAAATAAAAATAAATTTGTCCACCCTTCAAAAGGAATTACTTCATGTTTTGTAGAGATAGAGGTTTCCAAGGTTCTCATCACAGTGGTCCCAACAGCACAAATTCTTTTGTTCTGCCTAATAGCAGTATTGATTTGCTCAGCAGCTCTTTTAGGTATACTAATTTGCTCTGATTCCATTTTATGCTTTGAAAGATCTTCTACCATAATTGGATTGAAAGTTCCTAAGCCAACATGTAATGTGGTTTCAGCAAATTCAATTCCATTCAATTCCATTTGCTTCATTAAAATTTTATTAAAATGAAGCCCTGCAGTTGGTGCAGAAACAGCTCCTTCATGCTTTGCGTAAATAGTTTGAAATCGTTCAGCATCTTCTTTGGTTGCCTCTCTTCCAAAGTGTTTTGGGATTGGAGTTTCCCCAAGTGCTGTAATTGTTTGTTTAAATTCATCATGAGTCCCATCAAACAAAAATCTTAGCGTTCTTCCTCTTGATGTTGTATTGTCAATTACCTCAGCAACTAATTCATCATTCTCTCCAAAAAACAATTTATTACCGATTCTAATTTTTCTTGCAGGATCAACTAAAACATCCCAAAGTCTGTTCTCTTGATTCAATTCTCTAAGTAAAAAGACTTCAATCATTGCTCCAGTTTTCTCTTTATTAGCTTGTAATCTTGCAGGAAACACTTTTGTATTATTGGTAACAACTACATCTCCTTCAACAAAATAATCTTTTAGATCAGATACTTTTTTGTGTTCAATTTTTCCATCTTCTCTATTAACAACCATCATTTTTGCATCTTCTCTGTGTTCGATAGGTTTATTAGGAATTCTTGTTTTTGGTAAGTCAAACTTGTACATTGACAATTTATATTTCATCTGATATTTTGTTTTAAATTAAAGTTTGCAAATATAATGTATGGAAAAGCAGAAGTCAAGTAAAACTACTGATTTAACAGTTTTTTAAAGTTTTCAACATCAATCGCGTCTGATAATTGATATTCCCCAATTGATGTCCTGCAAAGTTTTGTAAGATGTCCACCGCTGTTCAATGCTGCTCCAAAATCATGAGCAATTGAACGGATATAGGTTCCTTTACTACATTTAATTTCAAAGTTAACGTCTAGGTTTTCTATGTTGGTAATGGTAAATTTTTTAACTGTTATTTTCCTACTTTCAATTTCGATAGCCTCTCCCCTTCTTGCTTTTTCATATAGCCTTTCTCCACCTTTTTTTAAAGCTGAAAAGATGGGTGGTTTTTGGTCAATTTCCCCTATAAAATGAGTTGTAGTTTCTTTAATTAGCTCCTCAGTAATATGTGCAGTTTCGTAATTGTTATCAACTTTAGTTTCTAAATCATAAGATGGAGTTGTTCCGCCTAAGGTAACTGTTCCTATGTAAGTTTTTTCTTGTCCTTGAATTTTAGAAATTAGCTTAGTAAATTTACCTGTACATACCACTAACAGTCCAGTAGCTAAAGGGTCTAGAGTACCTGCATGCCCTACTTTTATTTTTTTTAAACTATATTTAGTGCGGATTAGATTTTTTATCTTTTTCACTACATCAAAAGATGTCCAGCCCAAAGGCTTCTCCATCAAAAGGATTTGTCCATCTAAAAAGTCCTCTACCGTTTCAGGGAATTTATCCATATTAAAATAATGATGTCGCTATTACAATAGATCCAATAGCAAAGCAGTAGTAAGCAAAGTATTTAAGTTGACTACTTTTCACTAATTTTATCATCCATTTACAGGCAAGCATTCCTGTTAAAAAGGCAAAAATGAAGCCAATAAATAGTGCTAAAAAGTTTGTGTCTGTTGCTGAAATTTCTCCTGAAAAAAAATCTTTAGCCATTTTCCCAAAGATTAAAGGAACAACCATCAAGAAGGAGAATCGTGCTGCTTTTTCTTTGTCAATTCCTAAAAGTACAGCTGTTGATATTGTTGCTCCTGATCTTGAAATTCCAGGAAGGATAGCTATGGCTTGTGAAATCCCTACAAGGATAGCATCTTTAACCCCTACCTGCTTTTCTGATGCTTTAGCTCTGTCAGCAAGGAATAATAACAAACCTGTAATTAAGAGCATGCTTCCTACTAAAGTCAATGCACCACCAAATAGCGCTTTTATTTCATCATTAAAAAACACTCCAACCAAAGTAGCTGGTGTCATGGATAAAACAATTTTTAAAGAGAATTGAAATGCTTCATTGTTTTTAAATTGAAAGAGCCCTGAGAATATTTCAATCAAATCCTTCCTAAAAATAATAATAGTGGATAGGGCAGTTGCAAAATGGAGGACAACTGTCATCAGTAGGCTTTCTTCTCCTACTTTTCCTTCTCCTAAAATTGCTTTTGCAATTTCCAAATGCCCGCTACTGCTAACGGGTAAAAACTCAGTTAGCCCTTGAATAATTCCAAGGATAATAGCATTGATTATTTCCATTTATTAAGCTTCTTTGCTTTTGCTCATAATTGCAAAAATCTCAATAATGAAGCCTGTAGCTAATAAAATTGGAGCTAATGTTAACCTCTGAAAATCAAAGATTGCATCAGAGAATTTTGTTGGGTCATCTGACCCTCCACCAATCATTAAAATTAGTCCGCTAGCCATAAAAGCTAATCCGATAAGTAAAAGCGTGTAGTTCTTTTTTTTGAATGCAAAATCCATAGTTTAATGTTTAGTTGTAAAGTTCGTTTTCGTTAAGTTTTATAAATTTTCTTACTGCAAAGAAAGTTGAAAAAATACTGATAACTAATCCTGATGCTAAAATCAGTAAAAAAACAATTCCAATAATTTTTAAATCATCAATATTAAGCATATTAGCTGTATCTCCTTGCACTAATTGTATTGCGCCAATAAGCATAAAAATAGCAAAAAGTGAGCTGTATATTCCTTGATAAATTCCTTTAGATAGAAATGGTTTTTGAATGAAACTATTAGTTGAACCAACTAATCGCATTGTTCGTATTAGAAATCGTTTTGAGTAAACTGAAAGTCGGATAGTGTTGTTAATTAACGCAAAAGCGATAAAGAAAAGTAGCACACAAAAAATAAGTAAAAAGAATGACAAGCGATTTACATTTGAGTTGAGTTTGTCTATTAAATCTTTTTGATAATAGACTTCAAAAACATTAGCATTTTCGCTTAATTCATTAGTGATTATTTGCAAACTATCAGTATTTCCATATTCAGCATTAAGTTTTACATCAATAGACGCTAAAAGAGGGCTGTAACCTAAAAACTCAACAAAATCTTCTCCTAAATCAGTTTTTAAATCAGCAGTTGCTTGTTCTTTTGTTGTAAAGGAAGTGCTTTTTACAAAATCAGAAGCATCTAATATTTTTTGAAATTTTAATGATTCTATCTCGTTCACACCATCTTTTAACATAATTGTGAAGCCGATATTTTCTTTTACATAATCTGATAATTTTTGCGCGTTTATCAGAACTAAACCCAATAAACCAACAACAAACAATACAAGTGAAAGGCTAATAACAACTGAAGTTGAAGAAGAGAGGATCCTTCTGTTTAGAGTTTTATTTTTGCTAGTTTTCATATAGTTCGCTAAAATATAAAAATACAATTTACTAATTGATGTTATTCCTTAACTTTGCAAACTGAATAATGTGAATAAGATGGAATACGATTTTAATAAGATAGAAAAAAAGTGGCAAGACAATTGGAGAGCAAATGAAACTTACAAGGTTTCAGAAGATGCTTCAAAAGAAAAATATTATGTATTGGATATGTTTCCTTATCCTTCTGGGGCAGGCTTGCATGTTGGACATCCACTAGGTTATATTGCCTCTGATATTTTTGCTCGTTATAAAAGATTAAAAGGATTTAATGTGTTGCATCCAATGGGATATGATTCTTTTGGCCTACCAACAGAACAATATGCTATTCAGACAGGAATTCACCCAGCAGAAGCGACTAAAGATAATACTGAAAGGTATAGAAAACAGTTAGATCAAATTGGTTTTTCGTTCGATTGGAGTAGAGAAATACAAACTTCCGACTCTAATTATTATAAATGGACACAATGGATTTTTAAGCAATTGTTTAATTCTTGCTATTGTAATGAAGAAGATAAAGCCATCCCAATTGCTACTTTGTTAGCCTATTTTGAGAAAAATGGAAATGAGAACTCAAAAGCAGTTTGTGATGATAACACACCAAGTTTCTCAGCAGAGGAGTGGAGTAATTTTTCTGAAGCAGAAAAAGAAAAAATGTTGTTGAATTATCGTTTGGCATTTTTGTCGGACACTAGGGTAAATTGGTGTGAAGGTTTAGGGACAGTTTTGGCAAATGATGAGGTAAAAGATGGGCTTTCGGAAAGAGGAGGTTTTCCTGTAGAACAAAAATTAATGAAGCAATGGTCCTTAAGGATTACAGCTTATGCTGATAGGTTAATTTCAGGATTAGATACTGTAGATTGGTCAGATTCAATAAAGGAAATCCAAAAGAATTGGATTGGGAAATCGAAAGGAGCTTCTGTAAGTTTTAAGCTTGAAAATTCGGATGATAAAATAGAAGTTTTCACTACTCGTCCGGACACCATTTTTGGTGTTAATTTTATGGTGTTAGCGCCAGAACATGAGCTAGTGTCAGAAATAACTACTAATGAGCAAAAACAGAAAGTTGAAGCCTATGTAAATACCGCAAAACTAAAATCGGAAAGAGACAGACAAGCAGACAAAAGCGTGACTGGAGTATTTACAGGTTCTTATGCAATTCATCCATTTACAGGAGATAAAGTGCAGGTTTGGGTTGGAGATTATGTGCTAGCTTCTTATGGAACTGGTGCGGTAATGGCTGTCCCTTGTGGAGACCAAAGAGATTGGGATTTTGCTACTCATTTTGGCTTGGAAATTATTAATATTTTTGAGGAATTTGATGCAAGTGAAGGGGCAAATGAAGACAAGAATGTAAACATTACTAACTCTGATTTTTTAAATGGACTAGCGGCTAAAAAGGCAATTAGTTTAGCGATTTATAAAATTGAAGAAGGAGGTTTCGGAAATGGTAAAATAAATTATCGTTTGCGTGATGCAATTTTCAGCAGACAAAGATATTGGGGAGAACCATTCCCGGTATATTATAAAGGTGAAATAGCTTATGTTTTGGAAGATGACAAACAGGTTACGCTTCCTAAAGTTGATAAATATTTACCAACTGCAAGTGGAGAGCCTCCATTAGCTAGAGCCAAAAAAGAGGATTGGGATGTGTTTGAAGGAGATAGAATGGAATGTAATATTATGCCAGGTTGGGCAGGAAGCTCATGGTATTTTTTACGATACATGGATCCAAATAATGGTGCTGAATTTTGTTCAAAAGAAAAATCAGATTATTGGGGACAAGTAGATTTATATATTGGAGGAGCAGAACATGCAGTTGGGCATTTATTGTATTCTCGTTTCTGGACTAAATTCCTGTACGATAGAGGGTTTATTGGTTTTGATGAGCCATTCAAAAAAATGATAAACCAAGGAATGATTTTGGGGAGATCAAGCTTTATATATAGAATAAAAGATACGAATACTTTTGTAAGTTTTGATAAAAGAAAAGAGCACAAAACTACTCGTTTGCATGTGGATATTAGTTTTGTAGATAATGATGCGTTGGATATTGATGCGTTCAAAAATTGGAGAGCAGAATATGCTGATTCTGAGTTTATTTTGAATGATGAAGGAAAATATTTGTGCGGACATGAAGTAGAGAAAATGTCAAAATCCAAGTATAATGTACAAGTTCCAGATGAGTTAGTTCAGAAATTTGGAGCCGATACTTTAAGACTTTATGAGATGTTTTTAGGTCCGTTAGAACAGTTTAAACCATGGGATACAAAAGGAATAAATGGAGTACATAATTTTTTAAGGAAGTTCTGGCGTTTGGCTCATAATTCTGAGAATAATTTTAATGTTCAAGATGAAAAGCCAACAAAAGAAAATTGCAAAACCCTCCACAAAACCATTAAAAAAGTAGCTGAGGATATTGAAAGACATTCTTTCAATACTGTTGTAAGTACTTTTATGATTTGCATAAATGAGCTAACAGAACAAAAATGTAATAGTAGAGAAATCATCTCTGATTTTACAATTCTACTTTCTGCTTATGCACCTCACATATCCGAAGAAATTTGGAGTAAATTAGGAAATAAATCTTCCATAACAATTGCAGATTTCCCTAGATTTAATGCAAGTTTTTTAGTGGAATCTGAAATAAATTATCCAGTTTCGTTTAATGGTAAAATGCGGTTTAAAATTACTTTACCTGCCGAAATGACAAAAGAACAGGTAGAAGTTGAGGTGTTAAAGCACGAGAGAACAGCTCATTATTTAGAAGGAAAGTCTCCTAAAAAAGTAATTGTCGTACCAAAACGAATTATAAATATCGTCATTTAGATTTTGTATTTTAGCAAAGTGAAATCATTCATTCGCTTTTTGGTTTTTAGTAATATTTGGGTTGCATTCTGTGTGCTTGCTTTGGCTTTGAGCTCTGAATTATTTCTTGAAACGACAAATTATCAGGTCAGTAAATTTATTTTTTTTGCTACAATATTTACCTATAATTTCCAGAGAGTTGTAAGAGTTAAAATAGGTTCAATCCATGTTAGAAAACAGTGGTTAGTAGAAAATAAGAGAGTTATTTATTCGCTTATTTTATCATGCGGGATAATGAGTGGGTATTACTTTTTTCAATTTCAAGCTCCTACTCAAATTGCAATTGCATTTTCAGGATTTCTCTCATTACTTTATCCTTTTGGCTTAAGAAAAGTTCCGTTTAGCAAAATATTTGTAATATCTTTGATATGGACTATTAGCACTATGTTATTGTTGGTATTTGAAAATAACATCCCAATTACACAAAATATTGTTTTGCACTTAATATCACGATTTTTGTTTGTTTTTGCCATAACTATTCCTTTTGATATTAGAGATTTGAAGTGTGATGCTCAAAATTTAGAAACAATTCCTTTGTTTTTTGGAGTTCAAAAATCAAAAGTTATTGGAGTTTCGGCTTTATTTATTTGTGTATTAATTGCTATTTTTCAATCATTTGAAAACAACTTAAATTCTTCAAATTCACTAGCATTAATTTTGTTGTATTTTGTGGCTTCAATTTTCATTAGAAAATCAGATGAAAGTAAGGGAGAAATGTATTTCTCTTTTTGGATAGAATCATTATGCATTTTGGTTTATTTTTTTTTAATAATTTCAGTTTTGATTTTTTAAATCAGATTGCTTACTTTAGCTGCATTATAAATTTCAAATAATGTCAGAAGAAACAACATCAGTACACTATATAAATTACTTGGCGCTCGATAAAGTATTGGATGCTCAACACCCTTTAAGTGGGGAAGGTAAAAAAGCGGCACATGAGGAAATGCTTTTTATTATCATCCACCAAACATATGAATTATGGTTCAAACAGATTTTACATGAAATTGAATCGGCAATGGATTTGTTTAAGGCTGATAAAATTAATGAAAGTAATGTTGGGGTAATTGTAAGGAGAATGGATAGGGTGAACAAAATTATGACTACCCTTGTTGGACAGTTGGATATCTTAGAAACAATGACTTCTCTGGATTTCTTAGATTTTAGAGATCATTTATCTCCAGCATCAGGATTTCAATCTCATCAATTCAGAAAGTTAGAAGTAATGTTGGGGCTTAAAATTAAGAAAAGACATCAATTTGGAGGCTGTCCTTATCACGCACAATTTGAAGGAGAAAAGAAAGAAGAAATTCTAAATTTAGAAGATGATGCGTCTCTCTTTAATCTAGTTGAAAAATGGTTGGAGCGTATTCCGTTTTTAAATATGGAGGGGTTTGATTTTACAGCAAAATATGAGGGAGCTGTTAATGCAATGTTGGACAAAGAAATTGCAGGAATTAAAGCAGCAAACTTAACGGATAGTGATAGAGAAATTAGAATCCGTATGATTGAAGAAAACAAAAAATATTTTGAAAGAGTACTTTCGGAACAAGAGCATAATAAAGCAATGGAAGAAGGGGAAACAACACTTTCATACAAAGCAACTATGTCTGCATTACTTATCAATTTATACCGTGATCAACCAATTTTACATTTACCGTATCAGTTTTTGAGAAGTATTGTGGAGCTAGACCATAAAATTGCAACTTGGAGATTCCGACATGTGCAAATGGTAGAAAAAATGTTAGGACAAAAAATTGGAACTGGAGGAAGTTCAGGCCAAGGATATTTGAAAAAAACTGTTGACAAGCACAAACTATTTACTGATATTGCTAACATTTCTACACTTATGATTTCCCGTTCGTACTTACCAGAATTACCCCAAAAGATAAAACAAACTTTAGGCTTTAATTATATAAAATAGAATAATGAAAAAAGGACTACTTATATTATTTATTCTATCTTCTTTTAATTCAAAAGGGACTATACATCAAATACAAGTGTGGAGCGGGTATATGCAGTTTCTCCCACCAAATAACATTATAGTTCAATTAGGAGACACTATACAGTGGACTCCTCTTGATCCTCCAACAATGTCTCATACCATAACATCTAACAATATTCCTGCCGGAGCAGTTTCTTTTGATCAGGTATGGCAAATGCCTGCTGATACCTTTTTCCAATATATACCTCAAGTTGTAGGGCTATATCAATATGTTTGCACTCCTCATATTAATTTTAATATGATTGGAGAGTTCACGGTTGTTAATGGATCTACCACACTAACTTATGTGCCTGATGATAGTTTTGAAACTTATTTAGAATCAAATGGACTAGGCAATGGAATTTCTAATGATGATAATGTTTATACCTCAGCTATAGATACTGTATCAGAATTACATATAAGCAGTCTTAATATTAATGACTTAACAGGAATAGAAGATTTTACTAGTTTAACTTCTTTAGATTGTGATGATAATAATTTAACAAATCTTAATATTAGTACTAATACTTCTTTATTTAATTTGGATTGTTCTAGTAATAATCTAACAAGTCTAAATGTAAGTGGAGCTTCTGTTTTAAATAATTTGTATTGCTCAAACAACAACCTTATATCACTTGATGTAAGTGGAGCAACTGCAGTACGTTCTTTTGACTGTATGAATAATCAACTTACAATCCTAGATGTAAGAAATGGAAATAATATAAATTTTTATAATTTTTACACAACAGGAAACCCAAATCTTACTTGTATTAATGTTGATGATGATTCTTATTCAAACGCTAATTGGACAAATATTGATTCTCAACATTATTTTAGCACAAATTGCAGTGGTTCAACATCAATAGAAGAACAGGTTACAAATAAAGAACTCCTCAAAATAACAGATATTTTAGGAAGAGAAACAAAAGATAAAAGAAATACTCCACTGTTTTACATCTTTGAAAATGGAACGGTAGAGAAAAAAATAATTATAGATTAAATGAACTTAGATTTAAAAAATAAAAATGCAATTGTGTGTGGAAGTACCCAAGGAATTGGAGAAGCCTCTGCTATTGAGTTGGCAAAATTAGGAGCAAACATCACGCTAATTGCCCGAAACGAAAGTAAACTTTTAAATGTGTTAAACGATTTGGATAAATCCCAAGGGCAAATACATTCTTTTGTTTGTATTGATTTTTCGGACACTGAAAAACTAAAAGAAGAAGTGAATCTTTTAAAAGGAACTTATCATATTTTGATAAACAATACAGGAGGACCAGCAGGTGGACCAATTACTGATGCAAAAACAGATTCTTTTGAGGACGCATTCAGAATGCATTTGGTAAACAATCAGATTTTGGTTCAGAAAGTTATTGAAGGAATGAAAAAAGAAGGTTTTGGAAGAATTATAAATATTATTTCTACTTCAGTAAAAGCCCCAATTCCGGGGTTGGGAGTTTCTAATACCATCCGTGCGGCAGTTGCTAACTGGGCAAAAACACTTTCTATTGAAGTAGGAGCTTACGGAATTACGGTAAACAATGTATTGCCAGGATTTACGGATACTAACCGATTGAAAACTTTAATTACAAAAAAAGCATCTGTACAAGCAAAAACAGAAGAAGAAATTACAAATACAATGAAATCATCTGTGCCAGCTAATAGATTTGGACAGGCATGTGAAACTGCAAATGCTGTAGCCTTTTTATGTAGCCCAGCAGCAAGTTATATTAACGGAATTAACCTCCCAGTTGATGGTGGTAGAACAGCTAGCTTGTAATGGAAAAGATTTTAAATTATATAAATGGAGAGTTAGTAGCACCAACAAACGGAAATTATTTAGATAACTACAATCCATCTAACGGGGAGGTATATTCTTTAATTCCAGACTCTGAAAATCAGGATATTGACAATGCAGTAGCGGCTGCCAAAGAAGCGTTTAAAGGTTGGAGTAAAACTCCAAAACAAAAGCGTTCTGATATACTAATGAAGTTAGCTGATACGATTGAAAAGTATTCAGATGAATTGATAAAAGCTGAAAGCAAAGACAATGGGAAACCAGAATCTTTAGCCGCTCATGTGGATATCCCAAGAGCACCTGCTAATATCAGATTTTTTGCAGGAGCAATCCTTCATGATAGTTCTGAAATGCATGAAATGGACGGTATGGCAATCAACTATACTTTGCGTCAACCAGTAGGAGTAGCAGCTTGTATTTCTCCATGGAATTTACCCCTTTATTTATTGACTTGGAAAATTGCACCAGCACTTGCTGCAGGAAATACAGTAGTCGCAAAACCTTCTGAAGTTACACCAATGACCGCTTACATCTTAAGTAAAATTTGTATTGAAGCAGGATTGCCAAAAGGAGTTTTAAATATTGTTCACGGATTAGGAAGTAAAACAGGAGACCCTCTTACCACTCACCCAGACACACCAATTGTTTCCTTTACTGGAGGTACTGTTACTGGAAAACATATTGCAACTGTAACAGCACCAATGTTCAAAAAACTCTCTTTGGAATTAGGAGGTAAAAATCCAAACATCATTTTTACAGATGCTGATTTTGATAAGGCAGTAAGTATGTCCGCTCGTGCAGCATTTACCAATCAAGGACAAATTTGTTTGTGTGGTTCTCGTCTTTTTGTACAAGAAGAAATTTACGATAAATTTAGAGATGCTTTAGTTACTAAAACATCAAAATTAAAAGTAGGTGATCCAAAAGACACTACATCTAATTTAGGTGCAGTAGTTTCCAAGGATCATATGGAAAAAATCCTAGCAAAAATTGAGTTAGCAAAAACTTTAGGAGGAAAGATTTTAATTGGAGGAGAAAGAGAAATACTAGAAGGAGAGCTGAAAAATGGGTACTATGTTCAGCCAACAATTATTGAGGGACTTTCTTCTGATTGTGATATAAATCAAGAGGAGATTTTCGGACCTGTTGTTTCCTTAATTCCTTTTAAAACAGAAGAAGAAGTAGTGGAAATGGCCAATTCAACTAAGTATGGATTATCAGCATCTATCTTTACCGAAAATATAAGTAAAGCCCACAGAGTTGCTGCAAATATTGACTCTGGAATTGTGTGGATTAACACATGGCTTTTACGAGATTTACGAATCCCTTTTGGAGGAATGAAACACTCGGGTGTAGGTAGAGAAGGAGGATTTAAATCCCTGCAATTTTTTACAGAACCTAAAAATGTTTGTGTTAAAATTTAAAATGGAATACCAAGTTGCACATATTAAATTAGTTGATGCTGAAGCAATTCGTCCTTTAAGGTATAAAATGCTACGTCAAGGCAAAAATTATTCAACTACTTCATACAAAAGAGATAATGAAAAAAACACTTTTCATTTAGGAGTTACTGTAGAAGACAAGATTGTGAGTTGTGCTACTTTCTACCGTCAAGAAACAAATAAAAATCGATATAAAAATGCGTACAGATTAAGAGGAATGGCTACAGATTCTAGTTACCTCCGAAAAGGATATGGCAGACAGATCATGCATGAAGCTTTTCAGATTCTAAAATCAAAAGAGTGTGATTTACTTTGGTGTAATGCACGTCTTAAAGCGGTTCCTTTTTACCAATCAGTAGGATTTCAAGAAGTTGGGGAGTTGTTTGACATCTCTGATATAGGACCGCATTATTATATGCATAAAAGAATAAAATAAATGAACGGAGAGAAATTTAATTCAGATAGAGCGCCTGGCGCGGTAGGATTATATCCTCATGCTCGAAAAGTAGGTAATATTTTATATTTATCAGGAGTAGGCCCAAGAAAGGCAGGACAAACAGATATTCCAGGAGTAACATTTAATGAAAGTGGAGGGATTGAAAGTTATGATATTGAAACGCAATGTCATTCTGTTTTTGACAACATTCGTTTTATTTTAGAAGATGCTGGTTCATCTTGGGATAACATTGTAGATGTTCAAGTTTTCCTTACCAACATGAAGGATGATTTTAAGACTTACAATAAAATTTACGCAGAGTATTTTAAGCATAATCAACCCTGCAGAACAACAATAGAGATAAAGAGTTTACCAACTCCTATAGCAATAGAATTAAAAGTAATAGCAACTATTTAAAACAAATATTATGGAAATAAAAAAACCGTTTAACTTACAAAAATGGATTGATGAAAACAGACATCTGTTAAAGCCACCTGTAGGCAATAAAAATCTTTATATTGAATCTGAAGATTATATAGTAATGATAGTCGCAGGACCAAATGCAAGAAAAGATTATCATTATAATGAGACAGAAGAGCTTTTTTACCAAATTGAAGGGGATATTATTGTAAAAACACAGCAAGGCGGAAAATTGGTTGAGCATGAAATTAAAGAAGGAGAAATGTTTTTGTTACCACCAAAGATACCACATTCACCGGTTAGATCAGAAGGTTCTATTGGATTGGTAATTGAAAGAAAAAGAACGACAAAACACAAAGACGGATTAATGTGGTTTTCTGATACTGCTAACGAACTACTTTATGAAGAATATTTTCATCTAACAAACGTAGAAAAGGATTTTTTGCCTGTTTTCAAGAGGTTTTATTCTAATGAAAAGTTAAGAACTTGTCCTAAAACAGGAGAAATTATGGAAAGTGATAAAAAATATATAGATTAATAGTTGTGGGCTTTAATTTATTATGTTTAAAATATGCAGTTATTAGAAAAGCAATCTAAAATATAATGAAATTATTGAAGAAAATTAAAATGATATTATGCGAATAAATGGACATGGACATATACTGCCAGAGCCTTCTCAGATTCCCGCTTTCATGAAGAAGAAGAAACTTTTTTGGATTGATGAAGACAAAAAGTTTATGAGGCAAGGAGATTGGTCCAGACCAATTAATGGCACTGGCTTTTTCGTTAAAGAAAAAATAGAATGGATGAATCAATATAATATCGATCACGGTGTTATGTTATGTCTTTCACAGTTATACTGTAATGGATGGGAAAAGCAAGATTGTGCTGATGGAATTCGTTTTCAAAATGATTTCAACGCTTCTATTCAAAGTGATTATCCTGAAAAGTTTACTTGTGGGTTTGTGGTCCAACCATTATATGTAGAACAGGCTCTTAAGGAAATAGATAGATGTGTTAATATACTTGGCTTAAAATTGCTTTGTCTGCCTACACATTTTTTAAATGCAAATCAAGAATGGCTGTCTGTTGCTGAAGCAGATGTTGATCCGATATTTGAATTAGCTAATGAATATGGATTAGCTATTCAAATTCATCCTTACGATGGAGAGAAAATGGTTGCTTTAAAAAACCAATATTGGAGATTTCATTTAGTTTGGATGATGGCACAATGTGCTGACACATTGCATCTCTTTACTCTTAGAGATTTACCAAACATATATCCAAATCTAAGAACTAGTTTTGCACATGGAGGTATGCTAGGAATAGCTAATTATGGAAGAAGAATACAAGGTTTTGATGGTCGCCCAGATCTTTTTGAAAAATTGCAAGACCCTAGAAAAACTTTAGGACACAAAAATTTATATTTCGACACATTAGTACATGATACTCACACTTTAGAGCTGCTAAAAAAGCGAGTTGGGGCTAGCCAAATAATACTGGGGTTAGATGATCCTTTTCCTTTAGGAGAGATGGAGGGTATAGGCACTTCATATCCAGGAAGAGTTTTAGACTATGCTGTAGAAATAGGAGTTTTAACAGAACAAGAAGGAAGTGATATAAGCAATAAAAATGTATTAGATTGGCTAGGCAAAAAAGAAGATTTTATATAAATGAAAGCACTTATATACACAGGAGGGGAGAAAATAGAAGTAGACTTTTCTAGAGGAATGGATATTTCTATTCCACTTTATTTTAATGGAGAACAACCAAACACTTATGGAGTAGATAAAGCTACTTCCTCTGCATATCAAGACGGGCAATTTATTGGAGATACTCGCAAAGGAGGCCCTTGCAATTTTGAAACTTATAGTTTTACTACACATTGTAACGGAACACATACTGAGTGCATTGGTCATATTACTAATGAAAGAATTTCAATTTTATCTTCTTTAAAAGAAGAAATGATTCCTTCAACTTTGGTTTCAGTAACTCCAAAAAGTACCAATGAAAATTATACTCCTGCATTAAATAAAGAAGATTTAGTAATTACAAAACAAGATTTGGAAATTCAACTCAAAGGAGTCAATATTGAGTTGTTAAAAGGAATTATTATACGCACACTACCTAATTCTGAAGAAAAGTTAAGTAGAGACTATATGAAAGAAACACCTGCTTTTTTTAGTATAGATGCAATGGAGTATTTAGTGAGTTTAGGAGTGCAACATTTGCTAGTAGATATTCCATCAGTAGATAGATTGTTTGATGATGGACACTTATCGACTCATAATATATTTTGGGAAACAAAAGATAAAGAGTTTAACCTGGACGCCCAAACCAAAACCATAACAGAAATGATTTTTGTTCCTTCTTCTGTGGAAGATGGAGCCTATCTATTAAATCTGCAAATTCCTGCATTTTTTTCTGATGCAGCGCCAAGCAGGCCCATAATTTACAAGATATATGAATTATAAAAATACAGCAGAATTTGCTTTAGAGTTAGACGCAAAAGATGCATTGAAGAATTACAGAAATGAATTTCATATACCATTACAGAAAAATGGAGATGAGCATATTTATATGTGTGGAAACTCACTCGGATTGCAGCCTAAACGAACAAAGGAATATTTAAATCAGGAGTTGGAAGATTGGGCTACTTTTGGAGTGGAAGGACATTTTCACGCTAAAAATCCTTGGATGCCTTATCACGAGTTTTTAACCGAGAGTTATGCTAAAATTGTAGGTGCAAAACCAGCTGAGGTAGTCGCTATGAATACGCTTACGGTTAACCTGCATTTACTGATGGTTTCTTTTTACAGACCAAGTGAAAAACGATATAAAATTATCATTGAAGGAGATGCTTTTCCATCGGATATTTATGCAGTAGAATCTCAGCTAAAACATCATGGATTTTCTCCAGCAAATACTTTAATAAAATTAAGACCAAGAGATGGAGAGTTTGCAATTAGAACAGAAGATATTCAAACAATAATTGAGCGTGAAGGAGATGAAATTTCACTTATTATGTTGGGAGGAGTAAACTACTATACGGGTCAGGTTTTTGACTTTGAAAACATTACAAAATTAGCACATGCAAAAGGAATAAATGTTGGTTTTGATTTGGCTCATGCAGCTGGAAATATTAAATTAGAACTGCATAAATGGGGAGTTGATTTTGCTGTTTGGTGTTCTTATAAATACTTGAATTCGGGTCCTGGATCTGTAGCAGCAGCTTTTGTACATGAAAAACATCATGCTACAAATCTTAACCGTTTTGCAGGTTGGTGGGGGCACAACAAAGAGGATAGATTTAAAATGCCAGATAGTTTTAGTCCTATACAAACAGCTGAGGGATGGCAATTGAGTAACCCTCCAATTTTATCATTAGCAGCAATTCGCGCTTCTTTATCTATTTTTGATGAGGTGGGAATGGATAAGTTAGTTGCAAAATCTAAGGAATTAACAAATTACTTATTGTATTTATTGAACACAATCGATACAGATACAATAGAAATTATTACACCAGAAGAAAAAGGTTGTCAGCTTTCTATTCGAGTTAAAAATGGAAATAAACCTTTGTTTGATTCCATTACAGAAAAAGGAGTTGTTGCGGATTGGAGAGAGCCGGATGTAATTCGTGTGGCCCCTATTCCACTTTACAATAGTTTTCAGGATGTGTTTAATTTTTATAATATCCTAAAAGAAGAATTATAATGCAAAAGAATATTACAATTGTAGGAGCTGGATTAGCAGGTTCATTATGTGCTTTATATTTAACCAAAAGAGGGCATCATGTTTCTATTTTTGAAAGAAGAAATGACTTACGTTCAGAGATTATTACTGCTGGGAAGTCTATCAATTTAGCACTTTCAAAAAGGGGTTTGACTGCATTAAAAAAGGTTGGTGTTGATTCTGAGGTAATGAAAATTGCTACACCTATGTATAAACGAATAATGCATGATGATAAAGGTAATTTAACAGAGCAACTTTACGGAAATGATGGTCAGGCAATTTATTCTGTATCAAGGGCACAATTAAATGTACTAATGATGAAATTGGCTGCAAAAAATGGAGCGAATCTTTATTTTAATGAGAAATGCGTAGCAGCTAACCTTGAGCAGTCAAGTGTAGTTTTTGAAAACACTAATACAAATCAAAAGCAAACTGTCACATCTGATTTGATAATTGGAGCTGATGGGGCTTTTTCATCCGTTAGGAAGCAAATGGTAGTGCAACATGATCATGACTATAGTTATAATAAAATCGAACATGACTATAAAGAGTTACATATTCCTCCAGATAAAAACGGAACTTTTTTATTAGATAAGAATGCTTTACATATTTGGCCAAGAGGAGAGTTTATGCTTATTGCATTAGCTAATTTGGATGGCAGTTTTACTTGCACTTTATTTGCGCCTAAAAAAGGAGAGAAATCTTTTGAAGGTCTAAATTCAAAATTAGAGGTAGAACATTATTTCAGAACGATTTTTCCTGATTTTTTAGATTTAGTCCCTGATTTATATGAACAGTGGATTGCTAATCCTACTTCTGGCTTAGGAATTATAAAAACTTATCCCTGGCATATAAAAGATACTGTAGTGTTAATTGGGGATGCTGCTCATGCAACGGTGCCGTTTTACGGACAAGGCATGAATGCAAGTCTTGAGGATTGTAGAATATTAGATGAATTACTAGATAAGCATGGAGATGATTTAAAGTCTTGCTTTGAAGAATATTCTAAAAGTAGGAAGCCTAACGGTGATGGATTACAGGATCTGTCTATGCAGAATTTTATTGTAATGCGTGATAATACAGCTGATCCTAAATTTTTACTACAGAAAGAAATAGAAAAGAAATTTTCTAATTTATATCCTGATAAATGGATTCCACTTTATTCTATGGTTAGTTTTACTAATATTCCTTATGCTGATGCTTGGCAAATTGGAATGAAACAAGAAAAAATGATGGAAGAAATTATGAAAATACCAAATATTGAAAAAAAGTGGGAAAATGATGAAATAATGTTAGAAATGTTAAGTTTGGTGTAAATTATTGCATTTTTGTGTAAAAATATAGTATTTTGATTGGTTTTCATTTTGCTAAACATTTGTATTTAAATTTAAAATTGATAAAAAATGTACAAGAATGACTAAAAATCGCACAATAATGACTAAAAACACTCTATTTATACTAATAATTACTATTTTCAGCTCTTGTCAAAAAAGAGAGTTAAAAACAATTATTCTATCTAAAGCATCTGAAAACTATGTAAAATGGATGGAAAATGACAACACGATTATTCTAGACGCTTACACCATAAAAAATACAGATTCTATATTGGCATTGGCTGATGGAATCATTTTAACGGGAGGAGAAGACATCAATCCTTTACAATATAATGATACCGTAAATTTGACAGTTTGTGGAGATTTTGATTTAAGTAGAGATACGCTTGAACGCAAATTATTTGACTTTGCATTTAAAAATAAAGTGCCATTAATTGGTGTTTGTAGAGGAATGCAAATGATGAATGTAGCTAGTGGAGGAACGCTATATGGTGATATTCCAGCTGAAATTGGCACAGAAGTTATTCATAGAAACAATGGAGAAGTAGATCATAAAATAGTTTTGACTGATACGTGTTCTTTAATTTTTCCACATAATACAGATACAATTATGGTCAACTCTTTGCATCATCAGGGGCTTAAAATTATGCCCAATCATTTACGCGTTATTGCTCGTGCTTTTGACGGAATTCCTGAAGCAGTAGTAATGAAAAAATCTTTTCACCCTTTTATGATTGCAGTTCAGTTTCATCCTGAAAGACTTGGAAAAGAAAATGTAATACATCAGACTATGAAAAATAGTTTTTACAATGAAATCGGAAAATAAAAGATACTTTTTTTAATAGTTTAAATGAGAGGAAATTAGAAGCAAATCCCTTACATTCGCCACCTTAAATTTCAGCAATGCTTAAAGATATTATATTTACTTTCTTAATCAGCTTTTCTCCTTTTGGTGAGGCTCGTGTAGGTATTCCATATGGTATTGAGCATACAGATTTAACTCTTATTTGGGTTTTTATAATTGCATTATCTGCAAACCTATTAGTGTTTCCGCTTTTTTATCGGGTAATAGAGTTTTTTAACAATCATTTTTTGAAGAGTAAATGGTATAGAAAGGCTGCAATTTATTTGTCGTTACGCGCTAGAAGAAAAACAGGAGCAGTAGTTCAAAAATATGGAGCTATTGGGCTATTAATTTTTGTAATGATTCCTTTACCATTTACAGGAGCTTATATTGGAACCATTGCCGCTTATATTTTTAAAATAGAATATAAAAAAGCGTTACTTGCTATCAACATAGGAGTGTTTTTTGCCTTAACTTTCATAATATTAGTTTGGCCTTTAATATCTTCATTTTTTTGATTTTTTTATACATTAAATGATTTCCTAAACCTTATCTTTGCTTGTGAGTATGAATGGCAAAAAAATGGCACTTATTATTTTGGATGGTTGGGGACATGGTGACAAAACTAAGTCTGACGCTATACACCATGCAAATACTCCTTTTGTTGATGTTCTTTATGCTGATTATCCTAATTGTGAACTCAAAACCTTTGGAGAATATGTAGGCTTGCCAAAAGGTCAAATGGGAAATTCTGAAGTGGGACATTTAAATATTGGTGCAGGCAGAATTGTGTATCAGGATTTAGCAAAAATTAATATTGCCTGTGAAGATAATTCCATTGCAGAAATGGAAAGCTTAAAAGCCTCTTTTACTTATGCAAAACAACATAATAAACCTTTACACTTAATAGGTTTAGTTTCTGATGGAGGAATTCATTCACATAAAAATCACTTGTATAAATTATGCAAATTAGCAAATGAATCTGAAGTTAAAAATGTATTTGTTCATGCTTTTACGGATGGTAGAGATTGCGATCCAAAAAGTGGAAAAGGATTTATTCAAGAATTAGAGCAGAATTTATGTGGCGCAAAAATTGCTTCCGTTTGTGGAAGGTATTATGCTATGGATAGAGACAAAAGATGGGAGAGGATAAGATTAGTTTATGATTTAATGGTAAATGGTAAAGGTGAAAAGTCACAAAATTTATCAGAAAGCATTAGGCAATCTTACGAAAATGGAATAACGGATGAGTTCATCAAGCCAATTGTTAGTATAGATAAATATGGGAATCCTATTTCCAAAATACAAGAAGGTGATGCGGTAATTTGTTTTAATTTTAGGACGGATAGATGTAGAGAAATTACGATTGCTTTAACACAAACTAATATCCCAGAATTTGGGATGAACACTTTGAATCTGCATTATACAACAATGACTAATTATGACGCTACTTACCAAAAAGTAAATGTAATTTACAATAAGTACAACATAAAAAACACTTTAGGTGAGGTATTGGAACGCAATAATAAATCACAATTAAGAATTGCAGAAACTGAAAAATATCCTCATGTTACTTTCTTCTTTTCAGGAGGTAGAGAAGCAGAATTTATTCGAGAAAAACGATTAATGGTTAACTCTCCAAAAGTAGCAACTTACGATTTACAACCTTCAATGAGTGCTCCTAAAGTAACTTCAACTATTGTTGCAGAATTAGAAAAAGGAGAAACTGATTTTGTTTGTTTGAATTTTGCAAACCCAGATATGGTTGGGCATACTGGCGATTTTTTAGCAATTACAAAAGCAGTAGAAATAGTAGATAATTGCACGCAAAAAGTGGTAGAGGCAGGCTTAAAAAATGACTATGCTTTTATCATAATTGCCGACCATGGAAATGCTGATTTTGCCATAAACCCTGACGGAAGTCCTAATACAGCACACAGTACTAACTTGGTTCCGTGCTTTGCACTTAATACAGGTTTTGAAAAAATAGAAAACGGAAAATTAGGAGATATTGCTCCTACTATTTTAAAGATAATGGGCATTGAAATCCCAACAGAAATGACTGGAAATATTTTAATAAAATAAGAAAATGGAACACATAAATAATTACATAAACGAAAACAAGGACAGGTTCATTAATGAATTAATTGAACTTTTAAAAATACCATCTATCTCAGCTGATCCTGCTTATAAAGTGGATGTGCTAAACTGTGCGGATGCAGTAGCAAAAGCAATGAAGGATGCAGGGGCTGATAATATTGAAATCTGTAAAACGGAAGGCTATCCTATCGTTTATGGAGAGAAAATTATTGACACCAATTTACCAACGGTTTTG
Organism: uncultured Flavobacteriales bacterium; assembly: GCA_905478765.1. Classification (GTDB taxonomy): domain Bacteria; phylum Bacteroidota; class Bacteroidia; order Flavobacteriales; family BACL11; genus UWMA-0277. The sequence goes on from CAJQJY010000004.1 coordinate 142,990, forward strand.
GTGTACGGACATTATGATGTGCAACCTGCTGACCCATTAGAATTATGGACAAGCGGACCATTTGAGCCAGTAATTAAAAAAACAGATATTCACCCAGAAGGAGCAATTTTTGCAAGAGGGGCTTGTGATGATAAGGGACAATTTTACATGCATGTAAAAGCCTTTGAATTGATGATGAATACTAATACTTTACCATGTAATGTAAAGTTCATGATTGAGGGAGAGGAAGAAGTAGGCTCTGAAAATTTAGGTGTTTTTGTAAAATCAAATAAGGAAAGGTTAAATTGTGATGCCATCTTAATTTCAGATACAGGAATTATTGCAAACGATACACCATCCATCACAACTGGACTGAAAGGTCTGAGCTATTTGGAGGTAGAAGTTACAGGTCCAAATAGAGATTTACATTCAGGACTATATGGAGGAGCAGTTGCGAATCCTATCAATATTTTATGTGAAATGATTTCAAAAATGAAAGATGAAAATAATCATATTGCAATTCCAAAATTTTATGATAATGTAGTGGAGCTTTCAGCAGAGGAAAGAGAAGATATTGCACGAGCCCCTTTCTCATTAGATAAATACAAAAAAGCATTGGATTTATCGGATGTTCATGGGGAAGAAGGATACACAACAATGGAGCGTACTGGAATTCGCCCTACTTTAGATGTAAACGGAATGTGGGGAGGATATACTGGCGAAGGTGCAAAAACAGTAATCGCTTCAAAAGCCTATGCAAAAATTTCCATGCGTTTGGTTCCTAATCAATCTGATGAAGAAATTACTACATTATTTTCTGATTACTTTAAAAGTATCGCACCCAAAAGTGTAAATGTAAAAGTCACTCCACATCATGGTGGAGAACCTTATGTTTCTCCTACTGATATTCCTGCTTATGTTGCGGCAAGCACGGCCATGGAAACGACATACGGTAAGAAACCTGTCCCCGTTAAAAGCGGGGGATCTATTCCTATTGTTGCTTTGTTTGAAGCAGAATTAGGTGTTAAATCAATTTTGCTTGGTTTTGGTTTGGATTCGGACGCTATCCACTCGCCAAATGAGCATTATGGGATTTTTAATTACCTGAAAGGCATAGAAACAATTCCTCATTTCTTTGCAAATTACGCAAAGGCACATTAAACTACACCGCAAATAAGTTACTCTAAAATCTGTTATTTGTTGAATTGGTTATTTTTCGCTACATTTATCGCATACAACACATTTAATAAAGTGACTACTTCTTAAATAACCATTTAGCAATAATAATGAAGTACACTCATTTAGTAGCAATATGTTAATTTCTTTCATTAAGTTGCAATAGCCAACAACAAGAAACTAAAACTGTGGAAAAAACACACGAATATACAAATGCCTTATTAAATGAAACAAGTCCTTATTTATTACAACATGCTCATAATCCTGTGGATTGGCATCCTTGGAATGAGCTCACTTTGGATAAAGCAAAATCAGAGGGAAAGTTACTATTGATTAGTATTGGATATTCTGCTTGCCATTGGTGTCATGTAATGGAACATGAAAGTTTTGAGGATGCTGAGGTAGCAAAAATTATGAATGATAATTTTATTTGCATTAAAGTAGACAGGGAGGAGAGGCCTGATATTGATCAGATATATATGACAGCAGTACAGCTCATGAACCAAAGAGGGGGTTGGCCACTTAATTGTGTGGCCTTAACAAATGGAAAACCATTTTGGGGAGGCACTTATTTCAAAAAAGAAGATTGGAAAAAGCAAATTCTAGGATTAGCAAATACCTATAAAAAGGAACCCAATAGAGTTATTGAATTTGCAGATAGGCTTACAAAAGGAATACAAGAAGTTGAAAATATTGGCCTGAATACTGAAGAGGTTAATTTTACTTGGAAGGATTTGAATAATATGGTTAGCCATTGCTATGAACGCTTTGATAATAGAGATGGAGGAAGCAATGGTGCTCCAAAATTTCCTATGCCAAACGCTTATCATTTTTTACTAAAATATGCTCATCTTTCCAATAACAAAGAGGTATTAGACCATGTTGAACTTACTATGGAAAAGATGGCTTTTGGTGGAATTTATGACCAGATTGGAGGAGGGTTCGCACGCTATTCGGTTGACAAATTATGGAAAGCTCCCCATTTTGAAAAGATGCTTTATGATAATGGGCAGCTTGTAAGCTTGTATGCGGATGGGTATCTGAAATTTAAAAAGCCATTATATAAAGAGGTGGTTTTTGAAACGCTTGATTTTATTGAACGAGAATTATTGGCAGAAAATGGAGCATTTTATTCTGCCCTTGATGCCGATAGCGAGGGAGAGGAGGGGAAATTTTATGTATGGAATGAAACAGAATTAAAACTCTTTATCCGTGAGGATTTTGAAATTTTTAAGGACTATTACAATATAAACTCTAAAGGACTTTGGGAACATGGAAATTACATTTTATTAAGGAATAAAACCAAAGTGCAAATTGCTAAAAAGCATAAAATTTTAGTTTCAGAACTAGAGGCTAAAATAGTAAATTGGAAAACTGTTTTGATGGCAGAAAGAGCTAAACGCATTCGCCCAGGGCTGGATGATAAGTCCTTAACTTCTTGGAATGGATTAATGCTAAAAGGATATGTGGATGCCTACATGACCTTTGGCGAAAACCAACATTTGGAAGTGGCTTTAAAGAATGCAAATTTCATAGCCAATACTCAATTGCAAAAGAATGGGAAACTGTGGCATTCTTACAAAGATGGACGCTCAACAATTAATGCTTATTTGGAAGATTATGCTATTGTAAGCTCGGCATTTATTCGCCTATACGAAGCTACTTTTGATGAAGTTTGGTTAAGCAGAGCTAATCAATTAGTAGCTTATGCTTTGGAAAATTTTTACGATAAAAATTCTGGGATGTTCTATTTTACTTCCAAGTTGGATCCTGAATTAGTTGCCAGAAAAATGGAAATTAACGACAATGTAATTCCTGCTTCTAATTCGATAATGGCAAATGTTTTGTACGATATAGGTACGCTTTTGGATAACAGGATTTATAAACAAAAGGCAATCATTATGGCCAATAATGTAAAACCTGATATGGAAAAATATGCAACTGGATATGCCAACTATGCTACTCTTATGTTAAAAGAGATTGTCCCTTTTTATGAATTAGCAATTGTAGGGAAAGATGCGCATGCTAAGGCATTAGAGTTGAATAAAAAATATGTGCCAAATAAGTTATTTTTGGGTAGTTTTGATCGCAGTGAAATGGAATTATTGCAAGAAAAATTTGTTCAAGGTGCAACTATGATTTATGTGTGTGAGAATAAGACTTGTCAATTGCCAACTCCTAATGTTATGAAGTCTCAAAAATTAATGAAATAATGAAATACCTATTTGAAGAAAACCAAAAATTTACTCAATGGTGGTTGTGGGTTATTTTATTATCGTTCCCAATTATGTCTTTTGGTCCTTTTGATGAAAATGAAATTAATTTAAACTATGTGTTAATTGGATTTATCCTGCCCTTGATTTTTTATTTATTTGAGTTAAGAATTAAAGTCAGTAATAAAGGATTGTACTACCAATTTTTCCCATTTCATTTTAAATCTTACACTATTGATATAGAAGATATTGAAAGCATAAAGGCTATGGAATACTCTCCCCTAAAAGAATATGGTGGTTGGGGAATTAAATACGGATTTCAAGGAAAGGCCTATAGTGTGAGCGGAAACAAAGGAGTAAAAATTTTTCTGAAAAATGGACTTAATATTATGTTCGGCAGCCAAAAACACAATGAGTTAGCAAAGGCTTTGAAAAGTGTTAGGAGACAATAATCAAAAAGTAATTCTTCTTTCCCTTTTGTGCTAGAATGTATTTCCCGTTTAACAAGTCATTTTCTGTAAGTTGAACATCTTCAGTAATTTTCTCTTTGTTAATACTTACTGCATTTGATTTTATCATTCTTCTTGACTCTCCTTTACTTGCAAAAATTTTAGTTTTCTCTGCTAATATATCTAAGATTCCTAATCCTAAATCGGCTTTATTCATTTCAAACTGTGGTACACCTTCAAAAACTGAAAGTAAAGTTTCTTCATCCAAACTTTTTAAGTCTTCAGCAGTTGATTTCCCAAATAAAATATTGGATGCTTTTATAGCCATTTCCAAATCTTCTTTACTATGTACTCTTGTAGTTACTTCCTCAGCAATTACTTTTTGTAAAAGCCTCAAATGAGGGGCCTCTTCATGTTCTGTTGTTAGTTTAGCAATCTCTTCTTGCGACAATAAGGTCAAAATTTTAATGTAATTTTTAGCGTCATCATCAGTAGAATTTAACCAAAATTGGTAGAATTTGTAAGAAGATGTTTTTGTTTTGTCCAACCAAACATTACCACTTTCAGTTTTCCCGAACTTACCTCCGTCTGCTTTTTTAATAAGAGGAGTAGTTACAGCAAATGCTTTCCCTCCTCCTTTTCTTCTTACTAATTCTGTTCCTGTTACGATGTTACCCCATTGGTCAGACCCGCCTAATTGTACTTTACAATTTTTATTTTTCCAAAGCCAGTAAAAATCATAACCTTGCACTAATTGGTATGAAAATTCGGTAAAACTCATTCCTGTTTCCAGCCTACTTTTTACAGAATCCTTTGCCATCATATAGTTTACTGACATATGTTTCCCAACATCACGCATAAAATCCAAGAAATTAAACTCCTTAAACCAATCGTAATTATTTACTACTTCAGCGGAGTTTGCTCCACAATCAAAATCCAAAAATTGTTCCAATTGTTTTTGTACAGATGTTAAATTACGGATTAGAGTTTTTTCGTCCAACAAATTGCGCTCCTTACTTTTTCCTGAAGGATCACCTACCATTCCAGTAGCACCCCCAACTAAAGCAAAAGGTTTATGTCCGCATTTTTGTAAGTGAACTAAAATCATAATCTGAACTAAACTTCCAATGTGTAGGGAATCAGCAGTAGGATCAAAACCAATATAGGCAGAAGTCATTTCTTTTTCAAATTGATCTTCCGTTCCCGGCATGATATCGTGTATCATTCCTCTCCATTTTAATTCTTCTACAAAATTCATTTCTTATAATTTTTGTCAAAAATAGACAATTATTCTAAATCTGATGTCTAATATCTAATATCTAAAATCTATTCCCCTATCTTTGCCTTATGATATTTGTTACTGGAGGAACTGGACTTGTTGGTTCGCATATTTTACTTGAATTATCTCAAAAGGGAGAGCAATTCAAAGCGCTTAAAAGAAATTCTTCTTCTTTAATTATTTGCAAAAATATTTTTAAACATTACAATGCTGAGGATTTATTTGAGAAGATAAATTGGGTTGTAGGTGATATTAATGATATTCCATCTTTAGAAAATGGAATGCAAAATTGTGAGCAAGTTTTACACTGTGCTGCTGTCGTTTCTTTTCAACCTACTGATGCTGAACTTTTGAAAAAAGTAAATATTGAAGGGACTGCAAATGTGATGAATGTGGCTTTGACTTCAGGAGTTAAAAAAGTAGGATTTATAAGTTCTATTGCAGCTTTGGGGCGTAATTCTACTGAAGGTATTATTGATGAAGAATGTTATTTTAAAGCAACAAAATTGGATAGTAATTATGCGCTTAGTAAATATTATGCTGAGCAAGAAGTTTGGCGCGCAACTCAGGAGGGTTTGAATGTTGTTATTGTAAATCCATCAGTAATCCTTGGCCCTGGAGATTGGAAAAAAGGAAGTTCACAAATTTTCCAAAAGATACATTCAGGCTTGAAATTTTATACTGCAGGTAGTACGGGTTATGTAGATGTTGTAGATGTTGCTAATTCTTTAGTTGCTCTTTTATTTTCTGATGTAAAGAATGAACGCTTTATTGTAAATGGTGCTAACTTAAAATATCGCGATTGTTTTGATAGGATTGCAGTTACTTTTAATAAACCCAAAGCGACTATAAAAGTAACTCAATTTTTAAAAGAAATTGCTTGGAGAATGGAATCTATGCGTTCATATATTTTGGGAAATAAAGCATTAATAACTAGAGAAACAGCTAATAGTGCAATGACAAATAGTTCTTTTTCAACTGCTAAAATTAAAGAGTTTATCAACTTTAATTTCACGGACATTGATGCTACAATAAAAAAGTATGCTGATTGGTATATTAAGGATTTAAAGTAGTCCTTTCCTTTATCAACTCTTCTAAAACTTTGTCATAAATTTTTTCTAACTTTTCAGGGTGATTTGAATAATACTCTAAAGTTAACTTAAATTCTTCTTCTGAAATAGTATATTCTGAGTAGATATTTTGATAATAATTTGCTAATTCATTTTTTGCTTTACCCATTCCTTTTGTTTTATGTAATTCAAAAGTTGCTTCTGCCAAATGAATTTCTTTTAAGATACTTTCAAAGGTATTTTTCGATAAGACATTCTCAGGTATTTTTTTTTCATCAGAATTGCTACAAGAAAATAATAAGCAAATAAGTATAAACAAATAATTTTTCACAATACAAAGGTATTGTATTTACTGCACTGATTTGTGTATATTTGCCCTAATTATTAATCAAACAAAATTTAAGATGAAAAAATTAATGTATTTATTTTTTGCAGGAACAATGTTCGCATTCACAGCATGTGGAGGTGGAGAAACAGCAACTGAAGCAACTGTTGTTGAGGAAGTTGTTGTTGAGGAGGTAGCTGCTGAAGAAGTTGTTGAAGACACTACTGCTGTTGCTGAAGAAGCGGAATTTACAGAAGAAGTTGCTGAGTAAGTTCTAGTACAGATTAAAGATGTACCTTTGTCGTAATTATTAATCAAATAAAATATTTAAGATGAAAAAGTTAATGTATTTATTAGTTGCAGGTTCACTTTCTGCATTTGCAGCTTGTGGTGGCGCTTCAACAACTGAAGGAGCAGCTACTGATGTAGCTGTTGAAGAGGTATCTGAAGCTGTTGGATGTCATGTAGAAGGAGGTGCTTGTTTGGCAGATCACTCTTGTTGTGCGCCTAAAGCTGCTTCTGAAGCTCATGTAGATCACGATCATTCAGGAGACGATCATGATCATTCAGGAGACGATCATGATCATTCAGGAGACGATCACGATCATTCAGGAGACGATCAAGAATAAGAATTTTTATTCTGAGAAATTAAAAAAAGGCATCCATTTGGGTGCCTTTTTTAGTTTTTATCTATCAAAAGTGAGACGCATTCCTCTGCTGGCTTCATCAAATCTTCCATACTCATAGGCAATATGTCCGTTCACAAAAGTATGTGTAATTTGTGCATTAAAGGTTTCGCCTTCAAAAGGTGACCAACCACATTTATATAAAATATTGTCTTTATTTACCTCCCAAGGTTTTTCCAAATCTACCAAAACTAAATCCGCAAAATAACCCTCGCGAATAAAGCCTCTATTTTCTACTTTAAAGCAAACTGCAGGATTATGACACATTTTTTCTACTACTTTTTCAAGGCTTATTTTTTCTTGCTTAACAAAAGCTAGCATTGCAGGCAAAGCGTGTTGTACAATTGGGCCTCCTGATGGTGCGTTAAAGTATGTGTTTGATTTTTCTTCCAAAGTATGTGGGGCATGATCGGTTGCAATTACATCCAATTTATCATCTAGTAATGCCTGGAATAACGCATTTCTATCACTTTCTTTTTTTACAGCAGGATTCCATTTTATAAGTGTTCCCTTTTTAGCATATTGACTCTTATCAAACCAAAGGTGATGTATGCAAACCTCAGCTGTAATGTTTTTATCTTTTAGCGGAATAGAATTATCAAAAAGGTCTATTTCTTTTTCTGTTGAAAGATGAAAAACATGAAGCCTAGTATTGTACTTTTTTGCAAGCTCTACAGCCATTGAAGAAGATTTAAAACATGCTTCAGCACTTCTTATATTTGGGTGTTCGCTAATGGGTACTTCTTCTCCAAACTTCTTTTTTGCGGCAATTGTATTTTTTTGTATTGTCTTCTCATCTTCACAATGCACTGCAATTAACATTGATGATTTAGAAAAAATTTTTTCTAGAACATTTTTGTTGTCCACTAACATATTTCCAGTTGAAGAACCCATAAATATTTTAATTGCCGCAACTTTTTTGGGATCAGTTTTGAGTACTTCGTCTAAATTGTCATTACTGGCACCCATAAAAAAACTGTAATTAGCAATTGAAGTTTCAGCTGCAATTTGGTATTTATCTTCTAACAATTCTTGTGTTAAGGTTTGAGGATTTGTGTTTGGCATTTCCATAAATGAAGTGATTCCACCAGCAATTGCCGCTTTGCTTTCAGTGTAAATATTTGCTTTGTGTGTTAATCCTGGCTCTCTGAAATGTACTTGGTCATCAATTACGCCAGGAATTAAATGCAAACCTTCAGCATCAATAATGTGCTCAACTTCAATGTTAATTTCAGTAGCAATTTGTTTGATTATCTTATCTTCAATCAATACATCTGCTTTGTAAATCCTTCCTTCATTTACAAGTTGTGCGTTTTTAATAAGTTTTAACATTGTTTATCTTTTCCAGTTTCTAAAAAAACTTTTGAGTTTCATTTGGATTACCCCAATTACAGCTTCCATAAATATACCTCCACTCATTTTTGATGTTCCTTCAGTTCTGTCAGTAAATATTACAGGAACTTCAACAACATTAAATCCATATTTCCAGGCTTTGAATTTCATCTCAATTTGAAAGGCGTAACCTACAAAAAGGATTTTGTCAAAATTGAAGGTTTCTAAAACTTTTCGTTTATAACATTTAAATCCTGCAGTTGAATCATGTATTGGCATTCCTGTAACAAATTTCACATATTTTGACGCAAAAAATGACATGAGTAAACGAGTCATTGGCCAATTTACAATATTTACCCCTTTTACATATCGTGAGCCAATAGATAAATCTCCACCCTCATTTGCATTTGCATTGTATAGGCGAATTAAATCATCAGGATTGTGTGAAAAATCAGCATCCATCTCAAAAATAAATTGGTAATCTTTTTGCAATGCCCATTTGAATCCATGAATATAAGCAGTTCCTAAACCAAGTTTCCCAGTCCTCTCTTTAATGTGTAATTTCTTAGAATAATCCTTTTGTAAAATTTTAACAATATTTGCCGTTCCATCAGGAGAACCATCATCAACAATTAAAATATGGAAAGATTTCTCTAAAGAAAAAATCTTATGAATTATCTTTTCTATATTCTCTTTTTCGTTATATGTTGGGATGATTATTAAACTATCGGACATAGGTGCAAAAATAAGTAAACTGATTTATAAAATAGTTATTGTACTGAATTTTTGATTTTATCTACAACTAATGGATCTAATAGCGTGCTTGTATCTCCCAAATTTTGAGTGTCTCCTTCAGCAATTTTTCTTAAAATTCTTCTCATAATTTTTCCTGATCGAGTTTTTGGCAATCCACTTACAAACTGAATTTTATCTGCTTTAGCAATAGGCCCTACATTTTTAGTTACCAAATCATTTATTTCTTTTTTAATATCATCTTCATTTTGCAGTTTATTATGGCAAATCACATAGGCATAAACGCCATTTCCTTTAATAGGATGAGGGAAGCCAACAACAGCTGTTTCACAAACATTGTCGTGTTCATTCATTGCACTTTCAATTTCTGCAGTTCCTAAATTATGCCCTGAAACAATTATTACATCATCTACTCTTCCCGTAATCCGATACATTCCATTTTCATCCCTTAACGCTCCATCTCCAGTAAAATATTTTTTAGGAAAAGTGGAAAAATAAGTTTCTTTAAATCTTTTATGATCACCATAAATTGTCCGAGCTATTGAAGGCCAAGGAAATTTTATACATAATTTACCTTCATCAGAATTCCTTTCAATTTCTTCCCCTTTTTCATCTAATAAACAAGGTTGAATTCCAGGAAGTGGAAGTGTAGCAAAAGTAGGTTTGGCTGAAGTAACTCCTGCTAAATTTGAAATCATAATTCCTCCTGTTTCTGTTTGCCACCAAGTATCTACAACAGGAGCGTTCCCTTTTCCAATTTCTTTGTCATACCAATGCCAGGCATCTTCATTTATAGGCTCTCCAACTGTACCTAGAACTTTTAATGATGACAAATCATAAGGCTTTACAAAATCCAATCCTTTCGCTTCCAAAGCTCGAATAGCAGTAGGTGCAGTATAAAAAATATTGACTTTGTTTTCCTCAATAATTTGCCAAAATCTTCCTGCATCAGGGTAAGAAGGGACTCCTTCAAACATCATTGTTGTTGCACCTGCTAAAAGCGGACCGTAGACTATATATGAGTGCCCAGTAATCCAACCAATATCGGCAGTACACCAGTAAATATCACCTTCATTGTATTGAAAAACATTTCTAAAACTGTATTCAGTATAAATCATATATCCCGCCGTTGAATGCTGAATCCCTTTAGGTTTGCCTGTTGAGCCAGAAGTATATAAAATAAAGAGTGGGGATTCTGCATCCATTATTTCAATTGGACAGTTAGAAGTAACTTTTTTCATTTCATCATGCCACCAAACATCTCTACCATTTTTTATAGAAACTGTATTTTTTGTACGTTCTAAAACTATGCATTTTTTTATTGAAGGTGTGGTTTGCATTGCCTCATCTGAAATATCTTTTAAAGGAGTGATTTTTGCACCTCTAAATCCGCCATCTGCAGTAATCAGGATATTGCAATCTGCATCATTAATTCTGTCGGATAATGATTTTGAAGAAAATCCAGCAAATACTACTGAATGAATAGCTCCAATTCTTGCACAAGCCAAAACGGCTATTGCTAATTCAGGAACCATTGGCATATATAGGCAGATTCTATCTCCTTTTTTTCCGCCATTATTTTTTAAAACATTAGCGAATTTGCACACTTCAGCATGCAACTCTTTGTATGAAATATTTTTATTTGCTTCTTTTGGGTTGTTTGCAACCCATTTAATTGCAGTTTGATTGCCTCTTTTTTCTAAGTGCCTATCCAGACAATTTTCAGTAATATTTAATTTCCCTTCTAAAAACCATTTTATTTCTGGTGTTGTAAAATCCCATTGTAAGACAGTATCCCATTTTTTTTGCCATGTAAAGTTGTTTGCTTTTTCCTCCCAAAATGCCTCTGGTTTATTAATACTTTTTGCATATTCGATTTTATAATGTTCTAAAGAAGTTATTTTTTTATTCATGATAGGTTTTTTAATTTACCAAAGATAGCAAAACAAATTACTTTTAAAAATCAATTTTTTAAATTGAATGTGTAAATTAGCACCCTAATAAAACCAAAAATATGAAAAAAATATTACTACCAATTGCTGTCATAATATCAGCAACATTAAACGCTCAAGTATGTTCAGATTTATTTATATCTGAATATGTTGAAGGTCCAGCTCAAAATAACGGAATTGAGGTATACAATCCCACAAATGCAACAATTGATTTAGCTGGATATAGTATTAATAGGTATTCAAATGGAAACAGCTCTGGGCCTGAAGTTTGGTCTTTGACTGGCTCAATTGCAGCTGGAGATGTAATTGTAGTTGGAAATGGGCAACTTGATTCTATCGACTTAGGAACATACTGGTCTGTTCCTGTAGATCCCAATTTTTATACAATGTTAGATGCTCATTGTTCTGGTAATTATGATGATAATAATACATTTTATTTTAATGGAGATGACGCAATGACATTAGAGTATCAAGGAAATACAGTTGATGTTTTTGGTAAAGTTGGTGAAGATCCTGGCGGCGCATGGACTGATGATGTAACTGCTGGTTACACAGATGCAAATGGAGGAACATGGTGGACTAAAAGACAAACATTAATAAGAAAACCTACTGTAAAGCAGGGAGTAACACAAAACCCTATTCTTTTCAATCCAACTCTTGAGTATGATTCTCTTCCTGATGCAACTTATTCTAATTTAGGATCGCATGTTTGTGATTGCTCGGTAGCCACTTCAATGAATGATATAAATGATGTGTCATATGTTATGTATCCCAATCCTACTTTAAAAGGAAATTCTGTAGCAATTAACTCAAAGAATCCGGTTAAATTAATAAAAGTTACTAATATGTTAGGCGAAACTGTGGTTTTTGACAGATTAATAAATACAACTAATTTATCCAAGGGAACTTATATAGTTAATATAAGTTTTGATAATGGCATTTTAAAAGAAAATAAATTAATAATAAATTAATAATTTTAACATTAAATTAAAAATGCTGATGGAAACATCAGCATTTTTTTACTCGTTAATATGAAAAAGATATATTTATTAAGTGTTTTAATAAGTCTTACTTTTAGTGTTATAGCACAAACCAACATAAGTGGAAAAGTTATTGATGCAAACACAGGGGAGGCGCTAATTGGCGCAACTATCATGTTCGGCAAGGGGCAAGGAACAGCAACAGATTTTGATGGAAACTATAGCTTCTCAATACCTACTGGAGAAAGAAGTATTAAGGTATCATATGTCGGTTATAAAGAGATTAATAAAATTGTTACAGTTGGTATTAAATCGCCGATATCACAGACTCTAAATTTCAAGCTTAAAACTGTATTATTAAATGAAGTTCAAGTTGTTGCCGACGTTGCTAGAGATCGAGAGACACCTGTAGCGTTTTCTACTATACCAATGAAGCAGATTAATGAGGAATTAGCTTCACAAGACATCCCAATGGTACTAAATTCAACTCCTGGCGTATATGCAACACAAAGCGGAGGAGGGGATGGAGATGCAAGAATAACTATTCGTGGTTTTAACCAGAGAAATGTGGCAGTAATGATTGATGGAGTTCCTGTAAATGATATGGAAAATGGTTGGGTGTATTGGTCTAATTGGTTTGGTTTAGATGCTGTAACATCAAATATACAGATTCAAAGAGGTTTAGGCGCTTCTAAAATTGCAATACCATCTGTCGGAGGAACAATGAATATTCTTACAAAAGGTACTGGTAATAAAGCTGGGGGCGTTGTTAAACAGTCTATCGGTAGTTTTGGAAAACTTAGAACATCAGTGGGTTATAACTCAGGTAGAATGGAAAATGGCTGGGGATTTACCTTAGCAGGTTCATATAAAACAGGAAATGGTTTTGTTGATGAGACTTGGAGTGAAGGATTTTTCTATTATGCGAAAGTTCAGAAAGAAATAGGAAATCATATAATTAGTTTTTCTGCAATGGGAGCTCCACAGAAACATGGCCAGAGATCATATAAAAGCGATATAGCCACTTATGATACTACATTTGCACGTTCACTTGGAGACACTTCTGATTTCACTGGACGTATAGTAAATAAAGGTATTAATTACAATAAACATTGGGGATTTTTAGACAGATGGACAATTAATTCAAATGGCGATACTTTGCATAATAGAGAGACATTAAATACTAAACAGAATTATTATCATAAGCCACAATTTTCGTTAAGAGATTTTTGGACTGTTAATGATAAATTTTATATATCAAATATATTATATGCTTCTATTGGTAATGGTGGAGGTACAGGATTAAGTGGAAATACAAATAATTACGATGCAATTGGACAATATAATCTTCAAGAAGCATACAACTCTAATTTAAATAGTATTGATGCCTTGTATTCTGCTTCAGAAAATAAAGCAGGAACTTATTTAAGAAGTTCAATTAATAACCATTATTGGTATGGAGGACTTTCTAAGTTAAATTATCAACTTACGGACAAGACATCTTTATCTTCTGGATTAGATATGCGATATTATAAAGGGGAACACTATAGAGAGGTGTATGATTTGCTAGGGGCAGATTATGCTATCGACGCTTCAAATAAGTTACAAAGTTCTGAGTTAAAAAGAGTTGGAGATAAGGTAGGATATAACAATGATGGAATTGTTAAGTGGAGCGGTGTTTTCTCACAGATGGAATATAGTAACGGAATGCTAAGTGCTTTTTTTAATATATCTGCCTCAAATTCAGCTTATAAAAGAATTGATTATTTTCGCAAAAAGGATTTAGTTTTAGCTGATACTACTTATTTTGAGGCATTAGGAACATCAGTTGCTACTGAGTTAGAATTAGATGAAAATGGCAACTTAATTGGAGCAAATAAAACTATGGTACTTGATACTGTTTATTATAATGGAGTGGCATATACAATGAATTCTCCAGAAGCTAAATTCGCAGAGACTAATTGGAAATGGATAAGAGGATACACTATAAAATCTGGGGCAAATTTTAATTTAGATGAATATAATAATGTCTTTATTAACTTAGGTTATATCTCAAAAGCTCCACGATTTAATAATGTTTATTATTATGACAATAGCTTATTTAGAGATATTAAAAATGAGATTGTTCAAGCTTTAGAAGGGGGCTACTCATATAGATCGACTAAATTTTCAGCTAACTTAAATGGATATTTTACATTATGGCAAAATAAACCCTCAAATGGCGGAGTTACAGTTTTAGTAGATGATGTATCATACAGAGCAAATATAAATGGAATGGATGCTTTGCACAAGGGAATCGAGATGGATTTTTCATATAAGATTTTATCTAATCTGGGATTTGAAGGACTTGTTTCACTAGGAGATTGGAAGTGGATGTCATCTGATACAGTACGATTTTTAGATGATAATAATAACCCAATTACTGATGATTTTGGTAAAGAAATCATTGCAAGTTTTGATGCTGAAGGTGTCCACGTTGGTGATGCTGCTCAAACACAGTTTGGTTTTAGTTTTAGATACGAACCCTCATATAATTCGTATATAAAATTTAGATCAACTTATTTTGATAATTATTATGCAGACTTTGATCCTTTATCATTAAATGGTGAAAATGCAGCAAGAGAAAGTTGGAAAATCCCATCATATAATTTAATTGATTTACATGCCGGATACAAATTCAAGATTTCAGAAAAAACTAAAATGGATATTAAATTAAGTATTTTAAATCTGTTTGATGAGATTTATATATCAGATGCACAAAATAATGACCCATATAATGCCAGCTATCAAGATTTTGATGCCAAATCGGCCGGAGTTTTTTTTGGCTTAGGCAGAAGGTTTAGTTTATCCGCAAGATTCAATTTTTAACTAATTAAAATATCAATAAAATGAAAAAGACAACAACATTTATTTTTGCATCTTTACTAAGTATAATAGGATTTGCACAAGATATTGCGACTGCAAGAGCTCAAGGTGTTGGTGCAACTGTAACTATTACAGGAACAGCAACTAATGGAGATGAACTAGGCCCAATTAGATATATTGAAGATGCTACTGCTGGTATGGCAATTTATGATCCTGGAGTAATGGGAGCTGTTTTAAGAGGCGATGAGGTCACTGTAACTGGTGTTTTAGTTGATTATAATGGTTTGATGGAAATGCAGCCTGTTAATTCAAATTCAGTTAATTCATCATCAAACTCTGTTTTACCTCAATTGATAACACCTTTGCAAATAGGAGAAGATACAGAGTCAGAATTAATACAGATAGATAATGTTATTTTTAATAGTGGAGGATCTTTATTTATTGTTGGAACTCATGATTTTGAATCAAATGGAGAAACAGGTAAAATTTACATTAAAGCTGGTAGTCCATTGGAGAATTCAATGATTCCTATGGGAGCAGTTACGCTGATTGGCATATGTTCACAATATACATTTATGGTACCGGCAAATGATGGGTATCAGATTTTACCAAGAGACAGTGCCGATATTATTCCAACAGGAGCATTATTATTTACTTCTGCTGTTACTCAATCAAATATTACTACTACAAGCTTTGATTTAAATTGGACAGTTTCTGATTCTGCTTCAACAAATTGTAATTTTGGGATAACTCCAGCTTTTACAAACGTTATTAACGGCAGTGGCAATACAACTACACATACTATTACTATTACAGGACTCACTCCTGCAACTTTTTATTATGTTGAGTGCTATTCGGTAAGTGGTAGTGATACAGCCTTTTCAACAGTTGGCTTATATTCAACCGCTTCTAATTCTAGTGGAATTATACGGCCTTATTTTAATCATTCAGTTGATAATTCTTTTTCAAATGGAGTTGATGCGCAAAATATTATGACTTCTTTTAATGACACGATTAAAGCATATATGGATCTTGCACAGAGTACTTTAGATATTTGCGTTTATAATGCCTCTGATGCGACTATTGCTACTGCTATAAATGATGCGTACAATAGAGGTGTTTCTGTCAGATATATAGCTGATGATGATGTAGTGAACTCAATGCTTTCTTCATTAGATCCTAATATCCCTATTCTATATCGAGACCCTAGTCCTGCAGGTATTATGCATAATAAGTTTATTATTATTGATGCAAATACAACTAATAATTCCTGGATTATGGGGGGGTCTACAAACTGGACAAATCCTTCTAATTTATTTAATGATTATAATAATTTGATCTTTGTACAGGATGAGGCTGTAGCAAAAGCATATACTTTAGAATTTGAAGAGATGTGGGGAGGTGTTTTCGGACATAATAAGTCTGATAATACGCCACATAATTTTATTGTCGGAGGATCTGAAGTAGAGGTATATTTTTCACCTTCAGATCAAACAACCACTCAAATAAATAATTTAATTGAGAATGTTGATTATTCTTTAGAATTTGGACTGCTAAGTTTTACTCGAGATGATTTAGCCCAAACAATAATTGAGAAAAATGCAGAATTTGGTGTTACTGCTAGAGGGATTATTGAAGATCAAAACTCTACAGGAGGGGAATTTGCGAACCTCCAGTCTAATGGAGTTAATATGCGATCACATATGGGAATTTCTCATTCATTTCATCATAAGTATGCAATTGCTGATGCTGATATTTTGGGATCAGACCCTACAGTTCTTACTGGATCTCATAATTGGAGCAGTAATGCTGAAAATAATTCTGATGAAAATACATTGATAATTCATGATGCAACAATTGCAAATATCTATTTGCAGGAATTTGAAAAAAGATGGGGTGAATTAGGAACTCCAACTGCTATTGATGAGTTGATAGATATTGAACTTTCAGTTTTTCCTAATCCAACTGCAGGTAAAGTCACTGTTAAAAGTGATTTAGAGATTTCTCAAATTTACTTATATGCTATTGACGGGAAATTAATCTCTGTAAATAAAAAATCAGAAATTGAAATATATACAAAAGGAACTTACTTTTTAAAGATTTTCACAGTAAAAGGTAGTACTGTAAGAAAGATAGTTGTAGAGTAAATTACTTAAAACCAAAAACCAGTTTTTTCTAATAATGTTGCAATATCTTATCTTGATGGACTCATCACACCAAACAATAAATTAGTGCAGAGTTCAATTCTGGCTGCTCCACCTAATTCTTCTTGATTGTCGATTGAATGGAGTGTTAAAATATTCTACTATATAATTATTAATTCGCTAAATGTGTGAAAATTAAAGTAATAAAAAGCCCACTTAATTAAGTGGGCTTTTTACATTATTGTTTAAGATTACATTTTAAATGTTTCCATAAATTTTGTAGTATAATTTCCAGTAATAAAATCTTTATCTTTCATTAATTTTTGATGAAAAGGAATGGTAGTTTTAATTCCTTCAATAATGAATTCATCTAAAGCTCTAACCATTTTTGCAATTGCTTCTTCTCTTGTTTGTGCTACAGTTATTACCTTAGCTATCATAGAATCATAAAATGGTGGAATCATATAATTTGCATATACATGAGTATCAATTCTAATTCCATGTCCACCAGGAGCATGAAAATTAGTAATCATTCCGGGGCAAGGTCTGAAATCATTTTCAGGGTCTTCAGCATTTATCCTACACTCAATTGCATGCAATTGAGGGTCATAATTTTCTCCTGAAATTTTAATCCCAGCTGCTACTTTAATTTGCTCACGAATTAAATCATAATCAACAACTTCTTCAGTAATCGGATGTTCTACTTGAATACGAGTATTCATTTCCATAAAGAAGAATTTTCTGTGTTTATCTACAAGAAATTCTACTGTTCCTACTCCCTCATATTTTACAGCTTCAGCAGCTTTAATAGCAGCAACACCCATTTCTTTTCTTAACTTATTAGTCATGAATGGAGAAGGTGTTTCTTCAGCTAATTTTTGATGTCTTCTTTGAATAGAACAATCTCTTTCTGATAAGTGAGCAGCTTTACCAGTGTGATCTCCAATAATTTGAATTTCAATATGCCTTGGGTCCTCAATGAATTTTTCCATATACATGCCATCATTTCCAAATGCAGCTTTTGACTCTTGTCTTGCACTACTCCAAGCATCTTCCAAACTTTCTGCTTCCCAAACTAATCTCATTCCTTTTCCACCACCACCAGCTGTTGCTTTTAGCATTACAGGGTATCCTACCTCAACAGCTAGTTTTTTACAAGCGTTAAAATCGGCAATAATACCTACTGAACCAGGAATTGTAGGTACTCCTGCTTTTTTCATTGTTTCCTTTGCATTAGCTTTATCTCCCATTCCGTCAATCATGTCAGGCGAAGCGCCAATAAACTTAATATCGTTTTCGTTACAGATTTTTGAGAAATTTGAGTTTTCAGCTAAAAACCCATAACCAGGATGGATAGCATCAGCATTTGTAATTTCAGCAGCAGCTATAATATTAGGAATCTTTAGGTAAGATTCTGAACTTGCAGCAGGACCAATACAAACAGCTTCATCAGCAAAACGAACATGTAAACTGTCTTTATCAGCAGTTGAGTATACGGCAACTGTTTTTATCCCCATCTCTTTACAAGTACGGATAATTCTAAGTGCAATTTCACCTCTATTTGCTATTAGGATTTTCTTAAACATAAAAAATTATTTTAAGGTAATTATGAGGGGTCAACCAAGAATAATGGTTGATCAAATTCAATTGGAGTAGCATCATCAACTAATACTTTTACAATAGAACCGGATACTTCAGATTCAATTTCATTGAAAAGTTTCATTGCTTCAATAATACAGATAGTATCTCCTTCTTTAATAGTGTCACCAACTCCTGCAAATGGAGGATTCTCTGGTGAAGCTGAACGATAAAAAGTTCCAATCATAGAAGCTTTTACTGTAATGTAGTTGGACTCATCATCAGGTGATGGAGCTGCAGTTTTTGCAACTGAAGCTGCATCAGGTGAAGCGGCTACTAAAGGAGCTGCTACTACTTGTGCAGGTGCTTGTTGGATAATAGTAGTAATTTCATCAACTTCACCTCTTTTCTTTTTTGGGGGTGATTTAATTAAAATTTTTATATTATCAATTTCTAAATCTACTTCAGTTGCTCCTGATTTCGCAACAAATTTTATTAATTCTTGAATGTCTTTTAAATCCATTTTTTTTAATTTTATTTATAGTACAAAAGTAATTATTTCTTTGAGTCGTAAGCCCATTTAATGTAAATTGAGCCCCAAGTGAACCCTCCACCAAAGGCTGCAAGGATTATATTATCTCCTTTCTTTAATTGATTTTCCCATTCCCATAAGCATAATGGAATAGTTCCATTGGTAGTGTTGCCATACTTTTCAATATTCAGCATTACTTTTTCGTTTCCAACACCCATTCGTCTTGCGGTAGCGTCAATTATTCTTTTATTTGCCTGATGAGGAACTAACCATGCAACATCATCAGCTGCTAAATTATTTCTTTGCATGATTTCTTCAGAAACATCAGCCATTGATTTTACAGCTGCTTTAAATACAGGCTGTCCATCTTGAAATACGAAATGTTCTCTTGCATCAACAGTAGCATGTGAGGCTGGTTTTGCTGAACCTCCAGCTTTCATGTGTAAAAATTCGCCTCCTGAACCATCAGTTCTTAATATTGCATCTTGAATCCCTAATCCATCTTCTGTAGGCTCTAAAAGTACAGCCCCAGCCCCATCACCAAAAATAATACATGTTGCTCTATCGGAATAATCAACAATAGATGACATTTTATCTGCTCCAACTACAATTACTTTTTTGTAAGTACCTGTTTCAATAAATTTTGATGCAGTACTTAAGGAAAATAAGAAGCCAGAACATGCTGCCATTAAATCATATGCAAATGCGTTTTGAGCTCCAACTTTATTAGCAATAATACAAGCAGTAGCAGGGAAAACCATATCAGGAGTTGCAGTTGCACAGATAATTAAATCAATTTCTTCTGCTGAAGTATTTGTTTTTTCTAAAAGTTTTTGTACAGCTTTTGCTCCAAGTTCAGAACTTCCTTTTCCTTCCCCTTTTAATATTCTTCTCTCTTTAATGCCTGTTCTTGATGTTATCCACTCATCATTTGTCTCAACATAAGTCTCAAGTTCCTTGTTTGTTAAAATATATTCAGGTACATAGCCCTGAATACCTGTTATTGCGGCATTAATTTTTCCCATTAGTTAAGGTTGTTTTTTATTTTACTTGCCAAATCTGCCTCTACAACATCTTTGGTAAGCGTAATCATATTTTTTATTGCAATCTCATTAGAAATTCCATGTCCAATAATTACCGTTTTATTCAGTCCTAGGACAGGGGTCCCTCCATAGTTTTCATAATTGAAACGCTTAAAGTAATCGTCAAGTAACCCTCTTTTTGCCATGATTGAAAAGATTCCTTCAGCCTCTTTAAGGACTATATTTCCAGTAAAACCATCACAAACAATTACATCCGAATCTGAATCAAAAATATCTCTACCCTCAATATTACCTGTAAAATGGTAATCTGTATTATCTTCCATCATGCTGTAAGTGGCTTGAGTAAGCATGTTCCCTTTTGTTTTTTCCTCTCCTAGATTTAAAAGATTAACATTTGGTCTTTTAATTCCACAAACATGTTCTGAAAATAAAGACCCTAAGATACCAAATTGATACAATACATCAGGTTTACAATCTGCATTAGCACCAACATCAAGCAAAACTGTTACTCCCCCATCACTTCTAGGAATTAAAGTAGATATTGCTGGGCGTAAAATCCCCTCAATTGCTTTCACAGAATAAAATCCTCCAACAAACATTGCTCCTGTATTTCCTGCTGATGCAAAGCCATCAATTTTACCTAAAGCTAAATATTGGAAGCCTTTTGCTATTGAAGAATTGGGTTTTGACTTAAATGCTTTTGTAGGATGTTCTCCCATGTCAATTACCTCAGAACAATCAATTATTTCAAATTTATCTGCACTAGCGCTATGTTTTTTTAACTCAGCAAGAATCTGAGATTCTCTACCAAATAGAACTACAGTGGTGTCTTTTGGAAGTTCATTTAGAGCAAGTATTGCCCCATGGACAGTTTTTTGAGGAGCATAATCTCCTCCCATAATATCTATACCGATTCTCATAAATAGATTGTAGTTTTTAAAAAACGATAAAACTACAAAATTCTATTAAAGAATTATAAAGATACTTGTTTTTCTATTGCTTGTTTCCCTCTATATGTACCGCACTCTTCACAAACTCTATGATATTGTACTGGAGTACTACAGTTAGGACATGAATACATTGTTGTAGCAGATGCTTTATAATGCGTTCTTCTTTTATCTCTTCTAGTCTTAGAAATTTTTCTTTTAGGATGTGCCATTTTCTTTCTTTTACTATTTTATTTTTAAATCTTTTAATGCGTCCCATCTAGGATCTGACGACTTTTCTTCTACTTCTGTATATTTATTTACTAAATCTACCATTTCCTCATTGCATGTACTTTTTCCCTCTTCATCAAAAGGATGTTGTCGTTTGTTGGGTAAATTTAAAATGATAATTTCAAAAATTAATTGCTTTAAATTAAGACAGTTTTCACTCTTTTTAATGTAAAAAATTTCATCAGTTGAGTGTAAATCTTCATCTGTAATTTTTAAAATAATATCAGTTTCAGCAGTAATCTCTATGGAAATTTCTTCTGTGCAAATATCGCAAAGCTGATTGTTTATTTTTCCATCAATAATAAGTTTTAATCCAAGTTTATCGCCATTTTTATCTAGTAAAGCTGTAGCAATAATATCTGTATGTTCAACATCTGACAATGTAAATGCTTCAAAGAACTGGTCTTTAATTTCAAAAGAAAAAGAGTTTACACCATTTGTAAGAGCTCCTAATTTTATTGTAAAATCATTCATTCTTCTGAATTTTAAAGGGCCGCAAAGATACAAATTTATTCTTACATGGCGTAGTAAGTTTATTTTTTGCTTTTAAACTCTAAGGGATTCTCATTTAAGAGTTTAAATTCAGCTCTTTTTTTATGAATTTCGCAGGCTAAAAATACAGCTTCACGCAATGATTTTTCATTAGCATTTCCTTTGCCAGCAACATCATATGCTGTTCCATGTACTGGTGATGTTCGTACAACATTTAATCCGGCAGTAAAGTTAACTCCCTCTTCAAATGAAAGTGTTTTAAATGCTGTTAATCCTTGGTCATGATACATGGATAAAATCCCATCAAATTTTTTTAAGTTGTTATTAGAAAAAAAACTATCAGATGGATAGGGCCCAAAAGCCATTATACCTTCATTTTTTAATTTTTTTACTGTTGGCGTGATAGTATCGTTTTCTTCAGATCCTAACAACCCCTCTTCTCCAGCATGAGGGTTTAATCCTAGTATTGCAATTTTAGGTTTTCTAACCCCAAAATCTTTAATTAAGGAAGTATTTAATAATTTTGTTTTTTTAATAATATTATCAGCAGTAATGTGTTTTTTTACATCTGTTAATGGCACATGTCCTGTTACAAATGCTATGCGCATAAGTTCGCTAACCATTAGCATCAAAGATTCGCCTTCAAAGTTGCCTTGTAAAAACTCAGTATGCCCAATAAAACTGCTTACTTTCTCTTGTATAGAAGCTTTATTTATTGGAGCAGTTACTAACACATCAACCTTGCCTTCTTTTAATGCTTCTGCTGCTTTTTTAATTGATTCAAAGGACTTTTCACCACTAACATTAGTTGCTTCTCCAAACTTAACTTCCACATCATCATTCCAAATATTTAAAAGATTTGCTTTATGTGGTTTTGCATCTTCAATTTTATTAATGATATTAAAATTAAAATTTTTTATTTCAATTGCCTTTTTATGTTTTGCTACAACTTTTGATGATCCAAATACGATAGGAATGCAATAATCTAACATCCTTTTATCTTTAAAAGTTTTGATTATTGTTTCTAAACCAATTCCATTTAAATCACCTATTGAAATTCCAACCTTAATTTTTGACATTATGCTCTGTTTTTAATGAATTTGTACAATAATCTCACTCCCATTCCTGTCGCTCCTTTTCCTCTGTAGCCATATTTAGCCTTTACAAAAGTAGGCCCTGCAATATCCAAATGAATCCAAGGATATTCAATAAAATGAGCTAGAAATTTTCCTGCTGTAATAGCGCCACCAGCTGGCCCTCCTAAGTTTTTAATATCTGCAACATCTGATTTTATAAGCTCATCATAATCCGACCAAAATGGCATTTCTGCTAAACGCTCGTGAGTTTCGCCTCCAATCTTTTTTAAATTTTTGTGTTCCTTTTCAGCTCCTTGTTGCATGCTTACAATTCCGTAATGCCCAATTGCTGCTGCTGCTGCACCTGTTAAGGTTGCTAAATCAATAACTAGTTCAGGCTTATATTTTTTTGCAAAACTAAGTGCATCAGCAAGCACTAATCTCCCTTCAGCATCTGTATTTAGTACCTCTACAGTTGTGCCGTCATGCATAGTAATTACATCACCAGGCGCATAAGCATTTCCTGAAGGTCGGTTGTCAGTTGCAGGAACTAAAGCAACAACATATTTGTCTAATTTATTGGCAGCAATTGCATTCATGGCTCCAATTATGGTACCAGCTCCACCCATGTCAACCTTCATCATGTCCATGGAATTTGCTGTTGGCTTTAAGCTCAATCCTCCAGTATCATATACAATTCCTTTTCCTACTAAAATAATAGGTTGCTTGTTGGTTGCATTTTTTGGTTTCCATTCCATAATTGTGAATGTTGGCTCATCAATACTTCCTTTGTTTACTGCCAAAAGCCCTCCCATTTTTAAAGATTCTATCTTCTTTTTATTGAAAACAGTAACTTTCATGCCATGTTCTACTCCTGATTTAACAGCAGACTCAGCTAGTTCTTTTGCGGTAAGGTGTGAGAATGGTTCATTAATTAAATCTTTTGTAAGGTAAACTGAATCAATAGTGTTTTCTAGTTCTGCAGCAGCCTCCTTAATCTCATCATGATTTGATAGGTAGATATTTTCTAGTTTATTTGGTTTTGGATCCGTTTTGTGCTTTGTAAAAGTATAATTAGCTAATGCTAATCCTTCAGTAAGTAACAATGCTTTTTCTTTATCTTCAATATTAAAAAGAACATGAACAGTAGTTTCGTCCTTTACTAATGCTTGTAATTTATCCCCAACCAATCTTATATCTTCAGCAGCTTTGTTTTTATTTTTTTCATCCTTAATATTAACTATATGAACAAAACGCACTAATTGATTAATACTTACAATTGTTTTGTCATCTTTAATTTGTTTTTGAACATATTCTTTTTCATCCTCATTAAGAAATAAGTCGCTAGAAGAAGATTTAGAAGCATGAAAAATAATTATATTTTCAGTGAAAATACCTTCTTCATTTTTTGTTGGATTAATTTTAATTGTAGTCTTCATAATATTGTGTAATTTTGAACTCACAAAACTAAGTAATTTTATGAATAGTAAGCTATTGCTTGAAAGGGCATTAAAAAAAGAATTTTTATCAGCAGAACAGGGGCAGTTTTTATTTGAAAATGTACCTACTGCCGACTTGATGTGGGTCGCAAATGAACTAAGACAAATGCACGTCCCGGGTAATGTAGTTACTTGGCAAATTGACAGAAATGTAAATACCACTAATGCTTGTACTGCAAATTGTAAATTCTGTAATTTTTTCCGTCATCCTAAGCATGAAGAAGTGTACGTAACGGACATGGAAACTTATAAGGAGAAAATTGAAGAAACTATAAAATATGGTGGCGATCAATTGCTGTTGCAAGGAGGGCATCACCCTGATTTAGGATTGGATTATTATACAAAACTATTCCGTGATTTAAAAGTACTTTATCCAAGCATAAAACTACACGCACTTGGTCCACCCGAAGTAGCGCACATTTGTAAAATTGGCGGACACACACATTTGCATGCGTTAACTGAGTTAAAAGCAGCAGGAATGGACAGTATGCCAGGAGCAGGGGCAGAAATTTTGAGCGATAGAGTAAGGCGTTTAATTTCCAAAGGAAAATGTACTGGGCAAGAGTGGTTAAATGTAATGAAAGTGGCACATAAAGTAGGGCTTACCACATCAGCAACTATGATGTTTGGCCATATTGAAACGATAGAAGAACGCTTTGATCATTTAGTGAGAATAAGAGAAGTGCAAGCTCAAAAACCTGAAGGAGAAAATGGATTTTTATCCTTTATTCCTTGGCCATTTATGGATGATGGAACGCTTTTGCAAAGGGTTAAGGGAATCAATAATGAAACTTCAGCAGATGAATATATGCGCATGATTGCTATTTGTAGAATTATGTTGCCGAATATTAAAAATATTCAAACTTCATGGCTTACTGTTGGGGCAGATACTGCGCAACTTACTTTGCACGGAGGGGCAAACGATATGGGTTCAATCATGATTGAAGAAAATGTAGTTTCGGCTGCAGGAGCACCACATAGGTTTACAGCCAATAGTATACAAGAATGTATAACGGAAGCAGGCTTTGAACCACAACTAAGAACTCAACTTTATGTTGAAAGAGAAATGCCAGAAATGGAACAGCAGGTAATAGAATATTAATATGTTTACAGGAATTATAGAGCAATTAGCTGAGGTAGTAAAAGTAGAAAGTGAAGGCAGTAATGTTCATATTACTTTAAAATCGACAATTACTGCTGAGCTAAAGATTGACCAAAGTGTGGCGCATAATGGCGTATGCTTAACGGTGGTTGCTATTAATGGTGATGAATATACGGTTACTGCAATTAAGGAAACCTTGGACAAATCCAATATTGGCTTGCTAGCAGTTGGCAGTAAAGTAAACATGGAAAGATGCCTAAAAGTAGGAGGTAGGTTAGACGGACACATGGTACAAGGTCATGTTGACCAAACGGCAAAGTGTGTAAAAGTTAAAGAAGAAAAAGGTTCGTTCGTGTATACTTTTAAACACAAGCAAACGCAGGCAATGACAGTAGAAAAAGGATCAGTTTGTGTGAATGGAGTGAGTCTTACGGTTGTCAACTCAAAGGGCACTTCTTTTTCGGTAGCCATTATTCCTTATACGCATGAGCATACAAACTTTCATGAGTTTAAAGAAGGCACAATAGTAAATATAGAATATGATATACTAGGAAAGTATATTTCAAAAATGTTTTTAAATAATATATAAAGAAAAAAATGAAGCCAACATTATTAATTTTAGCAGCAGGAATGGGAAGCCGATACGGTGGATTGAAACAAATAGATGGGATTGGCCCAAATGAAGAGCCAATTATCGAGTATTCAATTTATGATGCCATCAATTCAGGATTTGGAAAAATTGTATTTGTTATCAGAAGAGATTTTGATGAAGCATTTCGTGCTCGATTTAATAAGTTTTCTGATAAAATAGCTATCGAATATGTGTATCAGCCTGTAAATGTAAAAGTGGAAGGAATTACTACTATTGAACGCACAAAACCTTGGGGAACATCACATGCTGTGCTAGTAGCTAAAGATGTTATAAACGAACCCTTTGCAGTAATTAATGCGGATGATTATTATGGTGCTGGTTCTTTCCAGTTGATTGCTGATTTCTTAACTAAGGATTGCTCGCCATCTTTGATGGCTATGGTCGGCTATACTTTGCATAATACCTTATCCGAACACGGTACAGTAAATAGAGGAGTGTGCCAAGTAGATGATAAAAACAACCTTGTTGAGGTGATTGAAAGAACAAAAATTGCTGCCCAGTATGGAGTTGTTAATTATAATGTTGGGGATGATTTACCACTTGGAATAGTAGATAAAAATGTACCCGTTTCTATGAACTATTGGGGTTTTCATCCTTCAATTTTTAATGAAATTGAAAAAGGATTGCATAATTTTATGAGGGCAAATCCTACTAACCCAACTGCTGAATATTACATCCCTAATATTATTACGGATATGATAGTAAGTAAGCAAATGGCTGTGCGTGTTATTCCTACTGATGATAATTGGTTTGGCGTGACTTACAAAGAAGATAAACCTATGGCGGTTGCTGCAATTACTAAGTGTATTGCTGATGGAGTTTATCCAACAACTCTTTGGAGTTAATTGAAGTAAATAATATTGTAAAGCAGTTTATTCCTAATGAGGATGTAGTTGTTTTTAGTGCAAATGATAAGGGTCTGATTAATCGGACCTTTGTTGTTTCTGTTGGAAAAATTAATTCAAAACAATTTATTCTGCAAGCCATCAACACAGCTATCTTCCCGCTTTATGAAAAGGGCTTGGAGAATATCATTTTAGTAAAAAATGAATTGCAGAAATCTGAATTTTCTTATAATTTTCCTGCCCCAATTAATGATAAATATATTTGTATTGATGATGTGGTTTGGCGCATTTTTCCTTTTGTAGAGGATAGTGTTTGTTATGAAAAGGTAAAGGATAAAGAACAGGCCTTTGAAGCTGCAAAATGTCTTGGGAGTTTTTATACTTCTCTTGCTAATTTTGATGCAGAGCAGCTGCACATTACTTTGCCAAATTTTCATAATGCGGCTTTTCGTTTTAAGGAATTACAGGAAGCTGTAAAAACAGCAAGTACTAATCGTTTGAGTAAAGCGAAAGCTTTAATTTCTGCAATACATAAGGAACGAGATGAATTACATAAATTTGATAAACTCAATGCCGAGTTACCCAAAAGGGTAGTTCATTTTGATGCGAAAATCAGTAATTTTTTATTTGATAACAAAACATGTAAAGCAAAAGCAATTATTGATTTAGATACTTTAATGCCAGGAACTGTGCTCTCAGATATTGGTGATATGATTAGGACTTATAGTAATGTTGCAGGAGAGGAATCCCAAGCGATAGCTTTAGTGCAAGGAGATACTGAAATTATAGAACACATAATAGATGGTTTTTTAAGTGTATCTGGTAACATGCTAAGTGCAGCAGAAAAAGATAATTTAGAATTTTCAGGAAAGGCCCTAGCCATTATTCAATGCATCCGATTTTTAACGGATTACCTGAATAATGATAACTATTATAAAGTGTCCTATTCTAGTCAAAACTGGGTGCGTACTCAAAATCAATGGGCTTTGTATTGCTCACTTAAAGGCTAATTAATTTATTATGTTTGCATCATGAGAAATAAGATACTATTATTAGGTTCAGGTGAGTTAGGAAAGGAGGTGGTGATTGCTATGCAAAGGTTAGGGCAATATGTTATTGCTGTGGATAATTATGAAAATGCTCCTGCAATGCAAGTGGCACATGAGTTTGAAGTCATTAATATGTTAGATGGTGATGAGTTGGACAGAATAGTTGCCAAACATAATCCTGACTTTATTGTCCCTGAAGTAGAAAGTATTCGTACTGAAAGATTTTACGATTATGAAAAGCAAGGATTTACTGTCATTCCTTCTGCTAAGGCCGCAAACTTTACTATGAACCGAAAAGCAATCCGTGATTTGGCAGCTATTGATTTAGGAGTGAAAACGGCTAAATACAAATACGCTACTTCTTACCAAGAGCTGAAAGAAGGAGTTGCTTTTACTGGTATGCCTTGTGTGGTAAAACCCTTAATGTCAAGTTCAGGAAAAGGACAGTCTGTAATAAAAAAGGAAGAAGATATTGAGAAAGCATGGAATTATGCTGTGGAAGGTTCAAGAGGAGATTTGATGGAAGTAATAGTTGAGGCCTTTATTGATTTTGATTATGAAATCACGCTTTTAACCTTAACACAAAATAATGGAGATACGCTTTTTTGTCCGCCAATAGGGCATAGGCAAGAAAGGGGAGATTACCAAGAAAGTTGGCAGCCTATGGCAATGCAAGATGCTCACCTAAGAACGGCACAAGACATAGCTTATAAAGTAACTAAAGCTCTTAGTGGTAGCGGTATTTGGGGAGTAGAATTTTTTATAGGAAAGAATGGAGTTTATTTTTCTGAACTCTCACCAAGACCCCACGATACAGGAATGGTAACCTTAGCTGGCACACAAAATTTTACAGAATTTGAATTGCACGTTCGTGCGATATTAGGAATTCCTGTTTTAGATATTACATTGATAAGAAATGGGGCTTCAGCTGTAGTATTGGCTGATAAAGCAAATAATAACTTTCCTACTTTTACAGGATTAAATGAAGCGGCCTTATTCCCAAATACAGACTTTAAAATTTTTGGGAAACCTACAACACGCCCTTACAGAAGAATGGCAGTTGCTTTGGCACATGGTAATGAAAATACTACAGAATTAGTAGAGAAAGCAAAAGAGGTCGCTGATAAGGTTAAGCTGAGTTAGTTATAAACTAGATTCACCAAAGTAAAATTCCAATACTTTTAGTTTGAAGATATAATTATATTTTGTTTTGATCAGTTCAGATTGTGCAGCCTCATATTTTTGTCCTGCTTGTAAAAAATTAAAAGTATTCATTGCGCCATTATCAAAGCGTTCCTTAGCGTATTCATAGGTAAGTTTACGGGCTTTCAATGTTTTTTTTGCTGCCTGATAAGCTTTTAAAGAACCTTTCGCATCATTATAGGCCTGGTTAATTGTATTTTCTAAATCTAATCTTACTTGTTCCAAAGCATAAGTTGATTTTTGTATGGCTATTTTACTTCTTCTGACGTTCGTATTGTTAGCCATTCCATTAAAAATTGGAATAGAAAGCTGCAATCCAAAATTTCGTCCAGCATTAACATCTAACTGATGTGATAATGTAGTAGGAACATCAAAAAGTACTCTTGAATTATAGGAGTAAAACCCAGTAAGATTGGGGAAAAGACTCCCCTTTGAAATAGCTAAATTTTTCTTTGCAATCTTAAGATTTGTTTCTGCAAGTTTCACATCACTTCTCTTGGCAACAGCTGTTTTATAAATTGCATTTACACTAGCATTTAGTATGGTTGATTCAGGAGTATTTGCTATTTCTCGTGCAATTTCAAAATTTTCAATATCGGAAATAAGTAGCAATTGAGCTAAGGCAATTTTTGAAAGCTGATAATTGTTTTCAGCTACCACTACATTTTGTTCAATAGTCGCAACATTTGCTTCAATTTCCAGCACATCTCCTTGTGGGATGATTCCTGTTTTTAAGCGTTCCTGTGCAATAATTAACTCCTTATTTGCTACATTTAATTGTGATTGTTGTACTCCTAAACTTTCTCGGTTAAAAAGGATTTGTAAGTAAGAGTTAGCCACTAATAAGGAGATATTTTCCTTCATATCCTCCAATTGATATTGGCTCGCTAAAATACTGAGGTTTGCTAGGTATAATTGCTGTATGTTTTGCAAACCATTTAATAAATCAATACCTAAATTTGCGTTCATTGAAGCTGAACGTGTTGTCATATTTTCTAAAATACCGGTTGTAATATTTTGGTTAAGCCCAATATTCCAAGAGTGGGAACTTCCTAAATTAAGGCTTGGCAGGAAGTTAGCCATGGCTGTATTTTTGTTTAAGATGGTGCTTTCCAAATCTGCCTGAGATTGCTTAATAGAAATATTTTTTTCTATTGCTCTTTCAATACATTGCTTAAGGGTTAGAGTTTCTTGCGCAATTATATTAGAACTAAAAAATAATAGAAAAAAAGAGATAAAAATTTGTGATATTATTTTTCCCATTTGTTTATTTTGTTTGGTTTTGTGATACTCCATATTTTTACTTGATCGTTTTCAGAAATTCCAGAAACAACTTCAACATTTATTCCATCTGCTAAACCAAGCTCTACTTCTCTTATTTCAAATTCCTGATCTCCAGTTTCTATTTCTACAAAAGGCATTTTAGTTTCTTTATTATATTGAATTACCGCTTCACTTAGAGTATTTACATTTTCTCTTTTAGCTGTAATGATAGATGCATTTGCACTATAACCTGCTCTCACAAAAAATTCATTATCAATTATTACTTCAGCTTCTATTTTAAACTGTACGGCTCCGCCCTGCTCAATACCTTTAGGCGCTATAAACTTTAATTTTGCTGGATATATTTTATTTTCTATAGCTGCTAAATTTACCTCGAGATCCATATCTTTTTTTAATTTACTAACTTCTCCTTCATCTACTTTTCCTTCAAAGATCATCACATTTAAATCTGCAATTGTTGCTATAGTTGTTCCAGGATTAAATGTATTTGCTTGAATAACTTGATCACCTTTCTTTACGGGAATCTCTAAAACTGTTCCTGTTACAGTAGCCCTAACATTTGTATTTGTAACACTTGAGCCATCTGAAGATCCAAGCTTAATAATTTGCAAATCACTTTCTGCATTTTTTAAATTTTGCTGTGATTGATTGAATTGCAGTTCAATACTATTATATTCTTGCTCAGAAATAATTCCTTTAGAAAATAATTTTTTATTTCTAGTAAATTCTGTTTCAGAATTTGCAAGTATAATCTTGGCACTTTTTACACGACCTTCGGCACTATTTAATGTTTGTTCATTAGGAACTACTTTAATCTTAACTAATAAATCTCCCGCCTTTACTTGATCCCCCTCTTTTACTAATATTTTATCAATAATTCCAGCAATTTGTGGTTTTATCTCAACTTCATCTTCAGGAATTACTTTTCCAGTAGCTACAATTTTAGTTTGTATAGTTTCTTTTTTAAGCTGGGTAGTGTCATATATAGTTACATCTTTTTTATTTGATTTTATAAAAAAAGTTGTTGCAAATATTACACCCAGTACTAATAATCCAATTCCTATTTTTTTCATTTTTTTCATTTTTTAAAGTTACTTTTATTCTTCTCTTAGCGCTTCTATTGGCTTAACACTAATTGCTTTTTCTGCTGGAATAAAACCAATTAATGTTCCAAGCCCAGTCATTAGTAATAATGCTCCAAATATAAATCTAATTGGAACTGTAGCATTTGTAAATGGGACGTTTTCTAAATTTTGAGTAGCTAAATTTATTATATATAAAATAAATGCACCTAAAATAATGCCAATTACTCCGGCAATTAATGTTAAAAATACAGATTCTAACACAATCTGTTTTCTTATGTCATTCGGAGTTGCTCCTAAAGCTCTTCGTATTCCAATTTCTTTTGTTCTCTCTTTAACTGAAATAAGCAATATATTTCCAATTCCTATCACACCAGCCAATATAGTTGCTATTCCAATTATCAAAGAAATAAAAGACATCCCATTTGCAAAATTTTTAATCCTGGTAAATAATGCCCCAAGATTAAATCCGCCTACTGCCTGTTTATCGTCTGGGTGAATCCTATGAATTTCTTTTAATTTTGCTCTTACTTTGTTTTCAACCTTTATTATATCCACATCATCAAATCCAGCAATTAATAAGAAACCAACATCATCACCTGTATTGTATAGTCTTTTAAATGTTGAAAAAGGCACATGAATATCTCCATCATCAGCAAAACTCCCCCCGCCTTCATCAACATATTTGTGAATCCCAATTACTTTAAAATAAATACCGTTAATACTGATATATTTTCCAATTGGGTTAATATCATCTGTGAATAATTCTTTTTTGGTTCTCTCCCCAATTACAATAACTTTTCGTTCTTCAATGATATCTAATTCATTTATAAATCTTCCTCCATCATAAATATCTTTTTGAGATACAGTCGCAAGCACAGGATAATCTCCATATATATTATAAGTTCCTGATCGTTTCCCATTAGAAATATTTGCTCCACTTGACCCAAAATTTCCTTTTTGAATTCTTGGAGCGATGTATTCAATTTCAGCAATTTCATTCTTTAATGTTTCTACATCACTTAATTTAATACTCCAATTTCTGTCAATTTTGAATCCTTTATATGGTATACTAGTACTTTGTGTCCAAATAAATAAGCTATTTGCTGAAATTCTTTCAAACCGTTGCTCAAACCCATTATCCACTCCTTTGGCTGCTCCTGAGAGAACAATGTATAGAAATATTCCCCAAAGGACACCAATAATTGTAATCATTGTACGCAATTTATTTTGCCCAATTGAGCCAAAAATTTCTTGCCAAGTATCTTTATCAAAAATTGTTTTCACTTATTTATCTCTAAGAGCAATTATTGGTTTTATTTTAGATGCTTTTCTAGCGGGTAAATAGCCAGCAAGCGCACCAAAAAAGATTAAAATAATTGTTGCCCAAACAGCATTAGATGTTTGGATATATGGGTTTGAAATAAAGTACTTTTCCATCAAATTATCTCCAATTCCATTTAATATAATCAATGCTACAACTAGCCCTAGATAACCAGATATCATTGTTATAAAAATTGATTCCTGAAGTACCATAGCGATAATACTATTTGGTGTGGCGCCAATAGCTTTTCTAATACCAATCTCTTTAGTTCTTTCTTTAACTACAAAAACCATAATATTACTTATTCCTATTATTCCAGCTACAAGAGTTCCAATACCTATGAATGATATAATGATGCTTAGTACTGATGCAAATTGTCTTGAGTTTTCTTGTTCTTCTCCAGTATTACTTATGTAAACCCCTTTGTTATCATCTGGAGAAATAAATTTCTTCTCTTTGATATAGGTTTCTAAGTCATTTTCAAGTATTAAGGATTCATCATAGCTCATATTTTTATCATATATAACTATCATTTGACTTATTTCATCATTATTCTTTTGAATCTTCTGCATAGTTGTATATGGGACATATAGATTTCTTTCTTCTCTGTCACCACCCTCATCCTGGAACACTCCAACAACCTTCCAACTATGACCACTTCCAAAGATATATTTTCCAATAGGATCTTCATCTTGAAATAAATCCTCAGCTACTAATCGTCCAATAACAACATGTCTTTTTGTATTTCCAATATCTCCCTCATTCAAATATCTTCCTTCCATTATTATTGTTAGCTCTGCTTCCTGATGTGCTGGTGAAACCGCTCTAATTGTATAATTATTTGCTTTCTCTTTATATTTCATTTGAAAATAAAATGTATTTCTAACGACTATATCTTCAATTCTTGAATTAAACTGTTCTTTAAAATCTACTAAGTCACTATTTGTAAATTTTATTCTTCTTTGCGATTCATAGCCTCTATATGGAATTGTTGTTGAGCTAGGATATAATCTTATGGTATTTACTTTATCATCAGTGAAAAATGTTTTAAAACTATTTTCGAGGCCATTTCCTAATCCAAATAAGATTATAAAAATCAAAATACCTATTGCAACAGTAAATCCCGAAAGAAATGTTCTTAGTTTATTTTTTTTGATAGTATCAAAAATTTCTTTCCAACTGTCTTTTTTGAATAACATCTAGCTTGTTTGGATATCTGTTACAATAACTCCATCTTTAAGTGTGATAATTCTGTTACACATGTTGGCAATTTCATGTTCGTGGGTAACAACTAATATCGTCTTTCCTTCCTTATTAATTTTTTTTATTAAGGACATAACTTCTTCTGATGTTGTAGAGTCTAAAGCTCCAGTAGGCTCATCAGCAAGTAATACTTTTGGCTGAGAGGCTAATGCCCGAGCGATAGCAATTCTTTGCTTTTGACCCCCGGATAATTCACTCGGCAGGTGCTCTGACCAGGCACTAAGACCAACTTTCTCTAGATATTCAAATGCTATCTTTTGACGTTCATCCCGTGAAATACCTTGATAATACAACGGTAGCGCTATATTTTCTAATGCCGTCTTATAATTTATAAGATTAAATGATTGGAAAATAAATCCCAGAAACTGATTTCTATATTTAGCAGCCTTTGTTTCATCAAGATCTTTAATAGGGACATTATCTAAATGGTATGATCCAGAATCATAATTATCTAACATTCCTATTATATTTAAAAGTGTTGATTTTCCTGAGCCAGAAGAGCCCATAATAGCAACTAATTCACCTTTTTTAATTGACACATCAATTCCCTTAAGAACATGTAGAGAATTCTTCCCAATTAAATATGATTTATTTAGCTTATTAATTTCAATCATTTTGTTTTTAAGATATGTAAAAAAATATTATTTCTTATCTACCCAATCCCCATGTTTTTTTATGAGTTCAATTAATGCAGATACTGCCTTTTCTTCAGCTATGTTTCTCTCTACTACTGTTTGCTCTTTGTAAAGCGTAATCTTACCCTTTCCAGTACCCACATATCCATAGTCAGCATCTGCCATTTCTCCAGGTCCATTTACTATACAACCCATTATTCCAATTTTAACTCCTTTCAGATGGTCAGTTTCTTTTCTGATTTTTGCTGTTGTTTCTTGTAAATCAAAAAGGGTTCTACCACAGCTAGGGCAAGAAATATATTCTGTTTTGGAAATTCTTGTTCTACTAGCTTGTAGTATGCCGAATGCTAATGAATTTACCGACTGATAGGAGCCGCAATTTTCTGCAGCAATAAATATTCCATCTCCCAATCCATCTAAAAGTAAAGCTCCTAAATCAGAACTTGCTGACAGTTGCAATTGCTCTTCAGATAAATCGCCATAAGCTCTACCGATAATCACTGGCGTTTTAATTCCGTTATTCATTAGTTCAGTAAAGAGTTTCCTTTGCTCTGCAAGCCCATTTTTATTATAAGTATCTATCATTAAAACAGCTGTCGTATCTGTTTTTAATTTAGCAAAGAGCTCTTCACATAAATCCGAAAGACAAATATAAACGATATTCATTTTTTCAGAGATTTTCTCCTCATCCAAATAGTCATTTATTGTTAAAAATGGATATCCTTTTTTATGCTCTATCCATTTTTTATAATTGTAAATAACCCCTAAAGTACCTGGGACTTCAAAATCCAAATCATGGTTGCCTACAAAAACATAATCGGCTGCCATATCAGATAGGTTCCATTTATCTAGAGGGACGGAATAGTTAGACCCAAAAGCAAAAAAGGATGCTGCAGTAATTTTTTCTTTCAAGCAAAAATCTGCCATTATAATAGGGACATTCCCTCCACCAATATTTAGTACCTCATTTGTTTTTCTTCTTTTATAATCAAAAGAATGGAGTGGGTTTTTTGTTATTTTCTCAATAGAATCATGCCCCTCTATTGCTTCAAAATGTTTCAGTAAATTTTGTGCAACTGGAATTTCAAACTCAGGAGCTTCCGTTAATGAAACTCTAATTGTATCTCCAATTCCATCTGCTAAAAGTGTACCTATTCCCACTGCCGATTTTATCCTACCATCTTCTCCTTCACCTGCTTCAGTTACTCCTAAATGTAGAGGGTAATCCATTCCTTCTTTTATCATTTCAGCAACTAATAAACGGTAGGCCTGTACCATTACTCTAGTGTTGGATGCTTTCATGGAAAGGATAATTTCATGGTAATCTTCATCACGGCAGATACGCAAAAACTCCATTGCTGATTCTACCATTCCTTTTGGAGTATCTCCATATCTCGAAAGAATTCTATCAGAAAGTGAGCCATGATTTGTTCCTATTCGCATAGCGGTTCCGTTCTCTTTACAAATACGGACAAGTGGAGTGAACTTTTCTGTTATTCTTTCAATTTCAGCATTATAAGTATCTTCAGTATAATCTATGTTTTCAAACTTCTTTTTATCAGCATAGTTGCCAGGATTTACTCTTACCTTTTCTATAATTGTAGCTGCAATTTCTGCTGCATTAGGTGTATAGTGTATGTCTGCAATTATTGGAGTAAAATACCCTCTCTTTGCAAGTCCCTCTTTTATGTTTTTTAGGTTGAGAGCTTCTCTTTTAGAGGGAGCAGTAATACGCACTAACTCACATCCTGCATCTATCATTCTTATAGACTCCTCCACAGTTGCAAAGGTATCCATAGTATCGGTAGTAGTCATAGATTGAATTCGAATAGGATTACTGCCACCAATTCCGATATTTCCTACTTTTACTTCTCTTGTTTTAAACCTACTATAATTGGCTAACGAATTGCAATATTTCATTTATTGTTTTACTACTTTTTTAATTGATGTCGTTTTATTATTGCTGATTTCTACAAAGTAAATTCCTTTGCTTAATCTACTTAAATCAATATTTTTTGAAATAAATCCTGCTTGAATATTCTCAGTTTTTATAACTCTTTCTCCAAGATTATTTAAAACAAAAATTTGTGTTTTTTCATCAGAAAAACCTTCAATTAGGATTTTGTCTTTGGTAGGATTTGGAAAAATTTCCCATTTAATAGGATGGGTGTTTGAGCTTGTACTTTGTGCAGATCCAACAGTAAATTGATGTACAATATTTGTTCCAAAATCAGCATTAAATGACTTTAACCAAGTTGCACCAATTTCTCTAAATCTAACCATTCCACTACCATCATTATTTGCCCAAAAGTCAAGACCATCCTCATCAGTATCACTAACAACAAAAGTATAACAGCCAGCTGAAAAGGTTAAAGTGTCTCTAAATTGTGTGTTAGAAATTAAATCGCCGCTTGAATGTACTGATACTCCATTTTCATCAAAAAACTCCCATGATGATTCTGAAACCTGTGTAAATGTATTTACAACACCACCATTTGTTTGAAACCAAAGCGCAAATGATTGAGGATATTCTGCTACCAGTTCAAACTCTGACTGCATGCTATTATTCTCATCATAATCATCAGCCTGCCCATTAGGATTTTTAAGTGTTACTTCAAAAACATTAGCCTCTCCTGACCAATTTGCAAGGTTAGGGAGCTCTACTTCTTCCGTTTCGTTAAAGGCTAAATTTCCTACCCAGTTAAAAGTATTTATAGTACCACCAGCTACTTTGTACTCAATATCCAAAGTTGTTAATGGAGCGCTTCCATAATTTCTTATTTCAATTAATGGTCTACCACAAATAGGATTTTTTCGGCTATGCTCATCTTTTAAAGATGGTTTTATAATATCAGTAATTTCAGCTGAGTTGCTAAAATTAGCATCACTATATTGGAATAATTGACATTCAATAATGTAAGATGGCGTTTGTGTTCCGCTCCAAGAATAAGATTGAAAATCGATATTGACTTCTACAGAATCCCCAGCAATAATAAAAGGTGTTATTTCATGATCAAAAGCTTGTGCTCTTTTACCAGGACACCAATTTGCTCTATCATAAATCCAAGTTCCACCTTGTGGGTAAATTGGGTTTTCACCACAATCTGCATCCCAATTGTATTGCGTATGTGTTTGTGTCCCGTCAATTTTTAAAAAATAGTCAATAGGCTTAAATTCTGCTGCCGATTGGTTGTTGTCAAATCCATGTCCAGTTGACGCCATTTTTACCATAGCATTTGTGCTGTTAGCTTCAATTAAAAATTTCTTTGGAATGAGTTTAGTGTTTTCAAAATCAGTAGAAGAATTATAACTAAATCCTCCTGAATAAATATTCTCCACTTTTACTACATCTCTAGGAGGAGTCCCTTCAATAAACTCAAAATCCAAAGTAGCACTAAATCCTGAAGACCAACCACTATAATGACATCTTATTTCTACTGAATCTCTTAAAATCTGAATGAAATCTGTTACATCAAAAGTAGTTGTGAACTCCCAATTATTAGCCAACATACTACCATAAGGAGTAATCACACGTGCCAATTCATAGTTTTCAATTACATCAAATACTTGGTACCAGTTATGATAATTAATCAAAAATGTATATGATGGAACTACATAAAAAGAATCAATAATATTTCCTAAACTATCAAATTCCATATTGTAGAAGCCTGATTCAAATCCATATAGAGTATCGGTAGGATTTGTAGGATTTGTTGCGTCATTATATTCTATAATTTCTAATAATGTTGTAAGGTTAGAATCTAATGCATTGCTTGTTGTATTCCAAAAATGCACATAAGCTGTATCCGAAAATAGTACTGAATCTAACACAATACCATTAACCGTAAACATTGGAGAGTTTTGTAAAGTTGAATCAATTGCTCCGGTTCTGTGGCGCACAATTATTTGAGAAGTATAATCCCAGTCAGAACATCCTCCAGTAGCACAGCCCATAGTATAATGTAAATAAACTTTTCTATAATCATTAGTTGCATCAGGGAGCTCTCCCCATTCATCATAATTTCCATACCAAGTCATATCGGTATGGTCATGTATACGAACAGTTGTTGTATCTCCTGCAAAAATAGTGCTGGAAATAGTTACGCTTAAAAATAGTAAATAGATGTTTTTCATGTTATGTTTTTAATTATTAATCTCAGTTACTCCACCAGAAACTATGAGTTTCATAATCTCTGCGGAGGATTTATCAATAGGGGATACATTCTTTTTTTCTACCACAAATAATTGTCCTGAAATTGCATAAGAGTGTGGCATATAAACGAGTACCTTTCCTTTTGCAATATTAAGTGATTCTACATCTTCATTAGTGATAAATCCTATTCTTTCAATAGTTGAGTTTTCATATACTTTAACTAATACGGGCTCAGAAAACCCTTTTTTATTACCAACAAAAGTGTTCATCAGATCTTTTACTGATGAATAAATAGTTTTAAGTAATGGCGCTCTTTTTAATAAATTTTGAAAAAAAGCATTTATAGGGCTAGTAATAACTGCTGATCCTAGAAATCCAATAATTGTGATTAATGAAATAATGATAATTAAACCCAGTCCAGGAAATTCAAATGGCAGAATCCCATCAATTTTCTGAAAAGCCCATACTACAACATATAAAGTTACCGTTATAGGTACAATGTATAATAATCCTTGCAAAAAGTAATTTATAAATTTTTTCATATCTTTAAACTTTCATTCAATTTTAAAGTCATAAAAATACTAATCTTAAAAACAATAGCCATGAAAAAGACAATTTTTAGCAAACTACTATTTATAGCTCTCTTTTTAGTAGGAGTATCAGCAAGTGCACAAGTAAGAGTAAAAGCAAATAAAGTAAGGACAAATAAGAAGGTTGTTGTAAAAAACAATCGAGGAAATCATTCTAATCATAATTATAACAGACAAAATGTTAGAGTTAAAACGAACAGAAATAGAGTTGTTGTTAGTAAGCCAAACAGACCAAGAGTAATTGTAAAACAACCAACTTACAATCGTTCAGGTTATGTTTGGGTAGAGGGTTACTGGAAATGGAATGCATATTATGGAGAATATATTTGGCAAAA
The DNA here is from genome assembly GCA_905478765.1 of uncultured Flavobacteriales bacterium. Classification (GTDB taxonomy): domain Bacteria; phylum Bacteroidota; class Bacteroidia; order Flavobacteriales; family BACL11; genus UWMA-0277. Next base: position 183,147 of record CAJQJY010000004.1, read on the forward strand.
AGCAAGATGGAAAAGAGTTAAGCGAAATCATATGTGGGTACCTGGATTTTGGGAAATAAGCTCTGGAGGGTTCTTTTGGGTAGAAGGGTATTGGGCATTAGACTACTAAGATACATGAAGCACACATTTTAGTGTACTTTTTTGTTTAGTAGTTAAAGTGTTGCTGTTGAAAAGTAAAAATAAGAACAAAATACTAAGCTCCCTTTTTTGTAATTTTGATATCAGATTAAAAATCATTAAATTATGCAAAAGACAATTTTACTTTTTTGTACCTTTTTATTATCACTTACTTCCTGTGTAACTCCCAAAATACATAATGCTTTAGTTGATGAGCATGACGCTACTAAATCAGCTTTAACTACAGAAGAGAAAAAAGTGTTACAACTTATGGGGAATATTGAGGAGCAAGAAGGGACTATTATTTCCTTAAAATCTCAAATTTCTGAAATGAGAAACGACTCTGTTCAGAATGGAATTGCACTTACTACTTTACAAAGCAAATATAGCGAGCTAAGTGATGCATATGATTTATTGACTTCCAAGAATAGTAGGTATATGGCTGATAAAGCCAAAGAAACTAAGAAATTGCTGGAGCAATTAGAACAAGCACAAACTGAACTTTTTGCAAAAGAAGATGAGCTTAACCAACTTTCCGCATCATTGGATGCTAAGGAAGATGAATTGAAATTGGCTCAGGAAGAATTAAATGTGCGATCAATACGAGTAATAGAATTAGAAACAATTATCAATAAGAAAGATAGTATGGTTTCTGCTTTAAAAAAATCAATTTCTAAAGCATTAATTGGTTTGGAAGGTGAAGGACTTACAGTAGTTCAGAAAAATGGTAAAGTATATATTTCATTAGAAGAAGATTTACTTTTTGCTAGTGGAAAATATGAAGTGAATAACGGAGGAATGGCTGCATTAAGTAAATTAGCTACTGCACTTGCTAGCCAAAAGGATTTGGAAATTTTAGTTGAAGGACATACCGATAGCATTCCATTAAGCGGTAGAGGTTTGGTAAAAGACAATTGGGATTTGAGTGTGATGCGTGCAACCAATGTTGTAAAAGTACTTTTGAAAACCCCAAGTTTAGATCCTTTGCAATTAACTGCTGCTGGTAGAGCAGAATTTGTTCCTATTGCAACTAATAAAACTAAAGAGGGAAGAAGCGCTAACAGAAGAATTGAAATGATACTATCTCCAAACTTAGATGATTTGTTTGAATTGCTTGACGACTAGATTGAATCAAAATAATTGTATTTATGTAGATAATCTTCCTCCTATATTTGACAGTGATGTATACATATATTATAACCCAGCTTTCTGTTTATAGGAGTTATGGCTTTTTAACTATTTAACAATGAAAAAACTACTGCTTATATTACTTTGTTTATTTTCTTTAAATACGATTACTTATGCATCTTTTCCTACAAATGATACGTTAATTATAAAACAAGATAGCCTCCAATCTGAAACAACAGTACAGTATCATCAAAGAATGGAAAGTATGGGTTTTGATATTAATTTATGTCAATGTATAGATTGTAACAAATTTAAGGGAAGTAAAACATCCAATCAAACATCAAAAACTGTTACAAGGACTCTACTAAATGTAGGTTTATTTCTGTTAATTGGTATTCTTATTATTGGGTTATACCTTTTTTACTTAATATTGTCTTGGATTGGTGATCTTTAAATAACCATTGGAAAGGTAAAACCTTATGAAGAAGTAGAGCATTTTGACCCTCCTGTAATTAATATCCATTTTCTTGATACTGAAAAAAAGGAAGAAGATTAGTCTTCCTACCCTATTTTATTTGCAAAAAAGAGCAATTAAAGAGCAGCCATTTTGATGACAAGTCAAAATAGTTATTAACTATGTAGGATATTAGAAGTGTAATTTTGTCCTACCACTTGTCCTGCGGAACTCAATAAATCAGAATGTTACTAGATATAACTACTCTAATAGTTGCGGTGAGGAAGGGATTCGAACCCCCGAAACAGTTTCCCGTTTACACGCTTTCCAAGCGTGCGCCTTAAGCCACTCGGCCACCTCACCAAATTTTTGGCAAATCTAAAAAATTAGATGGTAATCTCGCCACTTATATTTTTTTGTAATTCTTCTTTTATTTCTGCACTACTCATATCTTGACCTAATAAAAACATCAGCTTTATAATAGCTGCCTCAGTTGTCATATCTTTACCAGAAATAACACCAGCTTTTCCAAATGGTTCGCTTGTTTCGTATTGTCCATCAACAGCACTTCCATGCAAGCATTGGGTAATATTAATCATAATTTTCCCTTCTTTATTTGCAGTATTAAGCAAATCACTTAACTCAGTTGAGGTAGGAGCATTCCCTGCTCCAAAACTTTCAATTACAATTCCTTTTGCGCTATCAATTATGGCTTTAATAGTTGCAATTGTAATTCCTGGAAAAAACTTTAAAATTGCCACATCATTGGATAATGATTTATGAACTACAAGTTTCTTATCTTCCTTTTTTTGTAGTGTTTTTTTGTATTTTATTCTTACTCCTGCTTCTGCTAATATTGGATAATTTGGAGATTCAAATGCCTCAAACTGTTCCGTATTAACTTTTACTGTTCGGCTCCCTTTGTAAAGTTGATCTTCAAAATAAATACAGACTTCATGTACTTTTCCGCTAGTTGCAATTTCAACAGCAGTTATTAAGTTTTCCTTGGCATCACTCCTCCTAACACCAATTGGTATTTGCGAGCCTGTAAGGATTACGGCTTTATTCAAACTTTCCAACATAAAACTCAGTGCTGATGCCGTATATGCCATAGTATCTGAGCCGTGTAGAATTACAAAACCATCATAATTTGTATAATTATCCTCAATAAGTGTTGCAATTTCTACCCAAACTTCAGCATTCATGTTGCTAGAATCTATAGGATTTTTTATGCTTACATTTTCTAAATCCACTTCCTCACTTTTTAGCGAAGGAATTGCTTTTAAAAGCTCATCAAAATTAAAAGGAACTAAAGTATTTTTCACTTTATCCTTTATCATACCGATAGTGCCACCTGTATAAATAAGTAATATTCTTTTATTTATCATAATTCGAATAATTTTTTTGCATTTTCAGTCGTGATTTCAGCCACTTTTTCAATGCTAATTTTATGTGCCTCTGCTAATTTTTCAGCAATATTAACAATATATTTGCTTTCATTCCTTTTCCCTCTGAAAGGAGTTGGCGCAAGGTAAGGCCCATCTGTTTCTAAAATTAAATGTTGTAAATCAATTTTAGAAATCGTTTTATCTAATCCAGAGTTTTTAAAAGTAAGTACTCCACCAATTCCTAAATAAAAACCCCCTAAGTTGATTACTCTTTGAGCATCATCAATATTTCCAGTAAAGCAGTGAAAAACACCTCTTAAATTTTCATCATTTAGTTTTTCAATGAGCTCAATTGCCTCGGCAAAAGATTCTCTTACATGTATTGCTATGGGAAGTTTGTGTTTTTTGGCTAATTTAACTTGGTGAATAAAAGCCTTTTTCTGAATTTCTAAAGTGCTTTTATCCCAATGTAAGTCCAAACCAATCTCTCCAACTGCAATGTATTTTCTTTTTTCTAGCTCTTCCTCAACATGAGCAATTTCATGCATATAGTTTTCTTCTGACACATCACAAGGATGTAAGCCCATCATAGGGTAGCAATTATTAGGAAATTCAGCACATAAGGCCAACATTCCTTTTGTGTATTTGCTAGAAATATTTGGAAGTAGAATTGTACTTACTCCATTAGCAATAGCATTATTAACAACTTGTGTTCTATCAGCATCAAATTGATTGCTGTATAAATGGCTGTGAGTATCTATAAATTTCATGGGTACGAAATTAGGTTTTTTTATATAATTTTACGCCTGTGTCCAAAACTCTTAAAATATTAGTTGTTCGTTTTTCTTCAATTGGTGATATTGTACTAACAACACCTGTAGTAAGAATGCTTAAAACTCAATTAAATACTGAGGTGCATTTTCTTACTAAAGCCCCTT
>CAJQJY010000005.1 GCA_905478765.1 uncultured Flavobacteriales bacterium
TCCAAAACTCTTAAAATATTAGTTGTTCGTTTTTCTTCAATTGGTGATATTGTACTAACAACACCTGTAGTAAGAATGCTTAAAACTCAATTAAATACTGAGGTGCATTTTCTTACTAAAGCCCCTTTCGTTTCGCTTTTAAAAAACAATCCTTATGTTGATTCAATCTTTCAGATTGACAAATCAATTAATGAAGTTATTTCTGATTTAAAAAAAGAAAATTACGATTATGTAATTGATTTACATTCTAATTTAAGAACTCAAATCTTGAAATTAAAACTGGGTGTTACTGCTAAAAGTTTTAATAAATTGAATTGGGAGAAATTTTTTTTAACTAACTTTAAAACCAATATTTTACCAGATGTTCATATTGTAGACAGGTATTTGGATACGGTAAAATTTTTAGGAATTACTAATGATAATAAAGGCCTAGATTTCTTTTTATCTGATGCTGATAAGGTTGATTTGGTAGAATTCCAAAAGGATTATATTGCTTTTGTAATTGGAGGGCAACATACTACTAAAATCCTACCAACTGCCAAGATTATTTCTATTTGCAAAAAGTTAAATAAAGCTGTTTTACTAATTGGAGGACCAAATGATATTGAAAGAGGTGATGAAATTTCAAAAGCATCTAGCGCAATAAATACCTGTGGTGATTATTCACTTTTACAGTCTGCTTTTTTGATTAAAAACTCAGCATATGTAATCAGTCATGATACTGGAATGATGCATATTGCAGCTGCTTTTAAAAAGAAAATTTATTCTGTTTGGGGAAATACGATACCTGAGTTCGGAATGTATCCTTATCTTTCTGATAAAAATTCTAAATTGATAGAAGTTAAAGATTTAAGTTGCAGACCTTGTAGTAAGATTGGGTATGATAAATGCCCAAAAGGACATTTTAAATGCATGCACGAAATTGATGACAATCAGTTTTTAAGCGAATAACGCTTTAAGCTCTGTTGCTTCACTAGGTTTCATCCTCCCAGATAATATTAAAGAAAGTTGTCTTCTTCTTAAAGCCCCTTCAAAACGACTTTTTTCTTCTTTCGACTCAGGCGTTAATTGTGGCACATCAATAGGGTTCCCTAGTTGATCCACCGCTACAAAAGTGTAAATTGCTTCATTACATTTTATTTTTCCTTTGTGTTGTTTATTCTCCATCCATACATCAACAATTACCTCCATTGATGAGGTGAAAGCTCGAGATACTTTAGCTTCCAGAGTTACTATGCTTCCTGCTGGAATTGCTTTTGCAAAAGAGACATTATTTACAGATGCCGTTACAACTATCCTTCCACAATGCCTATGTGCTGCAATTGCAGTTGCAATATCCATCCAATGCAATAATCTACCCCCCATAAGGTTGTTCAAATTATTAGTATCATTTGGCAATACAATTTCAGTTGTAATTGAAAGTGACTCGCTAGGTGTTTTTGCTTTCATACGTTTATTTTGTAAGCAACCAAGCAGATGCATTTGCTTGTTGAATTTTGTTTAATGCTAATACAGCTTCTTTTCTATTTTTGTACGATTCATAGCTTACTCTAAGTAGATTTCCTCCCTCAATAATTTCAGCATTGTAGTTCCATCTGGTAAGTTTATCAAGCATTTTATTTGCATTTTTCTGCTCAGAAAATGCTCCAGCTATAATGTAGTAAGTTTTTTGTTGAGTAAAAACTGGAGATTCAACTTCTTCAATAATAGGTGTTTCAATTATTTCAGGTGAAACTTCAATAATATGGTCTTTTACAGTAATTATTTCTACAACTTCAGTTATTTTTTCAGTAGTAGTAAATGGGCTTAAAGTGGCCATTTGTGTGTAAACATTATTGATTCTTTCTTGCTGAGAAATGCTTAAATAAGAAAGAGCAAACAATGGTATTAAAACTGCAACTGCTCTTAATAAAGTTTTAGGATTTCTGCTTTTTGTTCTTATTGTTTGAACTGTAGCTTCAACTTGTTTTTTAGAATCGGATTTACTTGTAACTGGTTTGCTGTAGTTAACTTTCATCCCAAAAGAATCTAAACTATAATTAGTTGAGCTGTCTTGTAAAAAGAGTATATTACCCTCTCTCCCAACTGTAAAAAGTCCAATTTTTTCAATTCTCAATACTTTGGAAGTGTTTAATTTCCCATTGCTTTCATCAGAAAATATTGTTACATTCTGCTTTGCAATATCTTGTGCAACCCCTTCTTGATTTGCGATATGAGAGATTAGTAAGCCATCATTTGTTTTTAAGTTGGTATTAAATAAAACCTGTTTTGATGGTGGCGTTAAAGCCCCAGTAGTTTTATTTAGTTTAGCTGATTGTCTGTTTCCAACAAAACCACCAAACTCTGGTACAATTACACAATCGTGTAAAAAAAGTAATTCTGAAATATAATGCGCTACTGATTTATTCATAGTGCGAAATTAAGGAATTTATCTCATTTGTCGCTTTATTTTTTCAATATCCTCAGGAGTATCAACTGAGATGGCTTCAAAAGTAGTAATTCCAACCTTAATTTTATAACCATTATCAAGCCATCTTAGTTGCTCTAATCTTTCTCTAATTTCGTTTTTACTTTGTGGTAGCTTGCATATATCTTTAAGTGTATTTGTCCTAAAAGCATAAATTCCGATGTGTTTAAAATAAGTGCCTTCACTTGAAATATTTGTTATTTTCCTACAAAAATTTAAAGCATAATTATTGCTGTCAAATAAAGCTTTCGGACTGTTTTTATCAGCTACTAAATTGATGTCATAAATTTGTTTTGCAAGCGTTCCTATTTGAGTTTTTTCATCATTAAAAAGAGCTATGATTTCTTCAATTTGTATAGCGTTGATATAAGGCTCATCTCCTTGAATATTTACAATTATATCATAATTTTTATTTAATTTCTGGGCCACTTCATTACACCTGTCTGTTCCGGATTGATGATTTTTTGATGTTATCATTGCCCTCCCACCAAATTCAATTACATGATTTAAGATTCTTTCATCATCAGTCGCAACAATAATGTCCGAAAGTAGTTCGCATTTTTCACATTGCTCATACACTCTTTGTATCATGCTTTTACCTAAAATATCAGCCAAGGGTTTGCCCGGGAAACGATTAGAAGCATAACGAGCAGGAATAACGCCAATTACTTTCATTTTATATCTTGAAAGCCAATTGCATAGCAAAAGTTCTTGGAGACATCATAGTTGCGGGTCTTGTCATGTATTCTCTGTTGAACAGATTATTAATAATAAATCCAAGTTTAATCATATCGTTAAAATGATAGCCTAACCTAGCATCAATAATAAAATCTCCATTCTTTGCCTTTTCTCTTGCCTCGTTAATTCCAGGTATCCCGTCAAATAATCCTGGAATTCCCTCATTTATCAATTGTGTCGTAAATATTGAGTCTATATTCTGCATAAAGTCGTTATATCTAAAACTTCCTCCAATAGCTATTTTTTTATAGATAATTTCTGCATCAATTTTTGCAATGTGTTGGTATCGATATTTTAAAACTGATTGGTCTGAGCTACTATTAGCATATGTGATAGATTGATCAGTGTTTTCGCTATGATCAAATCCATATGCGTATATTTCATCAGGAGAGAGAGAAAAATGATTCATATAAGTGTATCCGGCTAAAAGATTTAATGCTAAATTATTCGTTATTTTCCCTTGTCCGTTACAGCTTATTTCTATTCCACTAATTTGAGTATTACCAATATTTACTGATTTGAAGCCTAAACCAAGCAATGGGTCTACATCTGGATCTCCCCATTGATTAAAAGAAAATTCCATCATATCATCATACTGCATTAAGAATGCTGATACGTCAATAAACCCTAGCCATTTTCCTTTCTTAATTCCCTGTTTAATTCCAATCTCTGAACTCCATCCGCTTTCTGGTTTTAGTTCAGGATTTGGATATATTTCAAGACCTCCCTGATTAGCACTAATAAACAATTCTGCCATGGCAGGAAAACGAAATCCTTGACCCCAAGAGGCCCTCAAATAAGTAGCTTCGGCAGCTTGATAATTTATCCCGGCTCTAAATACAGGCTTGCTTGCACTAAAATCATTTATAGAATCACCTTCGATTAAATATTTATTGTCAGAATGCAAAGTAAATTGTTCGTATCTAGCTCCAAATGAAATGTTTAAGTTGTTCCATTTTTTATCTAATTGAGCATATAAAGAGTGGTTTTTTTTGTAGTTATTTCCATTAAACAAATCAGAACGTGCATAAATAATTTCGTTAGAAGTACCAGTTGTGATTCGAAAATTATATTTTTCTAAATTCTTTTGCCACTGGTAGTCAGAGTAATAAGTTTCTGATTCATTATCTTGTCCACTATCTTGCCCTTTTGTGCTATTATCATTAATGACCTTTAAATATCGCGTTCGCAAAGAATGTCTGTTATTGCCACTAATGTATGTTACACTAGGATCAATATTATAAGTATCTCCATTAGTATTTGTAATCTCATCATTAAGTGGAATATACGCTCTATCGTACCCATCCCATATTATTGCTGAACCTGTTGTTTGGAATAAGAAGTTAGCATTTAAACCATAAGACAACCCTTCAATATTTTTACTTTTATAAGTTGAATTAATATTAAACCGTTTTCGATCTGTTACTTCCCCTCTTCTATATCCATCATCTGAAAAGATATTTCCTCCTAAAGATAAGTCAAGATTATTTAACTTCATAGCTTGTAAAAATTCAACGCCCTTAAAAGATCTTCTTTTCTCCCCATTCCAATTTAATTCTTCTCTTTCAGGCTTGTCAATTAGACCAAAATGCATATTTACTTTTGTATAGCCAGGAAGTTTGTTTTTATAAATGTCTTTTTGGCTAGGGAATGCTGTTCTTATATTTATCACTCCATTAAGTGCAGATGACCCATAAAGTGCAGATGATGCTCCTTTTAACACTTCAACTTGATTGATATTTTCAGTTGCTATCAGTTTCCATTGCACTTGCCCAGCATCTCCTGAAATTAAAGGCATATCATCAACCATTACTAATACACGAGTCCCCGCACCAAAACTCCAGCCACTTCCTCCTCTAATGTTTGCCTGTCCATCAGTAATATTTACGCCAGGTATTTGATCCATAGCAGTTTGGATATCAGTGGTGTTTTTATTTTCAATCAAGCTAGGTTTTATTACCTCCATTGAAACTGTAATTTCCTCAATTTTCTGCTCAAATCTACCAGCAGAGACAACAACTGTACTTAATTGTTCTGATGAAGGAACTAAAAAAATATCTAGAGTTGTCACCTCATTTTTATTTAAGGATATAGTTTTTACGACCTCATCATATCCAATATACTTAAAAGTAATTTGATGCTCTCCTACATCCTCTAAAATTTGATAGTTCCCATCAAAATCGGTAGCAGTACCGTTTCCATCATTTAGGATAATATTGACACCAATTAATCTTTCAAATGTATTAGCATCCTTTATTGTTCCGCTAATTGTTTGTGCATTTGCTTCAAAAATTAATAATGCAAGTACAATAATAGTATAGGTTTTTCTCATATTGTTGCGGAAATTTTTACAAAGATAAAAAATTGAATGAGAGTTATGGCTTTACCTTTAATTGATGCAATATTTGAAGTTATGTTTTTAATAAAGTAGCTAAGGACTTTTACAAGATGAATTTAAAGCAATAATATTATCTTTTCCAACTAAAATTTATAAGAAGAATATATAATTTTTTTTCTCTTTAGAAAAATAATATACATTTGCCAAAATTTTTAATTTAAAAATAACTAAAACGAAATTTAAAATGGGACAAAAAATCCATGACTTTATGAGTGAAGTAGCCACTAAAAATGCTGGTGAAACTGAATTCTTACAGGCAGTAGAGGAGGTGGCAGAGGCTATTATTCCTTTTATGGAAGAAAATCCGAAATACAATAATAAAATGTTATTGGAAAGAATGGTCGAACCTGAGCGTGTACTTATGTTCAGAGTACCATGGTTGGACGATAACGGAAATACACAAGTAAACAGAGGTTATAGAGTAGAATTTAATTCTGCAATTGGCCCTTATAAAGGAGGATTAAGATTTCATCCTACTGTAAACTTATCTATCCTTAAATTTTTAGGATTTGAGCAAGTGTTTAAAAACTCTTTAACAACATTGCCAATGGGTGGTGGTAAAGGAGGTTCTGACTTTAATCCTAAAGGAAAATCGGATAATGAAGTAATGAAATTTTGTCAATCTTTTATGACTGAATTATGTCGTCATATTGGTCCTAATACGGATGTTCCTGCTGGAGATATTGGTGTTGGTGGTAGAGAAATTGGGTTTATGTTCGGGCAATACAAAAGAATAAGAAACGAATTTACAGGTGTACTTACTGGTAAAGGACAGACTTGGGGTGGTTCTTTAATTCGTCCAGAAGCGACTGGATACGGAAATGTATATTTTGCACAAAATATGTTAGCAGCTAAAGGAGATTCTTTAGCTGGAAAAACGGTTGCAATTTCTGGCGCTGGAAATGTAGCGCAATATGCTTGTCAAAAAGCAACTGAATTTGGCGCTAAAGTGGTAACACTTTCTGATTCTTCAGGATATATTTATGATTCTAACGGAATTAGTGCAGAGAAATTAGCATTTGTAATGGAGCTTAAAAATGTAAAGAGAGGAAGAATTAATGAGTATGCTGATCAATTTGGTTGTGAATTCCATGCAGGAAGACCATGGTCAGTAAATTGTGATATTGCTTTGCCTTGTGCAACACAAAATGAGTTGAATGAAGCAGAAGCAAAAACATTGGTAGCTAATGGATGTATGTTAGTTTCAGAGGGAGCTAATATGCCAACAACTCCTGAAGCAGTTGAGGTATTCCAAAATGCAAAAATCTTATTTGCTCCAGGAAAAGCATCTAATGCTGGTGGGGTGGCTACTTCAGGTTTGGAGATGAGTCAGAACTCACTTAGAATGAACTGGACTAGAGAAGAAGTAGATACTAAGCTGAAGCAAATAATGCAAGATATTCACTCTTCATGTGTGCAGTATGGTACTGATGGCAATCATGTTGATTATGTAAAAGGAGCCAACATTGCAGGATTTGTAAAAGTTGCAGATGCTATGTTGGATCAAGGTATAGTGTAAGTGTTAATTTTTGATTATTTTAAAAAAAATGTTAGACAATTAAAATCAAATAATTCTAATAGTTTACCAACTAAGAATACTATTTTTTTACTTGGTTTAAGTGAATTATTTATTGTAGTTGTTGGAATTCTTTTAGCACTTTATATTGATAGGTGGAACTCTACAAGAAATTTTGAGAAACAATATGAGAATACACTAAGAATAGTTCAACAAAATATCGAAAGTGATATTTTTAATTCCGATGGTGTAATTGCACATTTTAACTCAAGAGATTCTCTACGTCATAATATAATGTTAAATAAATTTGATCGTAAATATTATGAAAATGGTGTTTCTTATTGGCAAAAGGCAATTGTTTTTTATGATCAATTTGAAATTGCTACAGATGGGTATAATTTATTACTTGATATGAATGAGGATATTCCTAATAGATATTATGAGATTAATAAAAAAATCAAAAAATTATATAAGAGAATTCCAAGTATTGATGAATACAATAAGAATTTTAAGGAGATAATTTGGAGTATACATAATGAGTTAACTCATTCATACTGGTTTTGGATTGATGACTATTACGGAAAAATGAGTAAGGAGCAAATAGATTTTTATATTTCTGACCCTTATTATAAAGCTTTAGTTCAAAAAGTTTTAAATGCATCCGCTCTTTTAAATGGACTTGCTAGAGCTCACAGGATTGAGGCTATTGATATTTATAATGATATAAATGAAATACTTGGTCCATCAAAAGATGTTCCTGAAAACATAACATATATCTTAACAGATTCAGTAACTAAAAAATATATTGGAAAATACAAAATGGTTGAAGGGGATACTAGTAAGTGGTTCCCAAAATACTATTCTGACAATTTAATTTTAGAAATTGGACTTAAAGATAGTATTCTATATTTAATGCAAGACAATGAATACGCTAGCAAACTTTATTACTTTAATAGAATAAAACCAAGTAATACGTATCCAATCAAAAAACATCATGTTTTTATTTCAAGTACAGGTTTTTTTGAGTTTTATAAAAATGGCAATCTAAAGGTAGGAGCTGCTGGGCCATATTCAATTTGGGAAAAACAATAGCATTAAAAAAAATACATAATCTTATGTTTAGAAATAATATTTTTACTCCTTTTTATGTAATTTTGTTTGTAATAAAAAATATACGTTATGATAGGTAAATTTCAACAGCAATTAAAGAATGAATTAGCAAGTATTTCAGAGGCTGGATTGTTTAAAAAAGAAAGAATTATTATACAGCCTCAGTCCACAAAAGTTGAGGTGGATACAGGTGAAAAGGTACTTAATTTTTGTGCTAATAATTATTTAGGATTATCCTCTCACCCAGAAGTTGTTAAAGCTGCTAAAGATGCGTTAGATACTCATGGTTTTGGAATGTCTTCAGTACGCTTTATTTGTGGGACCCAAGATATTCATAAACAGCTTGAAAAAAAAATATCTTCTTTTTTATCTACTGAAGACACAATTTTATATGCCGCTGCATTTGATGCAAATGGAGGTTTATTTGAGCCATTATTTAGTAAAGAGGATGCTATTATTTCCGACTCATTAAATCATGCATCAATAATTGACGGTGTTAGACTATGTAAGGCTGAAAGGTACAGGTATAATAATAATGACATGTCTGATTTAGAAGTTCAATTAATTAAATCACAATCTCAAAGAAATAGGGTAATAGTGACAGATGGTGTTTTTTCTATGGATGGATATATTGCTCAACTTGATAAAATTTGTGACTTAGCAGAAAAATATGATGCTCTTGTAATGGTGGATGATTGTCATTCTACTGGATTTTTAGGCCCTACAGGTAGAGGTACTCATGAGCATTGCAATGTTGTTGGAAGAGTAGACATTATAACTGGTACTCTTGGAAAAGCATTAGGAGGAGCAATGGGAGGTTTTACTTCTGGAAAAAAAGAAATTATTGAGATGTTGAGGCAGAAATCACGTCCTTATCTTTTTTCAAATTCTTTAGCACCTTCAATCGTTGGTGCAAGTATAAAAGTTCTTGATATTTTATCGGACTCTACATTTTTAAGAGATAAATTAGAATCTAATACTAAATATTTTAGAGAAAAAATATCTGAAGCTGGTTTTGATATAAAAGAAGGAGTGCATGCAATTGTACCAGTAATGTTGTATGATGCAAAACTTTCACAAATAATGTCGGATAAACTGTTAGAAGAAGGGATTTATGTAATCGGTTTCTTTTACCCAGTTGTTCCTAAAAATCAAGCAAGAATTAGGGTGCAAATTTCTGCAGCACACAGTCGTAAAAATCTGGACAAAGCCATAGCTGCTTTTACTAAGATTGGTAAAGAGTTAAACGTTATAAGCATTAATAGCTAATAATATTTTGCAGAAATAGAAAAAAGTGTAATTTTGCAGCCCTTTTATAAAAGGATTAAAAAAAAAAAATAGTGGATACATTAAGTTACAAAACATTATCAGCAAATAAAGAGACAGCAAACAAAGAATGGTTTGTTGTTAATGCTGAAGGACAAACTCTTGGAAGAATGGCATCAAAGATTGCTAAAGTTTTAAGAGGAAAATATAAAACAAACTTTACTCCACATGCTGATTGTGGTGATTACGTTATCGTTATAAATGCGGGCAAAATTGTTATGACAGGTAATAAAATGAAAGATAGAAGAATCTTTTCTCACACAGGTTATCCTGGAGGTCAAAAGAGAATTTCTCCTGTACAAATGCTTACAAAAGATGAAACTTCTGTTGTAAGACATGCAGTAAAAGGAATGTTACCTGGAAATAAACTAGGAGCCGCTATCTTAAAAAACTGTTATATCTATGCAGGATCAGAGCACGACCAAGAAGCTCAAAAACCAAAAGCTCTTAACTTAAACGATTTAAAATAATTATGGAGACAATTCACACAATTGGTAGAAGAAAAGCTTCTGTTGCTAGAATCTACATGTCAAAAGGAAAAGGAAATATTACTGTAAATGGTAAAGATTTTAAAGAGTATTTTCCAGTTGATACTATGCAGTTTAAATTAGAACAACCATTTAAAATTTCTGACTTAGTTGGAAAATTTGATGTAAAAGTTAATGTAAATGGCGGAGGTAACACTGGTCAAGTTGAGGCAATTCGTTTAGCTATCTCAAGAGCTTTATGTGAGTTAGATGCTGAAAACAGACCTGCTTTAAAGGCTGATGGCTTATTAACAAGAGACTCAAGAGTTGTTGAGCGTAAAAAACCTGGCCAGAAAAAAGCAAGGAAGAAATTCCAATGGGTTAAAAGATAGAAACAATCAATTTATTAATAAATGTTTAGCATCTAAACTATTAGGACAAGTTAATAACTTCTACCTAGCAGTTGCTTAACGAAAAAAGAAAGTAAACATGTCAAGAACAAATTTCAAGGAATTATTAGAAGCAGGTGTGCATTTTGGTCACCTAAAGAAGAAGTTTAATCCAGCTATGAGACCATTTGTGTTCATGGAGCGTAGCGGCATTCATATTATTGATCTTAATAAAACAGTAGCAATGCTTGAAGATGCTGCTGCTGCTTTGAAACAAATAGCAAAATCAGGAAAAAAGATTTTATTTGTTGCTACAAAAAAACAAGCTAAAGGTATTGTTGCTGAAACTGCTGCGGCTTTAAATATGCCTTTTATTACTGAGAGATGGCCTGGTGGTTTATTAACTAACTTTGCTACTATCCGTAAGTCAATTAAAAAAATGCAAACTATTGATAAAATGAAAGAGAATGGAACATTCGATTCATTATCAAAAAGAGAAAGATTACAAATTGACAGACAAAGAGCAAAACTAGACTTAAATTTAGGTAGTATTGTAAAAATGACGAGAATGCCAGAAGCGGTATTTATTGTTGATACAGGTAAAGAGAATATCGCATTGGCTGAGGCTAATAAGCTAGGTATTCGTTCTTTTGCTATGAATGACACTAATACAAATCCTAACTTGGTAAGTTTCCCTATTCCTTCTAATGATGATGCTTCAAAATCAATTCAATGTATTATGTCAATTGTAAAAACTGCAATTGCTGAAGGTTTAGAAGAAAGAGGAGCTGATCAAGAAGCTAAAGCTGTTGAGAAGAAAGAAAAAGCAAAGAAAATTACGGAAGAGAAATAATTCATAAACCTATTTAAAAAAGATATAACATGGGAGCAATTAAAGCGGCTGATGTAGCTAAATTAAGAAAGCAATCAGGGGCAGGAATGATGGATTGTAAAAATGCACTAGTTGAAGCAAATGGAGATTTTGATGCAGCAATTAATGTATTAAGAAAAAAGGGACAAAAAGTAGCAGCTAAGCGTGCTGATAGAGATACAACTGAAGGAATCGCTATTACTAAAATTAATGCTGATAAAACTGCTGGTATAGCAATTGTATTAGCTTGTGAAACTGATTTTGTTGCTATTAATGATTCATTTAAAGCTATGGCTTCCGATTTTGTTAATGTAGCTTTAAATCATTCTGATAAAGACAGTTTTCTTGCGGCGGATTTTGGTGGAATGACTGTTGCTGAAAAATTAACTGAGCAAACAGGTGTAATTGGAGAAAAAATTGAAATTACAGCATTTGAAAGAGTTGAATCTGCTTTTGTAGGTTCATATACTCACGGATCAAAAATTGCAGTTTTAGTTGGATTAAATAATACAGTTGATAATGCTGAGGAATTAGCAAAGGATTTATCAATGCAAGTAGCATCAATGGGTGCAACTACTTTATCTTACAAGGATTTTGATTCCGCATTTGTTGCGTCAGAAACGGAAGCAAGAATTGCTGCTATTGAAAAAGATAATATTGAATTAGGAAGGCTAGGGAAAGCATTAAAAAATGTTCCTCAATATATTTCAATGGTACAATTAACTGATGATGTAATGACAAAAGTAAAGAATGAGGTAGAAGCTAAATTAGCATCTGAAGGTAAACCTGAACAAATTTGGGATAGAATTGTTCCTGGAAAAATGGATAGATTTGTTTCTGATAACACAACTTTGGATCAAGAAATGTGTTTATTAGACCAAGACTTCATTAAAGATGAGAAGAAAAATGTTGCTGATTACATTGCTACTTATGGTGATGTTGCTGTAAGCACTTTCAAAAGAGTATCTTTAGGATAATCTTTATAAATATAGAATCTTAAAACCACTCTTACTAGGGTGGTTTTTTTATATTTAAAAATTCTGATCATCTTAATTTTTACTTTAACTGATTTATCTATCTTTGAAAAACTTTAAAAGCTTTATGAAATACAATAGAATTCTATTAAAACTAAGTGGAGAATCATTAATGGGAGATGGTGAGTATGGTATTGACTCTAAAATGCTAACCAAATATGCTAATGAAATTAATGAAATTATTGCGCAAGGAATTGAGGTCGCAATTGTAATTGGTGGAGGAAATATTTACAGAGGTATCCAATCAGAAGGTGCAGGATTTGATAGAGTTCAAGGAGATTTTATGGGAATGCTTGCTACTATTATTAATGGCATGGCATTACAATCAGCTTTAGAATCAATTAATGTACAGACTAGACTGCTTACTGCTATTAGAATGGAGCAAGTTGCAGAGCCTTACATAAGAAGAAAAGCAATGAGGCATTTGCAAAAAGGAAGAGTTGTCATTTTTGGTGGTGGGACAGGAAATCCTTATTTTACTACAGATACAGCAGCAACATTAAGAGCAATTGAAGTTGAAGCTGATGTGATTTTAAAAGGGACTAGGGTTGATGGAATTTACACAGCTGACCCTGAAAAAGACCCTACAGCTACTAAATATGAAACTATTTCTTTTGATGAAGTTTTCCAAAAGAAACTAAATATAATGGACTTAACTGCTTTTACACTTTGCCAAGAAAATAATTTGCCAATTAAGGTATTTAATATGAACAAAAAAGGCAACTTGATAAAAGTATGTAAAGGACAAAATGTTGGGACATTAGTTAATTTTTAATTTAAAGAAGAATAAAATGACAGAAGAAGTTAATTTTCATTTAGATGTTGCAAAAGAAGCAATGCAAGAAGCATTATCTCATTTAGAAAATATATTAGGTAAAATTAGAGCAGGAAAAGCTAATCCTCAAATGTTACGAACTGTAAGGGTTGATTATTATGGAGTTCAAACGCCTCTTGCCCAAGCTGCAAATGTGTCAACACCAGATGCTCAAACTATTTCAGTCCAGCCTTTTGACAAAACGTTAATTGCTGAAATTGAGCAAGCAATTGTTGATGCAAATCTAGGGTTTAATCCTTCAAATAATGGAGAGAAAGTTATTATTAATGTTCCTCCATTGACTGAAGATAGAAGAAGGGATTTAGTAAAACAAGCTAAAGCAGATATTGAGAATGCTAAAGTTAGCCTTAGAAACATTAGGCATAAAGCAAATGATGAAATCAAGAAGCTAGCTAAAGATGGGCTTTCAGAGGATTTAGCTAGAGATGCAGAAGCAAGTGTTCAAGATATGACAAATAGTTACTCCAAACAAATAGATAATATATTTGCTAAAAAAGAGGATGATATAATGACTGTATAATAAGTAAAATAAATAATAATTTAATGGGAGCTTTTAGCTTCCATTTTTTACGTTACCATCTTTTTTTGCTCTATGTGGAAGTTCCTTTCTAATTTTATTTTAAAAAACAGAATTGTAATTATTATAATGATTACTGTTCTTACCGTTTTTATGGCACAGAAGGGCAGGGAAGCAAAATTGTCATATTCTATGGCAAAATTATTACCTAACGATCATCAGGTAAGTGTTGATTATAACGATTTCCTCAACAAATATGGTTCGCAAAATATATTAGTGATTGCTGTTGAAGATAGTTTGATTACTACTTTAAGTCATCTTAAAAAGTGGGATAAAGTTTCCGAATTCATTAAAAACATTGATGGTGTTGAACAGATAATTTCATTTTCAAACCTTTCTATCCTTCAAAAGGATGCTGATGAAAAAAAATTTACTGTTAAAAGATGGTTTTCTGAGGATATACAAACTGAAGAAGAATTTCAAAAGGCCTTAGCAATTTATCAATCTCAACCCTTTTTTAAAGGATTAATAAATTCAGAAGACAATAAAGTAACTACTTTGTTAATTACACTTGATGAAGAGATGATCCGCTCATCAAGTAGAGAAACTCTAATTTTTTCAATTAAAGATTTAGTAGACAATTATTCTACTGATTTTGGTGTAAAAGCGTATTATTCTGGGTTACCATATATCAGGACAGTTGACTCTTTAAAAGTAAAGAATGAAATCTCAATGTTTATCATGTTTACTTTATTGATTACAGCTCTTATTTTATATTTATTTTTCAAGTCATTTAAAGCAACAATTTCTTCAATTATTGTTGTAATAATTGGTGTAATTTTTTCTTTTGGTTCAATTGCCTTAATAGGATATGAAATCTCTATTCTTATGGCTTTAGTCCCACCAGTTTTAATCGTAATTGGAATCCCGAATTGCATTTTCCTTATCAACAAGTTTCATAGTGAATTTAGATTATCCAATAATAAGGACGAAGCTTTAAGTAAAATGATTCAAAAGATTGGGAATATAACTTTACTAACTAATGTAACTACTGCTTCTGGTTTTGCAGCTTTTATTCTTACAAATAGTGAAACTCTGCAAGAGTTTGGTGTGATAGCATCGCTAAATATTTTATTTATTTTTCTGCTATCTCTTTTTATTATTCCAATTTATTTTAGTTTTTCATCTGCACCAAAAAAGCGACATACCCAGCATTTAGATAAAAAATGGATAAATAATTTAGTTCAATATTTATCATATCTAGTAAAGTATAAAAGAAAGCATATTTATGTTATTACTTTTGTATTGATTTTTGTAGGATTTTTTGGGATAATTCAACTAAAAACAACAGGAAATATTACTGAAGATTTGCCAAAAGAACAAGCATTGTATAAAGATTTAAAATTTTTAGAAAGTAACTTTGGCGGTGTTCTTCCACTAGAGATTTTAGTCAACACAAAGAAGAAAAACGGTTTATTAAAGTCATATAATCTCAGAAAAATAGAGAAATTAAGTGATGTTTTAGAAACTTATCCTGAATTCTCCAAACCCTCATCATATATTGAAGCTGTAAAGTACAGTAAACAAGCATTTTATAATGGCGATTCAACCTTTTACTCCTTGCCTAATAGTCAAGATCAAAGGGTTATTTTAAGTTATTTAAAAAATAGCTCTAAGGGCTTAGGCTTTGGGAATCTTTTGATGGATTCTTTAAAACAAGAGGCTAGAATTTCTTTAAGAGTAGCAGACGTATCGACTTCTAAAATGGACAGTATTTTTTACAGTTTATATCCTAAAATTAATGAAATATTTGACTCGGAAAAGTATGATGTGAATATTACTGGAACTTCAATAGTTTTTTTAAATGGGACTAAATTTCTAATTAAGAACTTAGTTTTGAGCTTGCTTCTAGTTATTATTCTTATCTCTATCTTTATGGCATGGATGTTTAATTCATTTCGAATGGTAGTAGTTTCAATTATCCCAAATTTAATTCCTTTATTACTTACCGGAGCGATTATGGGATATTTTGGAATTGCATTAAAACCATCAACAATTCTTGTATTTTCAATTGCATTTGGAATATCAGTTGATGATACTATCCATTTTTTGGCAAAATACAGACAAGAACTTTTATTGAATAATTGGAACATCACAAAATCAGTATTTTCAGCATTAAATGAAACGGGTGTGAGTATGTTTTATACATCAGTTGTTTTATTCTTTGGTTTTTTTATATTTGTTGCTTCTGACTTTGGAGGAACAATAGCATTAGGATTATTGGTATCCATTACTTTAATGTTGGCAATGCTATCAAATTTATTATTGTTACCGGCATTGCTTTTGTCATTAGAAAAAATTATAAATTATGAGGCGTTTCAAGAGCCATTATTGGATACATTTGATGAGGAAGAAGATATTGAGTTAGATGAACTAAAGGTAAAGCCAAAAGAATAATAATCATGAAAGGAATAGTTTTAGCAGGAGGATCTGGGACAAGATTGCACCCACTTACATTGGTAATGAGCAAGCAAATGATGCCTATTTATGATAAACCAATGATCTATTATCCATTATCTACTTTGATGTATTCAGGTATAAATGAAATTTTAATCATCTCTACTCCACATGATTTGCCGTTATTTAAAAAATTATTAGGTGATGGTAGTCGCATTGGCTGTAAACTTGATTACAAAGTACAGGAAGTTCCAAATGGATTAGCTCAAGCTTTTGTTTTGGGAGAAGAATTTATTGGAGATGATAAAGTATGTTTGATACTGGGAGATAATATTTTCCAAATGAAAGTAAAAACTTTGCAAGATTGTAGATCTGTTAATGGAGGAATAGTTTTTGGATATCATGTTCATGATCCTGAAAGGTATGGTGTAGTTGAATTTGATAAAGATTTCTCTGCGCTATCTTTAGAAGAAAAACCAGCCAATCCAAAATCTAATTATGCAGTTCCAGGGCTTTATTTTTATGATAATTCAGTAGTGGAGATTGCAAAAAAAATAAAACCATCAGCAAGAGGAGAATATGAAATTACTGATGTAAATAAAGATTATTTGAGAAGAAAACAATTAGAAGTTAAAGTATTAGGAAGAGGTGCGACTTGGTTAGATACAGGAACATTTGCATCTTTAATGCAGGCCAATCAATATGTTCAAGTAATTGAAAAAAGGCAAGGAAGAAAAATTGGATGTATAGAAGAAGCGGCATATAGAATGGGGTATATTAATGCTGCTAAACTTTTAGAAATAGCCGAGCCATTACGAAAGAGTGGTTATGGAGAATATCTTGTAAATTTGGTCAAAAAATAATGAAAAATTTAACTGAGCTTGGCGCAATAATTGAGAATAAGGTAGGAAAGTTATCTTATCCTCAATCTCCTGATTTTCTTTATAGTCCCATAGAATATATTATGGGGCTTAAAGGCAAGCGCATGCGCCCTATTTTAGTTTTAATGGCTCATCAGCTTTTTGATGAAAATTTAGATAAAGCAATTTCACCAGCATTATCAATTGAGGTGTTTCATAATTTCACTTTACTACATGATGATATTATGGATAAAGCACCACTTAGAAGAGGAAATGCAACGGTTCATGAAAAGTGGAATGAAAATGTAGCTATTTTATCAGGTGATACTATGATGATTCAAGCTTATCAATTATTAAGCAAAGTAGATGATGAAAAATTGAGAAAAGTTTTAGATGTTTTTAGTAAAGCTGCTACCGAGGTTTGTGAAGGTCAACAGTGGGATATGGATTTCGAAACCCAAAATAATGTTGAAATATCGGAATATATTAAGATGATAGAATATAAAACTGCAGTACTTTTAGCAGCATCATTACAGATTGGAGGAATTACTGGAGGAGCATCTATTCAAGAACAAGAAAATCTTTATGAATTTGGTAGAAATATTGGAATTGCATTCCAGCTTAAGGATGATTTACTGGATGCATTTGGTAATCCTGATACATTTGGTAAGCAAGTAGGTGGAGATATTATGTCTAATAAAAAAACCTATCTGTATCTTAAAGCTTTAGAAGAAGCTTCTGATACACAGAAAAATGAACTTGAAAAATATTTTTCTATTTCAGATACGTCTACTGAAAAAGTGAATGCAGTAAAAAAGATATTTAATGATTTAAAGATACAATCCTTTATTATTGATTTGATGAAAGAATATCAAATGAGAGCAATGATGCATTTAGATGCAATTGAATCTTCAAATAAAGAGCCGCTTATCGCTTTTTCTGAAAAATTAATGGATAGGATTTCGTAATTTTAATTCTCTTAAAATCAAACCTATAAAACTAGTATTTTTTAATTAAAATAGATAGTTTTGCATACTCAATTTAGCAATAAATAATGGATAAATTTTCCTTTTTAGGAGCGCTACATACAGGAATGATTGAAGAAATGTATCACAACTATCTTCAAGACCCTAAAAGTATTAGTGAGGAGTGGTCAAATTTCTTTAAAGGTTTTGACTTTGCAAAAGAAGTATATTCTGAAGATGATGTGCCCCAAATTTTCCAGAAGGAATTTAAGGTAATTAAATTGATTGATGCCTACCGAAAAAGCGGTCATTTATTTACACAAACAAACCCAGTCAGAGAAAGAAGACAATATTCCCCTACTTTAGACTATAAGAATTTTGGGCTAGAGGAATCTGATTTGGCAATTGAGTTTCAAGCAGGAGAGCAAGTTGGAATTGGAGTTTCAAAACTCTCAGATATTATTAAACATCTAGATCAGGTATATTGCCAGTCTATAGGTGTAGAATACATGTATATTCGTGATCCGAAAGAAATAGATTGGATTAAAAATAGATTGCATAAAAACTCGAACACGCCAAAGTTTAAAGCAAAACAAAAGAAACATATTCTACATAAATTAAACCAAGCTGTTGCTTTTGAAAACTTCTTGCACAAAAAATTTGTAGGGCAAAAAAGATTTTCATTAGAAGGCGCAGAATCTTTAATTCCAGCATTGGATGCTTTAGTCGAACATAGCTCAGATTTAGGAGTGGAGGAGTTTGTAATGGGCATGTCGCATAGAGGAAGATTGAATGTATTGGCTAATATTTTTAACAAGACTTACAAAGAAATTTTTTCAGAGTTTGAGGGGAAATTATACGAAGATGATAATATTTCTGGAGATGTAAAATATCATTTAGGATTTACTTCTATGCAGAAATGCAGTAACGGAAATAATATTAAGTTAAACTTAACTCCTAATCCTTCTCACTTGGAGGCTGTTAATCCTGTTGTTGAGGGTATTACTAGAGCAAAATTAGACAGTAAATATTGTGGAGATGTAAAGAAGATTTTGCCAATTTTACTACATGGTGATGCTGCACTTGCAGGGCAAGGAGTAGTATATGAAGTTATCCAGATGGCTCAGTTAGATGGATATCAAACAGGAGGGACTATTCATATTGCAGTGAATAACCAAGTTGGATTTACTACCAATTATTTGGATGCTAGGTCGAGCACCTATTGTACAGATGTTGCAAAAGTAACCTTGTCGCCAGTACTTCATGTAAATGGAGATGATGTGGAGGCAGTTGTTCATGCTTTGCAGTTGGCAGTTGAGTACAGACAGCAATATCAAAAAGATGTATTTATTGATTTATTATGTTATCGAAAATATGGGCATAATGAAGGAGATGAGCCAAGATTTACACAACCAAAATTATATGAAACAATTTCAAAACATAAAAATCCTAGAGAGATTTATAAGGAGAAATTGATGAATGAAGGAGTTGTTGAAATAGGCATTGCAAAAGAATTAGAAAAAGATTTTCAGGATTTATTACAAGATAGATTTGATGAAGCAAAGGAAATTAAAAAGGCAAAAATCACGCGTTTCTTAAAGGAGGAATGGAGTGAAGTAAAAAGAAATTTTACGCCTGATTTTAAGGGTTCGAAAGCTACAAATATTGGGCAAGAAAAATTATTAGTATTGTCAAAGTTTTTGTATGATGTTCCAAAGGCTGGTAAGTTATTTAAGAAAACTAGAAAGCTATTAGCCGATAGAAAGAAAATGATTGTAGATTCTGATTCTTTGGATTGGGCTATGGGGGAATTATTAGCTTACGCCTCTTTGTTAGATGAAGGGCATGATATAAGATTAAGCGGCCAGGATGTAGAAAGAGGTACTTTTTCACACAGGCATGCTATACTTAAAGTGGAACAATCTGAAGAAGAAGTTTGTCCTTTGAACAACATAAGTACAACTGCTAAATTTGAAGCCTATAATTCTTTACTTTCAGAATATGGAGTACTAGGTTTTGATTATGGCTATTCCATAACTTCACCAAATACATTAACCATTTGGGAGGCTCAATTTGGAGATTTCTCTAATGGAGCTCAAATTATGTTGGATCAGTTTATTTCTTGTGCAGAGGATAAATGGAAGGTGATGAGTGGCTTGGTAATGTTATTACCTCATGGATATGAAGGGCAGGGGGCTGAGCATTCTTCTGCAAGGTTAGAGCGTTATTTACAGATGTGTGCTAAGTATAATATGCAGATTGTGAATTGCACTACTCCAGCAAACTTTTATCATGTAATGAGAAGGCAATTGAAGAGAGAATATAGAAAACCATTGGTTGTATTTACTCCTAAGAGTTTATTGAGGCATCCTAAATGCGTTTCTTCTATTACGGATTTGGCTGATGGAAAGTTTGAAGGAATTATTGACGATACAATCAATCCGAAATCAGTAGATAAACTGGTATTATGTAGTGGAAAAATCTACTATGAGTTATTGGATAGAAGAGAGCAAGAGGCAGTTGAAGACGTAGCTTTAGTTAGGGTAGAGCAATTGTTTCCCTTAGATAAAGCATACATAAAAAAGCTGATAGATAAATACAATGCCAAAGAGGTAGTTTGGGTACAAGAAGAACCAGAAAATATGGGTGCTTGGACATTCATTTTATCTGATTTAAGAACGCTTAGAATTCATGTTATTGCAAGAGAAGCATCAGCAGCAACTGCTAGCGGCTCTAGTAAAACTTCAGCGGCAGAACAAAACGAATTAATTAATAAGGTTTTTAAAAAATAAGACATGTTATTAGAAATGAGGGTCCCAAGTCCGGGAGAATCAATATCAGAAGTAGAAATTGCAGAATGGCTAGTAGAAAATGGTGATTATGTAGAGAAAGACCAGTCTATTGCAGAGATAGATTCTGATAAAGCAACTTTAGAATTGCCTGCAGAGGAAAGTGGAACAATTAAAATTGTCGTTGGTGATGGAGAAACGGTTGCTGTAGGAGCTGTAGTTTGTATTATTGATACTTCTCAAAAAGGGGAGGCTAAAGTAAAATCAACTAAAGAAATAATTATAGAAAATCCAAGATCTCCTGTGAAATCTGATACAGATTTAATAAGAGCAAAAGCAACTCCATTGGCATCTGCAATGATTAGCGAACATGATATTTCTGCAAAAAAGTTGAGGGGATCAGGGGAAAAAGGAAAAATAACAAAGACTGATGTCTTAGGTGTAATAAAGGGGACATCAACAGAAGGACCAAGAGGAACATCCAGAAAGAAAATGTCATCACTAAGACGGAAAATTGCGAGTAGATTGGTATCTGTTAAAAACGAAACGGCAATGCTTACTACTTTTAATGAAGTAGATATGACTGCAATATTTGATATTAGAAAACAGTACAAAGAACAGTTTAAGGAAAAATATGAAGTTGGTCTAGGATTCATGTCCTTCTTTACTAAGGCAATTACTACTGCTTTGCAAGAGTTTAAGGATGTAAACGCAATGATTGATGGAAATGAAGTAATCCACCATAATTATACTGATATTGGTATTGCGGTAAGTGCGCCAAAAGGATTGATGGTCCCTGTAGTAAGAAATGCAGAATTGATGAATTTCGAAGAAATAGAATCGGATATTAAGCGTTTGGCAGTTAAAGCCAGAGATGGAAAAATTACGATTAATGAAATGTTAGGCGGCACCTTTACAATTACAAATGGAGGTGTGTTTGGCTCTATGCTTTCTACTCCTATTATTAACCCACCACAGTCTGCAATTTTAGGTATGCATAATATTGTAGAGCGACCAATGGCGATAGATGGAGAGGTTAAAATTAGACCAATTATGTATGTGGCACTTTCCTATGACCATAGAATTATTGATGGAAAAGAATCGGTTGGTTTTTTAGTAAGGGTAAAAGAGTGTTTGGAAGACCCAACTACTCATTTGATGGATGGTGATGTTAAAAAATATTTAGGATTGTAGCAAATTTTTCTTAGAATTTTTGGGTCGAAGTTTATAAACATGCACACCTTAATCATCCTTAATGTTGTTAAAACAGAGTAAGTCCTTTTATTTCATTATTAACTTAATCTCTTTTTTACATTTTTTCCAAAAAGAAAAGAATGAGGAGTGGTATCCTTTTACAGAAAACATCCAGTCTCTAGGTTCTTGAATTCCATTGTAGTTATAATTTAAAGGGTGTTCTTTAAATATAATTTTTTGGTGATTATAATTATTTTGAAGTTCATGAAACTCACCAACAAATAATTGTACATTTGGTATGTTTTTTTGTGATAGTGAAATCATGAATTCAATAGTCTTTTGAGCAATAGGATAATTAAAAAAAATAGAGGGTTCTAGTAGTAGAATTCTATTTGCAACAATACCTTTCTTCCAATTAGGGTCTAAATTATAGAAATTATATAATAGAGTTGGTACTTTTTCATTAAAATCTATTGATTGTTGTTTTGGTAGAGGAGTTTTTAATTTTATCAGTGATGTTTCTTTTAGAATATCAGGTGTTTCTATTCTTGCTAATTCTTCATATGAAATATCTAGAAAGGTTGTTTTTTGATTTGTAAAACAATATTTATTTATGTTGTCCTGGTTTACAATATATTTTTTATTGGCATTTGTACCTGCGACCCATTGCCAGCTTAAAGCATTGCTTGCCCAATCTGCGTCAAGTAAATGATAATACATCCATTTTGCAGGAATTTTCCAATGATTTTGTCCAATATTGCATGTTATTGAGGCAATGTACATTCTTAGGTGGTTATGAATATAACCCGTTTTATAAAATTCTTTTATAGCTGTATCAATAGCGTGTATTCCAGTCTCTCCTCGATTAATGGCAGTTGATATAGAATGGTTTGAAACTGGATATTGTTTATGCTTTAAGTCATGATTAATCGCATCACCTTTTGCAGTCCATATTTGTTGCCAATAGTCTCTCCAGGCTAATTCTTGAATGAATTTTTCAATCATATTAGGATGATATCCTCTATTTAGTAATTCTGAAAATATAAATTTTGTTGAAATTACACCTCTAGAAATGTATGGGGAAAGATAGCTGACAGCGCCATTAATATAGTTTCTAGTTGTACCATATCTAATTGGATCTATTTTACGAATACGCTGTAGAATCTCTGAGTAAGAAGTGGGGAATATAGAAACTTGTTGATTAAATAACTTCATTTATCGTTTACTTATTTTATTTCCAGTTATATTTTTTTGTCTTTGACATTTAAAACGAGTTATTTCTGGATGTCTTTTTTTTAAGTGCTTTAAACTGACTTTACTGTTTACACGTTTTCTCCATCGCTTAAAGCTAGACACTTTTAAATTCTTCCTCATAATATGTATAACTCCACTTTCAGGCAATCCAAACTGCAACTTTATAGCTTCAAATGGAGTTCTGTCTTCCCAAGCCATTTCTATTATTCTGTCAATCTGTAGTTCATTGTAGTTCATCTATTTTATTTTTACAAAAGTACAATTATAAATTTATGCATAACTTTTATAAAGAATAATTATGCAATTAATTTTTTTTTTGTATTTTTGTGCATTATTAATCAAAAAAAAAAATATGTTATTATCAATTATGGAACCAATAGCACCTGACAATTATGTAGCTTTTACATTTTTTCTAGGTTATATTGCAATGTTTGCTGCCTCTATCTTTTTCTTTGTTGAAAGAGGAAGCGTAGACAAAAAATGGAAGATGTCATTATTAGTATCAGCACTAATTACAGGTATTGCTGCTGTACATTACTATTATATGAGAGATTACAATTTAGCTACAGGTGATTCACCAACATTCTTTAGATATGTTGATTGGATATTAACTGTGCCCCTTATGTGCGTAGAATTCTATCTATTAACAAAATTAGCAGGAGCTACTAAGAAATTATTATGGAAGCTAATATTTGCATCAACTTGGATGCTTGTTTGTGGTTATATTGGAGAAGCATTTAATCCTGGAGGTGACGCTGCAACTAGTCATTCTGTAACTTGGGGTATATTATCTACTGTTGGGTATTTATACATTCTATATACTGTGTGGATAGGAGAAGTTGCGTTGTTGGCTGAAAAAAGTAACTCTGAGACAATTAAGAAAGGAGTTCGCTCATTAGCTTGGTTTGTTTTAGTTGGCTGGGCAATATATCCAATAGGCTATATGTGTATGGATGGTGGATGGTTAAGTAGTATTATGGATCCAGCATCTATCGATGTATGGTATAATATTGCTGATGCAATTAATAAAATTGGGTTTGGTTTAGTTGTTTACACAATTGCTATTTCTGAGTCGAATAAGCAATTAGCGAATTAATAAGTTACAACAAAATTAAATTAGAGCAGGGTATTACCCTGCTCTTTTTTTAACTATGAATAAACTACTTTTTATTTATATAGTTATTTGTTACTTAATTGCTTCGGTTTTTACTCTAGAAAATACAATTACTATTCAAAATCAACTTCTTGGCAGTTCAATACTAGTAATTATTTTTGGAATTCCGCATGGAGCAATAGATAATATACTTTTTCTCACAGAAAGTAATTTATCTAAAAAAGTATTTTATTTATTATATTTCCTGAGTATGCTATTATACTGTTTTTTATGGTTTATATCACCTTTGTACTCTTTTATATTTTTTCTTTTTATGTCTGCTTACCACTTTGGAGAATCTCAACTATCAAATTATAACATTGAAATAAATTTTTCAAAGTTTATATTCTTAATTTGGGGAGTTGCATTAATTTCAACTTTATTCTTATATAATGCTGAGGAATTATCAAATTTATTTAATAGTTATGATGACACTTCAAATTTTAGTATAATATTTAAATATAATGTTTTAGATTTTTTATTTTACTCAAGTAATTTTGTAATAGTTTTATCATTATTATACTTAAAAATTAATAAGTTAATTACGAACGAAATATTTAGTACTGAGCTTTTTCAAATTATACTTTTACATATCACTTTTTTTATCTTTCCTGTAATTATAAGTTTTACTCTTTATTTTGTATTTCTTCATTCAATTAAGGTTCTTCTACAAGAGTATAGCTACTTAGAACAAAAAATATCTGGGTTAAATCTTATGAAATTCATTAAATTATTAGCACCATTTACCTTGCTTTCATTATTCTTCTTTATTATATTTATTTTAATTTCTAATATTTATAATATTGATATCTCATTGTTACTATTTTTAATAATTAGTATCTCTGTTATAACGCTCCCTCATTCAATATCGATGACAAGTTTTTACGATAAAATTAATTTTAAATAATACTATAAAATGTTACTTGAAGTAATCCAAAAAGATATTGATATAAATGATTTCGTTAATGACACCTGCGGTAAAGAATTTACAATAATCAATAGAATTGTTAAAAATAATTATGGGTCGTGTCGATATAAATTATTAAAAATAAAACCTATCAAATTTAATATTGATTTAGAAAAATATACCGAAAGCATTTATCTTAATTTTGATTTAAGAACAAATGGAATTGTATTTTATTTTAGACATAAAAACACAGAATATGTTGAGTTTTGTAAATTCAATCAATTCTCATTTCAATCAAATGATGATTCATTTATCATACAAACTGACAAAAATATTTATGACTTGAAAATTTTAGATAAATTAAAACACAAAAGATTTCTTGTTAGGCTTTATAAGTTTAAAATTGAATCTGAAAAAATAAAATGAAAAGACCATGGAATCGTATAAATCCTAATGTTTATAGTTTAATGACTTCATGTGAGGAAGCAGGTTACAACATGAATATTTGCACTTATGTATCTGTTGTTAATATCAAACCAAAAATATATTTAATTTCTATAGACAAAAGTACTTTAACATACAAAAATTTAACTAACAAACCAGTTAGTATTGTTTTGCAGTCGTTAAGTATAAAAAACATTAAACTAGTTAAATTGTTAGGTAAAAAATCAGGTTTTACTTACAACAAACAAAAGTTCCTTGAGAATAGAAAGCTCACTTCTGTTTGGAAAGGCAATAATGTTTTAAATGATTGTTGTTTTTTAATCGAACTTCATAAGTTAAAAGAAATACATGAAATGAATGACCACTGTATATTTACATTTGAGGTTAAATCATTTGAAAATATTAGTGATGATTTTTTATTATTTCAAAGTTTAATAGAAAATAAAATTATTTTATGATTACACAATAATGATAAAAATTATTGATTTATTTCATGCAAAAGTTTTTTCAGAAAAAAATATTAAAAATTTTGAAAAACTTATTCTTTATTTTGCTGTTGGCGGATTTTTAATTCACTTAGTACTCGTTTTTTTAAACCTAAAGTATAACATTAATTATTTTGTTGGACTTGATAATTTATTATCTAATCCTATTTCTGCACTTTATACGCCCTTCTCTTTTATTTTAGTTTATGAAGCCTTTTTACTTATTTTTTATTTCCCAAGATCTTTCACTACATCTATAGCAAAAGAGTATGAAATAATTTCACTAGTTTTGATTAGAAAAATTTTTGAGGATATTCCTGAGTTAAATCTTGATTCAGGAATCTACAATCAACAAAGTTTATTATTATTATATGATTTGATTGCTATAATTATAATATTCTACTTAATATTTTTATTTAAAAAGACTATTTCAACTATACCTAAAAGAAAGCCTAATAAAAATTTAGTTCGTTTTATTTCTTACAAAAAAACTCTTAGCATTATCTTATTACCACTCCTTCTTATTCTATGTATTTCAAATTTATTTGATTGGACTTATTCAGTTTTTATAAATAATGAAATTGTAGAAAATATTAATGCAGTTTTCTTTATCGATTTTTTTACTGTTTTAATTCTAGTAGATGTATTTGTTCTGCTAATCTCTTTTCAGTACACTGATAAATACCATCAAATAATAAGAAATACAGGTTTTATTATTTCAACTATTTTATTACGATTGTCATTTAGTGTCAGTGGAATATCAAGTATTTTGATTCTAATAATAGGTATTATATTCGGCTTAATAATTTTAAGAATTTATCGTCTTACAGAATTGAATTCTAATTAATTTTATAAGTTTTTTTGGTAGGCACTGCGGTCTTAAGTTCGAAATTTTTTAGGAAAGTATTGAATGTAAGTTTCTAATCTTACTCACCTGCCACTTTTCACTTTTTTGCTAATAAATATTTATTGTACATTTGGTTAGCAAAATACTTTACGAAATTAGCTTTATATCAGAAACTGTACAGGACTTAAAAGTTAGAATGTTTAATGTAGTTGGAGAGGAGTTGATAGCTCATGACTTGTAGCAGTTTATTGGTGAGTAGAATAATCAGATTAACTTAGAAGATAATACTAAAGGTATCTATTTCTTAGAGATAGAGACAAATGATGGGATTATTAATAAAAAGCTAATCTTATAATAAGTTAACAAAGAGCAGGTTTTAAAACCTGCTTTTTTTAATACATTTGCTGTGTAGCTCTGATGCATAAAATAGCGAGGGACCCTATTCGGGTACCTTTGATCATGTCATCTCTAGTAGGATATAGTACTGCTACAACGATATTTTTCTCTTTTATACTTCCCAAGTATCACCACTATTAAATAAATCATTTGAGGATTTAAATTTAGTAGTTTTAATGTTGTGTTCTAACTGGGAGATAAGTCCCTCATCAAATGTCATAGTTTTAACTTTTCGTATCACCCCCATTGCTACAGGAAAGTTAGGAGAATGCATAGTAGCTAGCATCATGTGTAAAGTAATATTTTCTTCTTGCGCATTATGTACTAAAATATCATCTTCTGTAATTCCATTTTTCCCTATTGTAACTATTTCTAGTTTTAGCCCATTCAATATTATACCTTTGTCCATTTCTCTCCCAAATATCATAGCCTTACCATCTTCTAGCCATAGTTGCATGTCGTGTTTTACATCTTTACCAGTAATATTTCCATGGGTTTTGTCGTTAAAAATAACACAGTTTTGCAAAACCTCAATTAAGGATGTTCCTTTATGTGCTTCTGCATCTAAGAATATTTTCTGCATAGCTTTTGGGTTGGTGTCTGGTACTCTTGCTATAAAAGTTGACCCAGCACCTAAGGCAAGTTTTGCTGGTATAAACGGATTATCAGTTGTTCCGTGTGGGTTTGATTTTGTTTTTATTCCTGTTGCAGAAGTTGGTGAAAACTGACCTTTTGTTAGTCCATAAATTTCGTTATTAAACAAAATAATATTAATGTCAATATTTCTTCTTAAAGCATGAATAAAATGATTTCCACCAATAGCAAGAGCATCTCCATCACCCGTTATTTGCCATACTTTTAGTTTTGGATTTGCTAATTTTACTCCTGTTGCTATAGCTGGAGCTCTACCGTGTATTGTATGAAACCCATAAGTATTCATGTAATATGGGAATCGAGAAGAACAACCTATTCCTGCAATAAAAACATAATCTTCTTTATTTGTTTCTAGCTGAGGTAATGCTTTTTGCATTGCTCGTAATATGGCATAATCTCCACATCCAGGGCACCATTTTATCTCCTGATCAGAAACAAAATCTTTATTACTTAACTTCTTTATTTCTAGCTCTGACATAATTAGGATATTAAAGTGTTAAAGTGCTCTTTCAAGTCAGTTGTTTTAAATGGCAATCCCTGTATATGATTAAATTGTTTAAATTGAAAAGTATCGTGTTTTGATTTTAATAAATCAACAAACTGCCCATTATTTAACTCACAAACTACTATATTTTTAAAGTTCTTAAATATCTCAGCCGTGTTTTTAGGTAAAGGATTAATATAATTGAAATGTGCTAACGATACTTTCTTTCCTTCTTCTCTTAATTCTTTTACTGAAGTATAAAGTGATCCGTATGTTCCCCCCCATCCTATCACTAATAAATCCCCACTTTCATCACCATAAATTTTTTGTTTGGAAATAAAATCAGCAACTCTTTCTACTTTCTTGGCCCTTAGGAAACACATTTTTTCATGGTTTTCTGGCTCGTAAGAAATATTACCTGTAATGTCTTCTTTTTCTAATCCTCCAACTCTATGTTCAAGCCCTTTAGTGCCAGGCAAGGCATGCTTTCTGGCTAATTTTTTTGTATCTCTAGCATAAGATTGCCATTCTTCACCCTCTTTTGCAACAAATGGAGTGATATCTGGCATATCTTTTACGGATCTTATTTTCCAAGGGCCGGCCCCATTCCCTAGATATCCATCACTTAATAAAACTACAGGAGTGTTATGTTCTAAAGCTAATCTTGACGCTTCAAATGCCCAATCAAAACAATTTGATGGAGTAGACGCTGCAAGAACAATTACTGGACTTTCCCCATTCCTACCATACATTGCTTGAAATAAATCAGATTGCTCAGTTTTAGTTGGTAATCCTGTAGATGGACCTCCTCTTTGCACATCAATAACTACTAATGGTAATTCTGTAATCATGGCTAGCCCTAAGGCCTCTCCCTTAAGTGCAAGTCCAGGCCCTGATGTAGTTGTAATTGCTAAATCTCCTGCAAAACTTGCTCCTAATGCAGAACATATAGCGGCAATTTCATCTTCTGCCTGAAAAGTTTTGATACCTAAGTTTTTATGTTTTGCTAGTTCATGTAAAATATCTGAGGCTGGCGTGATAGGATAAGAACCTAAAAATAATTGTTTATTGGCTTTTTCTGCGGCTGCTATAAATCCCCATGCAGTTGCTTGATTTCCCATTATATTTCGGTAAGTACCTTTTTCAATGTCTGCTTTTGTTACCGTATAAGATGAGGGCAAAGCCTCTATTGTATTTGCAAAATTATAACCTGCATGAAGTACTTTGATGTTGGATTCAACTACTAAAGGTTTGCTTTCAAATTTGTTTTGTAAGAATTTTTTGGTTCTTTCCATAGGTCTATTAAACATCCAATAAACCATGCCTAAAGCAAACATATTTTTTGCTCTTCTTATACTTTTTCCATCAAGCCCAGAATCTTTTAGCGTTTCTTGAGTTAAGTTAGCAATAGGGGCTTCAACAATATTAAATCCTGAGAACGACCCATCTTCTAAAGGATTGTTTTCATATCCCGCTTTATCTAAATCTTTTTTTGCAAATGAGTCACTATTTATAATAATAGTTCCGCCTTTTTTAATCCAGTTTTTATTAGCCTTCAAGGCTGCAGGATTCATTGCAACCAATACGTCCGCCACATCACCAGGAGTATTTATTTCAGTATTTCCGATATGAACTTGGAAACCTGAAACTCCAGCAACTGTTCCTAAAGGAGCTCTAATTTCAGCAGGAAAATCAGGAAAAGTAGCTAAATCATTTCCTAGAAGTGCAGAGGTTTCAGTAAACTGACTTCCTGTAAGTTGCATCCCATCACCAGAATCACCAGCAAATTTGATTACCACCTTTTCTAGATCAATAACTGTAGAGTCTTTATTCATTGTATTAATAATGTAATTTTCCTTACAAAAGTACAGATGATAATCAACTTTAATAGTATTTTCTATTTTTATTTTATCACTTTATTAACCTTCGTAAATGATTGTTTAGAATTATTATAAATTTCAATACTAGTGTACTATGAGGCTATATAATATATATCTTTGCAATATAACTTATTAATAAATTAAATATATGGCAATTAAGATAACTGATGATTGTATCAATTGTGAGGCTTGTGAACCTGAATGTCCTAATAATGCAATTTACGCACCTGAAGAATCATGGAGATTTTCTGATGGTACAACTATGTCTGATGATTCAGAAAAAGAAGCAGTATCAGATGAGTTTTTTTATATAGCTACTGATAAATGTACTGAATGTAGAGGATTTAATGAAGAGCCAGCTTGTGCTGCTGTTTGTCCAGTTGACTGTTGTGTTGATGATGAAGATAATGTTGAGACTGAGGAAGAACTTATGGCTAAGAAAGAAAGATTACATGCTTAATTAAAAGTCAGTAATAATAAAAAAGGAGAGCATTTGCTCCCCTTTTTTTATTCTGCAAAAAAGTATCTAAAATCAATACTGATAAAATTACCTAACATCTCTAAGTAGAAATTACTAGCATCATTAAAGTTTGTTAATTCATATTCAGGAACTACATAAGCGATATTTTCAAATGGCCTATGCAAACTTGCTCCAAAATAGTAATTGCCTTTATCAATTGTTCGATATTCTAACCCTAC
This sequence comes from uncultured Flavobacteriales bacterium, assembly GCA_905478765.1. Classification (GTDB taxonomy): domain Bacteria; phylum Bacteroidota; class Bacteroidia; order Flavobacteriales; family BACL11; genus UWMA-0277. Next base: position 31,137 of record CAJQJY010000005.1, read on the forward strand.
ATTTGCTAATAAGGCCATATAACCTCCATGCTTTCTATACGTATTTTGATAAAAACCTTCAATTTTATTTCCTTCTGATTTAATATCAGAAGCAAGAGTATTATAAGAAATTCCGAAAGCAGCATTTACAAACCAATCTTCTTTAATTTGAACATAAGCCAATAATTGCAAAGGCAATTCGTAAGTTCTCATTCCAAATTCAGAGTAGTCATCAATAGAAATGCTATCACTTTTTAAGATGCCTAATTTATAATTTCTTTGGATGTAATTAAGTCCTGATTCAACTGAAAAAGTGTGGTTGATTTTATGTCTGATAACCATACCCATTGAATATGAGTATTTAGGTTTTAAGTCAAAAAAGTAACCTTCAGAATTGCTTTCTATATTTGAAGCGTCAAAAAAAGAAATAGGAATAATTGGCTTGTATTGTAAGCCAAAAGTTGTTTCTGATTTTTGTGCTTTAAGACTTGAAAAGCAAATTGTAAATAGTAAAATTAATAACCTATTGTTCATTTGCAACTACAACAATATCAGGGTTAATCTTTTGTTTCAATAATGATTCTATTCCTCCTTTTAAAGTGCTAGTTGCTGAAGGGCAACCACTACATGCCCCTTTTAAATCAACTGAAACAATATTATCAATATAGGAATGTAATGTAATTGCTCCACCATCACTTTCTACTGCAGGTTTAATATATTCATCTAAAATTGCAATCACTTCTTTTTCATTATCAGAATACTCTTTAATAATTACTATTTTTTCATTAGTATCATCTTCTTTATTTGAAGTACCTGTTTCTTCAGAAATATGTTCAGTATAATTCTTTATCCCCTCAGAATTCAAATGGTCAGCAATAAATATCCTTAATTGCATAGCAATATCTTCCCATTCAATAGTATCTTTCTTAGCAATTGAAATAAAATTAGAACTTATATAAAGACTTTTGATAAAAGGAAATTTCATTAATTCTTCTGCAATAGTAATTCCTTGTGTTTCTTGGATGCTATTAATTTCAATACTTTTATCTGCCAACATCCTGTTTGAAACAAATTTCATCACTTCAGGATTTGGAGTACTCTCAGCATAGATGCTATAATTCATAATTGTTTATTTTTGGCAAAAATACAAACTTAAAAATCTATGGCATTAATAAAAGAGGTAAAAGGTAAGCAACCAGTTTTTGGAGAAAATATTTATTTAGCAGATAACGCAACAATAGTTGGGGAGGTAGAGATGGGAGATGATTGTAGTGTTTGGTTTTCAGCAGTTGTTAGAGGTGATGTTAATTCCATCAAAATTGGGAATAAAGTAAATATACAAGATGGGGCAGTTGTGCATTGTACTTATCAAAAAGCAGCAACTATTCTTGGGAATAACGTTTCTGTAGGGCATAATGCTTTAGTACATGGTTGTACTATAAAGGATAATGTGCTTATTGGGATGGGCTCCATTGTAATGGATAATGTGGTAGTAGAGAGCAACTCAATAGTTGCTGCTGGAGCTGTAGTTTTAGAAGGGACACACATTGAATCTGGAACAATTTATGCAGGAGTTCCAGCTAAAAAAGTAAAAGAACTAAATGAGGAACAAACTGCAAGATTAATTGAAGGAATTTCAGATAATTATGTGATGTATTCTTCTTGGTTTAAAGATTAAACAAAAAGGTTTACTTCTTCTAATTTGATGTTTTCTTGAAAGAAAAATTGAGCGCATTTTTCAAATGATTTTGTGTAATTAGAAACATAAAAATGATGCTCAGTTTTTGTTAAGTAATTTAGTAAATTCTCTTTCTTCAGCTCATTTGCAATATGAATTGCTACTATATTAGCCGAGTCAATTACATTTACTCCTCCCTTATAATACGCATCAATTTCTTTATGAATTAAAGGATAATGTGTGCACGCTAAAATTAAATGATCAATATTTTTTAACACAGGATTTGCTAAATAATTAGCAATAACTGTATTGCTAATTTTTTCATTTATAAAGCCTTCTTCTATCATTGGAGCTAATAGTGGGGTTGCTAAGGAAATAACATTTGATGTTGAACATTCTGATTTTATTTTACTTTTATAAATGTCAGACCCAATTGTAGCTTTAGTCCCAATAACACCAATATTGTAATCAGAACAAATTTTGATTACTTCCTTAACAACTGGGTCTATTACATTATATATAGGTGTGCTTGCTGAAACCCTATAAACACTTTCGTCAGCAACTGAAGATGCAGAATTACAAGCAATAACTATAGTTTTGCATTTTTTTTCAATTAAGAATTTTATTATTTTTCTACTAAAACTCTGTATTGCTTCTTTTGATTTTTCTCCATAAGGCAAATGTTCAGTATCTCCAAAATAGATGATATTCTCATTTGGTAAAACTTTGGTAATTGCGTGTGCAACTGTTAGTCCACCAATACCTGAGTCAAATATTCCAATAGGAGAATTTTTCATGATATAAAAGTATAAAAAAAGCACCACTTAGGGTGCTTTTTTTATATATGTGTTTTAGTTTAAAGTCCTAACTTCTTTTTTACTAAAGCAATTACATTTTCACTTTCTTTAGCATAAAGGATATTTCCACTACTTTTATCAAAAATGTAAGTAAAGTTTCCTTCAGTCGCAACATCTTCTATAGCTTTTCTAGCTTTAGCTAAAATAGGCTCTAATAATTCTTGTTCTTTAGTTTGTAAAGATTGCTGAGCATTTTGTTGGAATGATTGAATTCTTTGCTCTAATCCTGTGATTTCAGCAACTTTATCTTGTTTTACTAAATCAGAAAAAGTTGATTCATTAGCTTGATATTCTTGTACGCTTTGTTGGTACTCTGCAGTCATTGATCCTAATTGAGCTTCCAAACTTTTAGCAAAATTTGCAACTTCTGTTTCAGCAGTTTTTCTCTCAGGCATTAACATTAATAATTCTTGTGAATCAATATAGCCAAACTTGTTTTGTGCAATTGAACTTAAAGTTAAAAAACTTAAAAGTGCTAGGAATGTAATTTTTTTCATTGTGTGTTATTTGTTGTTTAGTTATTATTTTTAATTGTTATTAGTACCCCATTAGTTCAAGTACTTTGTCTGATTTATCTAGGTTGTCATTTTTATAAAGCATGATTAAATCACTAGAGCTATCAAAAATTACTTGGTACTTATTGTTAGCTGCTAATTGCTGAATTGCATCATGAATTTTATCTTGTATTGGTCTTATCAACTCTTGTCTTTTAGCATACAAGTCACCTTCAGGTCCAAAATATTTTTGTTGTAAATTTTTTGCACCTGTTTCTTTCTTGATGATTGCTTCCTCTCTTTTAGTTTTCATTTCATCAGTAAGTAAAACTTGTTCTTGTTGATAGGCTCTATACATTTGTTCTACATCAGCATATTTGTTCTCAATTTCTTTCTGCCAATCAGCTGATAATGCATCTAATTTATCTTGCGCCTGTCTGAACTCAGGTATTTTATTTAGTATATAATCTGTATCAACATAAGCAAATTTTTGTGCATTGGAATTTGTTATTGTTAAGAAACTTACTGCTAAAATTAAAAATATTTTTTTCATAATTTATTGTTTTAAAAGTTTACAAATCTAATTAAAATTGCTGACCAATAGAGAAGTGAAATTGCCCTCCATTTGCATCAGGGTTAGTAGGTATTTCATCAAGTCCCCATCCATAGTCAAGTCCCATCATTCCAATCATTGGAAGCATTATTCTTACCCCAAATCCTGCTGATCTTTTCACTCCAAAAGGATTAAAGTTATCAAACTTATCCCATGCATTCCCTGCTTCTAAGAAACCTAATGCATATACTGTTGAGCTTGGGTTTAAGCTAATTGCATACCTCAGTTCAGTTGTATATTTATTGTAAATAGTTGCTCCAGTTTGAGGTGATAAAGTATTATTTCCATAACCTCTTAATGAAATCAACTCTCTACCATCAAATTGATAGCCCATTCCACTCATACCATCTCCTCCAACATAAAATCTTTCAAATGGAGCTACTCCTAAATCATTATTATAAGCCCCTAATAGTCCCATCTCAATTCTAGTGTTTAATACCAATTTATCAGTAAAAGCAGAGAACCAAGATGATTTGAATTTCCATTTGTAATATTCTATCCAAGAATATTTCTCTTGGTCAGAAACTGAAGAATAATCATCAATTCCATCAAATATTGAATATGGAGGTGTAACTTTTAAACTTAATGAAAAGTTTGAACCTCTTCTAGGGAATATTATCTGATCTGTTGAGTTCCTACCAACTTTTATATTGTAGTTTACATTATTTGAAAAACCATTTCTGAATGAGAAAAAAGATTGGGAATTAATCAACTTGTATTGCTGAAAATTAATTCCATTATAAAGAGTGAAATAATCATCAGGATATTTTAATCTTTTTCCTAATCCGATAGTTAAACCAGTAATCTCAATTGCTTCTCTTTGTTCATCTGTTTGTCCGTTTGATGAAATTGATTTGTATAAAGAAACACTTAATGATGTTGGTTTTTTCCCGCCAAGCCAAGGTTCTGTAAATGAAAGGTTATAGTTTTGGTAGTAAATTCCATTTGATGATGCTGTTAACGAAAGTCTTTGACCATCTCCAGATGGTAATGGCGCCCATTTGTCTTTTTTAAAGATATTTCTTGTAGAGAAATTTGCAAATGTGAGTCCTAATGAACCAACAATTCTCCCTGCCCCCCAACCTCCTTGTAATTGTATTTGGTCAGATGATTTTTCTTCAACCACATAAGTAATGTCAACCTCATTTCTAACTTGATCAGGATCAATTTTTACATCAAATTTCTCAGGGTTAAAATATTGCATTTGAGAAAGTTCTCTTTGAGATCGCATAATATCAGAACGCTTAAACAAATCGCCAGGTCGAGTTCTTAACTCACGCATTATCACATGGTCATTTGTTTTAGTATTTCCTTTAATCATTACTTTGTTTACCCTAGCTTGCTTACCTTCATAAACTCTAACTTCTAAGTCAATTTTTCTGTCAGAAGCTGCTACTTCAATAGGAGTTGCATTAAAGAATAAATAACCATCATCTAGATAAAGCGAGCTGATATCCGTTCCTTCCTGGCTTCCAAATAATCTAGAATCTAAAACAGTTTGGTCAAAAATATCCCCACTTTCAATCCCTAATTGTCTGATTAATTCTGCTGATGAGTAAACTGTATTTCCAACAAATGAAATATTACCAAACTTATATGTTTCTCCTTCAGAAATTGTCATTTCAATAGTCATAGTGTTATCACTATTCATATAAGCTGTATCTCTAATGATTCTCGCATCACGATAACCAACTTCATTGTATTTAGAGATGATGTTTTTCTTGTCATCCTCATAATTCTTATCAATAAATTTTGAGATTTTGAAAATACGCCAGAAATTTTTTGATTTTGTTTCTTTCATGCTTTTCTTAAGCTTGTAATCGCTTACTGCATAAACGGTATCCTTACGGTTAAGAATGGTTTTTTTAGGATTAAGAATTTTAGTTCTTCCTTTTACAATAATCTCTTTTATCTTAACTTTTTTTCCTTTAGTTATGTTAAAAATTAAGTTCTCAGAATTAGCTGTTGCAGTATCTGTAACGGTTAAATAGCCAATTGTTACATTGTAAAATCCTTTATTGATATAGAATTTCTTTATTTTATTAATGCTGTTATTAATGAGGTTTTGAGTTAAGACTTTCCCTCTCATTAATTTCAAGTCTTCCTTCAAAGTTGTAACATCCGATTTACTAACTTTTTTTCCTTTAAATTTAAATTTTGAAAGCCTGCTGTGTTCTTTTAAATCAATGTTTAGGAAAACAACTTCTCCATCAATTTTCTCAATAGTAATATTTACATCAGCAAATAATCCTTGCTTCCATAGTTTTGTAATTGCTGATGTAATATTATCACCAGGTATTTTAATTTTTTCCCCAACTTCTAGTCCTGAAATAGAGATTAAAGTATTGTTATTAAGATGATCAGCACCATTTACCATAATCCCTCCTATTTCATAGGTTTTTGGAGCTGAATAATCCAATCCATCAGTAGTTTGAGCATTGATAGCAATGCTCATTAAACTGAATATTAAAAGTGCAATTTTTTTCAAAATGTTAATTCTGTATTTGTTCTGTTGTTTTTCCAAATCTTCTTTCTCTGCTTTGATAATCTAATATCGCTTTTGCTAAATCGGCTCTTCTAAAATCTGGCCATAATGTATCAGTAAAATACAATTCGGAATATGCAATTTGCCAAAGTAAGAAATTGCTAATTCTGTATTCTCCACTAGTTCTTATTAATAATTCAGGGTCAGGAACGCTTTTTGTACTAAGATATTGCTGAAATTGTTCTTCAGTAATTTTGTCATTTCCTACTCCCTTCTTTGTAATCTCATTTACTGCATTTAAAATATCCCATCTTCCACTGTAGCTAAGAGCTAAAACAAGTGTCATTCTGGTATTTTCTTTTGTCTTATCTATTGCTTCTGCTAGTTCCTTTTTTGCCTTTGAGGGCAAGCTATCAGTATCACCAATTGCACTTAACTTAATGTTATTGTCCATTAAGGTTTTAGTCTCTTTATTGATTGCGGATACAAGTAAAGTCATCAGGGCATTTACTTCTTTTGATGGTCGTTTCCAGTTTTCAGTTGAAAAAGCATAAAGCGTTAAAAATTCAATACCAATTTCAGCTGCAGCTTCCACAGTATCTCTAACAGCTTTTACTCCATTATTATGACCAAATATCCTAAGTTTCCCCTTGGATTTTGCCCATCTACCATTGCCATCCATGGTAATAGCTATGTGTTTAGGTAAATTATTTTTATTGATTTCTTCCATTAAAATGATTGCTGTTTAGTAATCGCAACCTTTTGTTTTGTTAGCTAACTTAAATGAAAGTGTAATGCCAGCAAAAGAATACCAATCGTTTTTATCAGAATTTCCTCTTTGATCATCTTTCAAATGAGTCCCTAAAGGATCTGACATTTCCATCTCTGATTGAGTCATATCTTGTAGTCCATTGCCTGGAAATGTTGTACTAACATCATCCAGATAATCAGTGAATGTTTTTCTTGTACTGTACTCAAAAATGATATTAAAACTATTGCTTACAGCAATTTTAACTCCACCACCCAATGCTGCTGAAAATTGAATTAAAGAATACTTTTGCCTGTCTGGAAAAGTTGTAGACCCCTGTCCTTCAGTTCCCATTTCTTGCAAGTCAACCCAGTCTCCATTTTTATTTTCTGCTTGGGGATTAAAGTTAAAAATAGAAACTCCTCCATATACAAATGGTGTCCAAGTATATAGTGGGTTTCCTGGGTCATATGGTAAGAAATTAAATTCTACTTGCCCTGAAAGTTCGTAAACTGGAGATCTAAAATGTAACCCTCTACTTGCTGCAATTGTATCATCAGAATCTCTTTCATCAGATCTTAAATTCAAATACATAATCTCTGCTTTGTAAGCAAATCTTTTGTCAATATTTTTTCTGATAACTAAACCAGCAGCTGGTGATGATTGTTTAAAATGAACTGTATTTAAATCACCTAGATAATATGAAGATCCTATTAAAATCCCGATTTCTGTATTTGGTTTAAACTGTTGAGCTTGTATAGCATCCCCAAAAATCAAGAAACTTAATAGCAGTAAAACGGTTATTTTATGTTTAAATCTTTTCATAATCATGATATTATCAATAATTGGCAAATATAAATAATCTAGAGTTTTATAAGTAGATATTAACTTCTTTTATCTAAGCCCCACATTAACTTGTGCCTAATAGTAGCTGTAAATGAATTATTCTGAGGTTGAATTAATTTAATTTTAAAATCTGCCTTCTTAATTATAAGTTCAGTATCACTATCAAAAGCACGAGATCTTGAATCTAATGAAACTAGAGCTAACTGGTCTCTGTCCTCAACTTTTAGTTTTACCACACTATTATCATCAATTACTATTGGCCTTACATTTAAGTTATGTGGCGCATTAGGTGTAATGATTATGTTGTTTGTTCCTGGCATAATAATTGGCCCTCCACAACTAAGCGAATATCCAGTTGATCCTGTTGGGGTTGAAACAACTAATCCATCTGCCCAATAAGTGTTCAGGAATTCATCATCAACAAATGCATCAATTCTAATCATGGATGAAGTATCTTTCTTAGATACTGCAACTTCATTTAATGCAAAATTCTTTTCTTTAAATAGGTTTTTATCAGTATTTAATTCTAATAAAGCACGCTCATTTATCTGATAGTTTCCTTTAAGGATATCATTAACAGCATCATCAATTTGACCAGCTGAAATACTTGAAATAAAGCCTAGCCTTCCCGTATTTATTCCTAAAATAGGGATGTTAGATCCCCTTACATAAGTTACTGCTTTAAGCAATGTACCATCACCACCAATACTGAATAAAAAATCAACATTATTACCTAATGTTTCATGAGAATTGAAAGTAGTAACAGCATTTTTAAAACGAATATTATTTTGCAAAAAAGTGTTAAATTTTTCTTCAACAATAATTTTAATATGCTCGCTTTCCAGCTTCTTAATTAAATGCTGAATGTACTTTGAAAAATGCTCAGGATACGGACTTCCAAAAATTGCGATTGTCATAATTTATTTTTTGACCCAAATGGATTAGAAAAGTGTAAAAATACGCCTTTTTCTCCTAAATGATTAACAGAATATTCAATTCTTAATAATTTATCATAATAGGTTACATAATCTAGGGATATACCTTTTCCCCACAGTAATTTACTTTGCATAGGGTTACTAGCTTTATTTTGATTATCCCTAATGTAGCCCATATCAGAGAAAACACCAAGGTAAATAGAATAATGAGATTTGTTGAATTGTTTCATTTTTACATAAGAAATTTCAAATTCTGTTTTTTCAACTATTGCAAATTTTAATGCTGTTTTACTGAGCCAAAATTGTTGTCCATCAACTACATAATATTCATAACCCCTTACATAATCATTATAGCCAAACCCTTCTTCTTGTGAGTAAGGTTGATAGCCATAAGAAGCTAATTTAACAGTAAAACTACTTCCTAAAAACAAACGATTAACGGGCTCAATATATTTTTCAGCTCTTGCTTTTAACTCAAAATGATTAATTGGACTTGTGCCTTTAAAATATTTTGTTGCTTCAGCACTAAACTGATGCCCATGCAAAGGATAAACTATATAATCTCTGTGTTCATCAGTAAAGGAATAAGTGCTTTTATAATAGTTGCCAGAATTTGAGTTATTACCTAAGTAATTGGGGTTTTTAAAAGTGACACTATCATTAACGGAAGAAGAAAAATAATGAAGTTTTAAAGCATGTTTATAATGAATTTTTTTTCTGTATAAAAGTTCAACATTTGCTTCATAATCATTAGCTGTATACTTGTTTTCATCTTCAAAATATAACAGCTGATTATCTATTGTTTGATAATGAGTTTTCTTTCTTCTAAAGAGTTGTAGGTTTGTATTTAGCCCGATTGTTTTTTGCTTATTAAAATAAGGAATTTGATATGAAAGTAAATAATGTTCTTTAAATCCCCTTCTTATTTTGAATTGCAAAAGTTCGTTTCTTCCTCTAAAATTTTCCCAATTTAAGAAAATCCCATAATTTAATCTTGAAAAATCAGAATAATCATTTGATTTAAATTCATCCCACCAAGTGTTGAAATTTCTTTCTGATATTTCAAAAACAGGATAGGGCCAGAAATACCATTTTTCTGTTACTTCAATATAGATATTTCCCTCATTTTGAGTTATCTCTACAAAATTGAATAATTTTAAATTATTTAAATTTTCAGTACTTTCTTTTATTTTTTCCTTGAGAATGTCTTGATTATAATTCTCGTTCTTTTGAAAAGTAACTTCTCTTAGAATAATTTCTTTTTTAGTTTTATTATTTCCTAAAATCTCAACATTTAAAATGGTAGTTTCACTTTGAGAAAAAACGAAAGTTGAGCTAAAAAAAAGAAAAAAGATTAATGAAAGTTTCTTCATTTTAAGGATTTAAAAACCGCATTAATGATTCGTATCTGTCAGTAAAATCATCATTAGTTTCCTCAGTATTGAATGATGCAGATACATTGTAGTCAAAACGCTCTAAATCTTTTACTATAGAGTTAATATCCATAGTATTTAGCTTTAATGTAAGTTCAATTTGCAGCGCATCAGGAATTGAAGTAATGTATGAACTTAATATTTTAGTATTATTATCTTCTACAATCCTAGCAATCTCACTCATTTGATAATCATTTTGATTCATCCTTAAAACAATAACCCCACCATTACTTTGTATAGATGTACTTTTTGCAATAGTATATAGTAACTTTCTATTCGTAATTGAACCCAAATAATGTTTTTCTTCATCTAAAACAGGAATTACTGTAAGGCTAAATTTTTCTAGTTCTTCAATAATATCAAAAAGGTGTTGAGTGCCAATAACACTTGGAGCTGTAATTTCCTCAAGATGTTCTTCAATAGATTCTTCTTCATTGTCCCAGTTTAGGATTTCTTTCTCTGATAATATGCCTAAATAAAAGCCGTTTCTTACCACTGGAAGATGATTTACTCTTAGCTCTTCCATCAGTGAAATTGCTCGCAACCCATCATCATCAGGATGTAAACTTGTTAATGATTGAGAAATTAAATCACTTGCTTGCATATGGCAAACATACTATTTTTTTACTTTTGTGACCTATGACAAAGCTCAGTGTAAATATAAATAAGATTGCAACTATCAGAAATGCTAGAGGAGGAAATACGCCATCTGTGGTTGAAGCGGCAATAAATTGTCAAAAATTTGGTGCTGATGGAATTACAATTCATCCAAGGCCTGATGAAAGACATATTACAAAAACAGATGTGTATGATATTAAACCAATTATTAGCACTGAATATAATATTGAGGGATACCCAAGTACTGATTTCATAAAAATGGTAATTGATATTTTACCTGAACAGGTTACTTTAGTTCCTGATGGACCTGATGTAATTACTTCTTCTGTAGGGTGGGATACAATAAAGTTCCAGGATTATTTGAAAGAGATTATTGCTGAATTTAAGGAGCATGGAATTAGAACTTCCATTTTTATTGACCCAAAATTTGAAATGATTGAAGGGGCAAAGTTGTGCGGTACGGATAGGGTTGAATTGTATACAGAAGATTATGCCAAAGGGTTTTCAATAAATAAAGAAAAAGCTATTGCTCCTTATATTTTAGCTGCCAATAAAGCTAGTGAACTTTGTTTAGAGATAAATGCAGGACACGATTTGAGTTTAGAAAATCTGGAATATTTTGCAAAGAATATTCCAAATTTGGCTGAGGTTTCCATTGGTCATGCACTTATTAGTGATGCACTTTATTTAGGATTAGAAAATGCTATTCAGATGTATAAACGACTATTATAGATGAAATTATTTTCAAAAAAATATGGTGATAAAGGGCAGGATTTAATTGTTATTCATGGGTTGTTTGGCATGAGTGATAATTGGAATACTCTTGGAAAAAAATTTGCTAAATATTGCAAGGTGCATTTAATCGATTTAAGAAATCATGGTAGATCTCTGCATGCTGAAGAGTTTAATTATGAGGTAATGTGTGAGGATGTTTTGGAATATATGGAGGATCATAATATTCAAAAACTAATACTATTAGGACATTCTTTGGGTGGAAAAGTGGCCATGAAATTTGCCTTTACACATCCTGAAAAGATTGAAAAATTAATAGTAGCAGATATTGCCCCTAGAGAGTATAATAGTGATTTTTATAAAAACCTTTTGGCAACTTTATACAAACTGCCTTTAGGGGATTTTGATAAAAGAGAAGAAATTGACAAATTACTTTCGTTTAGTTTTGAGGATAAAGGAATGCGCCTGTTTCTTTTAAAAAACCTTTATAGAGATGAAAACAAGGAATTTGCTTGGCGTTTTAATATTGAAGTTCTTTTGGAAAAAGTAAATAATATACAAGAAGCCGATTTTGTAAAAGGAATTTGTAAAATTCCAACTCATTTTATAAGAGGAGGAAACTCAAATTACATAACAACACAAGACGAACTAATTATAAATAAACACTTTTCTGATTTTAGTATTGCTACTATTGGTGGTGCAGGACACTGGTTGCATGCGGAGAATCCAGAACGCTTTTATAATGAGGTTATGGGATTTTGTTTAATGTAAATTAAGCAAAGAAATTTAGGGAAATTAGTTACGGTAGATTAGTGAGGTATTTTAAGTAATATCTATTCAGACAAGAAGTAGTTCTTTTCAATTCAGAATTTTTCCAAGCTGCTGCATAACATTCTTTTTTACAATTCATTTTCGGATATCCTGCGTCTTGTGCAACCCCCAAAACCATTACATAAGCATTTGTCGGGGGTTTTTCTGCTGGCTGACTGCAAGCAAAAGAAAATGGTATAATTAAATAAACTAAATTTCTCATTTTATGATTTTTTCAAAACAATAATATTTGTCTTTTTCAGGCTTTAAATCTATTGTGCCGAGTTCTGTATATCCAAGCCTTCTGTAAAATTCCATTGCTTTTGGATTTCCAGAATAGGTATCCAATCGTATGGATTGATATCCTTCTTCTGCAACAACCTCTTCCACAAATAACATCAGTTCTTTCCCAATTCCATCTCCCCATTTTTCTTCAAATACCGCTAACCTGTGGACAACTAAAAACTTGTTTGTTTTATCTGCCCAGTCAATAGTTAAATAAGTTTTATCTTGATTTTCATCAATATTAATTCCTCCAATTATTCCTCCATTTTCTTCTGCTACAAAGTAAGTTCTTGCTTTCAAGTCAGCTATAATTACATCAACATTCGGGTAGCTTGAATCCCATTGATCTATCCCGTTTTTTAGCATCCCGTTAACACAGGAATTATACATTAACATTATATTCCCAAGATCAGATTTATTTGCTTTACGGATTATCATTGCACAAGTAAATTACACCCTCTAACATCAGCATTATTGAACCTTCCTAAAACTGAAAAGCTACCATCATCAAAAGTTCTTCCTAAATCCTGTGTAGCAATAAACGGACAAGAATAAATATTCGCCAAATCAATTACATTTATACCTCCTGTTTTATTGCTAATTATTGATAGCGGATCATTTATATCTCTTGTTAATATTTTCATCCATGGAGGAGTTTTAAAAATATTATTTCCTTTTGAGTATCCTTGTGATAAAAGCTCAGTCATACCATATTCCGAATGTATGTTTTCAGCAGCAAATGAATGCTTTAATATACTGTGGATTTCTTCTTTTAGCAGTTCTTTTCTTTGCCCTTTCATTCCCCCAGTTTCCATTATAATGATGTGTTCTAATTTCAGAGGAAACACTTCTGCTAAATCAAGTAAAGCATAAGTTACCCCAAACAATATTGTTTTTTGTTTTTTGCTTTCTAATTCCTTTAAGGTAGTGGCTAATTCCTCATAATTATTGAGATAGTAATTGCTTTGTGGATGCTTGCTTTTTTTTATTAAATCATCAACCATATAAATGAGTGATGAGTCTTCTCTTTCTTTATATGATGGGAGTAAAGCAAGTATGCAATAGTCAGTAATATCGCCATAAAAAAGTTGAAATGCTTTTTGATAAGAACTTTTATACAGCTCAATATTGCTTACTAAATGTTGGCTTTGCTCTCCTGTACTACCGCTACTTAAAAATATTTCTTCAATTGCTTGCCCTTGGCAGATGATTTGTTCTGTCTTAAAAAATTCTACAGGTAAAAATGGAATTTCATTTATATTTTCAGGGTGTTTTCCCCTTAATATAAGTGCAGCATAAGCAGCATAAGTTAGGTTGTTCTCCATTTGAAAGTCAAATATTTCCAATGCTAACTTTTCAAAAGTTGCATCATTTGTGCAATTAAATATTTTATTTATAAATGTATTCAATTTATTAGTTGCTTAAAATTCAAAAGTACTATTTTTACGTTAAATTAAAATTATGAAAACATTAAATAAAACAACACTAATAATCTTGCTTTTTACTATTGTAATGAGCGCTTGCCAATCTAATACTTCTACTGAAAGTAAAACAGTAAATGAGCCATCAGTATTTTTTAAAAACATGCAAAATGGGGCTATTCTATCTTCTCCTTTTTTAGTAGAAATGGGGGTAGAGGGCATGGAGGTTGAAGCTGCAGGTGAAATTAATGCTTTAAAAGGGCATCATCATATTATTATAAATTCTGATTTTATTGCTGACGGTGATATTGTGCCTGCTAATGCTCAGCATATCCATTTCGGATTAGGTCAAATTGAAACTACCTTGGATTTAGATGCAGGAAATTATTCTTTAACACTACAGTTTGCGGATGGAATGCATCAGTCTTATGGTGAAGGAATGAGTAAAACCATAAATGTAACAGTTCGATAATAATAAGAACTAATTAGTGAAACAATAAAAAAGGCGACTTAATTTGGAATCGCCTTTTTTATTAGTTATCGTTAATTTCTAGAATTTGTATTCTAAATTTATGTATAGAGTATTTTCAGTTTCAGATCCATCTGCAGCATCTGCCCATGATTGCATGTTTAATGCAAGAGTTACTCCTTTTGTCATTTGTCTTTCTATACCATAAATTGTATATGAACCTTTATTAGCGGTTTCTGTAGCATCGTCGTATCTAGCAAATAACGTATAATCTTCATTTAATTTGTAAGTCCCATAAATCGATATTAAACTTTCTTCTTCATCTGCTATAATATTATCTGCGTTTTGCATCAAACTTGCTTCATAACCAAGTGAAAAATTTGTTCCAGAATATGCAATGCTAGCAGTAGAAATATATTGAGAATCGGTTGAATCAGTATAAGTGTTTCTAGGAGATATATCTTGGTGTAATCTTAAACCTAATTTAGTGCTTATTGTATAAGTAATTCCTAAACCACCTCTAAATAATCCATTAGATGCCTGTGTTTTTTTATACCCTTCTCCATTTAAAACTTGCGCATCTAAGCTAATATTATCAGATAATTTATAATCTACCGTTAGGCCAAGATCTGCAGCATTCGCCCATTTATATTTATCTTGCGCAGATTTTTCAATATATCTTCTTCCCCAAGATTTTTCCATAAATTTAAAATTCTTTGTACCTACCATACCCGAGTTAAGAGTTAATTTGTCTGAAGCCCTCCATTTTAGAGATGCGATTTTTAGGAATGCGGTGTAAGCGCTTCCGCTACTATTACTACCTACATCAAATGTTATTTTTGTAGAGAATTTTTCATCTATATTGTATGAGTATCCTAAATATGCTCTTTTTAGTTCAAATTCTTTAAATGCTTGTTCTCCTTCTTCAGTAGATATGTCATAATTGAAGTTAGAGAAAATTTTGACCGAAGGAGTCCCTTCTTGTGCACTTACATTTAACGACATAATAAATGCAGTGCTTAGTAATAAAATTGTTTTTTTCATCATAGTATAAAATTTGGTTATTATTTTTCAGAAAAAATAATATGTTTGAATAGATTTCATGTTAATTTAATATCAATAAATCGTATTGGTGTTATAGCCCTAGTCTGCTAAAGAATTTTACAATACCTTGAACAAATTGTTCAGGCATTTCTGTTAACATTAAGTCTACTGTTAATTGGTCGTTAACACCGATTGCAATTGCAATAGAAATAACAAGACCTAGAATTGCATAACTAGCATCTTTTAATCCAAGTCTTATAGAAGCCCATAGTGTATTATCAGAGGTTCTCATAATTGACATTCCTATTTCTCTACCTGCAAGTAATCCAATAAACACCCACGTAGTACTCATAGGGACATTAGAGTATAACTTAAAGTAAAATAAGATGACACAATAAATTAAGTCAATTAAAGTAGCAAATCTTACATCTGTAACTACTGATTTTTCAGTAACAATCTTTTGTATTCTTCCTCCTTTATAATAAAGTAATAATCCTAATCCTATTACAACAATTGATGTAAAACCAATAAACTCTGCGGTGTTTAGGCTTCTTGGTAAGTATACTGCAATATTAGCAGCATCTTGCATCAGCCAAACTGACCAAAGTGTACCTGAAGTAATCCATTGTGCAATTGTCCATCCAAATTTCGCTTTTCCTGTAAAATACTTTTTAGATGCCTTAGCAACTATCATAAAAAAGATAAGTCCCATTATTAAGGAAAGTATATATCCACTCATACTCTTTGCAAGCACACCTCCTACGGCTGCAGGTGTGGCGGCAAATGAAGTAAGTAATATAAATGTAGTGGATACTGGCATTCTTAATCGCGTAAGAATTAGTAAGAATATTGGTGCGGCAATTTGCAGGAAATGAAATTCCGTAGGGGCTATTTCAAATCCTTTAGATGTTAATCTTCCGTGTGAAACATCTCCACCAAGAGTTACCCAACTAAATAGCATGGTAAAGAAAAATATTCCTCCAATGAAAATCCAAAGCACCCACCATTTCTTATCTTGGTTTGATGCGATAAAAGTTCCAATAGTTTGTATACTATCATTTGCAATTGCAGCATATGCTGCAAAAATAAACCCAACCCACATTGCATACTGAGGATAGGGCGTAGCAAACATTGCAAGTAAAAATGAGCAAATTATAAATAATAGAAAATTGTGTTCAGTTTTAGGAAACCAAACTGTTGCTGGAAAACTAAAAGCTTTAATAAGTTTTTTCATAGCGTGTTATGGAAGTAGATTTTTTAAACAGCTGCGAAAAAAACAGTTATCATAATTGCTAAGTAAACTACTGCTGATAAATCTAGTGGTTGTGTGTTTGTTGTGTTGTTCATTTTGATTAGTTTTTATTTGATGCAAATGTGAAAATAGAATTTAGTTAAAGAGTTAATTAAACATTATCCTAATGTTAAGGAATTGTTAATTTTTGTTATTAGTATTATATTCAATTATTTATATGACGTAATATTTTTTATTTTGCAAATATGTATTATAACAGCTATCTAATAGAAAACATATGTTATGTATTTGTTAATTTATTGATCATTTGAAGTTAATTAATAAAATAAAGCTATTCTAACCTTTTTATCTTTTATACTTTTGTAAAAAAATAAATATGAGTCAAAAAATTTTATTAGTAGACGATGAGGAGGATATTTTAGAGTTTTTATCTTATAACCTAATAAAAGATGGATTTGAAATACTTACTGCAAATAATGGTGCAAAAGGATTAGCATTAGCAAAAAAGCATAAGCCAGATTTAGTTATTTTAGATGTAATGATGCCAGAGATGGATGGTGTTGATGTATGTCAAAGGATAAGAGAATTACCTGAGTTAGATGAAACACTTGTATTATTTTTATCTGCAAGAGCTGAGGATTATTCTGAGTTAGCAGGTTTTAGTGCAGGCGCTGATGATTATATTACTAAGCCAATAAAACCTAAATTACTAATTAGTAGGGTTAACGCTATTTTAAGAAGAAAAAGTAGAAATAAAGCTGTAAATAGCATAAAAGTTGGAGGAATTGAAATTGATCAAGAAAAACACACTATTTCTTGTAATGGTGAGTTTATTTCTTTGGCTAGAAAAGAATTTAAGTTATTATTTTACTTAATGACTATACCTGCTAAGGTTTTCACTAGACAAGAGATAATTAATGAGGTTTGGAAGGATGCAATAGTTGGAGATAGAACTATTGATGTTCATATTAGAAAAATAAGGGAGAAGATTGGAGATAATCATATTAAAACAGTAAAAGGAGTAGGATATAAATTTGATATATAATGCGATTTAATACACCAATAAAAATATCATTATTCTTAAGTGCGGTACTTTTTGTTTTAGCAGGAAGTTTATTTTATGTAGCATCAGGAACTGAGTATTTTCTTTTAAGTTTAGTTTTATTCTTTTGGTTTTCAGTTGTATTAATTTATCAAGTTGTAAAACTATATATACATAGTAAGATTAGTGTTATATATAAAAATATCTATAAGCACAAAGGCGTTACAAGGTTTGTAGATGTAGATGTTGATTCAGTAGAAAAAGAAGTTGAAAATTGGGCAATACAGAAAGAAAATGAAATTCTGCAAATGAAAGCATCAGAAACTTATAGAAGAGAATTTATTGGTAATGTTTCACATGAGCTAAAAACACCAATTTTTAATATACAAGGATATATTCTTACACTTTTAGATGGAGGCTTATTTGATGAAGAGGTAAACATGAAATACTTGAAAAGAACTAGTAAGAGTGTTGATAGAATGATTAATATTGTAGATGATTTAGAGGTTATTACCAGATTGGAAACAGAAGAAACGCAATTAGAGATAGGGGAATTTAATATTGTTGAGTTAGCAAAAGATGTGCTTGATCAGTTAGAATTAAAAGCAAATGAGTCAAAAATTGAATTGTCGATTCAGAAAGAAATACTTGGAGAGTTTGTTTTAGGAGATATTGATAAAATTCAGCAAGTTTTTGCAAATCTAGTTAGCAACTCTATTAAATATGGGAAAGAGGGTGGTCGCACTGAAGTAAGGTTTTTTGACATGAATGAGAATATTTTAATAGAGATTGCTGACGATGGTATCGGTATTAGTGAGATGGATCTTCCTAGGCTTTTTGAAAGGTTTTATAGAGTAGATAAAAACAGGTCTAGAAAAATTGGAGGTACAGGATTAGGTTTAGCAATTGTAAAACATATTATTGAAGCTCATAATCAGACAATTAATGTTAGAAGTACTGTTGATGTTGGATCTACTTTTTCTTTTATTCTAGAAAAGGCAAAATAGTTCTTCCCAATTTGTTGTAGTTTGTTTTAAGGCAACAAAACCTGAGTATTTTTTACTTTCAGTTATTGCTTTTTCAAAATCAAAATCAGCTTGTTTTTGTGAGTAACAAATTCTATTCTGATGAAAATTACCAGCTAGATACTCTTGCTCGGTTTGTCCTGGTGTTGGAATGAAAAATGCCTTTTTCTCAAGTTTCGCTAAATCCATAACTGTAGAATACCCAGGCCTGCAAATAATAAGTTCAGATTGTGTAATGGCTGTATTTAATTCAGTTGCGCTCATATGAGAATGAACACTTAAATTCCCCATGGTTTCATTTGTATCTATCTCAGGTTTCCCAAGTACAATTAATGATTTTTCTTTTCTGTATTTTAAAGCTTTTATCAAACCTTCTTCAAGTATTGTTCTTTGGGGTTCTGGCCCAGAAACAATTGCTAAGAAATCATATTTTTTCTTTTTATCTGCTTTCTCAAAACGAGATTGAACTCCTATATATGAGGTCTTGTTGGGTAGATTATCAGGTTTTGATAATTCTCCAGCCAAGCTATTTTCATCATCATCCATCACCCAACAAGCATCAAATTTATTAATGTATTTGTAATTATAATTTTGAATACTTTTAGAAAAGTAAGGACTTTGTATTTTAAGTTGATGAGTGATAAAAGCAGTTGGTACTTTATTGGAATACAGCCCATATCTGTTGTCTGATATTACACCATGAATATTGTAATCTTCAATAATTTGATTTAACATTGCATGTTCTTTTTTAATACCTACAATTAATTTAGGAAGTTGCAAAAGCATACTAATACTCATGGGAAAATACTTAGGGTATTTAACGTTGTATCCTGAAAAACGAATCATTTCTAAGTCAGTAAACTCTGTGCTTAAAAGATGCATAGGCCTGCCATCAGCTGCAATAATTACTTCATAATTATGTGAAATTAGTTGTTTTATTATTGGTATGCATCTTGTAGCATGCCCAATTCCCCAATCAAGTGGAGCAACTAATATTCGTTTTTTTGATTTCACAGGCCAAAAATACTTAAAACAAAGTATTTTTGCATAAAAATTTTAGTTTTGGCAAAAAATAAGTTAAGAAAATTCGGGCAGATGAAGGATTACCCTCATGTTGAGGAGCCTACTTTGGAGGAGATGAAAGAAGGATTTCATTTAAAAGGAAAATGGTCCAAAGAGTTTTTCAAAAATGACAATCCTATAGTGTTGGAGCTTGGTTGTGGTATGGGTGAGTATAGTGTAGGTTTAGCTGATAAATGCCCAGATAAAAACTTTTTGGGTGTTGATATAAAGGGCGCTAGAATTTGGCAAGGAGCTACTGATTCCTTAGAAAAAGACATGAAGAATGTCGGTTTTTTAAGAATCAGGATTGATTGGATTGAAAGTTGTTTTGAAGAGGGGGAGGTTGACGAGATATGGATTACTTTTCCTGATCCTCAAATGAAAAAAAGAAGAGAGACTAAGCGTTTAACTCATCCCGGATTTTTAAAAAGATATAAGTATATATTGAAAGAAGATGCTCCTATTCATTTAAAAACAGATAGTCAATTTTTACATGGTTTTACCTTAGGAGTTATCACTGGTAAAGGTCATAAATTGGAGGATAGTACTAATGATTTATATGGTTCGCCAATGTTAAGGGAACACATGGAAATCAAAACCCATTACGAGCAAATCTATTTAGACAAAGGAATACCGATTACTTATTTAAGATTCAAACTTGCAAGATAATTTCTTTCATAAAGTTTGTGGGATTGTTCTCCAGATCCCTGAAGGGAAAGTTTGTACTTATGGAGTTATTGCAAAATATTTGAGCAGTGCAAAATCTGCTAGAATGGTAGGTTGGACTTTTAATAAATCCCCAAGTGATGTGCCTGCTCATAGGGTGGTGAATAAGCAAGGTTTACTTACATGAAAAATGCATTTTGACGGCATTACTTTAATGCAAGATTTATAGAAAATGAAGGAGTTGAAATTAAAGACAACCAAATAATTGATTTAGAAAAATATTTATGGGAGCCTAAAAACTAAAATCTAACTTCCTATCTTTGCATTCCAAAATTTTAAAGAATGAAACTTACCAAAGAAGTTATTTTAGCGGCACTATCTAATATTACTTTGCCTAATGAGGGTCAGAATATTGTTGAATGTGGAGCGATAAAAAATGTGCAGATTTTCGGTACTGATGTTGAGTTAGATGTTGAGATAAAAAACCCTACATTACAATATAAAAAGCGTGTTGAGGTAGATTGCTTAAAAGCAATTCATGAGCATGCTTATGAAAAATCTAAAGTAAAGGTAAATCTTTTAGTTAATGCTCCAGAAAAATCAAATATTATTAAAGGCAATGAGATTCCTGGAGTTAAAAATATTGTTGCGGTTTCATCTGGCAAGGGAGGTGTTGGAAAATCAACTATTGCAGCAAATTTAGCTGTTGGGTTAGCTGATTTAGGATATAATGTTGGTGTAATTGATGCTGATATTTATGGTCCTTCTATTCATATTATGTTTGGATTGGAGGGGGCAACTCCTGAAGCAATTCAAATTGATGGAAAATCAAAAATTAAACCTTTGGAAAGTTATGGTGTAAAGCTATTATCTATAGGGTTTTTTGCTCAAAGTCAACAGGCAGTTGTTTGGAGGGGACCGATGGCTTCAAAAGCGTTGAACCAGTTACTTTGGGATACGCATTGGGGGGAGTTGGATTACCTTATTGTTGATTTGCCCCCTGGTACTGGTGATATACATTTATCATTGGTGCAATCAATTCCCTTAACGGGTGCTATTGTAGTGAGTACTCCTCAAAATATTGCTTTAGCTGATGCTAAAAAAGGAGTGAATATGTTTCAGATGGACAGTATTGCCGTTCCTGTTTTAGGGATGGTGGAGAACATGTCTTATTTCACTCCTGAAGAATTGCCTGATAATAAATATTACATTTTTGGTGAAGGCGGAGCTAAAGGGTTAGCTGAATACATGGGTATTGATTTGTTGGCTGAAATCCCTCTTGTTCAATCAGTTCGTGAAGCTGCTGATGCAGGAAGACCTGCCGTATTACAAGGTGCTACCCCTGTTGCACTAGAGTTTTTAAATTTGGCTAAGAATGTAGTAACCGCAATTGAAAAAAGAAATGTAAGTTTGCCACCAACATCAGCAGTGGAAACTACAAATGAGGCGGGTTGCTCAACTAAATAAAATATTATGGGAATTATTACTGACAAAACTATTATTGATAAAATTGAGTGTGCTTTAGCTGAGATAAGACCTTTTTTAGAGGATGATGGTGGTGATATTAATTTTATTGAACTTACTGATGAATGGGTAGTGAAAGTAAAATTGATTGGAGCTTGCAGCAGTTGCAGTATTAGTTTATCAACTTTAAAAAATGGTGTTGAGGTTGTGGTTAAGCGCGCTGTTCCTGAAGTGAAAGAGGTTATTGAAATTTCTGCTCTCTAATAGTTAATTATTTTTCTTGATGCTATATCTAGTAGAGTGCTTTTCTATTTAGAATTGCTATAAATTACATTAAACAGTTATTTTATGCCTATTTTTTTAATTTGAAAAATATAAATTTGCAACCTAAAATTGAAGATATATTTAACATGATTAGAATTAATAATATTAAAAACTACCTTTTACTTCTTATAGTATCGTTTGCATTTTCATTTCAAGCGTTAGCTGAAGTAGATGGCGCTCAAATTTTTAAACAAAACTGTACAGCATGTCATGTTTTAGGAGAGACTAAGCTTATTGGTCCAGGTTTAAAAGGCATAACAGAAAAAAGAGACAAAGGATGGTTGAAAAAATGGATTAATAATTCATCTGAATTAATTGCTTCTGGTGATGAAGATGCAATTGCAATTTTTGAGGAGTATAATAAAGTTGCAATGACAAATTTTTATTTTTCTGATGAAGAATTTGAAGCTTTATTTGGTTATTTAGAAAATCCTCCAGTAGAAGAGGCTCCTGTTGCTATCCAAAATACTGTTGTTGCAGAGGAAGAAGGGTTGTCTGCTTCTACTCAAATGATGTTGATTGCTTTGGTTTTATTAACTCTTATATACATATTGACATCTGTTAAAAACAGTCTTAAAGAAAGTTTAGGGCAAAATACTGAGTCAGTTTCTGCAACAGTACAATCTAATTTTACATTGTTTTTCTCCAAGACTATTAACAAATTATTTGTTGGCTTATTTTTTGCAATTATAATTTTGAAGATTGTATATGATGCAATGATGGGTGTAGGTGTTACTACTAATTATCAACCTGAACAGCCAATCGCTTTTTCACACAAAATTCATGCAGGTGATAATGGGATTGACTGTAATTATTGTCATGTTTCCGCTAGAAAGTCTAAGCATTCTAGTATACCATCTGCTAATGTTTGCATGAATTGTCATGCAAGTATTGTAGAAGGCTCTATCGCAGGCGCTACAGAATTACAAAAAATATATGATGCAGTTGGCTATGATCCTGATAAGCGACAATATATTGAAGGTTACGAGCAAAAGCCTATTGAATGGGTAAGGATTCATAATCTTCCTGATTTAGCTTATTTTAATCACTCGCAACATGTTAACGTAGGTAAAATTGAGTGTCAAGAATGTCATGGAGCTATTGAGGAGATGGATGTTGTAAAACAAGAAAATGATTTAACTATGGGTTGGTGTATTAATTGCCATAGAGAGACAGAGGTAAAAATGGAAGGAAACGATTACTATACTAGTCTTCATGAAAAAATGAAAGAGCAATATTCAGGTGAAAAAATTACTGTAGATAAGATAGGTGGTTTAGAGTGTGGTAAGTGCCATTATTAATAAGTATTTAGATTTAAGTTCTATATAATATGACAAAAGCAAAAAAATATTGGAAAGGTTTAGCAGAGCTAAATAATGATCCGATTGTAGACAAGTTAAAACAAAATGAATTTGTTGAAGAAATTCCAGTAGATAAGTTTTTAGGTGATAGTGATATTTCATCTACATCTACATCAAGAAGAGATTTCTTAAAGTTTTTAGGATTCAGTACAGCAGCTGCAACTTTAGCGGCTTGCGAGACTCCTGTTAACAAAGCTATTCCTTATGTAATTAAGCCTGAAGAAGTAACTCCTGGAGTTGCTAATTTCTATGCAACTACAATGTATGATGGGCATGATTATGCTTCTATATTAGTTAAAACTAGAGAGGGAAGACCTATTAAGATTGAGCCAAACAAAACAGGAACTAATGCAAGAATTCAAGCTTCTGTTCTGTCATTATATGATTCTTCAAGATTAAAGAATCCTATGAAATTAGGTGTTAAATCTGATTGGAACACTGTAGATGCTGATATTACTGCTGAGTTAGAAAAAATTTCTGCTGATGGAGGAAATATTGCATTTCTAACTGCTACTATATTAAGCCCATCTACTAAACAATTAATTGCTGATTTTTCATCTAAATATAAAAATGTAAGACATGTACAAATGGATGCTGTTTCTTCTCATGGTACATTAGAAGCAAATGAGACTTCATTTGGAGTAAGAGCTTTACCTATGTTTCGTTTTGATAAAGCTGCTGTTATTGTTTCATTTGGTGCTGATTTTATTGGTAATTGGGGGCACCCAAACAATGAAAAAGATTATGCTTTAGGTAGAAATCCAAATGATGGTAAAATGTCTAAACACTATCAAGTTGAATCTAGTTTATCATTAACAGGTTCTAATGCTGATGAAAGAATCCAAATTAAACCTTCTGAACAAGCTGGTTTATTATCTAATTTGTTAAATGCCTTAAATGGCGGTGATGCTGATATTAGAATTGCTAAAATGGCTGCTGATTTATCTAAAAATCCAGGAAACTCAATTGTTGTATGCGGTAGTAATGATACTAAAATTCAAATTTTAGTTAATGCAATAAATGATAAATTAGGAAATTATGAAAATACAATTACTTTATCAGCACCTTCTTATTTGAAGCAAGGAAATGATAATGATGTTGCTCAATTAATTACCGATATGAATGATGGTAATATTGCCGCATTAATTACTTATAATGTAAATCCTTCTTATTCCTTAAAGAATGCAGCAGGATATAATTCAGGCTTAGAAAAAGTATCTTTAACTATTTCTACTTCACTTTATAATGATGAGTCTGCTTCAAAAATGATGTATGTTTGTCCTGATAATCATTACTTGGAATCATGGGGTGATGCTATACCAACTCATGGTGAATATACTTTTATGCAACCAACTATCTCTCCATTGTTTAATGGAAGGCAGTTTCAAGAAAGTATGATGAGCTGGATGGGGGAATCAGATTATCATACTTATCTACAAAACTATTATTCATTTGCTGATTGGAATCAATCTGTACATGATGGTTACTTTACTTCAAATGATGGAAAAATGAATCCTAAATCTTTTGCTGCTACTATTCCTTCTTTTGATTTATCAAAATCTGAGGCTATAGAGTTTGAGATGACTGAGAAAATATCAATGGGTGATGGTTCTCAATCTAATAATCCTTGGTTGCAAGAATTACCAGATCCGTTATCCAGAGCTTGTTGGGATAATTATTTAACAATTTCAGCTTCTACAGCTGGTGATTTAGGAATAACAAATTGGAATATTTCTAATGGCGCCTTAAATGGCAGTATGGTTAACGTTACTGTAAATGGAACTACTTTAAATAATGTTCCAGTTATGATTCAACCAGGGCAAGCTAATAGTACCGTTGCATTAGCAGTTGGATATGGTAGAACTGCTGCAGGGAAATGTGGTAATGATATAGGTTTTAACGCTTTTTCTTTAGGAAATGGAGATGCTATTATTGAAGTAGTTGATGGTGAGTACGAATTTGCAGCTGTTCAATTACATCATACGATGATGGGAAGAGATATTGTAAAAGAAACTACACTTGCTGATTTTATTGTCGATCCTACTTCAGGAAATCATAAAACATTATATGCTACTCATGATGGTCCTAAAACTGGGGATAAAGTTTCTCTTTGGGATGAGTTTGATCATTCAACAGGTCACTTTTGGAATATGTCAATTGACTTAACACTTTGTACAGGATGTGCTGCTTGTGTTATTTCTTGTCATGCTGAAAATAATGTTCCTGTTGTTGGTAAAGAAGAAATTAGAAAATCGAGAGATATGCACTGGTTGCGTATTGACCGTTATTTTTCTTCTGATATGACAAAAGAATTATCTGCTGAAGAAAAAATATCTGCAATTGATATGTATGCTGAAATGGAGGATCCTTCAGGAAATCCTGAAACGGTTTATCAGCCAGTAATGTGTCAGCATTGTAATCATGCTCCTTGTGAGACTGTTTGTCCTGTTGCTGCCACCTCACATGGTGCAGAAGGTCAAAATCATATGGCTTATAATAGATGTGTGGGTACAAGGTATTGTGCGAATAACTGTCCTTATAAAGTAAGAAGATTTAACTGGTTCCAATATTCTGATAACGATAAGTTTGATTTCAACATGAATGATGACTATGGTAAAATGGTATTAAATCCTGATGTGGTTGTTCGTTCAAGAGGAGTTGTTGAGAAATGTAGTATGTGTATACAGCAAATACAAGCAATTAAACTTGATGCTAAAAACACTGGAAGAACAGTTAGAGATGAAGATGCACAAACAGCATGTTCTTCTGCTTGCTCTACAAATGCAATCGTGTTTGGAGATGTAAATGATAATTCTCATCAGATTCAAGGATTGAAGAAGGACTCTAGATCATATCAGCTGCTAGACCATTTGAATGTTGATCCTTCAGTATTCTATCAAACTAAAATTAGAAATAAAGCTTAATTATATTATGCATAAAGAATCAGAAATTAGAGACCCATTAATTCTTGGTAATAAGTCCTACCATGATATTACAAAAGATATTGCGTTTCCTGTTGAAGGTAAGGCTAATAAATATTGGTGGATTTTATTTTCACTGTCATTAGTTCTTTTCTTATGGGGTGTTGTCTCAATGGCATACACTATTGGAACAGGAATTGGTGCTTGGGGGTTGAATAAAACAGTAAACTGGGCATGGGATATTACTAACTTTGTTTGGTGGATTGGAATTGGACATGCGGGAACATTAATCTCTGCAGTACTTTTATTATTCCGTCAAAAGTGGAGAATGTCAATTAACCGTTCAGCAGAAGCAATGACAATATTTGGTGTTGCTCAAGCTGCATTATTCCCATTAATTCATATGGGAAGACCATGGTTAGCTTACTATGTATTTCCTATTCCTAATCAATTTGGTTCACTTTGGGTAAATTTTAATTCTCCATTATTATGGGATGTATTTGCAATTTCAACTTACTTCTCTGTTTCAGTAGTATTCTGGTACATTGGTTTAATTCCTGATTTTGCAATGCTAAGAGATAGAATGAGTGCAAAAACAGCACCTTTGAAAAAGCAGTTATATTCATTCCTTTCTTTCGGATGGAGTGGTAAAGCAAAACATTGGCAAAGATTTGAAGAAGTTTCTTTAGTATTAGCTGGTTTAGCTACTCCTTTAGTATTCTCGGTTCACTCTATTGTATCTATGGACTTTGCAACTTCAATTATACCAGGTTGGCACACGACAATCTTTCCTCCTTATTTTGTTTTAGGAGCATTATTTTCTGGCTTTGCAATGGTAGAAACTTTACTTATTATAATGAGGAAAGTTGTGAATATGGAAGCTTATATCACTATTAAGCATATTGAATATATGAATATTATTATCTTGCTTACAGGTTCTTTAGTGGGTACTGCTTATATAACGGAGTTATTCATGTCATGGTATTCAGGAGTTGAATTTGAGCAATATGCTTTCTTGAACAGAGCAACTGGACCTTACTGGTGGGCCTATGCTATTATGATGACTTGTAATGTTCTTACCCCACAGTTGTATTGGTTTAGTTCTATAAGAAAGAGTTTTATTGCAACATTTATTTTGTCAATATTTGTAAATATTGGTATGTGGTTTGAGCGTTTTGTAATTATTGTAACTTCTTTACATAGAGATTATTTACCTTCAGCTTGGACCATGTTCTCTCCAACATTTATTGATATAGGTATTTATTTAGGTACAATTGGATTCTTCTTTGTATTGTTCCTTTTATATGCAAGAACTTTCCCAGTAATTGCACAAGCAGAATTAAAATCAATTGTTAAATCTTCAGGTTCTGAATATAAAAACAAGAAATAATGAGTAAAAATACACTATACGGAATTTTTGATTGCGAGCTAGTTTTATTAGCGGCAGTAAAAGAAGTTCGTGCTAATAAAATTGAGATTAAGGAGGTGTACTCTCCTTTTCCTATACATGGTTTAGATAAAGCTTTAGGATTGAAAGAAACAAGAATGGCAATCACTGCGTTCATTTATGGATGTATTGGCCTTTCATTAGCTGCTTTAATGATTTATAATATAATGATTATTGATTGGCCACAGAATATTGGAGGGAAACCAAACTTTACTTTTTACCATAATATGCCCGCATTTATTCCTATTATGTTTGAATGTACAGTATTATTTGCAGCTCACCTAATGTCAATTACTTATTTAATAAGAAATGGGCTTTATCCAGGTGCTGCTTCAGATTGCCCTGATCCAAGAACAACTGATGATAAATTTTTAATGGAAATTGAAGTAGAAGGGGATTTAGCTGCTCTTAAAGCTATGCTTACTAAAAATGGAGCTACTGAAATTAACGAAAAAGACGCGTAATTATGAATAAATTAATTTTAAAATTAGCACTTATTTCAGGTATTGTATTCTTATCTTCTTGTACATCTGATACTGGATATGAATTTATGCCTAATATGTACCGTTCTCCTAGTATTGAAACTTACGCTGAGCATACTATTTCTGGTTATGATGGGATTCCTGTAGAGGGGACTGTAGCAAGGGGCTACTTATCTACTTTTAATTATGATGAAACTTTGGATGGTTACTTGTTGGCTGGTAAAAATGCAGTCAATCCTTTAGAAAATAATACAGAAAACTTAGCTGATGGTAGAGCACTTTATGGAATGTTTTGTGAACACTGTCATGGGGCAACTGGTTCAGGCGATGGAACCGTTACACATCCTATTTATTCAGCAGTACCTCATTATAATGATGATAAATTAAAGAGAAGATGTGATGTGCCAATGTGTGATTTAAAAGCTGGGCATATTTTTCATGCTATTACTTATGGTTTAAATGCTATGGGACCGCACGCAAGTCAAATATCTGAGAATGAAAGGTGGAAAATTACTCTTTATGTGCAAGAGGAATTACAAAATTTAGGTAAATAAAAAATACATATACAATGTTTACAATAAATAAAAAAGCAAAAAATCTTTCAATAGCACTTATGGCTATTGGGCTGATTGCATTAATTTTTGGTTTTGCATCAAATCCTCATGGAGCTTGGCCCGCACTTTTATTTAATACATATTTCTATTTAGGGATATCAGTATTTGCAGTGTTTTTTGTTGCTATGCAATATGTCTCTGAAGCAGGCTGGTCAATAGTCCTTAAAAGAGTTCCTGAAGCAATTATGGGTGCACTACCTGCTTTTAGTTCTATTATGTTATTAATTATGGTTGCCTCCATTATGCACGTTAATCATATTTATCACTGGTTGCATGAGGGAATTATGACAGTTGGGCATGCAGAGTATGATTATATTATAGCAGGTAAAGAGCCATATCTGAATGCTACATTTTTTATCATCAGAACAATAATATATTTATTAGGTTGGAATTATTTTGCTAAGAAATTAAGATCATTATCATTACTTGAAGATAGAGAAGGGGGGACTGCAATTCATTTCAAAAGTGTAAGTACTTCTGCTTGGTTTATGGTATTCTTTGCGGTAACTTCTGCTATGGCATCTTGGGATTGGATCATGTCAATTGATGCTCATTGGTTTTCTACTCTATTTGGATGGTATGTATTTGCGGAGTGGGCTGCAATTGGTTTTACAAGTATTCTTTTATTTACTCTTTACTTGCAAAGACAAGGTTATTTAAAAGATGTAAATGAAAGTCATATTCATGATTTAGGAAAGTGGATTTTTGCTTTCTCTTTAGTATGGACTTATATGTGGTTCTCTCAATTTATGTTAATTTGGTATGCTAATATTCCTGAGGAAGTAGCATATTTTACAGCAAGATTAGAAGTAGAGAATTATAAATTTCTTTTCTGGTTTTCTATGATTATTAATTTTGTGTTACCAGTAATTTTGTTAATGAGTAGAGATGCTAAAAGGCATAATAGTAGATTGATTTTTGTGAGTATTATTATACTTATTGGTCATTGGTTAAATTCATATTTATTAGTTGCTCCTGGCACTTTAAATACTCATGGTCATATTGGGTTTACTGAAATCGGAATTGGTCTTGGATTTGCAGGATTGTTAATTCATTTAACTTTTAAAACACTCGCAAAGGAACAAATGGAAGCTAAGAACCATCCAATGCTTGATGAGTCTAAACATTTACATACATAAAATTGTATTGTTAATATATTTTAAAGGGCCAGATAATTCTGACCCTTTTTTTATGCTTACTTTTGCTACTCTATGAATGAAGATTACGAGATAGAAGAAGACGGCTTGAATGAGCAGTTTGAAATGGATCAAGTTTTGCGACCTAAACTTTTTGAAGATTTTGAAGGTCAGGATAAAATTGTCAATAATCTTAAGGTTTTTATTGAAGCAGCAACTCAAAGGGAAGATGCTTTGGATCATGTTTTGTTACACGGCCCTCCAGGACTTGGGAAAACTACTTTAGCTAATATTATTGCTAATGAGTTAGGAGTAAGTATTAAAACTACTTCTGGCCCTGTATTAGATAAGCCTGGAGATTTAGCTGGCTTACTTACTAATTTAGAAAATAGAGATGTTCTTTTTATTGATGAAATTCATAGATTAAATCCAATAGTAGAGGAATATTTATATTCCGCAATGGAGGATTATCAAATTGATATTATGATAGAGTCAGGACCAAATGCCAGGTCTGTTCAAATTAAACTTAATCAATTTACGTTAATTGGAGCTACAACTCGTTCGGGCTTACTAACATCACCTTTGAGAGCTAGATTTGGAATTAACTCTAGATTGGAATATTATAAATTGAATTTACTTTCTAAAATTGTAAATCGATCTTCCTCAATTTTAGATGTTAGTATTGCTAAGGATGCAGCTATTGAAATTGCGGGAAGAAGCAGAGGGACTCCTAGGATTGCAAATGCACTTTTAAGAAGAGTTAGAGATTTTGCACAAATAAAAGGAGATGGAGATATTGATAAGAAAATTACTCAATATTCTTTGGATGCCTTAAATGTTGATGAGCACGGTTTGGATGAAATGGATAACAGAATTTTATCTACTATTATTGATAAATTTAGAGGTGGCCCTGTTGGGCTTACAACTATTGCTACTGCAGTTGGTGAGCAAGCTGATACTATTGAGGAAGTATATGAACCTTATTTAATTCAGGAAGGATATTTGATGCGTACACCTAGAGGAAGGCAAGCAACTGATTTAGCATTTAAGCATTTAGGAAAGGTTAAGCCAGCTGATCAAGGGAATCTGTTTTAAGAAATCTGATCAAAAACTTCTAGGATAGTGTTTTTATATTGGGAAAAAGTTGTTAGTGCCCAAATTTTTAAGGTGATTACTTCTTCTTTACTGAGCCATCTAGCACTTTTTGAAAGTTCCTTTTTAAAAAGAATTTTATCAAAACTAACTTTCCTAAGTATTTTTTTTGTGAATTCTAACATAATATTTAAAGTTTACAAATACAATAACACAATAGTATGGTAATTATTGCTCTCCCCCCCAACTATATGATTCATTTTCTAAACCAGCCAATGTTATTACTCTGTCAATAACAGTAGCGGTTAACTCCTCAAAAGTTTGAGGTTTACTGTAAAATGAAGGAGTTGCAGGGCAAATAATTCCACCCGCTTCAGTTATTGTTTTCATATTATTAATATGAATTAGGCTGTACGGTGTTTCTCTTGCAATTATTATTAACTTTCGCCTTTCTTTAAGTATAACATCAGCAGCTCTTGTTGTTAAGTCATTAGATATTCCTGCTGCAATTCTGCCCATTGTCCCCATTGAAGATGGACAAATTATCATAGTACAAAAGTTTGCCGAACCACTGGCGAAAGGAGCCATAAAATCCATTTTATCATAAAAAGTAAATGGGTAATTATTATAATCAGTATTCTCTAATTCAGTTTCCCAAACATACTTTGCATTATCACTCATAAGTACACCAACATCTTCTATTTGTGCCTGTAACTGAACTAGTTTGTCAAAAAGCACTTTTGCATAAATTGCTCCACTTGCTCCTGTTACTGCTACTATTATTTTGTGTTTTTTATCCATTAGAAATTGTAATGTATTGCAAAATTTAAAACTGAATTGTACTTTCCTTTTCTTGTAGAATTATATGTTGTAGCATGGTTGTAATCCTCTTCACCAATTGGTAATATCGAGTTGCTAATTCTAGTATTAAGACTTAAATTTGCTGAAAATTTGTAATCCATACCTATCAATAATCCAATATCATAATCTATAAACGGATCAATAGTTGTAGTTGAAATTTCCCCATAAGTATCATTATAATAAGCTTTTATTAGATTAGCAAATTGTATTCCTCCTTCAATTTTTAAAACTGCACTTTGGTGGTATTTTAATAACAATGGAATTTCAATATAGGAAGATGAAATATCTGGTTTTTCATAATCTTGTAGGTGTTCAGAGTTATTCATATTAGGATTGTTACTGCCTTTTTGAATATAAGTCATTTCCATTTGAAAACTAAGTAAAGGAGATAATGATTTATTTGCAAAAAATCCAGCTAGTAATCCAGCTTTATTAAATCCTCCCAAATCATCTCCACTAACTTGTGAGGTACTAAGCCCTAAAATAATTCCGCCGGCAAAGTTTTGCGCTTGTAAATTTGAAATGAGAAATCCACAAAAAATAAAAAGTGCCAATTTCTTTTTCATTTTATCTTAAGCTAACTCCTAGACCAAGTGTTGCCGTAGGGTATTCAGATAAAGTATAATCTGCTTGAATTGTAACTAAAGTAATGTTGAACCTTAAGCCAATATTAGCTCTTACATTCTTGTTACTTTCAAATTTCATTTCTACTTTTTCTTCAAATTGAACTCCTCCTAAATCAAAATTAGCATTAGAGGAAAAAGTTGTAGTTGCTGAATTATACCCAATTCCAGCATATCCAGTAAACATTAATAATTTCTTTGAAGCAACTAAATTGATTGTAGTAGCCTTTGTGTTTAAAGAAACTTCTTGCCCAGCTATTTTTAGTTCTGTATTAAGAGTAGTATGGCCACCTTGTAAGGAAAGACTCATTGGTATTGCATCTCCTACAACTGGAATCCACTGTAACACATCATGCTTTATTCCAATTCCAAAAATATTTACATTTATATTGTCGCCAACATTTAACATTGGCATATATCTTATATCAATAGCAGTATTCTTAATTAATCCAATACCTGCTTGTATCATTGGGAGTGGCATTGCAGGAGTTTTAAATCCCCCTGGCATATTAAAATCACTCTGACCAAGTGCTGGGTCCCCCCCTGACATATTATATGTCATTGGAGTTGAATCAGAGCTTCCAAATATAGTGGACGCTTCAGTTTTAGTAGAAGACGTAAAAACAGTCCCTCCAGCATCTTTAATGTTAAAGGTTTTTTCTGAACTTGGAATAATTACATTATTTACAGTAAATGTTAAATCAAATCCACCTAAGCGATGTGGTTTTGCAGTATTATACCAGCCATTATTTAAGCCTGCACCAAAACTTTCTGCCATTGGTGTAAAATATGCTTCAAGAAGTATTTTTCCTTGCTTAACATCATCAGCAAAAATAGTTGTAATTGGCAGAGCAGTTTGAGCAAAAGAATTTAATCCAATAAGGCCTGCTAAAAATGTAAATAAATATTTTTTCATAATTATATTTTTCTAATTATTTAGATGTGATTCTTCAACTTGCAAAATCTCTTTTGTATTAGTGTTGTAGATATATGCTATAACACTCATATTAGATGCATTCCAGTCACCAGCATTACCATTTCCTAATTCAGCAGTATTATTTGTCGAATAATCAATATTGTATTGTTCTAAAGTTGCAAGATCATAATTTATTAAGGTCTCAATTGTCTGTCCAGCAATATAATTAGTTGTGCTTGATAAACCTTCATCTATTAATACTGTTTTTAATACATGATTATGAATATAGTTTTCTACATTTTCCTGCCCATCTTTTTGCCAATTGATAATATTACTTTCTGTTAAACAGACCACTAAATTATAGTATCCATTAACATTATTTAAAACATTAGAACTTATTGTAATTGAATTTATAGTTGTATTAATATCTATTCCAAAATCAACTTCTTTATTCAACTCATTTGACACTTCAGTAGCCCACTCATCTTTGCTTAACTTATGGTTGTCGGGATATCCAATTCTATTGATCATCCCCCTTGGAAGTCCCATTTCAGATATGCCATAAAAATTATCCCAATTATCCCCCCATTGTGTTCTGAAGTCATATTGAAAACTAGGAGCTTGACTAGCAGGGTAAGGCCTTGCAAAAGATTTACTTACATGAATTGCCATTCCTATAATTTGCTCTCCATAAATGTCATGGATTGCATCTAGTTCTCTTGCTGCATCTGGGCAGTTCGGGCATAAATGACCAGTAAAGTCCTCTACTAAAACTTTTTTCATATAAGAATTTGTTGCAGTATCTACAGGGTTGATAGCTTCATCAGTTAAGTAAGGCCCTTCAACAATATCACATGATGTAATAATTAAAATTGCACTAAGCAGTGTAAGATATTTTTTCATTTTTTAAAAACTTGATGATATACTTAAATTAAATCCGTTTGATGATGGCACGAGTTTACAAACTCCCCCTACACAAAAAATCCCCTCTCTTTTTTTTCCGTAACCAATTTCAAAACGGTTAGCTCCTTTAATAAAACCAGCAGTTATATTCAAGTAGTGCAATTGTTTTTCTGTAATCTCATTACCATAATTGTACATATCTTGAACTGTAAAAAACCAATGAGGTGAAATTGTATATTCTAAAAGGCCCATACCCCAATCTCCTTCAGCTGGTTCTTCCAAGCCATTTTCATAAGACCCTACATGTGCAGAATAATCTTCTAGCTGTTTGGAATTTAGCATTTGTAATTCCATTCTTAAAGAATGTCCTTTCTTAATTTTGAAGCTTATATCAGCAATTAAGATTGTTGAGTTAAGCACCCCATAATCTCCTTTGACATGACCTTCTAAAAAGTCTTTATTGTAAGTTTGGTTCGCAATCACAAAATTAGCCTTAATTTTTTTATTTATTTTTTTATTTATTTCTAAATTAATATCTTGAAAATATAGTTCTTCATTTTCTATACTAATTAACATTGGACTATGTTCAGTATTGTCATTTAAGAATGAGTTCCCTCCATTTAACCCATTAATTCTGGAGTAATTAAACGCTAGTTTTGTTCCGTATTTACCACCTAAAAAAGTCCCCTTTTTCATTTTATAGAAGACATCAAATTGCATCCCAAATTCTCCGTCAGCTTGTGTAGCGCAAGGGTAGAGTGCTAACAGAGAGTAAGCATGAGGCTTACTAAGAGTTGGGATATAATTAATTAGATATGCCTTACCATCTTTATCTCTGTCAGATTTAAATGTCATATTATCTGTTCGGTGAATTTCAGCTGATACTCCAAAACCTCTTTTTGAAAAAGTAATATTTTGTGTAATAGCATTCCCCCTTGCGTAATTCATTTTGCTTGCAGAAAGCACATTTGATGGATCGTTAATTTTATAGGCATATTCTCCATAGTAATTCCAGCTACCATACATTAAATTTAATCTACCAGCATAGGCACTAACATTCTGAGGGATTTTAAAAATAAGATTACTTCTTTCTTGATACCTACTTATAAAACTACCACCTAAAATTGTTTTTATTTTGTTTTCAGAAGATAATAATTCATTAGTATTAATTTCCAAGTCAGCACCCCTAAAGATTCCATCAGAATAAGTGAAATGAGTTCTGCTTTTTCCAATAAATGTTTTTAAGTATGTTCCTTGTGTCGGGCTGTATTTT
The DNA here is from genome assembly GCA_905478765.1 of uncultured Flavobacteriales bacterium. GTDB lineage: Bacteria > Bacteroidota > Bacteroidia > Flavobacteriales > BACL11 > UWMA-0277. Next base: position 67,048 of record CAJQJY010000005.1, read on the forward strand.
AATCTAACACCATCCATTGCATTATCAATTCCTAATCCTTTTTCTTCATAACTTCTAAATATTAATCCGCTTCCTAGTTGTTCATAATAATTTCCTACTGTAACTTCTAAGCCATCAACGCTGTAAGTTGCATATTTATAAGGAATTCCGTTTCCTTTAAATTCAGAATCGTAATCAGCTAAAGCGTTTAAGTAACTTTCATAACGCAAACCAGTCGCAAAATTCCCTTTGATATAGTTAAGATTTAAGTAAGCATTATTAAGAATTACTTCATTAGCTGCAGTGGCGCCAATGAGTTCGTCTTCTTGATAGGATTGTAAATTAAGATCAAAGTCCCCATGGATTTCTCCGGTATTTAATTCCTGAGAGAATCCTGAAAAAGAAGCTCCAAAAACCATCAAAAGAGATGCAATTTTCTTCATAAATTATTTTGCAATTTTTTGGATTTGTTCTAAAAGCTCATCTTCATCGCCATCAACATAACCTTTGTGCTGCCATACAATTTCATTTTTTCCGTTAAGTAAAAATGTGTGAGGAACAGTTTGCACACCCATAGCTCTTTTAAGTTCACTATTAGAGTCTAAATAAACTTCATAATCCCAATCAGATGCATTTACATAAGGAGCTACCCTCATCATTGATCTTGTATCATCAATAGAAATTGCTACAAGTTTAACTCCTGTTTCATCTTGCCAATCCTCATAGATTTCAGCAATATTATTTAATTCTTTTTTACAGGGCTTACACCAAGTTGCCCAAAAAGAAATTACAATTGGGTTGCCGTCATTTTCTAAATTTGTAATATTGAAATTACTTCCATCTAAAGTTTTTACATCTTTGTTAGGTAATGCTCTGTTTTGAGAAAAGCTAAAAGTTGTAAAAAGTGCAATAGCTAAAAAGCTAAATATTGTTTTTTTGTTCATTTTTGATTTTTTTAATTGCACAAATATATGCTTATTTTATATAAATCGATTACATGAAATAGGTAAGAATTTTAATGAAACAAAAAACCCTGAATGATAACCATTCAGGGTTTAGATTATAAATTAAAAGCTAACTACTTTGCAATTGTAATTTTCTTTGCAGCAATACCATTTTCTGTTTTAATGTTTAGCATATAAACACCATCAGCTAATGAAGAAACATTAATATTTTTAGTTGCTTTAGATGATAAAACCAAGTTTCCTAAAATATCAAGCACTTCAATAGAAGTGTAATTTCCTTCGATAGTTAATACGTCTTTTACAGGGTTAGGGTAGATTGAAATATTTGATATAATATCATTAATACCAACTGTTGCATCTCCAGTCTTAAAAGCAGCACCATCTACATCAGAAAATTGACCTCCTGAAGATAGAACCGTACCGTTTCCATCAGTTACAGTAAAAGAACCAACACCATATCCTGCATCTATTCCATCTCCATAAGAATCATAAATAGTAAAAGTGTGGCAAATTTGAGCATTTAAAGTTCCAGAAACAGGAGTTTCGGTAGTTGTTCCTGCCGCACCTAAATTAGAATAAGGACCTCCTGATAAAACTACTGCGCCATTTGCATCAGTAATATCCCATGTTGTTTCAGATCCATAAGCATCAGTCACAATCTGAACAGTTACATCAACATGTGTATTCTGTATTGCAGTTTGAACATTAAATGAAGCTGCAGGATTATTTGATGGATCTGCGTCCATTACTCCATTAGGATAAGATGTATTAATGGATACAGCATCATTGCTTGCTAATCCTGTTAATGCAGGTAATGTAATATTATCAGTAGCATATGTTGCTAAGTTACCAGTCCATGGTGTAGTAGAGATAACGTTCCCATTAACTAAAACATCAACAGATAATGAAGTAAGATTAACCAGGCCATAATTTTGAATCATAATTTCAGGTACTAAATCTCCCTCACATGTTAAAGTTTCACCAGCATAATCAAATGTTCTCGCATCATTATCATTTGATGCAGGAGCTGGGCATGCGCTTACTAAAGAATAAGGACTAGCGGCCTGTCCGCATTCAGATACTATTCTGTCAGGGCAGATTTGGTAAACAGTTGGCCAGTAACCAATTTGATAATCTTGAGTAACTTGTGCAGGATTTGACCCAGAATATGTAGGTAATATTGGATATGGAGTACCAGTGATCCAATCACCTTGAGAATTCCCTCCTCCTTGTAGTTCTGCTAAACTTCCTCCGTCACCTTCAATGAAAAATACCATAACATCATCTGTTGTATTTGCATTGACATTTGGCATTCCAGCAGGACCATGGTTCATATATAAGTCTTCCAGAGCACCAGAAGTATGATAACCCCAGCATGGTGGGCACCATATTGCTGAGAAATCAATAAAAACAGTATAACCATTATCTAATAGGCTATATAAATTGTGACTTGTACCATCTAAGTCCGTTAAAGTAAAATCTGGAGCTACTGATCCATTAGGTAATTGCGCCTGCACGTTGTTTAGTGTAAATACAGCAACAACAGCAATAAGTAAAATTTTTTTCATTTTTGTTTTTTTTGTATTAATAATATGCTGCAAATATAATAAATTATTATTAATTAAAATTGTGTAATGTGTAACTTAGAAAATATGTATTTGAATAAATTAGTTTCAAGAATTCAAAATATATTTTTTATATATTTGCAAAAAAAAATATAATGAAGAGACTAGGATTATTAATTTTGATAATTATTAAGGTGTTTTATCTGAATGCACAAAGCTTAACTGTTACTGGTGAGGCGTTAGTGAATTTAAATTTTGCAACAGTACTGAATGGTCCAATAGATAGTTTAGACCCATGCCTACCTACGCATGCAAGTTTAACTATCAAAAATATTTCAAATAAGGAGCATGATGTTTTGTGTGAAAAAAATGTGCTTATATCAGCTCCTGGGACGGATGATCACTTCTGCTGGGGAGGTACATGTTATGGTAGTTCTACTATCGTATCTACCGCAACAACAAATATACAATCAGGACAAGCTGATGATATAGAATTTGACGGTGTTTTTGATGCTTATTGTAATGATGGTTATGGAGTTGTAGAGTATTGTTTTTATCCTGATGGAGATCCAACTGACAGGTCTTGTATTACGATTACGTATAATAATGATGTTGCAGTAGCAATAAAGAATGATAAATTATTTGATTTAAATATTAGTAACTTTTATCCGAATCCTGCAAAAGAATTTGCGTATGTTAATTATTACCTAAATATTAAATCTGAGATGGTAATTATGGATATTCTTGGTAATAAAGTTAAGAATATTTACTTTACTCAAAAAGGAACACAAAGTATTAACATTTCTGAATTATCTAAAGGAGTTTACTTTGGAAATCTGATATCAAATAATGAAGTTATTGCTATTAAAAAACTAATAGTAAAATAAGTATTAAGTTTCTTGTTTTATAAAGCCGTGCAATTTTTGCAGGGCTTTTCTTTTTTATAGTGCTATATAATTACAAATGCTTAAATTTGCCTACTTATAATAGAAATATTTATGGCAAAGAAAGTAAGTAAAAAGGAAGCATTAGCTTATCATGCTGAGGGCAGGCCAGGCAAAATTGAAGTAATTCCTACAAAAAAACACAGTTCACAAAGAGAGCTTTCATTAGCATACTCACCAGGAGTTGCTGAGCCATGCATACAAATTGATAAAAAGAAAGAAGATGTATATAAATATACTGCAAAAGGAAATTTGGTTGCAGTAATTTCTAATGGTACTGCAGTTCTAGGCTTAGGAAATATTGGCCCAGAGGCCTCTAAACCTGTAATGGAAGGAAAGGGTTTGCTTTTTAAAATATTTGCTGATATTGATGTTTTTGATATTGAGGTTGATGCAACTGATGTGGATAAATTTGTAGAAACTGTAAAAGCAATATCACCAACATTTGGGGGTATTAACTTGGAAGATATCAAAGCACCAGAATGTTTTGAGATTGAAGAAAGATTAAAAGCAGAATTACCTATTCCTATAATGCATGATGATCAGCATGGGACAGCAATTATCTCATCAGCAGCATTATTAAATGCTTTGGAAATTGTAAAAAAAGACATTTCAAAAATTAAAGTTGTAGTAAATGGTGCGGGTGCAGCGGCTATGTCCTGTTCTAAATTGTACTTAGCTCTTGGAGTTAAGAAAGAAAATTTAGTAATGCTAGATAGTAAAGGTGTTATCAGAAATAATAGAGAAGGGCTTGAAGGGAATAAAGAATTCTTTGCCACAAACAGAAGAAGCGAAACTTTAGAAGATGCAATGAAAAATGCTGATGTATTCTTAGGCTTATCAGTAGCAAATATTGTTTCTACTGAGATGGTGCAATCAATGGCGAAACGCCCAATTGTTTTTGCACTTGCTAATCCTTATCCTGAAATTTCATATAAGGATGCAATGAATAGTCGTGATGATATTATTATGGCAACTGGTCGTTCCGATCATCCTAATCAGGTTAATAATGTACTAGGATTTCCCTATATTTTTAGAGGCGCAATGGATGTAAGGGCTACAGAGATTAATGAAAATATGAAGTTAGCTGCTGTTAAGGCAATTGCTAATTTAGCTAAAGAAACTGTACTTGATGAAGTGAGTTTAGCTTATGATGATAATACTTTGGCTTTTGGATCTGAGTATATTATTCCAAAACCATTAGACCCAAGATTAATAACTGCTGTTGCTCCAGCTGTTGCAATGTCAGCAATACGAACTGGTGTAGCAAAACAAGAAATTTCAGATTGGAATAAATATAGAGAAAGCTTGAAAAAGCGATTAGGTTTAGATAATGAGTTAATAAGAACACTTACTGCAAGAGCAAAAAGGAACCCAAAGACAGTAGTATTCGCTGAGGCAGAGCATTATAAAATTCTAAAAGCAGCTCAACAAGTAAAAGATGATGGAATTGCTGAGCCAATTTTACTTGGAAGAAGACAGAAAATTTTAGACTTGATTGAAGAATTTGCTCTAGAAATGGATGATGTATGTATTATTGATCCTAAAGAAATAATACAAGAAGATAAAAGGTATGAATATGGTGATATTTTCTGGAAGAAGAGAATGAGAAAAGGAATCACACAATTTGAGGCCAGAAAATTGATGCGTGAGAGAAATTATTATGGTTCAATGATGGTAGAAATGGGTGATGCTGATGCGTTAATTTCTGGCATTAATAGAAATTACAGAGCTACAGTTAAGCCTGCGTTGGAAGTAATTGGAAAAGAAGAGGGTGTTAATAATGTAGTAGGGATGTATATTATGCGTACTAAAAAAGGAACTTTATTTTTAGCTGATACTACAATAAACTTAGACCCAACAGCAGAAGAAATTGCCGACATGAGTATTTTGATTGCTAAAAAGGTAAAGCAATTTCGAGTAAACCCAAGAATTGCCCTACTTTCTTATTCTAATTTTGGTTCTACTAGAACAAAAGAATCTGAAAAAATGGCAAAAGCTGCCGCAATATTAAAAGAAGAAAATCCTAATTTAGTAGTTGATGGAGAAATACAAGGAGATTTTGCATTAGACACTGAAAAGATGCTAAAAATTTTTCCTTTCTCTCCTTTAGCAGAAGAAAATGCAAACACACTTATTTTCCCAAATTTAAGTTCAGGAAATATGGCTTATAAATTAATACAAGAAATTGCTGAGGTAGATTCAATTGGACCTATTTTGGTTGGTATGAAAAAGCCAGTACATATTCTGCAATTAGGATGCACAGTACGTGAAATTATTAATATGGTAACCTTATCGGTTGTTGATGCACAAATAAAAAGATGATAACACACATACACGGAAAACTAATCGAAAAAACTCCAACTTATGTTGTAGTTGATGTAAACGGAATTGGTTATAAAATAAAGATTTCATTACAAACTTTTTCAGCAATTGATGGAGAATTATGCAAATTATTTACTCATCTCTCAGTAAAAGAAGATTCTCATACTTTATTCGGTTTTTTTGATGAAAGCGAACGCCATTTATTCAAGAATTTAATTTCAGTTTCTGGAGTAGGCCCTAGTACCGCACAAGTTATTTTATCTACTTTTACTCCTGAAGAAATTGTTCATCATATTACTACTGCGGATGTAAAAATGGTGCAAAGTGTTAAAGGTATTGGGGCTAAAACAGCACAAAGAATAATTATTGATTTGAAAGATAAGGTTGCAAAAGGCATGCCTACTTCTGATTTATTGTTTGATAAAATAGACAATACTATTAAAGAAGAAGCGTTATCTGCTCTAATAGCGTTGGGATTTGCTAAAAAAGCTGCTGAAAGTAAAATAGAGAAAGTGCTCAAATCAAACCCAGAAATTGCTAATGTTGAAGAATTAGTTAAAACTGCATTAAGTCAGATGTAACTATTTGTAGAAATTGAGAAAAGCAATAATTTATAAAATATCATTTTTAGTGTTTACGCTATTTTTTAGCGTAAAATTATCAGCACAATCTGTTGCTGATGCAACTCTGTCATACCCATTTTCTATAGCGCAATCTGGTGGATTGTTTATGAATACACCTCCTAATTTTAGTACAACAGTTATTTTTAATGCTGAAATAAATAAATATATTGTTCAGCAGAGAATAGGCGGTTTGGATTTTGGAAATCCCAAAATAATGAGCTTTTCAGAATATCAAGATTATGCTCAGCAAAAATCATTAAAAGATTATTGGCATTTGCGATCCAATGAAAGAGGTGGGAATCAAACTTCTGCTTTAGGGCTGCCAAAGTTATTTATTCCAGGTAAGGCTTTTGATAGAGTTTTTGGAGGAAATGCTGTGGATATTCGTCCTCAGGGCTCAGCCGAACTTATTTTTGGTTTAAAAATTAATAGAATTGATAATCCATCACTTCCTGAAGAGCAAAGGAAAACGACTTCTTTTGATTTTCAAGAGAAAATTCAAATGAATGTAATTGGAAAAATTGGCGATAAATTAAAAGTTACTGCAAATTTTAATACTGAAACTACTTTTGATTTTGAAAATCAAATGAAAGTAGAATACACTGGGCATGAGGATGAAATTATAAAGAAAATTGAAATTGGTAATGTAAGCTTACCCTTAAATGGAACTCTAATTACTGGAAGTCAATCATTGTTTGGGTTTAAAACTCAAATGCAGTTTGGAAGGTTGACTTTAACAGGAATCTTATCTCAGCAAAAAAGTACTAAATCAGAAATTGAAGTTAGTGGAGGGGCTCAAACTTCAGAGTTTGATGTTTATGCCGATCAATATGAAGCAAACAAACATTATTTTCTAGCACATTACTTTAAGGATAATTATGACAAAGCTCTTGAAGATTTACCTTTTATAAATTCAGGTGTAAATATTACAAAAGTTGAAATTTGGGTAACCAATAAAACAGGAACAACTAATGATACAAGAAACATTGTTGCCTTTTTGGATTTAGGTGAAACGGGTTCAAATATTTACAATAACTTTTCAACTTCAAGTGGAGGTAGTTTTCCTGATAATTTTGAAGCAAATAATTTATTTAACGTATTAAGTTCTACTTATTCAGGAGTCAGAAATATTAATGAAGTGAGTAGCATTTTAGTTAGTACACCATTATCAAATGGCGAAGATTACGAAAAGTTAGAGCGCTCAAGAAAACTTTCTGAATCAGAATTTACAATCAATTCTCAACTGGGTTATATTTCTTTAAATTCTGCTTTGAATAATGATGAGGTTTTAGCGGTTGCATTTCAATATACAGTAGGAAATAAAACCTATCAAGTCGGTGAGTTAAGCTCAACAGGCCCAACTGCTCCAGATGCTTTAATTGTGAAGCTTTTAAAAGGAACTAACTTCACCCCATCATTGCCAAATTGGCATTTAATGATGAAAAATATTTATGCACTTGGGGCTTATCAAATGAGTAGAGACGGATTTGTACTTGATGTTGTTTATGAAAATACAGAAGAGTCAGGTGCAATAACAAATCATTTAAGCGTACCTACTGAGGAGGGCGTCCATGGGAAGCCATTAATTAAACTATTAAATCTTGATAGATTAAATCAACAGTCTGATGTGCAATCTGATGGGCTTTTTGATTTTGTCGAGGGAATTACAGTAAGATCATCAAACGGAAGAGTAATTTTTCCTGTTCGTGAGCCTTTTGGGTCTTATCTTAAAGATCAGTTTTCAAGCCCCACATTAGGAAAAAAGTATATTTATCAGGAGCTCTATGATTCTACTTTAACAGTAGCTCAGCAATATCCTGAAAAAAATAAGTATCGATTAAAAGGGGCTTATCAATCATCTTCTGGAGCAGAGATAAGATTGAATGCAATGAATGTTCCTGAGGGCTCAGTTACTGTTACAGCTGGCTCACAAAAATTAGTAGAAAACCAGGATTACATGGTTGATTATATGCTTGGTAGAGTTACAATTATTAATGAAGGAATTTTAAATTCTGGAGTGCCAATTAAAATTTCTTTAGAAAATAATTCCATGTTTGGAATTCAGAATAAAACACTAATTGGTATACATGCTGATTATGAAATTAATAAAGATTTTATGCTTGGGGCGACTATGTTGAGGTTGACTGAGAGGCCCTATACCCAAAAAATTAATACTGGTGAAGAGCCTATTTCCAATACAATTTGGGGTTTAGATGCAAATTATCAAACTGAAGCTCCATGGTTAACTAAAGTAGTGGATTGGCTCCCATTAATTGAAACAAAAGCAAAATCAAGATTAATTGCAACAGCTGAATTTGCACATTTAATACCTGGTCATCATAAAGCAGTTGGTGATGAAGGAGTTTCTTATATTGATGATTTTGAATCAAGTAGAACATCAATTGATATTAAAAATATGGGTGCTTGGAAGTTAGCGAGTATTCCAGAAAAACAACTTGAACTTTTTGAAAATTCTAACTTGAGCGATTCCTTAATTATTGGATTTAATAGAGCAAAGTTAGCTTGGTACACTATCGACCCTTTATTTTTCAGAAATACTTCTATTACTCCACCGAATATAAATAAAACCATTACCCTTCCAAATGGAAATACAATCGGTCAGCAGTCCTATCATTATTCTCGTGAGGTTTTGGAAACAGAGGTTTTTCCTAATAAAGATCCTAATATGGGTAGTCAAATTACAAATCTTTCTCTTTTAGACATTGCATATTATCCTAAGGAAAGGGGTCCTTATAATTATACCATTAACGGAATAGATGCTGATGGAAAGTTGACTAATCCTGCAAAAAGTTGGGGGGGGATGATGCGTACTTTAACTACTACTGACTTTCAAGCTTCAAATATTGAGTTTATTGAGTTCTGGATGATGGATCCTTTTAATTCAGAAGATGGAGATATTTCTCATTCTGGAGGGGATATGTATTTACATTTAGGAAATATTTCAGAGGATGTATTAAAAGATGGATATAAAAGTTTTGAGAATGGCTTGCCAACATCAGCTACAGTTCAAGATGTTGATACTACTGCTTGGGGTAGGGTGCCAACTAATTTTTCAATTGTTGAAGCTTTTGATAATGATCCAACGGCTCGTTTATTTCAAGATGTTGGTTTTGATGGGTTAAAGAATTTAGATGAAAAACTGTTCTTTAGCGAGACTTATATTCAAAAAATAGGAGATATTTACGGGACCACATCTACAGTTTATGGTGATGCAACTAATGATCCTTCTGCAGATGATTTTCGTTATTTTAGAGGAAGTGATTATGATAGTAAATCTACTTTAATTCTAGAAAGATACAAGAACTTTAATAATCCTGATGGTAATTCTAAAACAACAGAAAATTCTCCTGAAAGTTATCCCACAGCAGCTACCTCTCAACCAAATACAGAGGACTTGAATAGGGATCATACGCTTTCAGAAACTGAAAGTTATTATCAGTATAAAGTTAGATTAGATCCTGATGAAATGATAATTGGAAGTAATTATATTTCTGATATACTTGAAACATCAGTAAAAACAGAAAATGGGGATACAAGGAGCATTAATTGGTATCAGTTTAGAGTGCCAATTTATCAACCTGATAATGTAATTGGAGGTATTAGAGATTTTAAATCTATTAGATTTATGAGATTAGCTTTAACTAATTTTAATGATCCTATCGTCTGTAGGTTTGCAACTTTTGATTTAGTTAGGGGAGAGTGGAGAAGATATAACTTTGACCTATCTGAATCTGGAGAATATATCCCTAATGATGAAGGGGGCACTACAACTTTTGATGTATCAGCAGTAAATATTGAGGAGAATGGTAATAGAGAGCCAATTAATTATGTGTTACCACCTGGCATTGAGCAAGAAGTTGATAATACTACAACTACTTTGAGGCAACAGAACGAACAGTCGTTAGTATTAAAAGTTTGTGATTTACAAGATGGAGACTCAAGATCCGCTTATAAAAATGCTGATATTGATGTGCGTACTTACAAAAGGATTAAAATGTTTGTACATGCTGAAGGACAAGAAGACAATCTAAAAGAAGAAGATTTATCATGTTTCATTCGTTTAGGAACAGATTTCATTTCCAACTATTACGAGTATGAAATTTCTTTAAAACCTACTGCTCATGATGCTACATCACCTTCAGCAATCTGGCCAACACAAAATGAAATTGATATTGCTTTTGATATATTAAAAGAAGCGAAACAAGATAGAAATTTAAATAGTTCAGATGTAAGTTCTCCATATATCAAGTATATAAGCGGAGGTAAAGTTACTGTTGTTGGTAATCCAAATTTAGCTCATGTTAAAACCATAATGATTGGGATAAGAAATCCTAAAAAGAAATCTATTGAGGATGCTGATGATGGACTTTCTAAATGTGGGCAAATATGGGTGAATGAATTAAGATTGGTTGGTTTTGATGAGTATGGTGGTTGGGCTGCAAATAGTAGGCTTACAGCTCGCTTAGCTGATTTTGGAAACGTTACACTATCAGGTAATATGAGTACTATTGGCTTTGGGAGTATTGAGAAGAAAGTTAATGAAAGACTAAAGTTTAATGCTTATCAATATGATTTTTCATCAACTTTTAATTTAGGCAAATTCTTCCCTGATGATTTTGGAGTTAAAGTCCCTATGTATATAGGAAGGTCAGAGGCAATTAAGAATCCTCAGTATAATCCTCTTGATCCAGATATTTTACTTACAAAATCATTATCTGCATTGGATAGTAAAGCTGAAAAAGATGATTTAAAGGAGGTTGTTCAAGATTATGTGCAAAGGAAAAGCATCAACTTTACAAATATAAGAAAAACAAAAGTTCAGAAAAAAGGAGCTAAAGCTGAAAAAGCAAAAATATATGATTTTGAGAATTTTACGGTTTCCTATTCTAAAAATGAGACTTTCATCAGAAATATAAATACAGAGTATAATCGCACTACAAATTATAGAGGCGCTCTTACTTATAATTTTAATACTCAGCCAAAAAACATAAAACCGTTTTCAAAAATTAAGTTCCCAAAATCAGCATATTTTCGGTTAATTAAAGACTTTAATTTTAATACTATGCCAAAATCTTTCTCTTTTAGGACGGATATTGACAGAAATTATAATGAAACAAAATTGAGGAATTTAAGTAATTCAAATATGATAATTATTCCAACTTACAATAAGTATTTTACTTGGAATCGTTCCTATGAATTAAAGTATGATTTAATGCGAACTTTAAAGCTAGATTTTGCAGTTAATCAGCAAGCAAATATTGATGAGCCAGAAGGAAAGCTTGATAAATCTGATCCTTTTTATAGTGATAAAATGGATACTATTTGGAGCAATGTTTGGGATTTTGGAAGGATGAAAACTTACAATCAATCTTTTGGAATGAATTATCAATTTCCATTCAATAAGATTCCAATTGTAAACTTTATCTCATTAAATACTCGTTATAATGGTGGTTATAACTGGACGGCTGCTCCATTGGCTGTTAAGCATCTTGGTAATACCATACAAAACACTAATTCTATTCAGTATAACGGACAAGTAAACCTAACTACTCTTTATAATAAGGTGCCCTACTTTAAGAGGTTAAATCAAGGTAATGGCAGAGTAAGAAGAGGCAGGAACACTGTAAGAAACAAAAAGGAACAAGAAGAGAATGATGGAAAAGAAAAGAAGAAATTTGAATTTTTAAAACATGCTACTCGCTTTGCTATTGCAGTAAAAAATATATCTGTAAATTATTCTGAAAATAAAGGTATTTTCTTGCCAGGTTATTTGAAAGAACCTCAATTCTTAGGTCAAGCTTGGTCACACATGTCTCCTGGGCTACCTTTTGCTTTTGGAAGCCAAAAAGATATTAGAAGGTATGCTGGAAGCCAAGGTTGGATCACTAAAAGCTCTGATTTAAATACGCTTTATAAAAGAAATAGCACACAAAATTTAACATTAAGAAGTACGGTCGAGCCTATAAAACAATTCAGAATTGAATTAACGGCAAATAAAACTACATCAAACGATCATACAGAGTATTTCAGATGGGATGATGCTATGGATACTTTTAATTCATTTAGCCCAAATCAATCAGGAAGATATAGTATTTCTTTTATTTCTAGTTGGACAGCATTTAGAAAGGATAATGATAATTATGAATCAACAACTTTTAATAACTTCAGGAACTATAGAACAATAATTGCAAATCAATTAGCAGAACAGAATCCTAATTTTAATGGATATATTGATCCTATAACAGGATATCCTGTTGAATACGATAATAATGATACTATCCTTACTGGTGGATATGGAGCGACATCTCAGGAAGTTATGATTCCTGCATTTTTAGCTGCATACAGAGGTAAAGACCCTTCTAATTCAAAGTTGAATGCATTTCCAGCAATCCCACTGCCCAACTGGAGAATTACCTATGATGGTTTGATTAAAATTCCTTTTATTAAAAAGAGATTCAAGCAATTTAGTTTAGGACATTCTTACCGTTCTACTTATTCTGTTGGCTCTTATCAAACTAATTTGGATTACATAAAAGGTGATGAGGTAAATTACAATAATATGAGTTATCATGTTTCTCGTGAAATTTCTCAGGTTACAATTAATGAGCAATTCAGTCCTCTTTTTAAAGTTGATATGACATGGAAAAGTAGTCTTTTAACTAAAGTTGAATTTAAAAGATCAAGAGCTTTAGCGTTATCATTAGCTAATAACCAACTTACAGAAACTGGCTCCCAAGAATATATTGTTGCGGTCGGTTATCGAATTAAAGATGTTGAGTTTAAGATGTTCTCTGGAGGAAGAGGAAAGAAGGTTTCAAGTGATTTGGACTTAAAATTAGACTTTAATATAATGAATAATAAGACAATTATAAGAAAAGTAATAGAGGATGTAGAGCAAATAACTATGGGGCAACAAGTGTTTAAGATTAAATTTTCAGCTGATTATGTAGTGAATCAGAGGCTAAATATTAAGGCATTTTATGATAGAGTTATTACAAACCCTTTTATTTCTACAACTTTTCCAAGCTCAATTACAAATGTAGGATTTAGTTTAAGATTTACCTTGGCAGGATAATTTTGCCGACTGATAAAAAAATGTATTTTTGAAAAAAAATTATTAAATGAATTTCCCAGAAGAATTAAAGTATACAAAAGACCATGAATGGTTAAGAGTTGAAGAAGACAACGTATATGTTGGGATCACCGATTTTGCTCAAGGTGAACTTGGTGATATTGTATTTGTTGATGTAGATACAGAGGGTGAAGAACTAGAAAAAGAGGAAGTTTTCGGTTCAGTTGAGGCAGTTAAAACAGTATCTGATTTATTTATGCCAATAAATGGGGAGGTTTTAGCGTTTAATGAAAAGTTGGAAGATGAACCTCAATTAATTAATTCCGACCCATATGGTGAAGGGTGGATTATTAAAATTTCAGCATCAGATATAAACGAATTAAATAGTTTGCTTTCAGCTGAGTCATATAAAGAACTAGTAGGTTAAAAAACAAAAATTATGGAACCAAAAAAGAATCCAGATATTAGTATTGAGAATAAGAAAGGTCTTTTCTTTCAGGTTGGTTTAGTTATTACTCTTGTTATTGTGTTAGGTGCTTTTGAGTGGAAGAGTTACGAAAAAGTTGCTTACAATTTAGGGCAGTTAAATCTTGATGATTTGGAAGAAGAAATCATTCCAATTACCAAACAAGAGGTAAAGCCACCACCACCACCACCACCACCACCCGAAGTAATTGAAATTGTTGAGGATGATGTAGAGATTGAAGATGAAATTGAAATTGAAGATACAGAATCAGATGAAGATGTAGAAATTGAAATTGAGGAGGAAGATGATGAAGAATTTTTTATGGTTGTTGAGAATATGCCAGAGTTTCCAGGTGGTGATTTAGGACTTATGAAATACATTCAGAAAAATGTAAAGTACCCTGCAATTGCAAAAGAATACAATATCACAGGTAAAGTATACGTAAGCTTTATTGTTGATCGATCTGGTTCGGTTACAAATGTAAAAATTGTAAGAGGAGTTGATAAAAACTTAGATGCTGAAGCAATGAGAGTAGTTAAATCATTACCAAGATATACACCAGGAAGACAAAGAGGAAAAGCTGTTAGGGTGATGTTTACGATTCCTATTAACTTTACATTGAACTAGCCTTTCGCTTATACATAAAAAAAAACTGAGCATTTGCTCGGCTTTTCTTCTATAATTTTGAATTTAGTTTTATTTTAAACATCAACACATATCTTCTGGTTTTACCCAAGCATCAAATTCTTCTGCAGTTAAGTATCCTAGGTTAATGCTTTCTGCTTTTAAGGTTGTCCCATTTTGGTGAGCAGTTTTAGCAATTTTTGCTGCCTTTTCATAACCAATTTTAGTGTTTAGTGCTGTAACTAACATTAATGAATTCTCTAAATTCTTTTTTAGGTTTTTGTAATTTGGCTCAATACCTACTGCACAGTTTTCATTAAAAGAAATACAAGCATCTCCAATTAACCTTGCAGATTGCAAGAAATTAGCAGCCATTAAAGGTTTAAAAACATTCAGCTCATAATGCCCTTGCATTCCACCAACTGAAATTGCTACATCATTCCCAATTACTTGAGCACAAACCATAGTTAAAGCCTCAGCTTGAGTAGGATTTACCTTCCCAGGCATAATTGATGAGCCAGGCTCGTTTGCAGGAATAGTAATTTCTCCAATTCCACTTCTTGGACCTGAGGCTAATAGCCTAATGTCATTTGCAATTTTATTTAAAGAAACTGCAAGTTGTTTTAATGCACCATGACTTTCAACTATGGCATCATGAGCAGCAAGAGCCTCAAATTTATTATCGGCTGTAATAAAAGGAATTTCAGTAAAATCAGCAATATATTTAGCTACAATTTCAGAGTATCCATTAGGAGTGTTAATACCTGTACCAACTGCAGTTCCTCCTAAAGCTAATTCTGATAAATGAGATAAAGTATTATTTAAAGCTTTTAATCCGTGATTTAATTGGGAGACATAACCAGAAAATTCTTGCCCTAGTGTAAGAGGAGTAGCATCCATTAGGTGTGTTCTGCCAATTTTCACCACTTTCATAAATTCTTTTGATTTAGCATCAAACGTATTTCTTAATGTTTTTACTCCTGGAATTGTAGTTTCAATAATCATTTTGTAAGCTGCTATATGCATACCAGTTGGGAAAGTATCATTAGAACTTTGTGATTTATTTACATCATCATTTGGATGAATTGTTTTTTCAGTATCTTCTAAATTTCCCCCATTTATAACATGTGCCCTGTTTGCAATTACCTCATTTGTATTCATGTTAGATTGTGTTCCGCTTCCAGTTTGCCAAACAACTAAAGGAAATTGATCATCATGTTTGCCTTCTAGAATCTCGTCACAAACATTTGAAATCAAATCTCTTTTTGCTGATGACAAAATTCCTAATTTACAATTAGTATGTGCAGCTGCTTTTTTAAGATAAGCAAATCCGTAAACAATTTCTAAAGGCATACTTGAGGATGCTCCAATTTTAAAGTTATTTCTACTTCGTTCGGTTTGTGCCCCCCAGTATTTCTCTGAAGGAACTTTAACCTCTCCCATTGTATCTTTTTCTATTCTATATTTCATCTTAAAATGTTTTGATATTTTTATTTGTTGTTGTTTCTTTGCGCTAAATTAATAATTATGAAATTTCTAGGCTTTTTAATCTTTGTCTTTGTTATCTTAATGGCTTTCTGGGGAGTATTCTTCTTGGCTGGAATAATTCCTTATTTTATTTATGTTTGGCTAAAAGAAGGTAAGTTAGAAAAGGATCAAATCCCTAACTAAATAAATTTAGTACATTTTCAGGTGGCCGTCCTATTATAGCTTGTTTATTTGTAGTAACTATTGGTCTTTCCATTAGCCTAGGATTGTCAACAAGTGCCTTGATGATATCTTCATCACTCATTTCTTTCCCTTTATATTTTTCTTTCCATATTGTTTCTTCTATTCTTACTAGTTTAATAGGTTTAAGCTCCATTTTCTCTAAAATAAGTTTGTAATCATCAAATTCAAGAGGTTCATTTAAGTACTCTATAATTTCATAATTTTTTGTTTTCTGTTTAATCAAATCAAGTGTTTGCCTACTTTTACTACATCTAGGATTATGATATATCTTCATTTGTTTAATATTTTATTTTTGCCCGAACTCCATCAAAAAAGCCTTTATGAATGCATTTAAATCTCCATCTAATACAGCATCAGGATTTGATGATTCATGATTTGTTCTTAAATCTTTTACCATTTTATAAGGGTGTAAAACATAATTTCTTATTTGTGAGCCCCATTCTATCTTTTTCTTACTTCCTTCAAGTTTGTTTTTTTCTTCTTGTTTTTTTCTGATCTCTAGCTCATAAAGCTGTGACTTTAAAAGTTGAATTGCTTTTGCTTTATTTTCTAATTGTGACCTAGATTCAGAGTTTTCAATTATTATTCCTGTTGGTTCATGCTTCAATCTCACTGCAGATTCAGTTTTATTAACTCCTTGACCCCCAGCACCACTAGCTCTAAAAGTATCCCAACTTACTTCTGAAGGATCAATATTTATCTCAATACTCTCATCTGCTAATGGATATGCAAAAACAGAAGCAAAAGTAGTATGTCGTTTTGCATTGGAGTCAAATGGTGATATTCTTACTAATCTGTGAACTCCATTTTCTCCTTTTAAATGTCCGTAAGCAAAATCACCAGAAAGTTCGAGAGTTACAGATTTTATTCCAACTGGTTCGGCCTTTTGTATATCTAGAGTTTTTATTTTATAATTATTTTTTTCTCCCCACATTACATACATTCTCATTAGCATTTCTGCCCAATCTTGCCCTTCAGTTCCCCCTGCCCCAGGGTTTATTGTCAAAACTGCTGACATACTATCTTCATCAGCACTTAACATGTTTTTAAACTCTAAATCTTCAACTGAAAGTTGTGTGATTTTAAATTGTTCTTTTAATTCATCTTCTGAAGCTCCAAGTTCTAATAGTACAGTTAGTTCTTCAATATTTAATTCAATTACATCATAAGACTTAAGCCAACTTTTCAATCGACTTAATTTCTTAAGAAGTAATTCCGCATCTTTTGGGCTATCCCAAAATCCATTTTCTTGTGATTTTTTTTCGAGATTTCCTGATTCCTTTTTTTTGGCAGGAATATCAATAAACTTATGGAGCTCAACTTTTCTTTTGTTTAAGGAATTAATATTTTCTTGATTTGCCATTGCACAAAAATACTTATTTATTACTAAACTCTCGAATTTTATCCCATACCAAATTCCCCTCAAATCCTCTTTGGATTAAAAAACGAGCTAGTTTGCTTTTTCTTGTGAAATGATTTTTATCTCTAAGCGTGTCGTTTTTCTTTGTAAGTAAGTTCTCTAAAAGTAAATCATATTCAGTAAGATCAATTTCTTCTAATCCTTTTTTAATGCAAATATCTGAGATTTTCTTTTTTTTTAATTCGTTAGTGATTTTTACCTTCCCCCATTTTTTAATTAAAAACTTTCCTCTGCAAAATGACTGTGTAAAGCGTTCTTCATCAACATATTTTTCTTGTATTAGAATTTCCAAAATATGCTTTTGCGTCATTTCTAAAAGCCCCCATTCTTTCATCTTCTGAGTAACATCCCACTGACATCTGTCTTGTAGTGCACAATAATTTTTGAGGCGTTCTATCGCAATTTTAATATCATAAACTCTTTTATTGTGCATATTCCAAAAGTAGTAAATATCATATTAAATAGTACTTTTGCTCGCATGAAAAACAAACAAGCAATCACTTTACTTTTTCTTACTAATATTATTTCTGGGCTAGCACAAGGAATAAGTATGGTTGCGATTCCCTGGTATTTTGTAAAAGTTGTTTCTCGACCTGAAGTGTTTGCAAATGCTTATTTACTTATTACTTTTTTAACGCTATTTTGGGGTATTTATGCGGGGACTTTAGTTGATAGGTATTCAAGAAAAAAATTATTTATTATAATTAATATTATTTGCGGATTGTTTATTGGAAGTGTTGCTTTTTTTGGGATACATATGCAGTATTTATCTGAATTATTTGTAATTCTTGTTTTTGGAATTACTATTTTTAATTACAACATTCATTATCCTAATCTATATGCTTTCGGTCAGGAAATTACTGAACCAAAAAACTATGGAAAACTAAATTCTTATATTGAGGTTCAAGGGCAAGTTACATCTGTATTGGCAGGGGCTTTTGCAGCTTTATTGCTAACGGGTACTACTAATAATGTTTTAGAAATTGGAGGATTCACTTTTTATCTCCCTTTTAATATTGAACAGTGGGAAATCTATGAGGTTTTTATGATGGATGCAATTACTTATTTAGTCGTGATATTTATTTTTTCATTAATGAAGTACACTCCTATTTCAAAAGATAAAATACACACATCCGGTATTTTTGATAGACTAAAGGGAGGGTTTTCTTATCTTATGAATCATCAAATAATTTTTATTTTTGGGTTTTTCTCTTCAATTCTTTTTGCATTCACTCTAGTAGGTGTTCACGTATTACTACCTTCTTATGTAGATAAATTTTTGAAGATGGATGGAAATATTTATGCTTCTGCAGAAATTTATTATTCATTTGGAGCTATTATGGCTGGATTGCTTATCCTAAGAATATTTAAGAAATTCAATGCCGTTTTTGGCATAATTTTTTTGATGATAGTAGTTTCGTTTGCTTTCTATGCTATGGCAGTTTACAATATATTATGGGTATTCTTTCTAGGAAATTTTATATTAGGAATCACAAATGCAGGCGTCAGAATTCTAAAAACAACTTACCTCTTTAATCATGTTCCTAATAACTTAATAGGAAGAACTAATTCAGTATTTGGCTTTTTAAATACTATTGTTCGAATGTTGTTAATTGGATTGTTTACATTGCCTTTTTATCAGATATCAGACAATATTCGTTACGGTTATTTTGCAGGTATAATCATGATGATTATAGCAGTAATACCATTAACTATTTGGTATAAAAGGATTCTTTCGGTTGAAAGAAATTAGTTTTACTTTACAACTGTATATTGTAATAAATGTAGTCTTTCATCAGCTGAAATTGTAATTCTTCTGTCAAATTTATTGCTCCAGTCTTTACTTATTGATGAGGAGAACCATCCTTCTTTTTTGTTAATGTATGATGCTACAAAAGGATGAGTGGAAATATGAATATTGCCCTCAGTAGTTTCACTTAAATTGTGCAATTTAGTTTCAATTTGATCAACTAAAAGTAAGCTTGAATCAATTTTACCTTTACCTGAACACATTGGGCAACTTTCTTGAGTATCAATATTCATCTCAGGCTTTACTCTCTGTCTTGTAATTTGTATTAAGCCAAATTTTGTTGGAGGTAATACATGATGTTTTGCTTTATCAGTACTCATGAATTCCTTCATCTTATCAGTCAAGATTTTTCTGTTTTTCTCTTGCTTCATGTCAATAAAATCCACAACAATAATTCCACCCATATCTCTTAGGCGTAATTGTCTAGCTACCTCTTCAGCAGCTTCTAAATTAACAGTTAGTGCATTGTCTTCTTGATTCTTTTTAGAATCAACTTTTTTTCCGCTATTTACATCAATTACATGCAGAGCCTCAGTATGTTCAATTACTAGATATACACCTTTTTTCATAGTTACATTTTTTCCAAATGCACCTTTTATTTGCTTAGTGACATTAAATTCTTGAAATATTGGAGTGTCTTTCTTATGTAATTTCACAATCTTTTCTTGATCTGGAGCAATTATAGAAAGATATTCTTTTAGTTCATTTTGAAGTTCAGAATTGTTTACATGAATACTATTAAATTTTGCAGATAACAAATCTCTTAGAATAACAGATGATTTATTGAGTTCTCCATGAATTCTTGTATTAGGCAGAGCGTCTTTTAATTTCTTACTAATTCCTTGCCATTTTTTGTAAAGATTTTTAAGATCCTTATCTAGTTCCGCAACTTTTTTTCCTTGAGCTACCGTCCTGACAATCACCCCAAAGCCATGTGGCTTAATACTTCTAATTAATTTCTTTAATCTACTTTTTTCTTCAGCACTATCAATTTTTTGTGAAATTGAAACTCTATCAGAAAATGGCATTAAAACCATATATCTTCCAGCTAATGAAATTTCAGTTGATAATCTTGGACCTTTAGTAGAAATTGGTTCTTTAGAAATTTGTGCTAACAATAAATCCCCTCCTATTAAAGCATCATTAATTTTTCCATCTTTCTCAAGATTAACTTCTTTTTTAAAGTTTTTTAAAGAGGCAGTATTCAATTTTTTATCAACTGCTCTTCTTGTAAATTTCTTAAAAGATTTGAATTGAGGTCCAAGATCAAGGTAGTGTAAAAATCCATCTTTCTCGTATCCTACATTTACGAATGACGCATTTAATCCAGGAACAGTCTTTCTGACTCTTCCTAGATAAATATCACCTACTGAAAAATTGTTATCGTGCTTTTCTTTATGAAGTTCAATAAGAAGGCCATCACGCAATAATGCAATCACAACTTCAGAAGGCCTTGAGTCGATTATTAGATCGTATTTCATGGCGTTTCGTTTAAGAGAATTAGTTTAAACTAAAATTTATTTAGTTTTATGTCTATTTTTTCTTGAACGCTTCTTGCGTTTATGGGTAGCGATTTTTAATCTTTTCTTTTTCTTTGCTCCTGACATATTTTATGTTTTTAACTTTATTTAAAGTTTATTTTAAATTCTTTTTTACTTCCTCAACAAATACTTTTGCTGGCTTAAAAGCTGGAATATGATGTGCTGGGATAATAATAGTTGTATTTTTCTTGATATTTCTACCAGTTTTTTCGGCTCTTTTCTTTGGTTTAAAAGTTCCAAATCCTCTTAAGAATACAGCTTCATTATCTGATATTGACTCTTTTATTTCATTCATCATTGATTCTACTATTGCTAGAGTAGTTAATTTTTCAACTCCCGTGCTTTGTGCAATTTTACTAACAAGTTCAGCTTTTGTCATTTTTTTTCTTTATGTTTTAATTTCTTGACTATTTTTGAGCCCGCAAATATATTAAAATAATTTGCTCTACAGCAAGGACTTATGATTTTTTAATTTGGCTACAACTTTATTTATCAGTTAGTTATGGATTTTTCAAACATCTTATCGCAATGGTATGCAATCAATAAAAGAGATTTGCCTTGGAGAAATACGGAAAATCCTTATTTTATTTGGCTTTCTGAAATTATTTTACAGCAAACAAGAGTAGATCAAGGCTTGTCTTATTATTTAAAATTTATTGATGCCTTTCCAAATGTTGCTGATTTAGCTAATGCTGATGAGGATTTAGTTTTAAAGCTTTGGCAAGGTTTGGGATATTATTCAAGAGCTAGGAATTTGCAATTTTCAGCTAAATTAATTCTTTCAGAATTTGATGGTAAATTTCCTGATAATCATGCTGATATACTTAAATTAAAGGGTGTAGGACCTTACACTGCAGCAGCAATTTCATCTTTTTCTTTTGGACTGCCTTTTGCCGTATTGGATGGTAATGTAATTAGGGTTTTGAGTAGGATTTTTGGTATCCAAACTCCATTTGATATTACTGAAGGAAAGAAAAAATTTCAAAAATTAGCTCAAGAATTATTAGATAAGAAAAACCCAGCTGAATATAATCAGGCAATTATGGAATTTGGAGCATTACAATGTGTCCCAAAATCTCCAAAATGCAACGATTGTCCAATTGTAAATGATTGTATTGCATTTAATACAAATACCGTTTCTTTATTGCCTGTGAAATCAAAAAAGCTAAAAGTAAAGAGCCGATTTTTGCATTTTCTGGTTGTTAACAAGAATAATGAGGTACTAATTAGGAAGAGAAATAGCGGCATTTGGCAAGGTTTATATGAGTTTCCATTTTTAGAGTTTGATGAAAATCTAAATGAAAAATCTGTTTTAATATCAACTTTATGGATTAATTTTTTTAACGATTCTGTAAAAAAAATTTGTTTCATTTCTGAGGAGTACGTTCATAAGTTATCACACCAAAAAATTCATGCAAAATTTTGGGAAATAGATGTGAGTTCTTTTCGATCTTCTGATTTTAAAATTGTCAAATTTAATGAATTGCAAAAGTATCCTGTTTCTTCTTTAATAGAAAAATATTTAAACTCAAGGATTAACGATTAGAATTTTATATATTTGTTGAAATTATAATTAAAACAAAACTATGGCTGGAGTAAATAAGGTAATTTTAATTGGGAATTTAGGAAAAGACCCTGAGGTTAGATATCTAGATAATGGAGTTGCTGTTGCAAATTTTTCATTAGCAACTACTGAGAATTATAAAAATAAAGAAGGGGAAAGAGTGAGTCAGACTGAGTGGCATAATATTGTGCTTTGGAGAGGGCTTGCTGAAGTTGCAGAAAAGTGGCTGAAGAAAGGGTCATCAGTTTATATTGAAGGAAAAATCAGAACAAGGAAATGGGAGGATAAAGATGGAAATAATAGATATTCTACTGAAATTTTAGGTGACAACATGACAATGTTAGGAGGGAAGCCATCATCTGAAAATCCTGTTGAAGTAGCTCCAACTGCAGATCTAAAAGATGATTTACCATTTTAATTAAAATTTAGAAATTGGAAGAAGTTCCCGTCAGTTTATTATTATCAACATTTAGTGGAATAGAATTTAAACTGTTTAGTGCAGATGTTCTGTTTAGTTTTTTAGCAATTATTTTGTTAATTGTTTCATCTGCCTTTATTTCAGGTGCAGAAGTTGCGTATTTTTCTTTAGATTCTTCTGAATTAGAAGACTTAGAAAGAGATGGTGATGGCGTTCTAGAGCTTCTTAAGAAACCAAATGATCTTTTAGCTACTATACTCATAGCGAACAATTTTATTAACGTGGGGATAGTTATCATTTCAGCTTTTCTGACTTCAATTGCTATTATTTTTCCTGAAGGATCTAATCTAGAATTTATTTTTCAAGTAGTTGTTATCACATCTTTATTAGTACTTTTTGGTGAAATCACTCCAAAGGTTTATGCAAATAATAACCCAAAATTATTTGCAATAAGAATGATGAAGCCATTAGTTTTATTACAAAAGATATTTTATCCTTTAAGTTATATCTTAGTAACCACAACTAGTTTTATTGATAAAAGAATTGAAGCTAAACAAAAAGAGATTTCAATTGAAGAGATTTCAAAAGCTTTAGATATAACTGAACATGAAAGTAAGGAAGAAGAGAGAAGAATTTTAAGATCAATTGTTGAGTTTGGAAATACTGATGTTAAGGAAATTATGCAGTCAAGAGTTGATGTTTTGGCTATTAATAAGAAAGAAAAATTTTCAAGCGTTTTAAATATGATTGTCAGCTCTGGATATTCAAGAATTCCTGTGTATGAAGAACAGTTTGATAACGTTTTAGGAATTTTATATATCAAGGATTTAATTCCACATTTAAATAAAGGGAATGATTTTGTTTGGCAAGGTCTTTGTAGAACTCCCTATTTTGTTCCTGAAACTAAGATGATAAATGATTTACTTAAAGAATTTCAAGTAAAGAAAAATCATTTGGCAATTGTTGTGGATGAATATGGAGGAACATCAGGAATTGTAACTTTGGAAGATGTTCTCGAAGAAATAGTTGGCGAGATAAATGATGAGTTTGATGTGGATGATAATATTTATTCAAAATTAGATGCAAATAATTTTATTTTTGAGGGAAAAATATCATTAATTGATTTTTTAAAAATTGTAAAAGGTGAACTTGATTTTTTTGACGAATTAAAAGGGGAGTCTGATTCTTTAGCTGGCTTAGTTTTAGAGGTAAAGGGTAAAATTCCAAAAATTGGTGAGGTTTGTAAAATACCCCCATATATTATGATAGTTGAATCAGCAGATTTGAGAAGAATTAAACGTTTAAAAGTTACTGTTGATGAGGTTTAAAATATTTCTATTGTACTCAATTTTCTTACTTGGATGTAGTGAAGATTACACACCTAAACCAAGAGCTTTTTTTAAGATTGATTTGCCTCAAAAAGTTTATCTGAGAACAGTGATTGATTGCCCGTTTGAGTTTAATATCCCAAGTTATTCCGACTTAGTTGAGGTAAATAAGCATTGCTTTTATAATTTAGAGTTTACGTATCAAGATGCAATTTTACATTTGACTTATTTGCCTATAGAAGAAAATCTTCAAGAACACACTGAAGAAAGTAGAAGTTTAGCTTATAAACATGATGTAATGGCAAACGCTATTGCTGAGCAAGTTTATATTAATGATTCCCTAAAAGTTTATGGTATGTTATTTGATTATGATGGAGTTACCGCAACAGCGGCTCAGTTTTACCTTACTGATAGTTTAAATCATTTCTTTAGAGGTGCACTTTATTTTAATACAGAAGTGTCAGATTCAATCCTTCCTCTAAACAACTTTTTAAAGAAGGATGTAAAACATTTAATTGAATCATTCAGATGGAAAAATCACTAAAAAACTACTTAACACTTTTGTTTTTAGCAATAATTTGGGGGAGTTCTTTTATTTTGATGAAAAGAGGCCTTGAGGTATTTGATTTTTTGCAAGTTGCAAGTCTCAGAATTGCGATTGCATTCCTTTCATTAATCCCGTTTTTACCAAAAGCTTTTCGTAATGTAGAGAAGAAGCACCTTTTACCTATTGTAATTATGGCGATTTTAGGAAATGGTATTCCAGCTTTTTTATTTACAAAAGCACAAACTCATTTAGACAGTTCATTGGTTGGTATCTTAAATGCAATAGTTCCACTTTTCACACTTATTTTAGGAGTATATTTTTTTAAATCAAAACCATCCAAAACAAATATTATTGGAATTATTATTGGTTTGTTTGGAGCTGTTTTTCTTACCGTAAACAATCTTTCTACAGTTGCAGTTTTAAATATTTATGTTTCTCTAGTTGTAATGGCAACTGTTTGTTACGCAATTAGTATAAATGTTATTAAAAAATATCTAAATGATTTAAATGCTTCTTCTATTACTGCTTTAGCCTTTCTAATTATAGGGCCCTTTGCAATAATTTATTTATTTACTACTGATTTTACCAATCAATTAAGTAGTCATGTTGATGGCTATATGGCTTTGGGGTATATTGCCTTGCTTTCAATTTTAGGAACTTCTTTGGCAGTTATTATTTTTAATCAATTAATTAGTAGATCTTCAGCTATTTTCGCTTCTTCCGTCACTTATTTGATTCCTGTTGTTGCTGTTTTCTGGGGATATTTTGATGGGGAAAAGATTACAGCTTACCATTTATTAGGGATGTTTATTATATTGAGTGGAGTTTATCTTGTAAATAAAAAAAGCCCAACTAAATAGCTGAGCTTTACTTTAATTTAAAAAAGATTATTCAACAATAATTTTCTTATCTACACTTCCATCATTATAAATATAGAATAAAGTAGAATTTGTTGGTTGATTAGTTGTTGTTCTTCCTAAAACATCTACTATTTTAATAAGTTTTCTTTTCTGATTTTGAGTTTCTGAAACTGCAACTGTACCTGTACATAAATTATGATTTAACATATTTGGTCTGTATTGATTTATTGCAGCAAGCATTCTTGTTTTCTGTCCGTTAGTAAATAAGTTCATGCAAGCATCATTAGTGTAATCCATATAGTTCATAAACATATCTCCTTCGGGGTTAGTAGTGCTACAAGAATTTGGATTATGTGGATATCCTGGACATGAGTAGTTTTCTTGTTCTTGAGTTGGTGTGTCACTAACATTATCATCTCCGCAGGAGCCCCATCCGCCACCCCAAACATGATCTAGATTTAGCCAATGTCCGATTTCATGTGTTGCAGTTCTTCCTTTATTGTATGGAGGTTGAACAGTCCCAATTCTTCCAAAATATTGATATCCAATTACAAGCCCATCCCCATCTCCTGTCCAGTTGCTTGGTGGAGTAGCATAACCTAAAAGCCCTGTTTCAATATTACACACCCAAATATTTAAGTAATCATCATTTGGCCAGTCATCAGCACCTCCAGCTGGTGTTGAATGAACATCACTATTCATACCAAAAGCACCATGAGTGGTCTGCACTCTATTAATTCCATCTGTAGGTTGTCCGTTAGGGTCAGTTGTAGCCATGCAAAACTCAATTTCAGAATCTGCAGCAATACTTTGCCAGACAGATGGAGTATTTATTGCATCTATATTTGTTCTTCTAAAATCTTCATTTAACACATCAATTTGGGATAAAATTTGTGCATCTGAAATATTCTGATTGTTATTGCTGTATAAAACATGAACAACTACTGGAATAGTAATTATTATTTTTTCGCTGTGGTTAGGATGATTCTCTATCCATTTTTCAGTTTGCTGATTTACTTTTGATCGAGCATTTGCATACTCAGGGTTTTCTGACATCATTTTTTCAGTAATTGCAGTTGTTCCACATCTTTCTTGAGCATTTAAAAATAAAGCTCCTCCCGCAAATAATATTGTAAGTATTTTTTTCATTTTATTTTTTATGAACGCAAATTTAAGTTATTTTAATGAAATAAAATGTGTTAATATGCATGCTTTCATAGCTACTCAAAAAAAGAGAGTAAATTTTTGCATATTTTCTCAGATTGTTTACTTTTGCAGACCATTTTAAAAAATTTATAATAATGTACGCAATAGTTGAGATAGCAGGGCAACAATTTAAAGTTGAACAAGATCAGCAGATATTTGTACACAGGTTAGAAGCAGAGGAAGGATCAAAAATTGATTTTGATAAAGTTCTTTTGATGGATGATGCTGGTAAAATAAATGTTGGCGCCCCAGTTATAAAAGGAGCTAAAGTTACTGCAAAAGTACTTGAGCACTTGAAAGGCGACAAAGTAATTGTCTTTAAAAAGAAAAGAAGAAAAGGATACAAGGTTAGAAACGGTCACAGGCAGTATTTAACAAAATTAGAAATACTTAAAATTGATTCTAAAGCTCCGGCTGCTAAAAAAGTGGCACCAAAAAAGGAAGCTAATCCAGTAGCTAAAAAAGCACAAGCAAAGAAGCCTACTGCTAAAAAACCTGCTGCTAAAAAAGCACAAGCTAAAAAGGCTACAGCTAAAAAGGCTACAGCTAAAAAGGCTGAATAATAAGAACAAGAAAGAATAAAAACTTTATACAATGGCACATAAGAAAGGAGCAGGTAGTTCAAAGAATGGAAGAGATTCGAAAAGTAAAAGATTAGGTGTAAAAATATTTGGTGGTCAATCTATCAATGCTGGGAATATTATCGTACGTCAAAGAGGTACAGTACACAATCCAGGAGAAAATGTTGGAATGGGTAAAGATCACACTTTATTTGCATTAACTGATGGTGAAGTTAAATTTACTAAGAAAAGAAATAACAGGTCCTATGTTTCAGTAGTAAACTAAGGATTGCTATAATTTAAAATTTATAAAAAACTCTTGAGCAATCAAGAGTTTTTTTTATTTACATTTGTTCCTGATTTATAAATATATAAGATGTTACATATAAATAAGATAAGAGATTGTAGAGATAGTTGTATTGCACTATTAAAGATTAAGAATTTTGATGCTTCCAATTTAATAGATGCTGTTATATCCAAAGATAATGAGCGTAAAGTAACTCAGCAAAAGGCAGATGATTTATTGTCCAAAGGAAATCAGTTAGCAAAGCAAATTGGTGCATTATACAAAACAGGTAAGGCTTTTGAAGCCAATATGTTAAAGGAAGAGTCCTCTGCTATTAAAGAAAGCTCCAAAGCTTTGCAAACTAAGCAAAGAGAACTTGAAAAAGAAATTCAGGACATCTTAGTTCAGATCCCTAATATTCCTTACCCTACTGTTCCTGCAGGTAATTCGGATGCTGATAATATTACAATAAAAGAAGTAGGAGCTATTCCAACCTTAATCGAGGGCGCTAAACCGCATTGGGAGTTAACTTCAGAATATAATCTTATTGATTTTGAATTAGGAAATAAAATTACTGGGGCCGGATTTCCTGTTTATGTAAATAATGGAGCAAAACTACAAAGAGCGTTAATCTCTTATTTTTTAGATAAAAATACTGAGGCAGGTTATATTGAATATCTTCCACCGCACTTAGTAAATGAAGCATCAGGTTTTGGAACGGGACAATTGCCCGATAAAGAAGGTCAAATGTATCATGCTACTGAGGATGATTTATATTTAATCCCTACTGCTGAAGTTCCTGTAACTAATTTTTTCCGTGATGTTATTGTAAAAGAATTTCCAATAAAATGTACAGCTTACACTCCTTGTTTTAGGAGAGAAGCTGGGTCTTATGGAAAAGAAGTTAGGGGATTAAATAGATTACATCAATTTGATAAAGTAGAAATTTTACAAGTTCAACATCCAGCAAAATCTTACGAAACCTTAGATGTTATGGTACAACATATTGCAAGTATTTTGGATGAACTTGAATTGCCATACAGAATAATGAAGTTATGTGGGGGTGATTTAAGTTTCACTGCTGCATTAACTTTCGATTTTGAAGTATATTCTGCTGGGCAAGAAAAATGGCTAGAAGTAAGTTCTGTTTCTAATTTTGAAAGCTACCAAGCAAATAGATTAAAGTTAAGATATAAAGATGATAATGGAAAGACTCAACTTTGTCATACTCTTAATGGTAGTGCGTTAGCTCTTCCTAGAATCTATGCAGCTTTAATTGAAAATTATCAAACTGCTCAGGGAATTACAATTCCAAAAGTATTACAGCCTTATACAGGATTTGATATCATAAAATAATGCGTATACTATTAGTATTAATGCTGATTCCTTTTTTTGCTTTTGCACAAAAAAGCGAACAACAATTAGCGTATCAATACTATGTAAATGGGGAGTATGATAAAGCAATTTCTATCTATGAAGAATTAATGGATAAGCACTTTTCAGTTGCATATTACAATCCTTATTTCATTTCACTTTTAAAGGTCGAGGATTTTAAATCAGCTGAATATTTAGCTAAAAAGCTAGTCAAAAAACATCCCAACAGTTTAAACTACCAGTTAGAAGTAGCTGTAGTTCAAGAGATGTCGGGAAATATTAAAAAAGCTGAAAGATCGTATAAAAAATTATTTGCAAAAATAGATGGAGGGCAATTACAAGCTATAAATTTAGCAAATACTTTTAGTAGATATGAAATGTATGAAAAAGCTTTGGATGTATATGCTACTGCTTACAAACAAAACTCTCAAAACAATTTTGGGACACAAAAAGCACAACTTTATTCTTTACTTGGCAAGGTTGAGTTAATGATTGCACAGTATCTTGATGTTATGGGGCAAGATCCAAGACAAAAGCAAATGGTTATAACAAAAATTCAAAGGTTTTTAGATAATGATGGAATTAAAAGCGACAAGAATTATCAATTGGTTAAAAAGGCATTATTGCAAAAAGTACGAAGTGAAAAAGTTAGAACTGATTTTACTGAAATGTTGATTTGGCTTTTTATGCAAAATCATCAATTTAAAATGGCTTTATTACAAGCCAAAGCTCTTGATAAACGAACTAATTCTGATGGTGAGGTAGTTTATGATTTAGCTGATTCTTTTTTGGATAAAGAATACTATGATGTAGCAATTGAAGCTTATGAATATGTTATAAGTAAAGGGAAACAAAACTACCTTTATATTGATGCTAACATTAATAAATTGTATGCTCTTACCAAGATTTTGTCAAGTTCAAATAATGATATTAGTACTTTGGAAGGTGCTTATCACCAGTTAATTACTGAGCTAGGCAATAATAGAAGTACAGTTGTTTTGCTTTCGAACTATGCTCATTTTAAAGCTTTCTTTTTACATGATTTAGAAGCTGCTGAAACTCTGCTTTTGGATGCAATGGAAATTTCAGGCATTGATAATTATGATTTGGCTGAATGTAAAATGGAGTATGCTGATGTTCTTTTGTTACAAGGTAATATTTGGGAATCATTATTATATTTCTCTCAGGTTGAAAAAGATTTTAAAGAACACCCAATTGGTCATGAAGCAAAACTAAGAAGAGCCAAAATTTCTTATTTTCAAGGAGACTTTCAATGGGCACAAGCGCAATTAGAAACTTTAAAAGCATCCACATCTAAACTAATTGCTAATGATGCTATGGAACTTTCACTACTCATAATGGATAATTACAACTTAGATACAACTGAGATCTCAATGCGAATTTTTGCAAAAGCTGATTTACTTTCTTATCAACAGAAGTATGAAAAAGCATTAGTAAAATATGATTCTGTTCTTACAGTTTTTCCTGGTCATACACTTTCTGATGAAATTTACATGAGAAAGGCACAGATTTATTTTAATCAAGCTAATTATAAACTTGCTTTACTTGAGTACGAGAAGATTGAAGAATATTGGGCTTATGATATTTTAGCTGATGACGCAATTTATAGAAGAGCAAAAATCTATGATGATATTTTTAACAATAAAGAGAATTCTATGAAAATGTATGAGCATATTTTACAAGAACATAATAGCAGTATATATGTTGCTGAATCAAGAAAAAGGTTTAGAGAATTGAGAGGTGATAATTTAAATACAGAAAAATAATGATAATTTATAATGTAACTGTAAATGTTGATGAAACCATAGCTAAGGAATGGTTAAGTTGGATGCAGGGAACCCATATTCCTGACGTAATGAATACAGGAATTTTTCTAAAATCACAGATTAACAGAGTAATTGCAAAGGATGATACTGGAATTACTTTTGCTATCGCTTATACTTGTCCTTCAATGAAGGATTTGCATCAATATCAAATAAATTTCGCAACTAAATTACAACAACAACATGTGGCTCGTTATGGAGATAAAGCAGTTGCTTTCCGTACTTTGATGGAGGTTATCCAAGATTATTAATACCTGTTTTGAAAAAAATAATTAAGGCATATTTACAATTAGAAGAACATGTCCTTTTAATGATAAAGGCTGAGTTTTTTGTGCAATTGATAGGAGCCGCTTTCTTTCTTATCTTAAATATTTATTTAGCCAAGCAGGGTTTTTCTGATCCTGAGATTGCTAATTTTATTTCCTATCGTTTTTTGGCAGTTATGTTATTGGCATTTCCTTTAGGTTTTTATATAAAGGGAAAGCCATTGAAACCCTTTTTTATTTTAGGCAGTTTAGGTGTGCCTACAGTTGCAATTGCACTTGTTTTGGTTATACAATATAGCATGTATCACTATTTGCCTACCCTATTTATTTTGTGGGGAGTTGTTTTTACATTATTTCAGGTAAGCTCATTGCCTTATGTAATGCGAAATACTTCAGTTGCTAATCAATCACATGCTATATCATTGAATTATGCTACCCATAGTTTTGGTACAATTTTAAGTGGAATAATGATCTTTGGCTTTGGGCAGTTTATGCGAGAGAATGATGAAGGAGTCATTCTATTATTTATTTCTACAATCGGATTTATTGGGTTATATTATTTATTGAAAATGAAGGTTGACGTAGTAATGCCTATCAAAAAAGGCTTGCAATGGAAATCCTATAATTGGGGCTTGTTGTTCAAAGCAATTGTCCCAACTTTTATTATTGCAATTGGGGCAGGACTTACCATTCCGTTTATTAATTTATTTTTCTTTCATAATTTTCAAATAGATTCTAAGGGGTTCTCAGTAATCGGTGGTGTTGCTAGTATATTGGTTGCATTTTTAGCTTTGCTTGTTCCTAATCTTAAGAATAAATTGGGTTTTAAAAAGGGAATAACATATACCCAAACTTCTGCTGTACTTGCATTGATTGCTTTGGCCACTACTGAGTTTTTTGCAAGTTATTGGTGGGCTTTGCCAGTGGCTGTTTTGTGCTTTTGGGTGCGTACTCCACTTATGAATATGGCAGCTCCTATGACATCTGAGCTTACTATGAATTATGTAGGAAAGAGAAACCAAGAAATGCTTAGTGCAATTATGGCGGCAATCTGGAGTGGAAGTTGGTTTTTTAGCTCTCAAATATTCAGGTATTTAAAAGCTGAGGGGCTACCTTATGCCTATATTTTTTATATCACGGCTGTATTGTATGGTTTTGGAGTGTTTATGTACTACCTATTGGTGTTGGATTATGAAAGGAGGAAGTGATGGCCTTTATTTGGCTTTACTCATAATCTAAGTTACTTTGTAAAAAAGAGAGTTCTTTCAGAATAGTGTTCCTTATTTAGTGGAAGCGTTATTATTAATTATGTAATCATTACAATATAAAAAAACTAGACAATTTTCTAGTTTTTTTTATATTGCAACATTTAAGTTTACTAGATTATCATTCCAGCAGCAACTGTTTCGTTTGTTGCTTCATTTATCAAGATAATACTTCCAGTATTTCTGTTTCTTCTGTAACTATCAAAAAATAATGGTTTGGTTGTACGGATTGTAATTCTACCGATATCATTTAATCCAATTTCTAAATCATCTTCATTTCTGTGTAAAGTATTGATGTCCATTTTGTATTTTACCTCTTTAATAATACATCTTGCAGTTTGGCTTGTATGTCTGATGGTGTATTTCCCTCTTGGAATCATTGATTTATCATTCATCCAACATATCATTACATCAACATCTTGCTCAATAGTTGGCTTATTGTTTTCTCTTACTAACATGTCACCTCTACTGATGTCAATATCATCTTCTAAAGTCATGCAAACTGACATAGGTGAAAAAGCCTCTTCAACCCCTCCATCAAAAGTGTCAATTGATTTAATCTTAGATTTAAATCCTGAAGGAAGTACAGTTACATCATCTCCTGGTTTGAAAACCCCACCTTCAACTCTACCAGCATATCCTCTATAATCTGGATGTTCTGCTGATTGAGGACGAATTACATATTGCACAGGAAATCTGCAGTCAACATGATTATGGTCTGAACCAATATGAATATTTTCTAAAAGATGCATTAAAGTCGAGCCTTCGTACCAATTCATCTTTGCTGATCGATCAACAACATTATCTCCATTAAGTGCAGAAATTGGAATAAAGTGCACATCTTTAATTTCTAATTTTGAAGAGAAATTTTCAAAATTAGCTTTAATTTTGTTATATGCTTCTTCACTATGATCAACTAAATCCATTTTATTAATGCAAACCGCAATATGTGGTATTTGTAAAAGAGATGCAATAAATGCATGTCTTTTAGTTTGCTCAATCACTCCGTGTCTGGCATCTACTAAAAGTAATGCTAAGTTTGCTGTTGACGCTCCTGTAACCATATTTCTTGTGTACTGAATATGTCCTGGTGTATCTGCAATAATGAATTTTCTTTTTGGAGTTGCAAAGTATCTGTATGCAACATCAATTGTAATCCCTTGCTCTCTTTCTGATCTTAATCCATCAGTTAATAGTGCAAGGTTTACACCTTCTTCACCTCTTTGTTTACTTGTTTCTTCCAATAATTCCATTTGATCTTCAAAGATTGCTTTACTATCATAAAGTAACCTTCCAATTAAAGTGCTTTTGCCATCATCTACACTTCCTGCAGTTGTGAAGCGTAAAAGTTCCATATCTAAATATCCTTTCGGTTCGCTCATAATTGTGTTTTTTAAAAGTACCCTTCTTTTTTTCTGTCTTCCATGGCTGCTTCGGATCTTTTATCATCTGCTCTACCACCTCTTTCAGTAACTCTTGTTGATGCAACTTCTTCAATGATTTCTTCTATAGTACCGGCATCCGATTCTGAAAGACCAGTACAAGTCATATCTCCAATAGTTCTACATCTAATAGTTCTTTCTTCCCATTGTTCACTGTCTTTTATTTGGATGTAATTACATTTTCCAAGTAGTACTCCATTTCTGTTTACTACTTCTCTTTTATGAGAGAAATATAATGAAGGTAACTCAATTTTTTCATATAAAATGTATTGCCATACATCCATTTCAGTCCAGTTAGAAATTGGAAAAATTCTAAAATGCTCTCCTATTTTTTTTCTTCCGTTAAAAATATTCCAGAGTTCAGGCCTTTGATTTTTTGGGTCCCATTGTCCAAACTCATCTCTGTGAGAAAAGAATCTTTCTTTAGCTCTTGCTTTTTCCTCATCTCTTCTGGCTCCTCCCATTGCGCAATCGTATTTCCCTTCTTCTAGGCTTTCTAAAAGAGTTACGGTTTGCAATCCGTTACGGGATGCATTTACTCCTGTTTCTTCTACAGCAGTTCCTTTGTCAATAGAATCTTGTACATACTTTACAATTAAAGTTTCTCCAGTTTCCTTAATTAATCCATCTCTAAATTCAATAGTTTCAGTGAAGTTGTGTCCTGTATCTATATGCATTAAAGGAAAAGGGATTTTTCCAGGGTGAAATGCTTTTCTTGCAAGATGAAACATGATAATAGAATCTTTACCCCCAGAAAATAACATTACAGGTTTTTCAAACTGTGCTGCTACTTCTCGCAGTATAAAAATCGCTTCCGATTCTAAATCTTTTAAATGTGTTAGATTGTACGAACTCATTTTTTAGTTGTTTTTTATAATCGGTAATATGTAGTCCAAAACTTTCTGTACCGATTCATCTATTGAAAGTTCTGATGTGTTTATTTCTATTTTCGGATTTTCAGGAGCTTCAAATGGAGCGCTTATTCCTGTAAAATCTTTTATTTCTCCTTTTCTTGCTTTTTTGTACAGTCCTTTAATATCTCTGTTTTCACAAGTTTCTAATGATGCCTTGATATACACTTCAATAAAATTTTCTTCTCCAATTATATTTTCTGCAATCTTTCGGACTTCAATTGTTGGGCTTATAAAACAGTTTAAAGTTACTATTCCACAATTCAGAAAAAGTTTTGATACTTCAGCAATTCTTCTAATGTTTTCTGTTCTATCATCTGCTGAAAAAGATAAGTTATTGCTAATTCCTACTCTAATATTGTCTCCATCTAAAAGTTGACTTAATATCCCATGAGAATGTAAATATCTTTCCACTCCTTTAGCTATAGTTGTTTTGCCAGAACCAGAAAGTCCAGTCACCCAAATAACTTTTGATTTTTGCTTTAAAAACTCTTCTTTTTCTTTTCTCTGAAGAATATCATCAAAAATGGTAAATATATTTTCTTTTTCTTCTTTCATTTCAGACTTGCAAATGTAATAAATTATATTGATTTTAAAAACAACAATATATCTGATAAATTGCTTAAATTTGGCATCTATAAAAACAAAAATCATTGTCGTGAAAATTGAAGAGTATTTAGATTCAACTTATTTAAAATTGCCAGAAGAAGCTGGTATTACTATTGAAGAAACGGAAGATATTGTTTTTAAAATTATTGAAGAAGGAATTGCTTCAAATTTTGCTTGCGTTATGATTCGACCGAATTTTGTTTCTAAAGCAGTTGAAAAGATTCAAACTTCAAAATCAAAGCTTAAAGTTGGGACTGTAATAGATTTTCCGTTTGGAAATAGTAGTACTGAAAAGAAAATAGAAGAAGCTGAAGAAGCAATAAGGAATGGCGCATATGATATTGATTTCGTTTGTGATTACAATTCATTTAAACGAGGAAGTTTTGTAAAGTTTGATGCTGATATTATTGAAGGAACTAAAATTTGTGCTGAAAACAAGAGAATTACAAAGTGGATTATTGAAACTGGAGCATTGTCAAAAGATGAAATAAGAATTATCACTAAAAGAATTACAAAGCTAATTGAGTCAAAATTTCCCCACTATGCATCTAAAGTTTTTATCAAAACATCCACAGGATATTATGGTGGATATGGAGCTACTTTAAAGGATGTGAAAGTTATTAAATCAGTTTCAGGAAATTTAAAAATTAAAGCATCTGGTGGAATATCAAATATTAAAGATGCTTTGGCTATGATTGAAGCTGGGGCTGATAGGATTGGAACTTCAAAAGCAGAAGACATATTTCTCCAAAATTCAAAACAAGTAAAATGAATTTTAAAGAATTATTAAAAATAGCAATTAATGCCTCAATTAAAGGGGGTTGTGCTATAATGGAAGTGTATGCTTCTGATTTTTCAGTTGAATATAAGAATGATAAATCTCCTTTAACTTTTGCAGATAAAAATTGTAATGATTTAATAGAATGTTTACTTCTTAAAACTGGAATCCCTATAATAAGTGAAGAAGGAACAGAGGTTTCTTTTGATAAAAGAAAAAAATGGGAGTACTCTTGGTTAGTTGACCCTTTAGATGGAACAAAAGAATTTGTAAAAAGAAATGGCGAGTTTACTGTGAATATTGCTTTAATCCATAATGGAAGTCCAATTATGGGTGTGATTTATGTTCCTGTTAAAGCAGAACTTTATTTTGCAATGAAAGATCTTGGGTCTTATAAAATTAGTAGAGATGCTGTTATTTCTGATTTAGATGACTTAATTGAAAAATCTATTAAGCTTCCGATTGAATATAATCGAGAGAATTATGTTATTGTTGGTTCTCGCTCTCACTCTTCAGTAGAAACAGAAGAGTTGTTCTATGAAAAGAAAAAAGAGCACGGTAATGTTGATTTTATGGCAGTTGGATCTTCTCTTAAATTTTGTATGGTTGCTGAAGGAAAAGCAGATGCCTATGCGAGGTATGCACCTACAATGGAGTGGGATACGGGAGCGGGAGATGCAATTTGTAGAATGGCAGGCTTTCAAGTTCTCCAATATAATACTGATATCCCACTTAGATACAATAAAAAGAATTTATTGAATCCTTGGTTTTTGGTAACATAAACTTATGAAAGAAAAATTGCTTAATGCTTTAGAAGATAAAGATTTTTCCGAACTCTTGAAAAAGGGAGGGATTTCCTTTTTTTTAAGAATTTGTGGGCAGGTCATGGGCTTTTTAATGTCTTTTGTTGTTGCTCATTATTTTGGAGCCAAAGGATTAGGGAACTATGTATTGGCAATTGTTATCCTTAGAATTTTTACTCTTGTATCTAAACTTGGGTTAGATACTTTTTCAATTAGATTTATTGCTTCATTTGCTAAGCAAGGTAAATGGAAAAGTATTCAGCTTTTTAGAAAGAAGATTATTACTATTGTAAGTATAACATCCCTGATTTCTTCATTAGTAATGTTTATATTTTCCTTTGAGATTGCAAATCTTGTAAATACTAGATTGGAATATATTGAGGTAAGTTCATTTTTTATTCTTCCAATGGTTTTTTTTATGTTGCATTATCAAAGTTTAAGAGGATTAAAAAGAATAGCTGAATTTTCATTTTTCTATAGAATGTCACAAGCGACTTTTTCAATTGCTGGACTATTTTTAATTTCTCAGTTTATACAAAGTGATAGAATTCCTATTTATGCTTATTTAACAAGTTTAAGCACAGTTTCGTTATTATCCTATGTTTCGTATTATTATTGGTTTAATAAAAAATGTAAATTTGATAGCTCTGAAGAAATTGAGGATTTACCTCTAAAGAAAATGTTAAAGATATCATTGCCTTTGATGTTTGCTCAATCAGTACAGTTTATTATGGCTTGGACCGATAAATTAATGTTAGGAAATATGTTAGGCCCTGAAAGTGTAGCGATTTATGGAGTTGCTTTTAGATTTTCAATGGGTGTAAGCATAACATTAATGGCAATTAACAGTATTGCTTCTCCAAAGTTTGCAGAAAAGTTTTCGAATAATGACATTTCAGGAATGGCAAAAGTTGCCATGCAATCAGCTAAACTAATTTTTTGGACAACCATACCTCTTGCTTCTATTCTTCTTATCTTTCCAAAGTTTTTTATGGGAATCTACGGTTCTGATTTTTTAATAGGGGTTGAGGTTTTAAGATGGTTAATTGTAGGGAGAATTGTTAATGCACTTTCAGGTTCAGTAGGTAGTTTAATGCAGATGACTGGTCAACAAAATAATTACATGAAAATATTAATTGTAGGGTCTATTATTAATGTTACTCTTAACTATGTACTTATTCCAATTTATGGAATTAAAGGAGCTGCTTTTGCAAGCGTGTTTAGTTTGTCATTTTGGAATCTTACTATGGTTTATAATGTAAAAAAGAAATTCGGATTTTCAACTTTTTACATCCCTCTTATTAAATAAGTATGAAAAGTAGATTACCAAATTTTTTACTTGTTGGAGCTGCCAAATGCGGCACGTCCTCCTTGCATAATTATTTAAATCAACATTCAGATATTTTTATGCCTACTTATAATAAGAAGGGCATGAAAGTAAAAGAGCCAAGATTTTTGATTAAAGATTTAGTTCAAAACCGACTTCCAAAAGGAGTATGGAGTTGGGATGAATATCAAGCGCTTTTTAATGATGTTGAGGGTCAGAAATGTTTAGGAGAATCAACAGTTTTGTATCTTTATTTTTATGAGCATGCAATCAAAAATATAAAAAAATATTTAGGAGAGAATGTAAAAATAATTATCATGTTAAGAAACCCTATTTATAGAGCATATTCAGCATATTCTTTTGCTTCAAGAACTATGCAAGAGAATCAAACGTTTAAAAATGCAATTGACTCGGCCTATAATAGATATGAAAATGACAAATCTGTCAGTCCAATGATACTGTATAAAGAGCTAGGAAAGTATTCGGATATGGTTGAAGCATATCATAAAAGCTTTTCTCATATTCATGTCGTTTTGTATGATGATTTTGTTAAAAACACTAAAAAAGAAGTTAAGAAAGTTTTTGATTTTTTAGGTGTTGCAGATGAAGAAGTAGACACAAAAAAGGCACTTAATTCCGGAGGAAAAAAGTGGAAATCATCTTTTATGAAAAATTTATTAATGGGAAATAATCTGTTTAAAATAATATTTAAACTACTTTTTCCAGCAAAACTTAGGTTCCTTGTGAAAGAAACAATAAAGAAGATATTCATGGAAAAAGCAGATGAAATGGATAATGATGTGAAGAATGAATTATTACATTATTTTAAAGCAGATATTCAGAAATTAGAGAAGTTAATTAATAAAAATTTAAGCGAGTGGAAGAAGTAAAAAATTTTCCTAATTTGTTGATTATTGGGGCTGCAAAGAGTGGAACTACATCTCTTCATAATTACTTAAAGCAACACCCTGATTTCTTTATGTCAGATCATAAAGAGCCACACTTTTTAATCAATAATGAGATAGGCGTAAAAAGAATACATAAAGCTGTAACTACTTTGAGTGATTATCAAGAAATGTTTGAAGGTTCATCTGAGTATAAATATAGAGGAGAGTCAAGTGTTATGTATTTGCCATTCCCGGATATCGCTATTAGAAATATTAAGAAATATCTTAATAAAGATGTGAAGATTATTATAATGTTAAGAAATCCCATTGAACGTGCTTTTGTGGGTTATTTACATAATGTTAGGTATAATACTTCTGAGAATTTATCTTTTGAAGAAGCAATTGAAAAATCAGAAGAAAGATATCAAAAAATTAATGATATGACTCCTGATACAAGATATCTTCATGTTGGAATGTATTATAATCAAGTTAAAAAATACATGGATGAATTTGGTAAAAATGTTCATGTGGTTATTTATGATGATTATGTGAGTAATATAAATGGATGTATCAAAAGAGTTTTTGATTTTTTAAATGTGAATAATATTGAAATAGATTCTTCCCAAAGACATATGGTTGGAGGATGGATTTTCAAAAACCCTATCCTTAGAAAGTTAATGGTTTCTGAAAATGGATTAAAATCGTTTGCAAAACTATTATTGCCTAATTCAATTTTGAGAAAGAAAATTAGAACTATTGTTATGCGTTTTGGAACTTCTAAAACACCAGAGTTAACATCTAAGATGCGTAAATTTTTAGAAGATTATTATAGGCATGATATTGTTAACTTAGAGAACTTGCTTGATAAAGATTTAAATTGGAATAAATGATATATACTTTAAAACAAAAATTTATTGATAATCTTATAATGTTTTTTCTTGTGATGAGTGCAGGCGGTCTATTGTTTGTTTTTAATCGTAATGTTATGTCGATTCTGTTCTTTGGAATATTAATTTTTTCAATTTTATTTTTTGGTAATAAATTTAAAAAACCATTTATTTATTCATCAGTTTTAATTCTAATTTCTATTATTTGTATAGGTATAATTAATTTTATTTTCGCAATTACAGAACAGGCTACAGAAAAATATTTATTTTATTTATTATCTGTTGCGTTATCCGTTTTAACTTTTTTTCACTTTAAGAATAATAGAAATAGTAATCAATTTTTAAAAACACTTTACTTTGTTCTTAAGTTGATAGCATTTCACTCGGCATTAAACTTTATTTTATACTTTTTTGTAAGAGATGATTTATCTACAATTAATACTACTTTTCATGAATGCGAGACTTTCCTTAATTTATTCTTTTATACTCCTGATAGAGGTATTGTAAACATTGAAGGTTTTGAGTTTTGCAGAAACCAGGGTTTGTTTTGGGAGCCTGGTGTTTTACAAGTTTTTCTAAATATTTTATTCTTCTTGGAGGCTTTTGTAATTAAAAAAAGCAAACTGTTTTTATTGTTTTTATCTTTTGTTATTTTAACGTCATATTCAACTACAGGTTTAGCCATTTTGTTAATTCAAGCTATAGTTTATCTTTCAGAACAAATAAAGAATAATAAATTAATCTTAGCTGTAATTACTACATTACTAGTCCCACTCTTTTTTGTGTTTAGTGTAAATATTAAAGATAAAATACAAGGTGAAAAAGAGGGATCCTTTCAAAAAAGAATCTTTGACTTAACACAACCAGTTTTTATTGCTATGGACAATCCATTGACTGGCGTTGGTCTAGATGTTTTTCAATTTCAAAAAATTAGAGAGGAATTTTATATTTCATCAAATTCTTTTATAGGAATAACTTCAACAACTAAAGTGACTGATAAGGGCAGCAGTAACTCTGTTATGTTTTTACTTGCCGGGACTGGATTTCCTACTTCTTTAATACTATTATATATGTTTTTTAAACAAAGAATAATAGAAAATAAAAAGTGGTTATTTATGATAATTTTATTTATCTCAGTAATGTCTGAACCTTTATTATTGCGTCCATTTTTTTTAATATTTATAATTTCAGGTTTTCATCAGATATTTTATAGAGTAACATCACACAAACAAATGCTAGTATGAAGAATATTTTAATTTCGGGAGGGGCAGGATTTATTGGATCTAATCTTACAAAAAGACTAGTATCTAAAGGTTATAATATAACTATTTTAGATAATCTATCAAAGCAAATCCATGGAAAAGATCAAATATCAGAATTATATAATTCTGTTAAAGAAATCTCTACATTTATTTTAGGAAACGTTTGTAACCAAGAAGATTGGAAAAAGTCTTTAAAAGGACAAGATGCTGTTATTCATTTAGCTGCAGAGACTGGAACAGGACAATCTATGTATGAGGTTTCTAGATACAATGATGTAAACATTTTAGGAACATCTCATTTACTTGATTTCTTGGCGAATAATAAAAATTCTGTAAAGAAGATGATAATTGCATCATCAAGGTCAATTTATGGGGAGGGTAAATATAAATGTGAGAATCATGGTGTAGTTTATCCTAATGACAGAATAGCATCTAATATGTTGAAAGGAAAATTTGATCTATTCTGTGATGTTTGTGGAGGTGAATTAGATTTAATGCCAACAGATGAAAATTCAAAGATTCATCCTTCTTCAATTTATGGTATTACAAAACAGCATCAAGAGCAAATGATACTATTAATGGGGAAATCATTAGGGATACCTGCAGTTGCACTCAGATATCAAAATGTATATGGTCCAGGGCAATCATTAAGCAATCCATATACTGGAATTCTTTCTATTTTCTCTACTAGAATGTTAAATGGGAATGATATTGATATTTATGAGGATGGTGAAGAGAGTAGAGATTTTGTATATATTGATGATGTAGTAGAGGCAACTATACTCGCTTTAGAAAAAGAAGAAGCAAACCATCAGGTATTTAATGTTGGTTCTGGTGTGGCGACAACAGTAAGTCAAGTTGCAAATTCTTTAAAGAGTTTGTATAATTCCAATGCAAATATTTCAATTGGGGGTAGTTTTAGATTAGGTGATGTTAGACATAATTATGCAGATTTAAATAAAATAAAAGATATTCTTGGATTTAAGGCGAAATTTGATTTTCAAACAGGGATTTCGAGGTTTGCAGATTGGGTGAAAAATCAAGAGGTAAAAGAAGATAAGTATGAACAGTCTTTAATCGAACTCAAAAATAAAGGACTGATAAAATGAGATTAATATTATTCTTTTTTTTATTTGGCTTAAACTCAATTGCACAGGAATTACGAGAGAATGTTTTAGGGTTTGCTACTTCTAATACTTTTACCTACTGTGATGTTAATGATACATCATTTATTAATAATGTAAAAGAGTTAAATCCAAAAGTATTAAGATTTCCGGGTGGAGCTGTTGGTAATTTTTATCATTTTGGTAAAAAAGGATATGGGTTTGATTTTGAAGAGATAGATAATTACCATTCAGGAAAATTCCCTAAAAGATCTAGAGGTCTCGAAAATTATAGAAGAAGAAAGAATCAAGAACATGACTATATTGAAGATTTTATTGTTTTAGCAAAAGCTACAAATGCAAAAGCTATTTTAGTAGCTAATATGTTTATTAACAATGATGATATATTGAAAATGATAGACAAATTACACGAAAACGATATTGATGTAATTGGTGTCGAGTTAGGTACTGAGCTCTCAAATAGAAGTTATTATAAAAATGGATATACAATTGATGATTATTTGTATTCATCTAAAGCAGTTTCATCTAAAGTTAAATTACAATACCCAGAAATAAAAACAGCTATTGTTGCAGCACCATTAGGAAAAAGGATTGGACATAGACATAATGTTTGGAATAGTAAATTAGCAGATGAAGATTTCTATGATGCTATTGTTATTCATTCCTATTCAAAGGTTATCAAAGGGGATGACGAGTACGGAAAAATGATTTCAGAAGAAAGTGAGGGAGAGAAACAGCAAGCCTTTGAGTTATATAAAGATAGAGTATTAAAGTATCTAGAAAATGATTACCCCAAAGAAGTAAAAGAATATGTAAATATTTTTGATAAACCAATTTGGGTCACAGAATGGAATTTGCAGATGTCTAAAACAACAGCTAATACATTGTTTCAGTCCCTATTTGTTTCGCAATATGTGCTAGAAGTATTAAGTAATCCTGAATTAGTAGCCATTGAGCTAACTACTTACCATAATTTAGGTGGTAGAGATTTTACCGGCTCAATTTTTAGAAATGAAAAAGATAAAATCCATATACAGAGTACATATTACCCTTTTTTAATGTTAGGCAAAATATTAGACAATGATATTGTAAGAATAGAGAGAATAAAGAATAAAGAGCTATTCGAGTATCAATGTTTTGACATAGTTAATAATCAAATTTTAAATTATAAGATTGATTGGGAATTTAAAGTTATTAGTTGTGATGATTTTTCTGAGAAAAGTTCATTTGCATCAATAAAGTATGAGAGCCCCAATTTATTTGATAAAGCTGACGTTAAGGGGCAGTTGCAAATAGAGTTTGTTATAGATTAATGAGTAAAGCAAAACAAATATTTATTGTAGGTAGTAGTAGAAGTGGAACTACTATGTTGGGACGTATTTTAGGTAATCATACTGATGTTTTTACTTTTAAAGAGTTGCATTTTTTTGGGACTATTTGGGCAAATAATAACGACAAAAAATTAAATAGAGCAGAACAAGTAAAATTACTATCTAGATTATTTTGCATACAAGATAGAGGCATATTTAATCAGAATAATTTTATAGAATTTAAAGAAAAATCAGAAAAAATTTTAGCAGAAGATTTTTCTTCCCCATTAAGCATTTATGAACTATTTTTAGCAACAATATCTAAAGAAAATTGCAGTTCAATTTCATGTGAACAAACACCTAATAACCTATATTATTTAGAGGAAATTTTGGATTTTTTTCCTGACGCAAAAGTTATAAATTTGGTAAGAGACCAAAGAGATGTTTTACTTTCGCAAAAGAATAAATGGAAAAGAAGATTCCTCGGAGCTAAATCAATACCTATAAAAGAAGCTATTCGCTCATTTGTTAATTATCATCCAATATTAACGGCGAAGGTTTGGAATTCTACATTATATCAGACCTCTAAATTTAGAAGTAATTCTAGAGTGAAAATTGTAAAGTTTGAAGATTTGTTAGTTGATTCAAGAATTCAAGCATATGAGATTTGTAAATTTTTAGAAATTGATTTTCAAGAAAATATGTTGAAAGTTCCGGTTATTGGTTCTTCAACAGAGAATGATTTAAAATTTGAACTAGTTATTGATAGCTCCAAAATTAATAAATGGAAGAGGGGTGGATTGACAAGCTCTGAAATTTATTTGTCTCAAAAT
The DNA here is from genome assembly GCA_905478765.1 of uncultured Flavobacteriales bacterium. Lineage (GTDB taxonomy): Bacteria > Bacteroidota > Bacteroidia > Flavobacteriales > BACL11 > UWMA-0277. The sequence continues at coordinate 111,825 of CAJQJY010000005.1, forward strand.
TTCTCCTCTAATATGATGGAAGAATTTGGATACGAGAAGGAAACTTTCACTTTACCTCCAATTATGGTAGTTTTGCATTTCGTCACATTCCCATTCAAATTAGGCTTAGCTTTTGTTTTGAATTATAATAGACTAGGCATTGTGGTTAAGGTTATTAAAAAAAGGTTTTTTAAATGAAAGTAGATTTTTTTATAGTTGGCGCTCCAAAAGCAGGAACAACATCTTTGTACAATTACCTTAACGAGCATCTTGAAATTGAGATGAGCTCTCAAAAAGAGCCTAATTATTTTTCTGATGAGGCTTTGCTGGAGCAAGGAATGTATTATGGTAAAAATAGAATTGACACTTTGAATAAGTACAATAACTTATTTGTAAATCCTCAAGCTAGATTAAGAGGTGAAGGGAGTGTTTCTTATTTTTTTTATGATGATGTGCCTGATAAGATTAAGAAATATAATCCTGATTCTAAAATTATTATAATGCTTAGAAATCCAATAGAAAGAGCGTTTTCACATTTTTTAATGGATTATAGTTTAGGTTTAGTTTCCGAAAGTTTTGAGGATATTGTAAAGAAAAAGTCTAATCATAAATATGCAAGTTTATTTTACCAACAATACATTCAATTAGGGGAGTATACTAATCAGTTAAAAAGGTATTTGAATGTATTTAATCGTGAGAATATTTTATTGATTGATTATGATGATTTTAAAAAAGATGTAGCGGAGGTTGTAAATAAGACTTATTTGTTTTTAGGTGTTAATGATGATTTTCAACCAAACTTAAACAAGAAGCATAATACATATTCAATGCCTAAAAATAGAATTATCAGATATATTTATTCTTTTGTTTCTTTTCGGAATATGTTAAAATCAATTTTTTCGCAAGAAATGATTAAAAGTACTAGAAATTTTTTGTTTAAAAGAGACAATAAACCTATAATGAAAGTGGAAACAAGACATTTTTTGAAAAATCATTTTGAGCAAGATGTGTATGAGCTGAGTGAGTTGTTAAATAAAGATTATACAAAATGGATAAAGTAGGACTAGTAACTATTACATATAATTCTGCAGATGTTTTACAACCATTTTTGGATAGTGTGTGGAATCAAACGCATGAAAATTTAACACTTTATGTAGTTGATAATTTGTCAACTGATACAACTTTAGATATCTTAAGTAATGATAAAGATTCTAGATTAGTTGTTTCGAAAAATGATACGAATTTTGGTGTTGCAAAAGCAAATAATCAAGGAATTAAAAAGGCTATTGATGATGGATGCAATCAAATTCTAATTATTAATAATGATGTAGAATTTGAGACAACTTTAATTGAAAAACTTTTAAAAGTTCAAACAGATAAATGTTGTAGTTTGGTAAGTCCTAAAATGATGTATTTTGATAATCCTAATCATATTTGGTATGCTGGTAGCTGGTTTGATAAAAGTAAAGGGTATTTGCCTTTACATAGGGGAATGGGTGAGTTGGATAAGGGAAAATATGATGAAACTATTGAGGTAGAGTATGCTCCAACCTGCTGTTTATTAGCCAAAAAAGAAGTATTTAGAGATGTTGGCCTAATGAATGAAAAGTATTTTGTCTATCTAGACGATACAGATTTCTCTTATAGAGTTTGGAAGAATAGTCGACATAAAATTTTTTATTATCCTGATGTAGAATTTTATCATAAAGTTGGAAGTTTAACAAAATCATTTGAAAAGCAAAAAGAAAGAACCTATAGAGGTAATTTTTTTATAAAACAGAATACAAGAAACCATGTGTATTTTTTAAAACAAATAGGAGGTATTTCTTCATTTTTCTTTATTTTTTGGTTGTTTTTTAAAAACAATATTAAATTTGTGATTAATTCTCAAATCAGGAAAAATCTCTCTACTTGGTGGTTAATTAATAAATCTTATTTTGAAGGTATTTTAATGAAATAATGAAAAGAAAAGTAGCGATTATTGATACTCTTGGAGCCCATGGAGGCTCTTTCCATTTTTATACTTTTGGACAGTGTATCGGGTTGTCTAATGCTGGAGTTCAGCTTTGTTTGTATTCTAATAATAAGACGAAAAATCCTCATATAAAAGGAGTTAATTTCTATTCCTTTTATAATAATTTATTTTCTTCTAAATATAAATGGATAAGTGGTTTAAGATGGGTATTTGGATCTTTAAAGTCTGTAATTCACGCAAGGCTACAAGGCATCTCAGTTTTTCATTTCCATATTTTTTACACAAATATTTTGACATTATTTAATCTTCTTTTAGTTAAGCTTCTTTTTGGTAAAGTTGTACTTACAGTTCATGATGTTACTTCTTTTGCCGATGAAAACGAATCAACAATTTTTGCAAATTTTTTTTATAATTTAACTGATATTGTGTTGACTCATAATACATTTAGTAAAGATGAGATCATTAAAGTAACTTCTATATCATCTAGCAAAATTTACATTATTCCGCATGGAAATTACACTCCATTTATTTCTATTCAGAATGATAAAAATAATTCAAAAGAAATATTAAATTTGCCAAAGGATAAAACAATATTGCTTTTTTTTGGTATGATTAAAAAGGTAAAAGGCCTTGAAATACTTTTAGAAGCATTTAAAAAAGTTGTAGATACAAATTCTGATATTGTATTGCTTATTGCTGGAAAACCTTGGGAAGATGACTTTGATGAATATCAAAAGATAATAGATAGAAATAATCTCTCTAAACATATTATTCTACATACAAAGTTTATTCCCCATGAAGATGTTAAACATTATTATTGTGTATCAGATTTAGTTGTGTTGCCTTATAAAAAGATTTATCAAAGTGGGGTTTTAATGATGACTCTTAGCTATGAAAGGCCAGCTATTGTATCTAATTTACCTTCTTTAATGGAGGTTATTTCTGATAATGAAAATGGGTTTTTATTTGAGACAGAAAATTCAAATGATTTATCTGATAAATTAATTCAGATTTTGGCTGATAGAAAGAAATTAGAAATAGTTAGAAGGAAAGGAGCAGAATTAATAAACACAAAGTATGGATGGGATGAAATAGGCAGACTTACTAAGTCAGCTTATGAAACTCTTTAAATTTATATTTTTACCAAAATCATAAATATGAAAAGTAGAATTAAAAGCAGTATTAAAAGTTCTGTAGAAAATCACAATAGAGTTTTGAATGATTCAAATCTTCAATTTAATATTGAAAGAATTGTAAATAGTTGTATTAATGCTTTTAAGAATGATAAAAAGATGCTTTTCTGTGGTAATGGTGGGAGTGCTTCTGATGCTCAGCATATTGCTTCTGAACTTAGTGGTAGGTTTTATAAGGATAGACCTCCTTTATATGCAGAAGCTTTGCACGTAAACACTTCATACATGACTGCTGTTGCTAATGATTATGGTTATGAGCAAACTTATGCGAGAATGGTTGAAGCTTCTGGTAGAAAAGGAGATGTTTTAGTTGGAATTTCTACTTCTGGGGATTCCCCAAATTTAGTTAAAGCTATGCTTAAAGCTAAAGAAATTGGAATGTTAACAGTTGGTTTTACCGGAATTAAAGGAGGGGAAATGAAAGATATTTGCGATATAATGATACAAGTTCCTTCTGATGATACACCAAGAATTCAAGAAGTTCATATTTTAGTTGGGCATATTATTTGTCAACTTATAGAAGAAGAAATGTTTCCTTATGCATAATCTAGACACCCTTTTTCTAGATAGAGATGGTGTTATAAATATGAAACTAGAAGCAAGATATGTCCGTAATTCTAATGAATTTGAATTTATGCAAGGAGCAGTATTTGCTATCTCAAAACTTACGAAAATATTTAAAAGGATTTTAATTGTTACAAATCAACAGGGTATTGGTAAGGGTATAATGACAGAAGATGATTTGAATTTAGTTCATAGCTTTATGAATTCTGAAATTGGAAAATTAAATGGAAAAATTGATAAAGTTTATTTTTGTCCTCATTTAGTAAGAGAAAAGTGCGCTTGCAGGAAGCCTAATCCGGGTATGATTCAACAAGCTAAGTTAGATTTCCCTGAAATTAATTTTGAAAACTCATATTTAGTTGGGGACTCTCTTTCGGATATTGAAGCTGGCAAAAGAATGAGTTTAAATACAATAAAAGTAGATAATGAATACACCCTTGCTAAATGGGCCGCTGAATTAACATCTGTTGATGAAAAAAATTCTTAGTTTTACAAAAAAACAAGAAAAGTGATCACCCCTTATTATAATATTTTTTTTTCTTTAATAACTGCATTTTTCATTGCACTTTTAGCAATTCCAAGGCTTATTGACTTTGCTAAGAAGTTAAATGTTTTTGATAATGGAGGAGACA
>CAJQJY010000006.1 GCA_905478765.1 uncultured Flavobacteriales bacterium
TATTGAAAACAATGGAAATTGAATGAATCTAAATACATATTGTTCTAGTCCCGTCCAGACCGCTCAGTAAATATCAAATTTTAGCAATAACCCTGTAAATCAAGTGTTTACAGGGTTTTTTGTTGCCTAAAACTCCCAATAAATACCATAAAATCACATATAAAAGGTGCCTAAATAGGTGCACTTTTTTAAGTATGGTTTTGTGCACCGATTTGAGTATAAAGTCCTGAAAATGTTGATAATAGATCAGTATTTTCCTTGCATGTTTTAGTAAGTTTTTGTAAATTGTAAGCAATTAATAGGTTAACTTTAAATACACTCAAAATGAAAAACACTTTCTCAATTTTATTCTACTTAAGAAAAAGTAAAAAAAAGACTAATGGAACTACTCCAATTTATGTGCGCGTTACAGTAAATGGTAAGCGTTCTGATTTCTCAGCTAAAAGAAGTATCGATGCTTTTAAATGGAATAAATCTAAAGCAAGAGCAAAAGGCACAAATGAAATTACTAGAACCCTAAACACTTACTTAGATACGCTAAAGCAAAAGCTATATGATGCTCATCAACACCTTTTAAATAAAGGTAAGGTTGTTTCTGCAAAAGCAATAACTAATCATTACTTGGGTAAATCAGAAGAAAAGAAAACAATTCTTGAAGTATTTAATCTCCATAATGATAACATTACCGCTCTTATAGGTAGGGGTTATGTAAAATCTACTGTAACTAAATACAAAACAACGTATAAGCATTTAAAAGCATTTATCAAACATAAGTACAAATCTGATGATTTACACCTTATACAGGTTTCTCTTGGTACTATCACAGCTTTTGATCACTTCCTTAAAACCATTCAAGGGGTTGGTGTGAATTGCACCAATAAATACCTCACACATTTTAATAAGGTGGTTAACCTTGCAGTGGATAATGATTGGTTAGATAAAAATCCTTGTCTTAATCATAAAATGAAGAATGAGACTGTAACTAAAGATTATCTTTCTGAGTTTGAGATACAATCACTTATTGATAAGGATATTCCCAATATGCGTTTGGCACAAGTTAGGGATATATTTGCCTTTTGTTGTTTTACTGGTTTAGCTTTTATAGATGTGAAAAATCTTACTCCAGGTGATGTAAAAATGGGTGTTGATAGAGAGCAATGGATATATACAAAAAGGAAAAAAACAGGAACTACAACCAATATTCCGCTATTTCCTCACGCACTTGTGTTAATTGATAAGTACAAGAACCATCCAGAAGCTGTTAATAGAGGCACTCTCTTGCCTGTTTTAAGTAATCAGAAGATGAATGCTTACCTTAAAGAAGTGGCTGTAATATGTGGTTTAGATAAGCATTTAACTATGCATTTAGCTCGCCATACATTCGCAACTTATCTTCTGACTAAAAATGTACCAATAGAATCAGTTTCTAAACTGCTGGGGCACAAGTCATTAAAGACAACTCAGATTTATGCTAAAGTTATAGACTCTAAAGTAGCTGATGATATAAGTGCTATTATTAGTAAAACCCCAATATTATCACTTCAAAAAGTGTCTTAACTAAAACTATAAAAAATATTTTTATAATCTAAAAAAAATATGCCTAACTATTTTGTTAATAATGTGTTAACTACTTTTACATATAGTAATAATATCACTATAAAATGGCATTGATTATTACTTATATTTGGAGGAAAAGCAAATAAAATAAATGAATAAAAATGACTTAGTAACAGTTCAAGATCTTCAAGAATTAAAAGAAGAAATAATTAGTAAAATTGAACATATAACTAAAAATAAAACTACTCAAAAAGAATGGCTCAGATCATTTGAAGTAATGGAAATGCTAGGCATATCTACAGGAACATTACAAAACCTTAGAATTAATAGGGATATTCCATTTACTAAAATGGGAGGTACGCTCTATTATGAAAGAGCTGAAGTTGTAAAAGCACTTAATAAATGTAAAGCTGCATAACTAATATTTCTATAGAACACATTACCAGTGAAAGTCTGGGGTACCCTATCATGAAAATAAAATGATATGAAATAGGGCTACTACGTCTAATGATGTATACAATTCATACTATACATCACAACTGCAAATCATTGCAGTAAAAGACATGGCGTCTCTTGATTTTTTTCAAGTTCCTTTTGGGGTTCATAACACTATGTGGGGTGGGGATGGTGTTATGTAATACTCAAACAAATCCTATATCAACAAAACTTTGTTTTCTTCTCCACTGTTTAGGCTTTACCACAAAAAAATAGCAGTTATCTGAGTGTTAAAGAGCGTAAGGGTGATCAGTCTGACATATATTTACCCTTATAATTGAATAAACCATATTGATTAGATTAAATAATATAGCACTTTATCACAAAAAATTATTTCTATTATTAGTGCTTGTATGGCCCTCCACAATCAAAGACCCCGGCTAGTTTTCAGAATTTAAGTCACTCCCCCACTTTTAGAAAAAAAATAAGTAGATTAGCAAAATGAAAAAACTACTACTTATATTACTTTGCTTACCCTTTATTGGGTTTGGGCAAATCACCTCACCTTCAGTTATTTCTAGTTCTGGTAATTCCTACAATAATGGAGGAATAAATATGGATTATACTTTAGGAGAGATTGTAGTTGAGACTTTTCAACCCACTGTGACTCCTCTTCCTCTTACATATACTATCTTAACTCAAGGATTCCATCAAGGAATATTAAAAGTCACTACAAGCGTTGAGAATATTGATATTAAGACAAAAGTTTACCCAAATCCAACTACTAACTTTATAATTATTGAGTTAGAAAAAAATGTCAATGCCGATATATTGGTTTATGACATTAATGGAAAGTTAGTTCTTAAGGATAACTTAAATGATGAGAATCAAAAGCAATTAGACTTTAGCTTTTTAAATCAGGGAAATTACTTACTACATATAAACATAGCAGATAAGCAATCTGTTTATCAAATAAACAAAACAAAATAAGATGAAAAAACTATTTACATTATTAGCAACTGTAACATTAAGTGTAATGTTATTTGCTCAAGCCCCACAATCATTTTCTTACCAGACGGTAATTAGAGATGCTAGTTGGCAAGTTCTATCTAATCAGAATATAAGTTTAGAGATTTCAATTATTGAGGATGTAGCTAATGGTACAGCAATCTATACTGAATCTCATTCTGCAACCACTAATGAATTAGGTTTAGTTAATCTTTCTATTGGAGATGGAGGAGTAATGTCAGGATCTTGGAGTAATATAGATTGGGGAAACCATACTTACTTTATTGAAGTAGCTGTTGATGTTACAGGAGGCACAAGTTATATTGTAATGGGTACTACTCAATTACGAAGTGTTCCTTATGCACTATATGCAGAAACCTCTGGATCAAGCACACCAGGTCCACAAGGTGCAACAGGAGCAACAGGCCCACAAGGTCCTATTGGATTAACAGGTCCTGCAGGTGCAAACGGAATAGATGGAGCTGATGGACAAGATGGTGCTGACGGCGCAACAGGTCCTATTGGATTAACAGGAGCAACAGGTCCTCAAGGTAATGATGGAGCTGATGGACAAGATGGTATAGACGGAGTTGATGGTGCAGTTGGTGCTCAGGGTCCTATTGGTCAAACAGGTCCCCAAGGAATACAGGGTCCTGCAGGTAATGATGGACAAGATGGTACTGACGGAACAGACGGAGTTGATGGTGCAGTTGGTGCTCAGGGTCCTATTGGATTAACAGGAGCTCAAGGAATACAGGGTCCTGCAGGTAATGATGGACAAGATGGTACTGACGGAACAGACGGAGTTGATGGTGCAGTTGGTGCTCAGGGTCCTATTGGTCAAACAGGTCCCCAAGGAATACAGGGTCCTCCAGGTAATGATGGACAAGATGGTACTGACGGAACAGACGGAGTTGATGGTGCAGTTGGTGCTCAGGGTCCTATTGGATTAACAGGTCCTCAAGGTATTCAAGGAATACAGGGACTTCCAGGAGATACAGGAGCAGTAGGACCTCAAGGTCCGATTGGATTAACAGGAGCTACAGGCCCTCAAGGAATACAAGGACTAACGGGTGCTACTGGAGCAACAGGTCCACAAGGATTAACTGGAGCAACAGGTCCTCAAGGTGCTACAGGTCCTCAAGGGTTAACTGGAGTTCAAGGTCCTCAAGGAGCAACAGGCGCACAAGGCCCTATTGGATTAACAGGTCCTCAAGGAGCAGCTTCAACTGTGCCAGGTCCTCAAGGCCCTCAAGGATTAACAGGAGCTACAGGTCCTCAGGGAACACAAGGAATACAAGGTCCTGCTGGTATTGATGGTATAGATGGAGTTGATGGAGCAGTTGGTGCTACAGGTCCTCAAGGACCACAAGGAATACAAGGTCCTGCAGGTGTTGATGGACAAGACGGAGTAGACGCATTAGTTAATTACGATTCATTGGCTAATCTTATTAGTGTAGATTCTAGTTTTGCTGCTAGTGTTAGTGGTGGTATGGGTGGAGGGTGTGATTTTAAATATCCAGAAGGATTAGATGGAGATGCAATTACACACGAATTAAGTAATGGCAATAATTATACGGTTCCTGCGGGTAAGAAATTATATATTCTAAATCATTTTGGTCCAGATGGCAAATTGATAATTGATAATATAACAATAAATCATGGAAGTAATGATAACGAAAAACATTCACTTGCAAATCCTATAATTGCTTCATCTGTACAGGTAATAACTACTACCGCTGCTAATGCGTCTGCTTTTAATGGTTTTCTAGTTGATGACATTACTGATATTCAGGGAATTACACACGAATTAAGTAATGGCAATAATTATACGGTTCCTGCGGGCAAGAAATTATATATTCTAAATCATTATTCTCCAAATGGCAAATTGATAATTGATAATATAACAATAAATTATGGAAGTAATTTTTACTTACTACATTCACTTGCAAATCCTATAATTGCTTCATCTGGACAGGTAATAACTACTACCGCTGCTAATGCGTCTGCTTTCAACGGCTACTTAGTAGATGAGAATTACTTTGCAGATTGTGGAGGTGGAGGTTCATCAAGTTCAACATCAAGTCTTGATTCTGCAATGGTTGCTAATATGATAGCTAATAGTGGAAGTGGTGGAAGCTGCATGATAAGCCCTTATCACCCTGAAGGATTAAGTGGTATAGAATATGTTAGTAATTGGGAACCATATACAGTTCCATCTGGCAAAACATTCTATATGCATACCGAACTTACTAATTTAGAAATTAATGGTGTTGATGATGTTGTTGATGGTGATCATTATTTTCCTATTCCTATAAAAGAAAATTCTACTTTAGCTTGGAGTGGTGGTACAACTACTTTAACAGGCTATCTTGTAGATAAAGGTTATGAAGTAATAAATTATTTAGGTGGAAGTACTAATTATACTGTTCCTAGTAATAGTTACTTGTATATATTAAATTTACAAAATAGCGGACTTACAGTAAATTCAAATTATATACAAACTGGAAGTATGGGAGGTAATTATATTACACCACCATATATTTTACAGCCTTCAGATATTGTTTCTAGTGTTAATGGTTTTAATGGTTTGTTGATTCCAATAGATGATTGTAATTCTGGGGGTTCATCAAGTGCTAGTGCTGGATTAGATTCTGCTACTGTAGCAACAATGATTGCAAGTGCAGTAAGTAATTCTTCAGGATCTTCTGTGCCAACTGGTAGTATACAAGCATATTCAGGAACAACTGCACCAAATGGATGGCTACTATGCGATGGAAGTACAGTATCAAGAACTATATATACCGATTTATATGCAATAATTGATACTTCTTTTGGCCTAGGAGATGGCAGTTATACTTTACAATGGGTTGATAGTAATAATGATGGTATAATGCAACCAAATGAAATGATAAATATACCATCAACATTTAATCTTCCTGATTTAAGAGGGAGAACAATTATAGGCCTAGATAATATGGGAGGAATACCTGCAAATATTGTTAGTGGAATAAATTCTTTAGGTGTGATTGGAGGATCAGAAACACATACTCTTACTATAGCTGAAATGCCAAATCATAATCATAGTTTCTATGCAGTTGGTAGTCAAGGTACTGGTAATCATAATGATGGAGGAACTAGTAACGCAATTGGAAATACTTTTATTACAACTAGCTCAGAAGGAGGAGATCAGCCTCACAATAATATGCAACCATATCTTTCCCTAAACTATATAATTAAATATTAGCTCTGACTTTAAAACAATAGATTAACAATAAACTAAGATGAAAAAACTACTACTTATATTACTTTGCTTACCCTTTATTGGGTTTGGGCAAATCACCTCACCTTCAGTTATTTCTAGTTCTGGTAATTCCTACAATAATGGAGGAATAAATATGGATTATACTTTAGGAGAGATTGTAGTTGAGACTTTTCAACCCACTGTGACTCCTCTTCCTCTTACATATACTATCTTAACTCAAGGATTCCATCAAGGAATATTAAAAGTCACTACAAGCGTTGAGAATATTGATATTAAGACAAAAGTTTACCCAAATCCAACTACTAACTTTATAATTATTGAGTTAGAAAAAAATGTCAATGCCGATATATTGGTTTATGACATTAATGGAAAGTTAGTTCTTAAGGATAACTTAAATGATGAGAATCAAAAGCAATTAGACTTTAGCTTTTTAAATCAGGGAAATTACTTACTACATATAAACATAGCAGATAAGCAATCTGTTTATCAAATAAACAAAACAAAATAAGATGAAAAAACTATTTACATTATTAGCAACTGTAACATTAAGTGTAATGTTATTTGCTCAAGCCCCACAATCATTTTCTTACCAGACGGTAATTAGAGATGCTAGTTGGCAAGTTCTATCCAATCAGAATATAAGTTTAGAGATTTCAATTATTGAGGATGTAGCTAATGGTACAGCAATCTATACTGAATCTCATTCTGCAACCACTAATGAATTAGGTTTAGTTAATCTATCTATTGGACAAGGAGGAGTAATGTCAGGATCTTGGAGTAATATAGATTGGGGAAACCATACTTACTTTATTGAAGTAGCTGTTGATGTTACAGGAGGTACAAGTTATATTATAATGGGTACTACACAATTACGAAGTGTTCCTTATGCATTATATGCGGAGACTTCTGGTTCAAGCACACCAGGTCCACAAGGATTACAAGGAATTCAAGGATTACCAGGAGATACAGGAGCAACAGGTCCTCAAGGTCCTATTGGATTAACAGGAGCTCAAGGATTACAAGGTATTCAGGGATTACCAGGAGATACAGGAGCAACAGGTCCTCAGGGTCCTATTGGATTAACAGGAGCTCAAGGAATACAAGGTATTCAGGGATTACCAGGAGATACAGGAGCAACAGGTCCTCAAGGTCCTATTGGATTAACAGGTCCTCAAGGAATACAAGGTATTCAAGGGCTACCAGGAAACACAGGTATTCAAGGGCTACCAGGAAACACAGGTCCTCAAGGATTAACTGGAAATACAGGTCCTCAAGGATTAACTGGAAATACAGGTCCTCAAGGGTTGACTGGAGCTCAAGGTCCTCAAGGCGCAACAGGTCCTCAAGGTCCTATTGGATTAACAGGTCCTCAAGGAGCAGCTTCAACTGTGCCAGGTCCTCCAGGAATACAGGGTCCTTCAGGTAATGACGGAGCAGATGGAACAAACGGTAATGACGGAACAGACGGCGTTGATGGTGCAGTTGGTGCAACAGGTCCTCAAGGACCACAAGGAATACAAGGAATACAAGGAATACAAGGTCCTGCAGGTGTTGATGGACAAGACGGAGTAGACGCATTAGTTAATTACGATTCATTAGCTAATCTTATTAGTGTTGACTCTACTTTTATTACAACAGTTGGAGGAGGAATGGGAGGTGGTGGTTGTAACTTTACCTTTCCTGAAGGAATTGGAGAAAGTATTACATGGGATTTATTTGGAAATGATTATACAGTCCCTAATGGCAAAAATTTATATATTACTAATATTTATGCAGAAACGGGTTATTATTTTGAGATTGATGGAAAACAAATATTTGATTATTCGACTCTAGGTTTAGCTTCAGGTGGAGTAGTTATGCTTCCATTATGTGTAAAATCGGGTCAGACAGTTAGCTACTATCACAATTCTTCATGGGTAACACCTGCGAAACTCCCTACTTTTCATGGTGTTTTAACTGATGCTGTTGTTGAGCCCATAACTTATAAATTTGATAATGCAGGTAGTGGTTTTGAAACTTACACTGTACCTTTAGGGAAGAAATTAGTTATAACTAATTTATGGATTTATGAGAGTTCTGAGATATTTACTATCGATGGGGTAATTATTGCTGAGGGATATTTTAATGCTTCTCTAGCTTCAGGTGGTAAGCAATTAGAAACACCATTAATTATAAATAGTGGTTCAGTTCTTTTATTAGAGGATAACTTAGCTGGATTCAATGGCTACTTAGTAGATGAGAATTACTTTGCAGGCTGTGGTGGAGGTGGTTCTTCAAGTTCAACATCAAGTCTTGATTCAACTACAATTGCTAATATGATAGCAGCAGCTGGTGGAGGTGTTTCATTTGGGGATTTTATTTCAATTAATACTAATACTGAATCTCAAGCTATATCAGATGGATTTCTTTATGGTAAATTCCATTTAACAAACGTAAGTACTATAGATATTTTTTGCGATACTTTTAGTGGAAATACTTCATCAAGAGGATATTTCTCCTCAAATCCCTATGGAGGAAACTACCTAAGAGACGGGTCATTTAATATTCCTATTAAAAAGAATGAGTATTATTCATTTAATAATACTGGAAACTCAAGTATTTATGATGCTTATTTTGTTCCATTAGATAGTGATGTTGGTTCTAGTTCAAATTCAGGACCTACATTTATTGAGCCAATCTTAATTGTTAATAGTTTGTGTGACTCTAACAATAATTTAGTTGATAATATTTATATTAATATGGATTCTATATTTGGTCAACACGTATCTTCAGTAATAATTCATTCACAGTTTACAGCAAAAGGAAATTATCAAAATAATCAAAAAATAGATTTAGAAGTAAATTCTTGGAACAGTATTTTTGAAACACCAATATTCAGACTTTATAGTGAAGTAAATTACTCAGGAAATATTTCATATGACGATGAATTAACAAGAGTATCTAATCAAGTTATTATTCCTAATAGCAACTCAGGTATTATCACTTTAGTTATTTCAGGATATTCTAATACTAATGGCTCATCTGCATGTAGCTTACCAGCTGGTGATATAAAAATTGTTGGATATTATTAATAATTATACTAGCTAATCCTAACCTTACTTGTATTAGTGTAGATGATGCAGCTTGGTCGACTTCTAATTGGGTAATATCTAGCGTAATTTTTGACCCTCAAAGCTCTTTAGCGTACAATGTACTTAAAACAAAAAGGTATATTTTCTATTATATACTAAACGATATAATATGCCATTTAAGAAAGGAACAAGCGGAAACCCTATAGGTAGACATAAAGGTTCAGTAAGCACTACTACTAAGCTCATAAGAGAGCATATAAGCCAAGCAATTGACGGAAACAAGATAATGGAGTAGTGAATAATAATTCTTAAGTTTACAGACTTTAAAACAATAGATTAACAAACAGATGAAAAGAACACTACTTTTTATATTCTCCTTACTTACTCTTAACCTAATAGCTAAAGATATTAAGTTTGTAGTATTATCAGTTGAATTATAATTCTTATCTTTACCAGGCAGGGTAGAAAAGGATTTTATGCTCTTGTTAAAAGATTCTAAAAAGGTGTCCTAATAGGTGCACCCTTAAGAATGAAAAAGATAAGTTACTGATAATAAGCAATATACTGGATAGGTTCATCTCCCGTCCAGACCGCAACTAAAAGTTTTAAACCCTTGTAATCCAAAAGATTGCAGGGGTTTTTTAATTTCAAGGGGAAGGATTAGGGGAAGGATTTTTGTTTTAGAAATATTGTCTAACATTTTTTTTGGCATCAAATTCAGCACACAAATCTTCTTTAAATTATCTGTTGATAACTTAGCAAGTAACAATATAGTGTTAAGAACGAAAATCTATTTTTAGCTTCTATAATTTAAAGTTTCAGTTATATTGTTCTAAATTAATAAAAAAAAATGGAGAATATATATTTAACAGAAAAACAAGTAGCTAAGAAGTATACAGTGGACACAAGAACTTTATACAACTTCAGGAAAGCAGGCAAGTTAGAAAATGGTATTCATTTTTTCTATATAGGAAGACAGATTAGATACAAAGCCAATGAACTGCAAGAGTATTTTTTGAAACCTAAACATTAACCTATTAATTTTATTTTAACGTATTAAAGACTTATTTAAGGGGCGTTTACCCCCTTTAATCCTTACGTATTTAAAACTCAAAATAAATAAGTATAACTAATTAAAAATCAAAGTATTATGTATAAAGAAAATCAAAGAGAAATAGTTAGGTCAATGGGTAATTGGTTAGGTGGTATGCCTTGGGATATCTTCTCTACAATCACTTATAGATATGATATTAAAGCTAAACAGAATTATAGGATAATGACTGGCTTAGAGGAGTATTTAAAGAGCTTAGATAAGCCTTTTAATATGTTCTGGGTTACTGAGTTCACTAACAGAAATTATAACACTCACAATCATCTCTTATTAAAGGGTAATATTGTTAATGATATTACTTATCATCTAAAGACACAAAGTCTTATAGGAGACTATGTCAAGCACTATCCTTATGAAAAGGGCGCAAGTATGTATGTGTCTAAGTTTATCTTTGATGATAAGACTAATTGGGGTTTAATAGACAATACAAAGTAAATAGAAATGCCTTTGGATAATATAAACATGAAACATATAGTATTTGATAAAGGCACTGAAAGTTTAGAGGAGATTATTGAGAAAATAACATCTCAAGATACATTAGAAAGCAAAATTGGTGTGTACACAATGTTTAAATTAACTCGTTGTTTACAAAAGAGGTACAATTGCTACAATTAATCTTTATCTACAAATTAAACATCCTAATTCTTGGATTGAGATAAAGAAAATTTATTATCCAACTTTAGTTGACAGGGCTAAAAAACAATTTTACGTTATAAAAAAGAGATTCTCTAAAATGTTTTTATATTTTCACAATTAAAATAAAAAATTTATGGCGCATATAGTTAAATTTGAAATTAGAGATGAATTTCTTAATAATGATGGAGAAGAAATTGAATTGGATGGAATAGATGTTGGTTTGATTGATATTTATTCAGATGAGTGTGAAGAATGCGAAGGCGCCGGAACCAATGTTGATGGAAATGAGTGTGAAGAATGCGAAGGAACTGGAGAATGTGATGAATACATAAGTTGTGAAGGAGATGCGCAGGGTGTTCCTATTAGAGTTTATGATCAGTCAGAAGGGGGGTACACATGTGGAAATTATGATTATTATATAGTTACAGATATCCCTTTCGATTATGATATAGATGGAATTAATAATTGGAGAGATATTAAACATTTTGATTCTTATGAAGAAGCATCTGTTTGGATTGAAAATATTCCAACTATCACATATTCAGATGCAGTAGAAAAAGGATGGATAGTTACTCATGATAATGAATGTGAGGATTGTGGGAATGACTTAGATGAGTGTGAATGTGAAGATGACGGGGAGTATAAAAAGTATCATTCAAATGGACAGATAAAGGCACACTATCATATAAAGAATTTGTATAAAACAGGTGAATCTAAAGAATGGTATGAAAATGGTCAATTAAAAGAATTTAACATAGAAACAGATTTATTAAGACAGCATGAAGCTTGGAGAAAGGATGGTGAAGCTTCAGTATTTAGGAGTAAAAAACGTGTTAATGTTAAAGAAGAGTTTCAAGAGGAGTTTGAAAAGGCTTTTTATAAATCATGGCATGATAATGGTCAATTAAAATTTATGTCTAACAATAAAGGAATATTTAAATGGTATCCAGATGGTTCAAAACAAATGGAAGATTTATATTCTGACGACTATAAAGGTTTTGAGCATCCAGTTTTAGTGCTTAGAGATGGAAAAAAATATTTATATCAAAGTAAACAATATATTAGTAGGAAAAGTTGGGATGAAAGTGGTAAATTATATCCTGTCAAATTTAATAATCCTAAGATGGAAGATTCTTATGAAGAATGTAATGAAAAAACAGTAAGACTTAAATATGGAGCACAACCTTTTGATCTTCGTAAGGATATTACTGCTATAAACGTAAAATCTAATATTGAATATAAAATTTCTTCTGATCTAAGAATAACAGATTTAAATAAAGGATCTTACATTTTAAAGATAACCAATGATTATGAAGAAGCTATATCTCACAGGAAGTTAATTGTTGAATAAATTATTTTTTTTAAAATAACTCATTACTCATAAAATCAAAATATTTTCTATTATATAGTATGCTATTTAAGAAAGGAACAAGTGGAAACCCTATAGGTAGGCCTAAAGGTTAAAGAATGTTCTTTTTATTTCCAAACTATCTCAGTTATTTTCATTACCTTAGAGTCCTACAAGTTAATCATCTTTTTTAGGTTTTGTAAAGAAAAGAAAACACACCAAAACCCGTTGACAATTTTGATAACCCGTATGTTGTTCAATAGGGTTGTCATATAATTGTAAATGTGGTTGCGGAGTTTATTATTCTCTTTAGCAATTTTGAAATCCTTGTGATTTTTAAAATTGGTAATGATTTGTTATTATTCATTTTATTATCCGCCCATGTTATGTCTTCTCCGAAAGGGTAATTATCTTGTGCATAATAACTATTTAGTTTTCTTTGGCAAATTAGGTGCATAATAACTCAAAATGCCAGAATCTAATGTGTATATCTGACTACCTATAAATATCACATTAGACACGTAAACTACTCTTAATCAACAGCTTGTAGTTATACTATTGGCATTACCCCTATTAGTGTAAAATAATGTTTAAAGTAGTTATACTTATTTTTAACTTTGCCTATTATGAAGAGGTTAACAAGTGTTGATTTTATAGAAAGAGCAAGGAAAACTCATGGAGATGAATATATATATGATAAGTCTACATATAAAACTGCTAAGGCTAAGATAACAATCACGTGTAGATTACATGGTGATTTTGACCAACAAGCCTTTAGTCATCTAAGTGGTTCAGGTTGCCCTAAATGCTCAGGCAAGAATAAAACTAATGAAGAATTTATTGCTAATGCTAAAGATATACATAATGACACATATGACTATTCAAAAACGGAATATATAAATAGTGAGAAAAAGATTATTGTTATATGTAAAGAACATGGTGAATTCAAACAATCTCCAGTTGTTCATTTAAGGGGTGCTGGATGTAAATTATGTGGCATAAGAGAAAATAAGAGTAAACAAAGAAGCTCTACTGCTGAGTTTATTAAAAAAGCTAATTTAGTGCATGGTGATAGATATGATTATAGTAAAGTAGAATATGTTAATTCTAAGACTAATATTAAGGTAATTTGTAATCAACATGGTAGTTTTGAGGTTTCGCCCTCTAATCATCTTAAAAATAGGAATTGTCCTAAATGTGGGCAAATTGCAAGAGCTAATAGCCGTAGATTTACAAAAGAAGATTTTATAAATGAAGCAATTAAGGTTCATGGAGAGTTTTACATCTACGATAAGGTTGAATATATTAATAGTCAAACCCACATATTAATCACATGCCCTAAACATGGCGACTTCATAACCTCACCAAATAATCACCTAAGAGGAAAGAAATGTCGTGAATGTCATTTTGAGAACCTTTCTTTAATATTTAGTGATGACACTGATTCTTTCATTAAGAAGGCTATAGAAACTCATGGCAAAACTTATGATTATAGTTTAGTGGATTATGTTAATGCAAAAGAAAAAGTAAAAATTATCTGCAAGGAACATGGCGTGTTTGAACAGAATACTTTCTCTCATATTAAAGGTGTGGGTTGCCCATCTTGTGCTTCATATGGTTTTGATAGATTAAAACCTTCAACCTTTTATATTAGAAAACTATATATGGATAATGGTGATATTGCATTAAAATATGGAATAACAAACCAGAAACATGAAGATAGAGCCTATCAACAGAGCTTAGGATTAATGGGTGAGCTGGAAACAGTTTTTACTGCTCCTTGCTTAGGAGTAATAGCATTAGAGATTGAGGGTAAATGCAAAACTCTATTTGGACGAAAAGGCTTTATATCAGAAGAGCAAATGCCAGATGGACATACTGAAACAGTTAAATACTCAGAAAACAATCTTAATAAGATAAAATCTATTATTGATGAGGTGTTAAATGAGAAATAGTTAAACTACTTTCTTTAATTCAGTTGGATAAATCTCAAGAATCCTACTTAGCTTTACTTCTCTTTTAACCTGAACATAGTTCAAAAAGGTTGTTTCCTTTTTATGTCCTGTAATCCTCATTAAATCTCTTATTGGCACATCACTAATATATCCATTAGTGGCAAATGACCTTCTGGCTGTATGACATGTAACAAGCTCATATTTATTAGATTTTTTATCTCTATCTATTACTAACTCATCAATCTCAGCATTTCTACACACCTTCTTAATTTGCTTATTTAGTTTAGTATTTGATAGTTGAGGTAAAATGTAATTATACTTCTTAATAATCTCTAAGGCATTAGGATGAATTGGAATAGATACTTGTTCATTTGTTTTATGCATAGTTATATCAAGATAATTATCTGAAATACTATTCTTATTAACCTTTCTGTAATCACTATATCTTAATCCTAAGTAACACATCAATATAAAAGAATCCCTTGTTCTTTCAAGAGAGCCATTAAGATTTAGTTTTTGTAGTCTATTAATCTCTTCTATTGTAAGGTATATCTTTTTTGTTTTTTTTGACAATACCTTAAAGGATTTCTTCTGATATTCAAGATTTTTATTGACACCCATTTCTGTGGCATAGTTCATAATACTTTTGATTGTCTTTATTCTCTTTCCAAAGGTGTTTAAGGAGTGATTTAAGCTCTTTATCATATAGGTCTGGAATCTTCTATAGAAATCAAGATTAATGCTCTCAAAACTCACTAAATAGCTAGTGTTATTTTCAAATTCTTTTAATGTTTTATAGGTCTGTAAGTAATCTCTCTTAGTTGTTTCTCTTAATTCATTATTTTGGTCAATATAGAGCATCATATATGAGAAAAAATCTTCTTTTTCTTGTCTATTTAACCTTACATCTAAATTTTTTCGTAGAACTTTATTATCAATTATCCTATCATTAACTTGTAAGTTATGATATATATCCATTATGGCATCTTCAACACTTTGTAGTTGCCTATTAATCTCTAAACTATGTGATGCTTGTGGCTTAACTCTACAAGTTAATTTATTCCAATTTGTTGGATTTATAGAGTTCTTTGTTGAGTACTTAAAGACCTTATTATTGTAGTTGAAAAACATCAAAATAAGAGTCTCATTTTCCGATTTTTTGTCCTTTAAATAGAATTTAGAATTTGCCATAATTATCAATCTTTATATAATATAACAACAAATATTTTGAAAGGGGAAGGATTAGGGGAAGGATTTTTTAACATCAATTTCCATTTCTTTCACTTTATTTCACTTTTGAAAGGTAGTATTCATCCTTAATTTATTGAAACGAAATGAAAGGAGATGAAAGGAGTTGTATAGATAGAGGGTGCCGTCCAGACCGCTCAGTTAAAAGATAAACCCTTGTAATTCAAAAGATTGCAGGGGTTTTTTAATTTTTTTAGACTTTATAGTCATTCATAAAGGTGTAATAAATAACAACCCTAATGTTAATAACTATAAAACCCTAAAGTCTTTCTCATCATAAGTAGGCTTAAATTTACATATGGAAATTAATCACGATGATGGTAGCATGAATGCTAGTGACTATTTTAAGTTTTTTGTTTTTGTAACGCTTTCTGTTATAGCTATGTATTTGTTTTATAAAGCAATGTACTAAATTCAGTATTATCACTCTTATAAAAACAATATAATAATAATATTGTATGGTGGATGTGCACATTATATTGAAAGTAGTGTGCTTAAATTTGAAGCTACTATAATGATGGGGAAATAAAAATATAAACTCTTAAAAATTCTTTTTAAAGGTTACTATCTAACCTTTAATTTCAATGGATCAAGCTCTCCTATCTTAGAAAAAAATTCTTTTGATAAATCAACTTTCATTTTTCTAGAAAGTAAATCAACTTCATATTTGTTAAGATGATCAGCTACATTAAAAACTAAGGAATGTTTTCCCTTATGTTCAGAAACAATTTGAACAACCTCTTCTACTAATTTTTTTGAAATATCATTAACATCAAGCCTTAAAATAACATCACGAACTTCTTTATCTACAATCTCTGAAAGTAAATCAATAGAAGATATTTTAAACTCTAAATCTTCATTATAAAAACGCTTTTTTACTTTCCCACTAATATGTAACAACCAACCTTCAGTAAAAAAAGCTTTAAAGTTAATATAATCATCAGAAAATAAATAAAAACTAAATGCACCATGATAATCCTCAAAATGCAAAACACCAAATGGTTTTCCCGATTTAGTTTCTCTATGTTCAACTTTAGTAACAACTCCAGCAAATCGGATATCTTTATCCTTAACTTTTTCCATATTATTAAGCATAGCTAAATTGCCATTACAGAAATTTGAAATCTCTATTTTATAATCATCCAAAGGATGACCAGAAATATAAATCCCAACAACTTCTCTTTCTCTAGATAACAATTCCATAGTTGACCAAGGTAGGACAGGTTTAGGAACTGGAGCCTGAATACATGCCTCTACACTTTCACCAAACATATCAAACTGATTGGAATTTTCTCTATCCTTAATCTTATTCCCAAACTTAATCATTTTCTCAATATAAGTTTGACCATTATCTTCTTTAGAAAAATACTCTGAACGCTTTAAATCAAAAAGATCAAAACCACCAGCACAAACAACACTCTCCAGAGTTCTTTTATTTGCTGAACGCAAATCTACACGCGTAATGAAATCATCAAAAGTAGTGTAGTTTCCATTCTCTTTACGCTCATTTACAATTGCTTCAACTGCACCTTCTCCCACTCCTTTAACAGCACCTAAACCAAATCGAATTTCTCCTTTTACATTTACAGCAAACTTGTAAAAACTTTCATTTACATCAGGGCCCAAAACAGGAACTCCTATTCGCTTACATTCCTCCATATAATAAGTAATATCCTTAATGTCACGCATATGATTTGTAAGCAATGACGCCATCAACTCAGAAGGATAATGAGCTTTTAAATAAGCCGTTTGATAAGCAATAAGAGCATAGCAGGTAGAGTGTGATTTATTAAAAGCATAAGAGGCAAACGCTTCCCAATCTGACCAAATTTTATCAACAATATTGATGTCAAATCCATTTTCAGCACAACCATCAAAAAACTTTGGTTTTAATTTATCCAGTACCGACTTAATCTTTTTTCCCATACCTTTCCTAAGCATATCAGCATCACCTTTTGAGAAACCAGCTAACTTTTGGGAGAGTAACATCACTTGCTCCTGATAAACTGTAATACCATAAGTTCCAGCTAAATGAGATTCCATTTCAGGTAAATCATATTCAATTTCCTCAATTCCATGCTTACGCTTAATATAATTAGGAATATACTCCATAGGACCTGGACGATACAAAGCATTCATAGCAATTAAATCATCAAATTTATCAGGTTTTAGGTGCTTTAAATGCGCCTTCATTCCATCAGATGAAAACTGAAATATTCCAGAAGTTGCTCCACTTTGGAATATTTGAAACGTTTGTTTATCATCCAATGGTATAGTATCAATATCAATTTCGATAGAATGAATTTTTTTGATAATTTTCAAGCAATCCTTAATAATAGTAAGATTTCGTAAACCCAAAAAATCCATTTTTAAGAGCCCAGCATCCTCTACTACACTATTATCAAATTGGGTAACCATAAGATCAGAATCCTTAGCTCTGGTCATAGGGATCAATCCCATCAAAGGTTCTGGAGTTATAATAACTCCACAGGCATGTGTTCCAGTATTCCTAACATTTCCCTCAAGTTTTCTAGCTAAATTAATTGTCTCAGCTGTTAAATCATTCCCTTCTGAAAGTGAAATTAACTCCTTTGCTCCTACCACTTGATCCCCTTTTACTTTATCTTTTAAAGTCTTTTCATCCCAGGAGAAAATTTTACCTAAGGTAGTGAAATCAGGAACTAGTTTTGCTGTCTTATCTGCTTCAAATAGTGGTAAATCCAAAGCTCTAGCCGTATCTCGAATAGAGGACTTTGCAGCCATAGTACCATAAGTAATAATTTGAGCTACATTTTCTTTTCCATATTTATTCACTACCCAATCAATAATACGCCCCCTTCCCTCATCATCAAAATCAATATCAATATCAGGCAAGGATACACGCTCAGGATTTAAGAAACGCTCAAAAAGCAGGTCATACTTAATAGGATCAACATTTGTGATAGTTGTGCAATAAGCAACTACTGATCCAGCAGCAGAACCTCTACCAGGACCAACAGAAACATCCATATTTCGTGCTTGACGAATGAAATCTTGTACAATAAGAAAATACCCTGGATACCCTGAATTTTCAATTACTTGCAATTCAAAGTCAATTCGCTCTTTAATCTCATCAGTAATTTCAACATAACGTACCTTTGCCCCCTCATAAGTAAGATGTTTCAAATAAGCATTCTCCCCTCTTTTACCACCATCCTCTTTATCTTTTACATCAACAAAATCTAGCGGAATATCAAACTCAGGCAACAATACTTCACGAGCTAAAGTGTAGGGCTCAATTTTATCAATTAAATGCGTGATATTATCAATTGCCTCAGGTAAGTCAGCAAAAAGTTCCTGCATATCTTCTGATGCTTTAAAATAAAATTCCTCATTAGGAAAACCATAACGGAAGCCTCTACCACTTCCCTTAGGAGTTTCTTGCTGTTCCCCATCTTTTACACAAAGTAAAATATCATGAGCGTTAGCATCTTCTTTATCCAAATAATAAACATTATTAGAAGCAATAATTTTTACATTATACTTTTTTGCAAATGCAATTAAAACCTTATTAACATGGCGTTCCTCATCTAAATTATGACGATTAATTTCAACATAAAAATCATCACCAAAAGTATCAAGCCACCATTTGAATTCTTCTTCAGCTTGGCCTTCTCCAACATTTAAAATAAGATTTGGAATTATACCATAAGTGCTACCCGTTAAGGCAATCAAATCATTCTTATGTGAGGCAATTAATTCTTTATCTACTCTAGGTACATAATAAAACCCCTCAACATTTCCTAAGGAAGAAAGTTTTGCTAGATTATGAAATCCATTTTTATTTTTACATAAAAAAGGAACTTGAGCCCCATAATCCTTTACTGACTTATCATAATGATTTTTGCAAACATTTAATTCACAACCTAATACTGCTTTAAGCTTAGGAGTTTCTCCTTTTTCTAAATTAGCATTTATTGGATGGCTCAATACTGCATCTATAAATTTATAAGCTCCAAACATATTAGTGTGATCGGTAAGGCCTACAGCTGGCATTCCCATTTTAGCAGCTTTATTTACTAATGCCTTAACTTCAATAGTAGCTTGTAAAATGGAAAATTGAGAATGCACATGTAAATGAGCGAAAGGAGATTCTGAAATTTCATTCACTACCTCATCAGCTCGAGATACAATAATATCATCAACTAATTGCACATTAGCTATTGGGCTATAAGGTTCAATATTTAAGCCAATTAACTCAAAGGGAGAAGGATTTAATGATTGATAATTTCTTATCTCATTAGCTGTCATTCCAGCTTTAGTAAAAGGAATAACTGACAAACGAATTAACTCCAGAAAACATCTAGCAGTAGCCTCAACATCAGCAGAAGCATTATGAGCCTCAGCAAAGGCCTCTCCAAAAAGTTTAGTATGTAATTCGGTTAAACTTGGCCATTTAAATTTTCCACCTCTTCCTCCGGGTATAGCACAGTAATTAGTAGCGTCATCTTTAGTATCCAAAGCAGGGAAATCAGCCAACAAATTTGGCATATCTTTCCTTAATAATTCACAACCAACAATACTGTTATCAAATGAAACATTATGACCAACAACAAATTTACATTTTTCAACATCCTTCACAAACTCTGCCAATACCTCAGCTAGAGGCATACCATTTTTATTAGCTCTATCAGTAGAAATGCCGTGTATTTTTTCTGCATTAAAAGGAATATCATATCCTTCAGGTTTTATGATGTAGTTTTTAACTTCAACCAATTTTCCCTCAATATTATGTACCTGCCATGCCAACTGTACACACCTTGGCCAATTGTTAAAATCAGTTAAAGGTGCTTTCCAATTTTGTGGTAAACCTGTGGTTTCCGTATCGAATATTAAGTACATAGAATCGTTTTACTACATTTAAATAAGAACCGTAAATTTAGGAAAACAAAAAAGTCAGCCCTTTAGTTTTAAGCTGACTTTTTAATTTGTTAGTAAGTTTTGTATTCACTACATAAAATTCATTTCCTTCATCCATTCATCATTAAATAGTTTTCCTACATAACGTGTTCCATGATCATGAAAAATTACTATAACCACATCATCCTTAGTTAATTTATCTTTCAATTGATTTAATCCAGCAATAGCACTTCCCGCTGAATATCCTACCATAATTCCTTCCTCCCGGCTTAATCTCCTAGCCATAACAGCACCATCCTTATCAGTTACTTTTTCAAAATGATCAATAATAGAAAAATCAACGTTTTTTGGTAGAATATCCTCTCCAATTCCCTCAGTAATATAAGAGTAAATTTCTTTTTCATCAAACTCACCAGTTTCATGATATTTCTTAAATACTGAACCAAAAGTATCTATCCCCCAAACTTTTACATTAGGGTTTTGTTCCTTTAAATATTTAGCAGTACCTGAAATAGTACCTCCTGTACCGACTCCTACTACTAAATGAGTAATTTTTCCTTCAGTTTGCTGCCAAATTTCAGGACCCGTACTTTCATAATGTGCCTTTGCATTGGAAGGATTATCATACTGATTCACATACCATGAATTAGGTATCTCTTTAGACAATCTTTTAGATACAGAATAGTAAGATCTTGGATCATCTGGATCAACATTTGTGGGACAAACCTTAACTTGCGCACCAACTGCACGTAGGATATCCATCTTTTCTTTAGATTGTTTATCTGCTAAAACAAAAATACATTTGTAGCCTTTTTGTATTGCTGTTAGAGCTAATCCCATACCAGTATTTCCTGAAGTTCCTTCAATAATAGTACCTCCTGGCTTTAATCTCCCATCTTTTTCGGCATCTTCAATCATTTTAATAGCCATACGATCTTTTATAGAATGACCAGGATTAAAAGTTTCCACTTTTGCTAAAACTAAAGCATTTGTTTCAACAGTTTTATTAATCCTTACTAAAGGAGTATTTCCGATAGTTTCAAGTATGTTATTGTAGTATTTCATTTTAAAATTTAAGAATGCAAATTTATATTTTTTTACTCAAATCTAATTGCTTTAATAGCTGTGATTTTAGTAATAATTACTGATGGGACAATCAAAACTAAGTAACAAACCACTACAGTTCCAATATTTAAGAGTAAGATGTATGTTAAATCAAAATTGATAGGAACTGTATTCATGTAATAGGTAGCAGGATCCAAACTGATTAATGAGAATTTTTTCTGTAAAAAAGCAAAACTCAAAGCAATAGTATTTCCAACCAATAAGCCCTTAACTATCAAGTTGACTGCACTGTACAAAAATATTTTCCTTACACTCCAATTTGTTGCCCCTAGCGCCTTTAAGATTCCTATAGTTTTTGTTCGTTCGAGTATTAGAATAAGTAAAGCTGTAATCATATTAATAACACCAACAATAAGCATTAAAATAAGAATTACTTGCACATTTACATCTTGTAAATCTAACCAGTTAAAAATTTGAGGCGTTTTTTCCTTTATGCTTTGAGCATTCAAGTTATAAGGGGTTAAATTATAAACCTCATCAGTAATTTTATCTAAATTATCAAAATTAGTTAACTGAATTTCAAAGCCCCCTACCTCATTATTTTCCCAACCATTTAAGGCCTGAATATGATTGATATCTCCCAACACAAACAAATTATCAAAATCTGACATTGCTGTATTGTAAATTCCAGAAATATAGAATTTCCTTACCCTAGTAGGATTCTGAGCAAAATACATTACCAAACCATCCCCTACATTTAATTCTAAAGTTTTTGAAATGTTTTCAGAAATAAGAATTTGATTTGATTTTACACTATCATTAACTTCAAAAACTGAACCACTTACCAAATTATCCTTAAAAAAAGTCCAATCGTAATCAGATGAAATACCCTTAAGCACTACTCCTTGTATTTCATCAGCAGTTTTAATTATCCCAGCCTTAGTAGCAAAAGTACTGATGTACTTTACCCCCTCAAGATTAGTAATTGAAGGATAGAAATCTTGCTCTATACTTATCGGCTCACTTTCATAGGACTGATTATTCGTAAAGTTAGAAATAGTAATATGAGATCCAAAACCAATAATTTTATTAGAAATATCCTTTTTAAAGCCAGTAACAACCATAATTGAAACAAGCATAACCGCCACAGAAAGCGCAATAGCCAAAATTGCAATACGAAAAATAGGCTTGGTGTAAGTATTATTTTCTTCCTTTGCAGTAAATAATCGTTTAGCTATAAAATATTCAACATTCATCTTGATGGCGAAAATAAAACAAATAATCAGCATAAGTTTACTCCTACTTACTTTTAGTGCAAATGCACAAAATTTAAGATTAGGAGCCGAAAGACTTGACGCCTACCTCCCTCTGATAGAATACAAAAAAGTTGGAGTTGTAGGGAACCAAACATCTATGATTGGCAATACACATTTAGTTGATAGTTTACTCAGCTTAAGAATTGATGTTGTAAAAGTATTTTCACCAGAACACGGTTTTAGAGGAAAAGCTGATGCAGGGGCTAAAATTGAAGATGGTATAGATAGCAAAACAGGTTTGCATATTATCTCCCTTTACGGAAAAAACAAAAAACCTTACCCAGAACAACTAGAAGGAATTGATGTGCTGATTTTTGACATACAAGATGTAGGAGCACGATTTTACACTTATATTTCTACTCTACATTACATAATGGAAGCAGCTGCAGAAAACAACATAAAGGTAATAATACTTGACAGACCTAACCCAAACAGCCACTATGTTGATGGGCCAATTAGAGAAAAAGGATTTGAAAGCTTTATAGGAATGCACCCTGTACCAATTGTACACGGAATGAGCATTGGCGAGTATGCCAAAATGGTAAATGGAGAACATTGGATTGCAAGCAACTGTCATTTAACCATTATTGAGATGGAAAATTATACTCATAATATGAGTTATGACCCACTAATAAAACCATCTCCAAACTTACCTAATGCAAAAGCTATCAACTTATACCCTAGCCTTTGTTTGTTTGAAGGAACAACTATAAGTATAGGAAGAGGAACTGATTATCCTTTTCAACATTTTGGAGCACCTTATTTGGAGAGTAGTTATTCATTTACACCAAGAAGTGGAGAGGGAAGTAAGTATCCCAAGCATGAAAATAAAATTTGCTTTGGAACTGATTTAAGATTTCAAGATGAATACCTCAGTGCTATTTACTTAAAATGGATAATTGAAGCATACAAACAAAGTGATGAAAAGGAAAATTTTTTCAATAACTTTTTTGATAAATTAGCAGGAACTGATAAACTCAGAAAACAAATTATTGCAGAGAAAACCCAAAAAGAAATAAAAGAAAGTTGGCAAGAGGATTTAGAAGAATTTAAGAAAATAAGAGAAAAGTATTTAATTTATTAAAAAAAAATATAAAAATAAAGCTCGTAAATCAGCCCTTTTAATAATCTTATAACCACTTACATTTATTCCTCTTAAAAGTGCAATGTATTTTTGCATGAGAGATGTTTACTCTCCTAAACCAACAAACATAATGTTAACTGACTCAAATTTTAGCAAACTCATAGGAGCAATATAAAACTCATCATTTGCAGCTATCGTAGCTGGGCGAACACCTGGTTTTGGAGGCATACTCATTAATATTAATGAAGTAGGTGCATTGCAAAAAATACTGTCATTTCTTGATGAGAAATTTATTGCTCCTTCAAGAGTATTGTTTAAAGTTAAAGATTTCCCAACAAAGTCACTTTGAGAATTATCAGTCAAAGATAAATGCAGCATTTCAGTTGCACTAACATTAGTTCCTTCTTTTTTAACTTCAGGATTTTTAGATGCAAATTCTAAAGTAAGTAAATTCTCATCCAGAGTTTCAATCCTTACTTCCTCTTTCGATTTAGGATTAGAAGTACAAGAAGTAATTAATAGGATTGCAGATGCAAAAAGTAAATTCTTAGTCATTTTTATTTATTTTAAGGTTATTTTAAGGTTATTTTTATTTTTTCAATAATGCTGAAAACAGCTGGGCAAACTTCAATATTTTTTTCGGTTAAATTTAACAATTGATTTTGTTTTATTCTATCAGTATGCGGGAACTCTCTACATGCTTTTGGTCGAGCATCATAAATTGAACAGTAATTATCATCTCCCAAAAAAGTACAAGGTGATTTTTGTAAAACATAAAACCCATCTTCATCAATTCTTAGATACTGACTAACTAAAGCTGAAGGTTTTATCCGTAAATATTTTGCAATTCTACTAATATCTTTATCCGTAAAAAGAGGGCTTGTTGTACTGCAACAATTTGCACATTTTAGGCAATCAGTACATTCAAAAACCTCATCATGTGCAGGATGAATAAGCTTATCTAAAACCTTGGGTTTTATTTTTTTTAATCTCTTAAAAAACTGAATATTCTCCTTACTTTTTAACTTTAATTGCTCTTTATGATTGTTTAAATCCAATGAACTTAATCTCTCTTTAACTTTCTATACTTAATACGCTTTGGAGAAATATCACCCAAACGTTTTTTACGATTTTCTTCATAGTCAGAGAAGCTACCTTCAAAATAAACCACATTACTATCTCCTTCAAATGCTAAAATATGAGTACAAACTCTATCTAAAAACCATCTATCATGCGAAATAATAACACCACAACCAGCAAAATTATCTAATCCCTCCTCCAATGCTCTAAGTGTATTTACATCCAAATCATTGGTTGGCTCATCCAGTAAAAGCACATTTGCCTCTTGCCTTAATGTCATAGCTAAATGCAAACGATTACGTTCTCCACCAGATAATACTCCAACTTTTTTATTTTGGTCAGAACCATTAAAATTAAACTTAGCTACATAGGCTCTTGAATTCATCAATTTTCCGCCAACATTTACTTGTTCTAATCCACCAGTAATTTGTTCCCAAATAGTTTTTTCAGGATCAATAGCAGCATGTTGCTGGTCTACATAAGCAATTTTAACCGTCTCACCAACTTTAAAAGTTCCAGTATCAGCAGTTTCTTGCTCCATTATCATACGAAACAAAGTAGTTTTACCTGCTCCATTTGGCCCAATAACACCAACTATACCTGCAGGTGGAAGTTTGAAGTTTAAATCTTCATAAAGCAATTTATCACCAAAAGCTTTACTTACTGCTTCAGCATCAATTACATTATTTCCTAACCTTGGTCCAGGAGGGATATACATTTCAATTTTTTCTTCTTTTTTCCTTCCTTCATCTCCTAAAAGATTTTCATAATTACTTAAACGAGCTTTTGATTTTGACCTCCTTCCTTTTGGTGACATACGCACCCAATCCAACTCCCTTTCAAGTGTTTTTCTTCTTTTACTTTCTGACTTTTCCTCTTGCGCCAACCTCTTGGTTTTTTGTTCCAACCATGATGAATAATTTCCTTTCCAAGGTATACCTTCTCCTCTATCTAACTCCAATATCCATCCAGCTACATTATCTAAAAAATATCTATCGTGAGTAATTGCAATTACAGTTCCTTGATACTCTGCTAAATGTTGCTCTAACCACATTACTGATTCTGCATCCAAATGATTGGTTGGCTCATCTAATAATAAAATTTCTGGCTCTTGCAATAACAATCTACAAAGTGCAACTCTTCTTTTCTCCCCTCCTGATAAAACAGAAATTTGAGCATCTGGTTCAGGGCATCTTAAAGCATCCATAGCAATGTTCAATTTAGTATCAATATCCCAAGCTCCTAAGGACTCTACTTTATCTTGTAAGACACCTTGTTGTTTCATCAAAGCCTCCATTTTATCAGTATTTTCATAGTTTTCAGGTAATCCAAAAGCATCATTTATAGAATTATATTCTGCCAATGCATCAACAGCTTCTTGCATTCCTTCCTTTACAATTTCAATTACAGTTTTACTCTCATCTAGTTTTGGTTCTTGCTCCAAGTAACCAACTTTATAACCATCAGAGAAAGTTACATCACCTTGGTATTGCTTTTCAACGCCTGCAATAATTTTTAAAAGTGTTGATTTACCAGAACCATTAAGCCCAATAATACCAATTTTAGCACCATAGTAAAATGATAAATAAATATCTTTTAATACTTGTTTGTTGTTATTGTTGTAGGACTTAGAAAGTCCTGACATTGAAAAAATTACTTTCTTATCGTCTGACATATTTTTTTTTTTTGGAGTTACAAAAGTAATTATTACTTTAGCATAAAATTTAAAAGATGAAAAAAAGTATTGGAATATCCATTTTTTTAATTGTGATAGGTGTTGTGTTCCTATTAGACAACCTTAATTACATAAATATATCGGTAGCAGAACTCTTAAAAACCTACTGGCCTGTAATTCTTATTTGGATGGGAATTGAAAAATTAGTTAGAGATTGGAAATAAACCTCAATCTCTTTTTTCACTATTATTAAGTAAAAATAATCTTCCCTGCATTGCATTTTTTTCTTCTAAGCGTTTTTCTACCAAATGTTTGACTTCAAAGTTTTTCAATCCGTATTTTGGATGTATTAACATTCTTGCAGGAGATTCACTAAAAAATCTTTCAATAATAATTTCTGGATTTAAAAGCTCAATAAAATCTACAACCAAATCAATATACTCATCTAATTCCATAAAAGTAAACATATCTGGAGTATTCTTAAACTGATGAGCCATCATAGTGTGTTTTACAATCTGAAGATGATGAATTTTTAAGGTATTAATTGGAAGTTCTGAAACTTTTCGAGCATGCTCTAACATATCTTCTTTTGATTCACCAGGCAAACCTAAAATAAGATGACCACCTAAATGCAACCCTCTGCCATCAGCCCTTTTAAAAGCATCAATTGCTTCTTCATGTGTTTGGCATCTGTTTATTTCCTCTAGCGTTTCGTTCTTAGTTGATTCTAAGCCAAATTCCAATTTAATAAAGTTGCCTGCTTTTGCTAATTCTTCTAAATAATCTAGGACTTCATCTTTAATACAATCAGGACGAGTAGCTATTACTAATCCAATTACATCTTCATGAGCTAAAGCCTCCTCATACATTTTTCTTAAATCAGCCAGAGGCGAATAGGTATTGGTAAACGCCTGAAAATAAGCAAGGTATTTTTGAGTTTTATATTTCTTTGAAAAGAAATCTATTCCTTCGTTAATCTGTTGCTTTATAGGCTTTATAGGTTTGCAATAATCAGGATTAAAAGTATTGTTATTGCAATAAGTACAACCACCAGTACCTTTACTTCCATCCTTGTTCGGGCAAGTAAAACCAGCATCAATGGAAACCTTTTGTACTCTTTGATTAAAAGTTCTTCTGATGAAAGAAGAAAAATCATTATATCTTTCTTGTTTTTGCATATTGACAAAAATAGTAGTTTACAAACAACAAAAGCATTCTATTTCCTTATTAAAAAAAGATTATCTAAATTTGTATCATTAATTACTTTATGTCAGAAAAGAAAATTAGAGCATTTGAAGAAATTGGTTATATTAAAACACTACCAAAGAGATCTGATATAAATGACTATGAAAGCATCAAAATAAAAATTAAAAATGGTGACAAACTTACACTCTACAGAAACTTATCTAAAAAAAAAGAAATAGATGATACAAGTGATTTTGGGAGCAGTTGGGATGTATTTAATTCTCTTCATTAAACTGATCTTTTCTTTTTTTTAAATTAATAGATAAAGTGATAAGTTTATCACTTACTGCAGTTTTATACAGAAAAGGCAATAACGCATGAACTAATGCTTTGAAACTTAAAAAAAGTAAAATCAAGGAAAACTTTAAAGATTTAATAAAATGCTTAAAGTAAGATTCTCCAATACTTTTAGGATGATGAGTGAATATATTATTCATTTTACAAAATATCTATTAATCTAAAAGTATCTTTTAGCCTTACTCCTCGATCAGTTTTTTCTACTGTGCAACACTCACTATAATTATCATGTTGCAAATAAATGAAGTATTCTTTTTCAGCAGCTTCATTCAAAAACTTTTCTTTTTCTCCAAGAGTAAGTAGTGGCTTAGTATCATATCCCATAACATAAGGCAAAGGGATATGACCAGTACTGGGTAATAAATCAGCAGCAAAAACAATCGTTTTATCTTTATAAGTAATATGAGGTATCATTTGAGCCTCCGTATGTCCGTTTACAAAAAGTGCATTAAAATGATTAAAAATCTCATTTTCCCCCTCAACAAAATTTAGATGACCTGACTCTTGAATTGGGATAATATTCTCCTTTAAAAATGATGCCTTTTCTCTGTTATTTGGCACAGTTGCCCACTCCCAATGCTCTTTATTACTCCAATACTTTGCGTTTTTGAAAGCCATCTCAAAGCCAGTTCTATCTTTATTCCACTTTACACTTCCTCCACAATGATCAAAATGAAGATGAGTAAGAAAAACATCCGTTATATCATCTGCTGAAAAACCATTTTTTTTTAGAGAGGAATGCAAATTCACATCACCATGTAAATAATAATGTTTTAAAAATTTATCATCCTGTTTATCCCCAATACCATTGTCAATTAGAATAAGTCTATCTCCATCCTCAATTAACAGCGAACGCATAGCCCAAGGGCAAAGGTTATTTTCATCTGCAGGATTAGTTCTACTCCATAAAACTTTTGGAACAACACCAAACATTGCTCCTCCATCTAATTTAAAAAAACCAGTGTCAATTGTATACAAATTCATGTTAGTAAATTTTAGTTTGTCAAATATAACAATTGCTATTAATTCCTACTTTTATTTAAATATAAATTTAATAGAAATGAAGATACATTTAATCGCAATTGGTGGAAGTGCTATGCACAATATGGCATTGGCATTACTTCATAAAGGATTTAACGTGACAGGAAGTGATGATGCAGTCTTTAGCCCCAGTAAAGAACGATTAGAGAAACACGGATTACTACCAAATCAAATGGGATGGTTTCCAGATAAAATTACTTCAGATTTAGATGCAATTATTTTAGGAATGCACGCTAGAGAAAACAATCCTGAACTTGCAAAAGCAAAAGAATTAAATATTCCTATTTTCTCTTATCCTGAATATATTTACGAGCAAAGCAAAAATAAAAAAAGAGTAGTAATTGGTGGTAGCCATGGTAAAACCTCCATTACAGCAATGATTTTACATGTACTACAAAATTTAAATATTGATTGCAATTATATGGTTGGCGCTCAATTAGAAGGATTTGATAATATGGTAAAACTAACTAATAATGCTCCCATAATTATCTTAGAGGGTGATGAATACCTTAGCTCACCAATTGATAGAAGACCAAAATTTCACCTTTACAAACCGAATATAGCAGTTCTTAGCGGAATTGCTTGGGATCACATAAATGTATTTCCAACTTTTGAAATGTATGTTGATCAGTTTAGAATATTTAAAAATACGGTGAGTGATACGCTTATTTATTGCTCAGAAGATGAAGAATTATGTAAATTGACGAAAGAAGAAACAAATTGTAAAATAATACCTTATTCTACTCCAAAACATGAGATAATAAATGGAATAACAACTTTAAAAAATACTAAGTTATTAATTTTTGGAAACCATAATTTACAGAACCTAAATGCTGCAAAATTAGTATGTAATGAGTTAGGTGTTTCTGACAATGATTTCTTTAAGCAAATAGCTACTTTTAAGGGAGCAAGCAAAAGATTAGAATTAGCTAAACAAACAGAAACATCTGCACTTTATACGGATTTTGCTCACTCTCCATCAAAGTTAAAAGCAACTTGCTCTGCTATGAAAAAACAGTTTATAAACAGAAAATTAGTTGCATGTATGGAACTCCATACTTTTAGTAGTTTGAATGATGAATTCTTAGCGCAATATCAAGGAAGTATGGATACTCCTGATACAGCAATTGTGTATTTTAGCCCGCAAGCAATAGCTCATAAAAAGTTAGAACCAATTACAAAGCAACAAGTACACTCTGCTTTTAATAGAGAGGACTTATTAGTTTTTACAGATGCAAAAAAACTAGAAGATTATTTAACAACTTTAAATTGGAACAATCAAAACTTACTTATGATGAGCTCAGGAACGTTTGATGGATTAAATATTAAGAATCTGATAAAATAAAAAAGCCACTCATTTCTGAGTGGCTTATAAAAAAATGCTTTAAATTTATCTTGACATTTTACCTGATAATATACTTATCAAATCAATTAATGCCCAAATACCACATCCTCCTAATGTCAATAGCATTAAGATTCCATTAGTAGTATCTCCCATCATAAACCTATGAATACCTAAAGTACCAACTAACCAACAAACAGCAGCTAACCCCCAATCAATATCGGGAGAAGATGGTTTAGGTTGATTCGTTGTATTTTCAACAACAGTACCATCTTCAGTAACGGGGAAAGAAGCATAAATTGTTGTACTAAGCGTAAATAACGCAATCATAATAAATAGAATTTTTTTCATGTAAATACTTTTTTAGTTAATAAATTAATTGGCGTAAAAATATAATAAAAAAGCAATAGGTATAAAACTAATATTAAATTAAAATTATAACTAATCCACCTAAGGATATTATGTGGTAAAATTTATATTTTTGATAAAATATAATACTTCTTCAATTCCTTAAAATAAGAGATAATTAGTAAAGGGAATACTATAACTGATAACTTGTTAAATTGGTATGCAATTACAAAGTCTAAATGTATTAAATGTTGTATGGCTCTAGTCATACCACAAGCATAACATTCTTTATCAAACAAACATACTGATAAACATACTGACTCACCAGAATCAAAAAATGTAGAAGGTAAAATTAACAACAAAACTGGAATTACTAATAATACAATAAAAATAAATTTATGCTTCATTCTGTAAAGATACAAAACTTAATTATCCTAAATTTGCATCATGAGAATATCAATAATCATATTATTTTTCACTATTTCTTTTCAAAGTTTTTCTCAAAACACCTTTAGCTATTTAGGTACATTAATCTTAAGCAACAATATACCTATTAGCTTTCAATTAGAACTTGAAGAACAATATGGTATTGTAAATGGGTATTCCATCACCAATATAAATACCCCAGATGCAACCAAAAGTGAGATAAGTGGCTTGTATTTCAAATCAGATAATTCTTTTCAATTACAAGAAACTCAGATCTTACACTCCTTATCAGAAGCTCCATTAAACACTTTCTGCTATATCAATATGAATTTAGCATTTAAAGGAAAGTTTGGTTCTAAAAGGTTAGAAGGTACTTTTATAGGTAATTTTATGGATAGCACACAATGTGCTAGTGGTAAAATTTTTTTGATGAAGAAATCAAAAATTGAAAAAAAAATAAAAAATATAAAAAATATAAAAAATAAAGTTGAAAAAAATTATTATAAAAAGTATGCTGACACTACATTAATTAAAAGGACAGAAATTTTAAAAGATGGAGATGATTTTACTATAAATTGGGAAAGCAATAAAGTAAAACTATACATCTGGGATGCAAACCAAGAAGATGGTGACAAAATCACTTTAAAAATAAATGGAGACATTATTTTACATGATTTTGAAACGGAAAACAAAAGAAAAAAAATAAAATATCAATTAAAAGATGGTGAAAATATTATTGAAATAACTGCAACCAATTTTGGAACATCACCACCAAATACTAGTAGAATTGAATTAGTTGACAGCAAAACTAAATATCCAATCATCACTCAACTGGAATTAAGAAAATCAGCAATAATTAAAATTGTAAAATAAAAAACCCTCTACTAAAAAGTAAAGGGTTAATTTTTAAAGTGAACTTGGAGGGATTCGAACCCCCAACCTCCAGAGCCGTAATCTAGTGCACTATCCAGTTATGCTACAAGTCCAACTTGGGTGCAAATATAATTTATTTGAACTATACTAATTTAGTTTCTTAAAGAATTTCAACATCTAATCCGTAAAGAGATAAATCCTCTTGTAACGGAATTAAATCTTCAGTTTTTCCAACTGCAATTTCACAACTTCCTTTGTAGTGAACTAAAACTGCACACTGCTCTGCCTGAATAGTATCATGATCACAAATTGCAACTAAGCAATCAATTACATGATCAAAAGTGTTGTAATCATCATTGATTAAAAACAACGCTTTTTCTGCTACTTTACTAGAAGAATTCTTTGGTGTATATTTAGGAGTTTTTTTCATCATTTTTATTTTTACCAAACATAACTTTTGTTTCCTCACCTTTAATTAAACGTTCAATATTTTTTTGGTGAGTTATTAACGATAAAATAGGAACAAAAATTGCAAACAAATTTAAGGATTCATTAGCTGACTTAAGTACAATCAATACAAAAAATGGAAAAGCTATAGATGCTATAATCGACCCTAGAGAAACATACTTTGAAATTAAGAATACGACTACAAATACACCAATAGAAAAAAGAGCAGCCCAAAGGTTTAAACCAATTAAAAGTCCTAACATAGTAGCAATCCCTTTACCACCCCTAAAACCAGTATAAACAGGAAATAAATGACCAATAACAGCAGCAATTCCAAACGCCAATTGATTCTCAAAAAATAATTCTGGAGAAAGCTCAGTTACGTTACTAATAAAATGAACATAGTATACAGCTAACCACCCTTTAAAGATATCCATAAAAAGTACCGGGATTCCAGCCCCTTTGCCTAAAACTCTAAAAGTATTTGTTGCTCCTGCATTTCCACTTCCATATTCCCTAACATCAATTTTATAGAAAATCTTACCAAGCCAAACTGCAGAAGGAAAAGCCCCCGTTACATAAGCAAGCAAGACAAATAATATGATTTCTGTAGTTATCATTTAAAGTTCGGCAAGATAGTAATTAATACTTTTTCTTAGCTAGTTTCAAGAACTTCTCAGTAATGTCTTCAGGAGCAATCATATAACGGTAAGCAGGAGCACCTTTTGCACGCTCTGCTTTCCTTTTACCATCAGGAACAGAAAGAATTGAAGCATTAAAATCTGGATTAGTTGACCAAGAACGCATCACTCCATTTTTGTATTGGAAATAATACTCGTCATAAAATTCTGTGGTTAAATAAATAGTTAAAACATCAGAATTTTGACCCTTTTCAATAATAATATAACCATCAACTAACGAATTAACTTGTTTATTCAAAACACTTCCTACGCCAATATTTCCTTTTGACACAAATGCTTTATTTACATTATCCCAATTAAAATTAGTTTTAGCAAAAACAAGAGAATGTTTCATCTCATTAGGAAATTTTGAAAAATCATCTTTCATTTCTAAATCAACTAAAAGCATCTCCCCTTTCTCCTTACCAAGAACTCTTTTTAAATTCATTGAGAATTTCTCATCATACTCAAACATATCATCTCCAGGAGCATCATACAAATCTTGCCCCATAATCTGCAATGCCTCTTCAGAAAAGAAAAAATCAAGCATAAAGAACCCATCTAATTCAGTTTTTTGAGAAGCAATATCATGAGTAACATTACCAACATTTAACGCTTTGACTTGCCCTAAATCTAAATTCCAATCCATCACCCCCTCTCCTTTAGTTTTACATGTTTTTTCATACAAGGTGTAATAGTTTGATAAAGAATCAGGACCCCCTATAATATATGCAAATTGTTTTTTATCATATCTTAAAGTAGAAGAAGCTGATAAAATATCGAAATCGAGAGCTTTTCTTTTTTTCTCACTCATAAATGTAGAATATAAATCTGTTGAATCAAAATTCATAACCAATGCTGATGAAAGTAAATCCTTCTTATCATTATAGATTTTATCATCTAAAGCGAACACTATATTCTTAGGATCTATTTCAGACTTGAATTTAATCCATGATTTATCAAGTAAATCACAAGAATGATTTGCCATAAAATAACCATCAAAAGTCAAGTTCTTTTTATCAGCAATTAAATCAACACTACCTTTAAAATCAAATTTACTATCAATATGAAATACTTTATCTGTAGCAACATCACCCCTTGCAATAGTAATAGTATCAGTCCCTACTCTAATCTCTTTAAAAAATATTTGCTGTTCATTATTCATAGCATCTTTATAAGTATAATCACCATTGGCAGTATAATTATGTGCTGATTTAATATCAATAGTAGCATTAGTAAAAATATGGTATTCAGTTAAATCATCTGCAATAATAGTTGCTCCAAATAGCGTTTGAATAACTGCATTTTTAGCAACTGTTACAATTCCAGAATCAGGATTAATAACAGCATCCGCGATAAGAATTTCTTCAACTCCTACTGTGTTTATTATATAGTCTTTAATACTATAAGTAGCAGTTTTTGCAGTAAACTTTAAAGAGTCTTGAGTAGGATGAATAGATACAAAATCAGAACCTTTACCCTTAGCAACAACCTCATCACCCAGAGTAAACAATTCGTCATCCATCGCCCACCTCAGCTTATCAATATAAGAGATGTATTTATTAGCGGGAAACTCAACATATGAATTACCACCATTTGAATAAAACAGTCCTTCACGGGTTTTCAAATCAATATGTGACCTTAGATTATTTGCTCTAATTGCAATATTTTTTGAATCATCAAACACTTGAAGATTAGCTTCTTCTGAGCCAAACCAATTTGCATTAAAGGTAAATGACTCTGCATCAACATCAGCTTTATCTAATGACATAATACCTCCCCCCGAAAGTGCAGTAGGTTGTAGTAATAAATCTCCTTTGAATGTAGCTTGGTCATGATAAAAATTAAAAACATCTTTAGTTTGATAAACCTCTAGCCTGTCGTTATATGGCTCAAAGTGAGTATAAGTTTCAGTGTTTTTTACATCAGGAAATTCAATTCCACTAGCTACTTCAGTAAGAGCAAAAATTTGTGTATAAAAATTAGTAGAATCAGGGAAAAAGAAAATTTCTTCAGCTGATGCTTTTGATGTTAAGTATGCAAAGTCTCCACTCCCTTTTAATCCTTTATGGCTCAAATGAATATCATTATTATACTTTCCTTTTCCACCATAAATATCAAATCCATCAGCTGGAGTTTTTCTAGTAAACCCTAACGAATAATCATCTTGCAATCTTAAAGTATCATCAAATATGGGGAAGATCCCTGCTGATTCAAACACACCTGCAAACCACAATCCTTTTCCTGTGTAATTATCTAAGCTATCAATTTCAAAGGGCTGTAAATGAAAAGAGAAATTATCTCTTTTATAAACTCCATCATAAATAGAATTCCTATCAAAATAAGCGTAAGAATCCTCAAACGACCTAAAGATTGGGAATTCAGGAAAACTATCTTTTCTAACCCCTGATTTATTTGTTGGATCATCAATAATTAAATCACCAGTTACTGCTTCAATAACTGTTCTAACTGGAGTTAAAATTTCATCACCATACATGTCTT
This sequence comes from uncultured Flavobacteriales bacterium, assembly GCA_905478765.1. Lineage (GTDB taxonomy): Bacteria > Bacteroidota > Bacteroidia > Flavobacteriales > BACL11 > UWMA-0277. The sequence continues at coordinate 35,955 of CAJQJY010000006.1, forward strand.
TTTTAATAGGATGTACAGGAACTGAAAGCTGAACAGAATCAATTTTATTCAAATCAACTTTAAATTCATCATAGTGAAAAAAGAAATCTCTTCCGAAAAGATTTAACCTCCCTTTACCCGCATAAACCTGACCGTTAAATACAAAATCTCTATTTTTCTTTACCACTAGTAAGCCATCTTTTGGATATAAATAAACAGCTCTTTCTTGGCTTAATTCTATCTTATGAATACCTAAGATATTTAAGTCTTTCGTTTTAATATTTAAAGTAGCATTTACCAAATTTTTATCAGGAGTTTTGTACTCTCCCTCTGAAATTATTGAATTGAAAGTTATAACATCATAATCCCCAATTTCTGATGCTGCATTAATATAATTATACAACTTTGGAAGAACTGTAATTCTCTCCTCACCAAAATCATAGAAGATAAAGCCATCATTAGCCAATTGAATAAGATAATGCTGAATTTGAACAATTGGAAAACGAGAGAATTTCGCAAAATCCTCAACATAGAATTTTTCTTCTTGCTTTACTTTAACAAAATTATTAACCAAAAACAATGGGTGAATTGCATCAATCCCTAGCATAGATTCAAATTTCTGTTGCAGAAACCTGTCAACAGACTCAAATTCAACCCTGGATTCAGCTGTTCCTGGCAAAGAACCGAAAGCGATAATATCATCATCAATATTCCATTGTAAAAGTTCAAAATCCATAGTTACATTATGGTAAGTATTTAACATTGGAGCTCCAGAAATCCCATTAGATTTTCTATAAAGTTGCAACTCTCTTTTGCTGTCAATATACTTAAACTGCAAATTAGCATGATAAATCGAATCACCATCAAAATATATTTTAACACCAGCTTCTTGTGATGAGATACGATCAGGCTTTAAACTAAAGCGATTTGCATTTGCAATAAAAACATCTTTACCATCTCTTTTAAATACGATTTTTGCTTCAGCATACTTTCCACCATCAGCTATAAAATCTTTACCTTGCATTTTATAACCACCTCTATAGTCTACATTTGGGAATATATCCTGAAGCTCTATATTTTTACTGTATGAAGTGAATTTAGGATAATTTTTAGCTTGTTTTCCTTTAGATACTTTATTGATTACTTGCCCAAAAATTGGAGTATTAAAAATATATTTATTCCAAAAAGTAGCAGAATCTGAAACAAGAACACTTTTTCGTGTGTCAATCTTATATGATTTAATCTCAGCATAAATTGAGTCCTTTGACATTCCTTGAGATTCCCAGTTTATCACCCCATTTGTACCAAACCATTCGTTAGAAACAAAATAATACTTGCCTTTTGTTCCAAAGATATCATAAGAACCACCCTCAGCTGAACAATTTAAAACGAAAGGATTGTTAAAAACAATAACTGGTTCAATCATTTCAAAAGTAAATTTATAATCTGCTTTACCTACATTCCAGGATGCAGATTTACTTTCACGCAAAATATTATTCGATACTAAATCAGAAGAAAATGAGTAAAACATAACCAATTTTTTGGTTGTTGTTTCAGCTAAAGTCTCTTGAACTACATTTAACCATTCAGGAAGCATTGTTTCTCCCTTAGCATGATTATCAACAAGAATTATAGCAGCTAAAAACTCCTGAAAATGAGGCTTAGCCCGCATTCTTTTCTTAAGCATCTTATCAGAAACCTGCATAATAATATTTTTTTCAGATATTGCTAAAAATTCAGATTTCTTCTTAAATTGTTTAAAAACTGATTTTAAATCCGAATTATCAGATGCATTCATAAAACCCTCCAATTCAACTAAAAATACTGGGAATTCTTGAGTGAATTCTTTTACCCTACCCTCCTTTTGACCAAAAGAACTCAAAGAAAACCCAAGAGTTAATACTAAAAGTACTAAACTCTTTTTAAATATAACATTTGCCATTTGTTTTTATTTTTTAAAACAACTAATTCCAGCCCAAGTTGCTTTGATTTATCTAAAATTAAAGGAACATCCTCTTTTAAAAAACCACTGAAAATAATTTCTGATTTATCTTCCATAGCCCCCACAAAAGTTTCTAAATCATTTAAAATTATATTTCTATTGATATTTGCCAATATAATATCAAATTTTGAGTCTCCAATTGCATCTGCATCACCATGAATAAAATCAATATTTTCAACATTATTTAGCATTGAATTCTCCTCAGAATTCTCTACAGCCCACTCATCAAAATCAATTCCAACTAATGATGAAGCACCTAATTTTGAAGCAAGAATCACTAACACTCCTGTACCACAACCCATATCCAAAACTGATTTTTCTTTAAAATCAAGATTAAACATTTCATTCATAATAAGGGATGTTGTTTCATGATGACCAGTACCAAATGACATTTTTGGTGTAATAATAATTTCATGATCAACATCTGATATTTCATCATGAAAATGTGCTCTAATCACACATTTATCATTAATTGTTACAGGATCAAAATTACTTTCCCACTGCTTGTTCCAATTTTCTTGTTTTACTTTACTAATTGTAAAACTAAGTTCAGTAGTTTTTGAAATATCATTGAGGATTTCACAAACTAAATCTTCTTTTAATAAGTGAGATTGCACATATGCTTTTACTCCATTTTCATCCTCAGAGTAGGACTCAAAATCAATTTCATTCAATCTAGCAACCACTATTTCAGAAAATGGATTTACTTCACCTAACTTGATATTTACTTCAGTATATTCCATTAAAAAGATTGTGTAATTGCAACAAAATCATCAGCATTTAATGATGCACCACCAATTAATCCCCCGTCAATATCTTTTTGAGAAAAAAGCTCAATTGCATTTTTTGGCTTACAACTTCCACCATATAAAATTGAAGTGCTTTCTGCAACTTCATTTCCGTATTTCTCAGCTAACAAATTTCTTATAAACGCATGCACTACTTGTGCCTGATCTGTACTTGCAGTAACCCCAGTACCAATTGCCCATATAGGTTCATAAGCAATTATAATGTTTTTAAACTCCTCAACAGAAAGGTGAAATAAACTCTCTGATATTTGAGATTTAATCCAGTCAAAATGAACCCCATTTTCTCTTTGTGCTAAACTTTCTCCACAACAGAAAATTACTTTTAAATCATTTGCAAATACTTGTCCTACTTTAGTTTTTAAAAGCTCATTTGTTTCAGTAAAATTTGTTCTTCTTTCTGAATGACCTAAAACAACATATCTTGCACTACAAGATGCTATCATACTAGCAGAAACCTCTCCAGTAAAAGGACCTTTTTCATTTGGACTACAATCCTGTGAAGCAGCAACTACCTTAGGGATATCAGCACACATTTTTGCTACTTTATACAAATAGACAAAAGATGGAGCAAGTATTACATGTGTTTTATTATCTTTAGGTAATTTATTCAGCACATCTTCTACTAAAGCTAAACCCTCCGCTCTATTCAAATTCATTTTCCAGTTTCCTGCTACTATATTCTTTCTCATATTAACTTATTCTTATTCGGGGGTCGAGCCACCCATATATTAAATCAACTACTATATTTATAATTACAAAAATTGATGCAATAAACAGCACTGAACCCATTACCACTGGCAAGTCCATTTTATTTAAAGCATCAACTATTTCTTTTCCAATTCCGTTCCAAGCAAAAATATATTCCACAAAAACGGCCCCTGCTAAAAGTGAAGCAAACCAACCCGAAACAGCAGTTACTACAGGATTTAAAGCATTGTGTAAGGCATGTTTAAAAATTACAGTAAATTTACTTAAACCCTTTGCTGTTGCAGTTCGCACATAATCCATTGAAAGCACTTCTAGTAAAGAATTTCTGCATAACTGAATGATCACTGATAGTGGGCGAATACCCAAGGTTATTGCTGGCAGAATTAGATTTTTAATTTGCAAGAATGAACCTCTACCATAATCATCAACTTCATACAGGCTACCCGTCATGTTTAAAGCAGTATAGTTGTGCAGTACAAAACCAAACAACCATGCAATAATGATAGATGAAAAAAAAGATGGAAGGGACATACCTAAAACTGAAAAAAATAGAATAAACTTATCAATTAAAGTATCCTTATACAATGCTGAAAACACTCCTAAAATTAAACCTAAAAACAAAGCAAAACCAATGGAAGAGAGTGCTAACACAAAAGTATTTTTAAAAGTATTCCAAAGTATTGAAGTAACAGGAGTACCTTTACGCACAAATGACTCTCTTAAGTAAGGAACCTTAAAAACAAGGGTATAATCAGCTATCGAAAATAGTTTTGAATATTGATATTTGCCACTACTTAAAGAGGTAAAAGCAGTTTTATTATTATGATGAAATGAAAGTGGTAAAACATCATTAAAGTACAAAGCATATTGTTCCCCAATCGAACGGTCAAAAGCATATTTTTGCTTGATAACAGCGAGCTGATTTGCATCCTCACGTTTGTCTAACATCATACGAGCAGGATCGCCAGGCAATACATTAAACAAAAAGAAAACTAGCGTAAGCACCCCCAATAAAACTAGGATACCATATGTTATCTTTTTTATAATGTATGCAAGCACAATTTTATTTATCTAAAAGTAGTTGTAGTTCTTCAGCTTGATATTCATTATACCCACTACCATCAAATAATCTTATTTGTTTTGCTCCTTTGTAAAGTATCACAATTGGGTTATCATAATCAGGGAAAGTAATCTCCATATAACTATCTATTTCATCAGTATCATAATTTGCAAATGGCATTACTTGGTAAGGATATTGATTACCTACATATTCAAAAAATTTAGGAATATTTTCTTGTTCAGTATCTGAAAACACGATATGAACAGGCGGAAAATTATCAGATAAGTTAGATAATGAATCTATACTTCTAGCAGCATGTTGGCAATGTTCACATCCTGCATCAAAATAGCATAGAATTTTATAATCTTCTGAATTTTTAAAGCTCTCATCTTCGACAAATAAGACGAAACTATTACCTTCTGATTTAGTTTGAGATGAAACCGGTAAGAACGCAAACATAACTAGTAAAACAGTTAATAATTGTACACATAATTTTGAAAAACTATTTTCTTTATCATCAGTAGTATTTTTATACAAATAACCCAAAATACCAATAGTAATTATGTTTTTAATTAAAGCTTGTAGAGGAGACATAGGAATCAATTCTCCAAAGCAACCACAGTTTTCACTATCACCTAAAAATAAAGAGTATGCCAAATGTAAACTAAACACAAAAATCATAAGAATTGAGGTTGGGATAACTAGTTTCTTAAGGTAATTTTTCTGTAAAACAGCAAAAGCAATAAAGAACTCAATTGCTATAATAAAACGAGAAAAATAAGGGGCTAACCCTTCTGAAAAACCCATTGGAATCAACTGTCCTTCTTCAAATATTTTAGTTATCCCATACATTGGTGTTGGGTACAACTTTGCAACTGCTGAAAGCAAGAATAGTGCTGATAAAAGCACGCGAATAATTAGTGGTAAATTCTTTTTCATAATATTATTTATTTTCTAATTTAATTAACGCAAAAACGGCATAGTTTAGCATATCTAAATAATTTGCATCTACTCCTTCTGATATTAGTGTTGCTCCATGATTATCTTCAATTTGCTTTACCCTAAGAATTTTTTGCAAGATTAAATCAGTTAAAGAGCTCACACGCATTTCTCTCCACGCCTCACCATAATCATGATTTTTAGCAATCATTAACTCCTTGGCAATATTGGCATGTTTGCTAAAGATGTTCATAACCTCATTGTAATCCAAATCCTCAGCCAAATTAGAAACACCTAAATCAAATTGAATAAGGCCAATTACTGCATAATTTACAATTCCAACAAACTCATTAGAAATATCCTCAGCAATCTTTTGTTCTCCCTTTTGTTCTATTGATCTAATTCTTTGTGCTTTTATAAAAATCTGATCAGTTAATGAGCTGATTCTTAGTATCCTCCAAGCACTCCCATAATCTTTCATTTTCTTAGCAAAAATGTCCTCACATTTTTTTATTATTGAATCGTATTCTGAAATTGTGTTTTCCATAAAATGTTAACAGTTAATAATTCCGAAATATACAGCAATTATGAGCTCAAAAGAAAATATCATCAAAACCAATTCCGCCATCTTTTCAACAAAAGATGCAGTTGTAATGGGAATATTAAACCTTACTGATGATTCTTTTTTTGATGGTGGAAAATACTCAAATAAAGAAGACATAATTGCTAGTTGTAAAAAAATGCTAGATGAAGGAGCAAAAATTATTGATATTGGAGCCCAATCATCAAGACCTGGAGCATCTCAAATATCATCAAAAAAAGAACTTAAGAAGTTAATCCCAATTATTAAATTGTTAAAAAACAATTTTCCAAACATTCTAATTTCAGTTGATACATTCTGGTCAAATACAGCAAAAGAGTGTGCGCTTGTTGGAGCAAATATTATTAATGATATTTCTGCAGGAGAAATGGATAAGAAAATGTTTCCAATTATTGCAGAGCTGAATCTTCCTTATATTATGATGCACATGAAAGGGAATCCACAGAACATGCAAAACCACCCAGAATACAATAATATTTTTGATGAGTTAAGTACTTATTTTAGCAATAAAATAGAAGAACTAAAAATTTTAGGATTTAACAAAATAATAATTGACCCTGGTTTTGGTTTTGGAAAAACACTTGAACACAATTACCAAATATTAAATAATTTAGATGCTTTTAAATATCTTAAATGCCCTATACTTACTGGCACATCACGAAAGTCAATGATTTACAAAATACTAGATACAACAGCAGATAACGCATTGAACGGTACAACAATAACAAATACTATGGCTCTATTAAATGGAGCAAACATATTAAGGGTGCATGATGTAAAGCAAGCTATAGAGTGCATTAAAATCACTACATTCGCAAAAAATAATTATTAATGGAATTTCTTCAAATTGGCTTTATTGAACTGATTGATATTGCGCTAGTTGCAATATTAATCTATCAACTTTACAAAATAGTAAAAGGCACGGTTGCAATAAATATTTTTATTGGTTTAGCAGCCATTTACCTCTTATGGAAAGTAGTATCAGCTTTTAATTTCCAGCTTTTAAGCGAAATATTAGGACAATTTATTGGTGTTGGTGTTATCATACTTGCTATTGTTTTTCAACAGGAATTAAGAAAATTCTTAATGATGATTGGAAAGGGTAAGGTTATTAAAAACAAAGGACTACTAAAATTCAATTTTAGTGTAGAACACGATAATCACCTTAATACAAATGCCATTGCAAAAGCATGTGAAGATATGGCCAAAACTAAAACAGGTGCTATTATGGTAGTTACTCAAATGGATGATTTAGCCGTATTTGCTGAAGGTGGTGTAGAAATGAATGCAGAAATTTCAGTACCTATTATTGAAAGTGTCTTCTATAAAAACAGTCCACTACACGATGGTGCTGTAATAATAAGAAATAATAAGATTATAAGCGCAAGGTGCGTATTGCCGGTAAGTAACAGTCAAGATTTCCCTGGTCACTTAGGAATGAGACATAGAGCAGCTGTAGGAATTACTGAAGAATCAGATGCAATAGCTATAATAGTATCAGAAGAAACAGGCGGAATAACTTATGTAAAAGATGGTGAATTATTTACAAAAAGAACCGCTCGACAATTAGAACAATTCCTCAACAGAGTATTTATTCCACAAGAATAAATTTCTTGCTAATATTATATCTTCATTAAATAAATTGATGGAAACATTAAAATAATCAGGAGATTTTTCATGTTTTTTAAACTACATTAATTCCTCATCAATAGCTAAGTTCTGTAAAAATAAAATTGAATTTTCTATATCTTTATGCAGCAATCTATCTTCAGCTAAAAAAGGAACTTCAGCTCTATAAGCATCTAAAATACCTTCTATAAACTTAGATGATTTAGCATTACGAAACGTAATACCTTGAGTGGCATTTAACAGCTCAATAGCCAATATTCTTTCCGTATTTTCTATAACCCTGAATAATTTAGTAGCAGCATTTGCACCCATACTTACATGATCTTCTTGTCCGTTTGATGAAACTATAGAATCAATTGAAGCAGGTGTACACAATTGCTTATTTTGACTTGCAATACTTGCCGCTGTATATTGTGGTATCATCATTCCAGAATTAAGTCCAGGATCTGCCACTAAAAATACTGGCAATCCTCTCAACCCCGAAATTAACTGATAAGTTCTTCTTTCCGAAATAGAACCTAATTCTGACATGCCAATTGCTAAATAATCCATTGCCATTGCCAGAGGCTGTCCATGAAAATTACCTCCTGATATTACTTTATCCTCATTAATAAATACAGTTGGATTATCAGTAACTGAATTAATCTCAGTTGTAAAAACATCCTTTACATGAGAGATTACTCCTTTACTAGCACCATGAACTTGTGGCATACACCTGAAAGAATAAGGATCTTGAACATGCTCCTTCTCCCCTTCTTGAATTTCACTTCCAGCTAAGAAAGCACGGATGTTTTCAGCTGTTTTTAATTGTCCTTTATGAGGACGCACCAAATGAATTAACTCATCAAAACATTCATTTCTTGCGTCAAATGCTTCTAGGGAAATCGCACCAATCATATCTGCCATATATGATAATTTCTGAGATTTTAGCAAACTCCACACACCATAAGCACCCATAAATTGTGTTCCATTAAGCAGGGCTAATCCTTCTTTAGATTGCAAAGTAATTACTCCCCAATCATTCTCTTTCATGATAGATTTTGATTCTACTTCCTTACCTTTTACTACAACTTTCCCTTCTCCTAATAGCGGTAAAGCAAGATGAGCTAAAGGCGCTAAATCACCACTAGCTCCTAAACTACCTTGCTGAAACACAACAGGAAGAATATTTTTATTAAACATTTCAATTAAGCGTAAAACTGTTTTTAATTGCACTCCTGAATGTCCGTAGGATAAAGATTGTACTTTTAGCAACAACATAATTTTAACTACATCAACAGGCACTTTATCACCAGTCCCACAAGAATGAGATAGGAGTAAGTTTTTTTGCAACTTTCCTAAGTATTCATTGGAAATTTTATGATTACAAAGTGAACCAAAACCTGTATTTATGCCATAAATTGGTGCATCAGATTGTTCCATTTTCTTATCTAAATAATCACGGCAATCTTGTATCTTTTTTTTTGCTTTTTCGCCTAAAGTCAGTTGTCTTTCTTCATCAATAATTTCAGCAATAACTGAAATACTTAACATTTGTTCTCCTAATTTATAAATACTCATTTATGATAATTCTTTTATTAAATCAGTAACATTCATATTGCTCTGCTCGCCACTATCCATATTTTTAACTGACAATATTGCAGATTCCATTTCGTCCTTACCAACCATGATAACAAACTGAACACCTTTGTTATTGGCATAGGTCATTTGCTTTTTCATTTTTGTTTTGCTAGGAAAAAGTTCTGCACTTATGCCTGCAGCACGCAATTGCTTTAACAATGGTAAACAAAAAGCTGCCTCCTGCTCACCAAAATTAGCAAACATCACTTTCGTACACACATCAATATTATCGGGAAACAAACCAAGCTCTTTCATTACAATATATATTCTATCAATTCCAAAAGAAATACCAACTCCTGAAACATCTTTAAGTCCAAAAATTGAAGTCAAATCATCATATCTTCCACCACCACCAATTGAGCCAATAGCAACATCATTTGCTTTTACTTCAAGTATACAACCTGTGTAGTAATTCAGTCCTCTAGCTAAGGTAACATCAAAAATCAAATTAGCGGATTGTAAACCTATTTTTTTTACATTATTCATTACAAATTGTAATTCTTCTAAACCCTTCCCACCTATTAATGATTTTTCTAAAAGGGATGATAAATCACCAACATTTTTCGTATTCAGAAAAGCATCTAAAATAGAAAAGGCATCTTTTTTCACACCTTTACTTTCCATTTCCTCTTTTACCTTTGCGAGCCCAATTTTGTCTAACTTATCCAAAGCAATCACTACTTCATCAAAAAAATCTGTTGCTCCCATAAGCTCCACCATTGCAGATAGAATATTACGGTTATTTATGCAGATATCTACATTAGGAATTTGTAATTTTGTAAATACATCATCATAAAGTTGCACTAATTCAACTTCACAGAGCAATGAATCAGTACCAATCACATCAGCATCACATTGGTAAAATTCACGATACCTTCCTTTTTGAGGCCTATCGGCACGCCAGACATTTTGCATTTGATAACGCTTAAAAGGGAAGATAATATCATTTCTATTCTGCGATACAAAACGAGCAAAAGGAACGGTTAAATCATAACGCAATGCCTTTTCAACTATCTGTTTTGTTAATGATTTTGAATCTGTATTCTCATCAAATTGTGCTTTTGATAAATAATCTCCTGAGTTCAATACTTTGAAAATCAATCGATCACCTTCATCACCATACTTACCTGTTAAGGTTTGGATATTTTCCATTGTAGGCGTTTCAATCGGTGCATAGCCATAGCACTCAAAAGTTTTTTTAATAGTTTCAAAAATGAAATTTCTTCTGAACATCACTTCAGATCCGAAATCACGCATTCCTTTAGGTAGTGTTGGTTTTGTATTGCTCATAATTGTTTGCAAATATCGTAAAATATTATAGATTAATTTCATTAGTTTTGAAGCTAAAATTAAGAAATACTAAACACAAACTATTATGAAATATTTAATTCCAATTTTAATTCTAATAATTTTTTCATCTTGTACTTTGAAAAAGCATGAAAATGCTAACATTGTGATTCAAGATCCTGTAGAAATTATGGCCATTAAAAAAGTACTAGAAACACAACAGGAATGTTGGAACAATGGTGATATTAATGGATTTATGGAAGGGTATTGGAATTCTGAAGAATTAATATTTACATCACTAAATTATAAGCCAGCGTTTGGATGGAAAAATACTATAGATCGATATAAAAGCAGTTATCCAACTAAAGAAAGTATGGGTGAACTTAAATTTGAATTTTTAGATTTGAAACTAATTTCAAAAAATACAGCAAGTTTGAAAGGAAAATGGGAATTGATAAGAGAAAAGGACAACCCTATGGGACTGTTTTGGCTAGACATAAATAAAATTGAAAAAAAATGGTTAATTACAAAAGATTCTACAATATCATTTGAGATAAATAGACCATCATAACTTATGAATAAATACCTTTCCTTAATAAAATTTAGCCATACCATATTTGCAATGCCATTTGCTTTGATTGGTTTTTTCTTGGCAACAAAAAATTACGATTTTGAGTGGGTTACACTTGCTTATGTTGTGCTTTGCATGGTTTTTGCACGCTCGGCAGCCATGGCTTTTAACCGTTATATTGATAGACATGTTGACACGGCTAACCCGAGAACTGCTAAGCTTAGAGAAATACCAAACGGAAGTATAAAAGCAAACTCAGCTTTACTATTTGTTATCATTAACTCTTTATTATTTATAGTAACTACATATTTAATAAATCCACTTTGCTTAGCGCTTTCTCCAATTGCTTTATTCGTAGTTTTAGGATATAGTTACACCAAACGATTTACTGCATTTTGCCATTTGATATTGGGCTTAGGTTTGGCACTTGCACCCATTGGCGCTTACTTGGCTGTTAGTGGTGAGTTTAATATCATCCCATTATTCTTTTCAGCAGCCGTACTTTTTTGGGTAAGTGGTTTCGATATTATTTACTCTTTACAAGATGAGGATTTTGATAAAACCCATGAACTCCATTCTATACCTGTATTACTAGGTAAAAATAATGCGTTAATACTATCAAATATTTTACATCTACTCTCTTTTTTCGCACTAAGTATTGCAGGGTCATTAGGTGGATTCAGCTTATACTATTGGATAGGTTTTTGGATTTTTTCCGCCCTACTAGTTTACCAACACACTTTGGTAAAGCATAATGATTTAAGTAATGTAAATCTTGCTTTTTTCACCACAAACGGCATAGCATCCCTCATTTTTGGTGCATTTGTAATTGCTGATTTATTGCTTAAATAGTCCTTTTTTATTTATTGATTTATTTTAATCTAGGGGATTAAAATTTGACTAATAATTAAAATATTTTTCCAGGATTTAAAATCTGATTCGGATCAAAAATTTTTTTTATTCCTTTTTGTAATTCTATGTTTTTATCGGATAAAACAATACCTAAATATTCCTTCTGAACTAAACCTATTCCATGTTCACCACTAATTGTACCCCCTAAATTTTTGGTAAGTTCAAAAATTTCACGAATTCCAAAAGTGAGTTTATTATTCCAGTCAGTGTCAGACATCTCTCCTTTTATTATATTTACATGTAAATTTCCATCTCCTGCATGTCCATAGCAAACTGATTTGAACCCATATTTTGCACCAATTTCTTTTACTCCTATTAATAGCTTTGCTAATTCAGCTCTTGGGACTACAGTATCTTCTTCTTTGTATACCGAATTTGCTTGTACAGCCTCTCCTACCGATCTTCTTAATTTCCATAATTGTTCTTTTTGACCTCCACTATCAGCAAGTAGTATCTCTCCACAATCAAATTGCTCCATAACTTCAGCAATTTTTTCACAATCCTTATAAAGTAAATCAATATCATTACCATCAACTTCAATTAAAAGATGAGCTTGTACATTGTCTAATATCTGAATTTCTATATCTGTGTATTTTATTGTCCAATCTATCGCATCTCTTTCAATAAACTCTAAAGCTGATGGAGTAATTCCAGCTCTAAAAACTGCTGATACTGCTTCACAAGCTTGTTCAGCTGAAGAAAATGGTGCAAGCATGGTAATATCTTTGGTTGGCAAAGGGATAAGTTTAAAAACAATTTTAGTAATAATCCCTAGAGTACCTTCACTTCCAATCAACAATTGTGTTAAGTTGTATCCAGTTGAGTTTTTAAGCACATTTGCTCCTGTCCAAATAATTTCTCCAGTAGGTAAAACAACTTCCAAGTTTAAAACATAATCTTTAGTAACACCATATTTCAGAGCTTTCGGACCACCAGAATTCTCTGCCAAATTTCCACCTAAAAAACAACTTCCTTTACTTGCAGGATCTGGTGGATAAAAAAGTCCCTTCTCCTCGACTGCATCTCTAAAAACTTGATTGATAACACCCGGCTCAACTTTTGCTTGTAAATTTCTTTCATCAATTTCAATAATAGAATTTAACCGTTCTGTACTTAATGCAATTCCTCCTTTTATAGGCAAACTTCCTCCACTTAAACCAGTTCTTGCTCCACAAGGTGTAATAGAAATTAATTTATCATTGCAATAGGTTACAATTTTTGAGATTTCTTCAGTATTTTTAGGTTTTAAAACTACTTCTGGAGGATAAGATAAATCCTCAGTTTCGTCACTACTATATTCTAGTAATTTACCTTCATCTGAAAAAATAAAATCAGCACCAACAATATCTTTTAAAACTGCTAGATTATCAATATTTATCTTCTTGTATTCCACATCACAAATTTAATTAAATTCGCCACACCAAATATAAACTTACAATTCAAAAATGAAAAAAATACTAACACTTTTCTTAGCAATATTAATTATAACTCCAACTTTTGCTCAAAAAAGAGATATCACTCTTGATGATTTATGGCAGAATTATACTTTTAACCCATCAAATATTAGGGGATTCAATTCTATGAATGATGGAGAGCATTATTCTACTATGGAAAAAACTGAAAATGGGCAGGAAATTATAAAGTATCAATTTAAAGATGGTAAAAAAGTTCGTACACTTTTTTCAAGTGCTGATTTCAATATTCAAAGAATTAACAATTATACTTTTTCTGATGATGAAAAGCTATTATTATTAAGCACAGAAACAGAGAAAATTTATCGCTATTCCTCAAAGTCAGCTTATTATATATATAATATTTTTACTGACAAATTAAAGAAACTAACGGATGACAAAGTAATGTATGCAACATTTTCACCAACTGGAGAGAAAGTAGCTTATGTTTTTGATAATAATCTTTATATCAAAAATCTCAGAAGTGAAAAGATTACTCAAGTTACCACTGATGGAAAAAAGAATCATATTATTAATGGTGCTTCTGATTGGGTTTATGAAGAAGAATTTGCTTTAGTCCGTTCATTTGAATGGTCAAAAAATGGAGATTATTTAGCTTATTATAAGTTTGACGAAAGTAATGTAAAAGAATTTTCAATGGACTTATTTAAAGGTGGCTTATACCCTATCCAGGAAGTTTTTAAATATCCTAAAGCTGGAGAAGATAATTCAGTTGTAAAAATCTACACTTACAATGTAAAAGAAGCTCAAAGCACTTTCATTTACACTGAAAAAGATTATGAATATTTCCCAAGAATCAAATGGACTAACAATGCTAGAAAATTAGTAATACTAGCAATGAATCGCCATCAAAATGAACTAGACTTTATAGTTGCTAATGCAAATGATGGGAGTAATAAAATACTCTTTACTGAAAAAGACAAATACTATATTGATGTAAATGACAACTTAACATTTCTTCCTGAAGATAATTTTATTTGGACATCAGAAAAAGATGGTTTCAATCATGTGTATTTAAAAGATTTTGAGGGAGGTGAAATTCAAATTACAAAAGGAGATTGGGAAGTAACATCCTTTCATGGAGTAGATTCTGACAAGATGGAAATATACTATACATCTACTGAAGATGGCTCAACAAATCGTTCTCTTTTTGTTCAAAATTTAGATACTGATGAAAAAAGAAAACTTTCTACTAATATAGGTACAAATTCTGCATCATTTAGTAATGGACTAAAATATTATATGAATTCTATTTCTACTGCAAATTCTGCTCCAAAATTCACTCTACATAAAGCTGATGGGACTCAACTTAAAGTTTTGGAAGACAATGCTGAATTTGAAACTAAAATGGAAGAGTTTAATCTTTCAGAAAAAGAATTTTTCACTATCAAAACAGAAGATGCAGAATTAAATGCTTGGATGATTAAACCACCTGATTTTGATAAAAACAAAGAATATCCTCTTTATATGTTTTTATATGGAGGTCCAGGTTCGCAACAAGTAACCAACTCTTTCGGCTGGATAAACTATTACTGGTACCAAATGCTTGCTCAAAAAGGATATATTGTTGCTTGTGTGGATAATAGAGGAACAGGGGGGAAAGGATCAGAATTCAAAAAAATGACTTACAAAGAACTAGGAAAATATGAGACTATTGATCAGATAAATGCAGCAAAATATCTTGGATCACTTCAATATATTGATGCTAATAGAATTGGTATTCAAGGTTGGAGTTATGGAGGTTATATGTCCTCATTAGCAATTACAAAAGGTGCAGATGTTTTCTCATTAGCAATAGCAGTTGCTCCAGTAACCAATTGGCGTTATTACGATAATATATATACAGAACGCTATATGCAAACCCCACATGAGAACGCAAGTGGATATGATGAGAACTCTCCAATTAATCATGTAGATAAACTAAAAGGCAGTTATTTATTAGTACATGGAAGTGCGGATGACAATGTACATGTACAAAATACTATGGAAATGATTTCTGCTCTTGTAAAAGCAAATAAACAATTTGATTTATTCATTTATACCGATAAAAACCACGGAATATATGGAGGTAATACACGTCACCATTTATACAAAAAAATGACTGATTTCATTTTAGATAATCTATAACAGAAAAATTTACTATTTTCGGCAACTATTAAAAACAAAAAAACACTATGATACAAATTATTGGCTACATCCTTTTTACAATATTAATATTATATATCGCAAAAAGCTATCTAGATAAGAAAGGGCATCCTAAAGCATTATTCTATTTGTTTTTTGCTGAAATGTGGGAAAGATTCTCATTCTATGGAATGCGCGCTTTACTTACCTTGTACTTAATAAAAGATTACTATGCACATCTCGAAAATAATGAAGAAGTAGCGTATGGGATTTATGCTGCTTATGGTGCTCTCGTGTATTTAACCCCACTCATTGGCGGTTATTTAGCAGATAAGTTTATCGGCTACAGAAAATCGATAATTTATGGTGGAGTACTTATGGCACTAGGACACTTTTTTATGGCTTTCCCAACAGATTTCTTCTTTTATGGAGCACTTGGATTATTAATTATTGGTAATGGATTCTTTAAGCCTAATATCTCAACATTAGTTGGTTCTCTTTATGAAGAAGGGGATGTAAAAAGAGATGGAGGGTTTACTATATTCTATATGGGTATTAACTTAGGAGCTATGATTGCTCCTCTTTTTTGTGGTTATTTAGGTGAAGTATATGGGTGGCACTGGGGTTTTGGAGCGGCAGGAATTGGAATGCTAGCAGGTTTAGTGGTATTCTGGAAAGGAATTAATGCAAATGTATTGGGAGATAAAGGATTGCAACCAGCCGAGTATATTGGAAAGAAAATAGCAGGATTATCTATTACTAACTTTATTTATGCATTAGGATTTTTAGCTGTACCTGTCTTTGCATACCTTATTATTCTTGACACACAATCAGAAGTATTAGGTAATGTACTAACTATTGTTGGTGGTGCCGTTCTACTTTATGTTGGATATATTATTTACGATTTTAAAGTTGTACAGAAAGATCATCAAAGTGGAGATAGGCTAATTGCAATTATGATACTTGCTGTATTTTGTACAATCTTTTGGGCATGTTTTGAGCAGGCAGGAAGTTCAATTACTGTTTGGGTTGACAAATGTGTAAATCTAGTTGGGATGACCGCATCTCAAACAAATGCAATTAATCCTTTTTATATAGTACTTTTAGCTATTCCATTCTCTTGGTTGTGGACGAAGTTAGGTGGGTTAAATAAGAATCCAAATACTCCAATGAAATTTGCACTTGGTATTTTCCAATTAGGATTAGGCTTTTTGATATTTGCATCTACTGCTCACTTCATGGGTGAAGATGGAAAAATCCCTTTCTTATTTGTATTCTTAGGATATTTCTTAATTACTACAGGTGAGTTATTTTTATCTCCAATAGGTTTGTCAAAAGTAACAGAGCTAGCACCAAAGAAGATTGCAGCATTTATGATGGGGGTATGGTTCTTGTCTTCAACTTTTGCTCATTATATTTCTGGTGTGATTGCAAAACTTACAACTTCTGGAAATGAGATAGAAAGTAATTGGCTTTCTGATTTAAGCAATTGGTTTATGGGCAACCCAGATACTTCAAATGAAGCAGTAGCAATCCTTTTACAATACAATAGTATATATGGACAGATAGGATTTGTTACAATATTTATAGCATTATTCGTTGTTATTATATCACCATTTATTAAAAAACTGATGCACGGCATCCACTAAAAAAAAAAAAAAAAATGAAAAATTTATTAGCAGTATTATTAATCGCATTTTCTCTTAACGGATTTGCACAACAAAAAGAATTAACTTGGCACACTGATGTTAATAAAGCAGTCAACCTTTCTGTACAAAGCGGAAAACCATTATTCTTCTTTTTCACTGGAAGTGATTGGTGTGGTTGGTGTATTAAACTACAAAAAGAAGTATTCTTCTTGCCTGAATTTAAAAAATGGGCAACTAAAAATGTAATTCTAGTTGAGCTTGATTTTCCTAGAAGAACTCCAATTTCTGATGAATTGAAAAAACAAAACAGAGAACTCGCAAATATGTTTGGTGTAAGAGGCTATCCTAGTGTTTGGCTAGTTACACCTAGTATTACAGAAGGAAAAGTTAACTTTAATAAACTAGGTTCTCAAGGTTATGTTAGAGGCGGCCCTTCAGCTTGGATTGCTGGTGCTAACAAAATCTTAAATAATTAATCAAATGAAAAGGTTAGTTATACTTTTATTGGCTATTACTCCTTTTACTGCGTTTTCACAAGGAGCTTTAAAAAATAAAATCGATTGGATTCCTTTAGAAAAAGCCAAAAAATATGCTAAAAAGTATGATAAAAATATTCTTGTTTTTTTCTATAAAAAAAATTGCCAATATTGTGAAGAAATGAAAAGTGAAACTTTATCTGACCAAACAGTTATTGATTTTATCAATCATAATTTCTTTCCTGTAAAAATTGATTCAAGAACTAAAGATACAATACTGTACAATAGGATAAAATATTCTAATCAACAACCCATATCACATGGATCAACTTTTAGGCATGACTTTTATCACGAAGTTGCAAGATTTAATCGAAATGGAGAAGATTTAACTACAACTCCAACTGTAGTCCTCTTCAATAGTAAATTTGAAAAAATTAATGTGTTACCAGGAAAACAAGCTAAACCACTTCTTTTAAGAAATATTAAAGCATATATCAAATAAAAAAGGAGCTAATTATTTAGCTCCTTTTTTATTAGTGGGTGACTGATGGGACTCGAACCCACGACCCCCGGCACCACAAACCAGTGCTCTAACCAACTGAGCTACAATCACCATTTAATGGCTGCAAATATATAATTTTATAGCATATTGATGAATAAACTTAATACATTTGTAACTTATGAAAATTGATAATAAAAAATTAAAGCTACAGGTTGAAGGTATGACTTGTGCTAACTGTGCTGCAGGAATCAAAAAGCACTTAGAAAACAATGGATTACAAGATGTAAATGTAAACTTCTCAACTGGTGAAGCTAGTTGGGGAAATGATAAACAACAAGATAAAAATGATGTTGCAAAAACTATTACTAACCTTGGTTATAAAATAAAATCATCATCAAAAGAAGAAGAAAAAGGATTGTCTAAAGTTGAAAATTATTTCTATTTTACTTTAATTTTTACACTTCCTCTTTTTTCACATATGTTCTTACCTAAGGGTAGTATTATTCAAAATCCATTTTTACAATTTATACTCTGCCTTCCAGTATATATTATAGGTGTTTCGTATTTTGGGAAAAGTGCTTGGGGGTCGATAAAAACAGGTATTCCAAATATGGATGTACTAATTTTTACAGGTAGTTCAGCTGCTTTTTTCTACAGCGTATATGGTTGGTTAATTAATTATGGAACACCAGTAGTCCATCATTATTTATTTTTTGAAACAAGTGCAACTATTATTACTCTAGTACTTCTTGGAAATGTATTGGAACACAAATCTGTAAAGAAAACTACTACAGCAATTGGGGATTTAACTGCAATACAAAAAGTAATCGCAAAAAAAGAAATAGAAGGAAAAATTACAGAAGTTAATTTTGAAGATATTAGAGTAAATGATATTCTTTTTATTAATTCTGGTGATAGAATTCCAACAGATGGTATTATTCTTTCTGGGACATCTTATATAGATGAATCCATGATCACAGGTGAAAGTTTTCCTATAAATAAAACAAAAGGAGATGAAGTAATTGGAGGAACTATTATTACTGATGGAAATCTAAAAATAAAGGCTACTAAAATTGGAGATGACACTATACTTTCTCAAATAATTGAATTGGTTAAAAATGCGCAAAACAATAAACCTAACATTCAAAAAATAGGTGACCAAGTAAGTGCTGTTTTTGTACCTGTTGTTTTAACTATCTCTCTAGCCACTTTTTTTATTGGCCATTATTTTTTTAATATTGAAATACAAGATGCTTTCTTAAGATCGATTGCAGTACTAGTAATTTCATGCCCTTGCGCAATGGGATTAGCAACCCCTACAGCAGTTATGGTAGGAATTGGTCGTGCAGCAAAAAATGGAATTCTTATAAAGGGTGGTAGTACCTTAGAAAAATTAGCTAGTATAAAAAATATAGTTATTGATAAAACAGGAACACTCACGACAGGCAAGTTTATTGTATCCAAATTTAATATTCTGGATGGTGATGAAAATGATGTTAAAGATATTATTTACAATATTGAACAGCACAGCTCACACCCTATTGCAAAATCTTTATGCAATGCATTCCAAGAAAATAGTAGTATACTCAAACTATCAGATATTATTGAAGAAAAAGGAATTAGTATAAGTGCTAATATTAATGATAATGTCTATACTATTGGCTCATCAAAAATATATTCTTCAGCAGAAAAATATGATTTATGTGTATTAAAAAACAAGGAACTTATTGCTACTCTTAACATTAGTGATGAACTAAAAAAGAATACAGATTTAGTTATTTCATCCTTACATAAAAGTGGCTACACTACTACCCTATTAAGTGGGGATAAAAAAGAAAAATGCAATCAAATAGCTTCTGAATTAGGCATTACAACAACTTATAGCGAACAATTTCCACAAGATAAAATTGAAAAAATTGAAAAATTAGTAAGTCGCAATAAAACAGCAATGGTAGGTGATGGTATAAATGACGCTCCTGCCCTTGCAAGAGCAACTATTGGAATATCTTTAGGTAATGCAACACAAATAGCTATACAATCAGCAGATGTAGTCCTGTTAAATAATGAAGATTTAAGTCAACTTCCACAAACAATGCAAATTGGTAAGCATACTCTACTTACAATAAAACAAAATTTATTTTGGGCCTTTGCTTATAATTTTGTTGCTATCCCTATTGCTGTAATGGGACTTCTTAACCCTATGTGGGGGGCATTTTTTATGGCATTTTCTGATGTTATAGTTATTGGTAACTCAATTAGGTTACGATATAAGAATATTTTTTAGTATCTTAGCATCAAAAAATTATTAAAATAAATAACAAAACAATATGAAAAAAACATTTACAATTATTACAAGTATATTATTTGCTATTAGTTTATCTGCACAAATAACTCCTGGTCAAAATAATCCTGACTTAAAAGTTAAATATGATAAAGTAATTTTGAGTGGTAATGAGGACTTATCCCATTTAATGGTTAATCCAAATCCTCACACTTATCCAGTACTTTCTTCGAATTCAAAAAGTACAATAACATCAGAGGTAATTGGATGGACAACGTATGATCTACAATCAAATGGCTCTATTCAAAACA
Organism: uncultured Flavobacteriales bacterium; assembly: GCA_905478765.1. Taxonomy (GTDB): domain Bacteria; phylum Bacteroidota; class Bacteroidia; order Flavobacteriales; family BACL11; genus UWMA-0277. The sequence continues at coordinate 56,887 of CAJQJY010000006.1, forward strand.
GAATTGTTGTGCATGATGATGGAACTATGTCAGTTGCATGGACTATGTCTGCAGAACTAAATTCTACATGGTCAGATAGAGGAACAGGATATAATCATTTTGATGGGAGTAATTGGACTTTTCCAGCTCCATCACCTCCATTTTCAGAGCCTAGATTAGAGGATTCAAGAGTTGGATGGCCTTCTCTAATTGCACTAGGAAATGGTGGTGAGCGTGTTATGACTCACAGCACAGACAATAATGTTCTTAATCAAGCTAGTAGAACTACAATTGGAACAGGGACATGGACTAATTCAATGCTTGGTGAGAATTATCTAATATGGAATAGATCAGCAGCTGGTGGATTGGATGGTAATACTATTCATACTATTGCTCTTACTGAACCAACAGGAGGAACTTGGACAGGATCGCTTTGGCATGGATTAAATGGAGCCGTGCTTTATTCTAGATCTCAAGATGGTGGTAATTATTGGGATATTGATACGATGGTAATTCCAGGCATGGATTCTTCTAGTTTCCTAGGGTTTAGCGCTGATGATTATGCTATTGCAGCACAAGGAGAGACTGTAGTTATTGCATACTTTAATGCCTTTGGAGATTCTTTCATAATGAAATCAACAGACAATGGAGATAATTGGACTAAAACTATCTTTCTTGATTTCCCTGTTGATAAATATGTGATAGATTCTGGAATAGATTTAGATGGTGATGCTGTTTTAGACCAAGTGTATTCTACAGACAATACAGGATCTTTAATTCTTGATGCAAATGGAAATGCACATGTATTTTATGGAATAATGAGTTATTCAGATGATGATTTGGCTGATGGAAATTGGTCGTATTTCCCATTATCAAATGATGGAATTGCTTATTGGACAGAAAGTTTTGGGCCAGATAATACTCCAGCAACAGTACATACTGGAGATACTTCAGTATGGTATTCTGATATGATGAATGATCATATGATTGCTCAGGCCCCAGATTTAAATGGTGACCCTGATGTATTAGGTATTGATGAAATAGGAGGATACGCGCTTTACGGGAGAGGTTTAGCTTCAATGCCAAGTGCTGGGCTAGCTTCAAATGGGGATTTATATCTTTCTTTCTCAGGGTATACTGAAACTATTGATAATGGAACACAAGTATTTCGACATATATATATTACAAAATCAGAAGATGGTGGTATCACATGGAAAACTCCAGTAGATGTAACACCTCATGATGATTGGAATGGAATGCAAGAATGCGTTTTTGGATCTATGAGTCCAGTAGTTGATAATAAAATAAGAATTGTATACCAATTAGATTTTGAGCCAGGACTTAGTGTACAAGGTGATGAGGATTTTGTTGATTGGAATGCTATTACTTACTTAGAGATTGATACAGTTGGTTTATTTGATAATACATCTACTGCAGTAATTGAATTAGACAATACTAAATCAAAAGTAGATTCAAGAATATTTGACTTAGTAGGTAGAGAATGGAAATCTGATTTTGCTGACTTACCTAAAGGAGTTTACATTATTGACGGAAAGAAAGTATTTAAAACTAAGTAATTAGATTTAAACACATATAATTAGAAAGCCGAGCAAATGCTCGGCTTTTTTTGTATTACAAATTTAAAAGGGAATCAATCTTTGGAAGTTGGTGTACTATAAAACCCTCAGCATATCCACAATTGGATTGCCTGCCTAAATTTTTAGCTCTATAAGTAACGCTATCCAAAAACCCTTCAGTGGAAATAATAGTTTCCGATTCCTTACTTTCAGGATTAAAAAACTGAGTAGAATAAGCTTTAACAGCATCTAACTTCAATGCAAATTGATTTGAAATGTCTACAACAATATCAGGATTAATATCATTAAATTGTATGTAATGATAAATCGCTTTTGGTCGCCAAATCTCTTGTCCTGTTTTAATCTTTTCTAACCCAGATAAAAAACACGCATCAATAGTAATTTGTGATGATCTAGTATGATCAGGATGTCTATCAGAAATTGCATTAGTAATAACAATCTCAGGCTGAAATTCTCTAATCTTTTTAATTAAAGCTATTTTATGTTCTTCATCATCTTTAAAAAAACCATCTTTAAAGTTCATATTTTTACGTATTGCAACTCCCATAATATCAGTTGCTTTGTTAGTTTCCTCATCTCGAATTTTAGCTGTTCCCCTTGTGCCTAACTCACCTCTAGTTAAATCAATAATACCAACCTTTTTACCTTTTTGAACTTCTTTAATAATAGTACCTCCACATCCTAATTCTACATCATCAGGATGAGCTCCAAAAACAAGGATATCTAATTTCATATTAATAATATTTTTTATATCTAATTTTACCAAGAATTGCCGATAAAATCATCAATGCAAATAAATAATACACAAATGTTGGTATTGGCATTGGATCTCCCGCAGCATAAGAATGCAAACCAGATAGATAATAATTGACACCAAAATAAGTCATTATGATTGTCCAAATAGCAAACATAGAAACCATATTAAAAGTAAATTTACTTCTAAGTGCTGGTATAAATCGCATATGTAAAACAAAAGTATAAATTAATATGCTTACTAAAGCCCAAGTCTCTTTCGGATCCCAACCCCAATATCTACCCCAGGACTCATTGGCCCACACACCACCCAAAAATGTTCCAACTGTAAGCATAAAAAGCCCAACCTCAAGGGATTTTTCATTAATAATTGTAATCTCAGCAAGTGTATTCTTAAGACTTATTTTATTATCAGAATTTGTAAATACAATAAGCCAAAGAGAAATTAGTCCAAGAATAGCTCCTAAAACTAAGAAACCGTATGAAGCTGTAATAATTGCAACATGAATCATTAACCAATAAGATTTTAAAACAGGTACCAAATTTGTAATTTCAGGATCAAGCCAATTAAGATGTGCAACCATCAATAACAAACCAGATACTACTGCTGTAGCTGCCAAAGTAAGTACTGACCTTTTTGTGTAAATTATACCTGAAAGGATAGTTGCCCAAGCAATGTAAATCATTGATTCATAACCATTACTCCAGGGAGCATGTCCTGAAATATACCACCTTGCCACTAATCCAAATGTATGAATAAAAAATCCAGATATTATCAACCATTTAAGAATTGAAATAAAAACAGAAACCCACTTTTTCTGTTGAAACAATTGAACAATTACAAAAGAAATAAGTAATAATCCTAAGATAAAATAATATAAAAAGAGGTTAGAAAATAACCCTAATTTATTAGTGCTGATTTCTAAATTAATTTTTAATTTTTCAGGCAAGACCTCAGCACCATACCTTGCTTGAAACTTATGAATGTAGCTTACAATACTATCAGCAGATGACCAATCATTATTTTCTACCCCTTCTTTAATTCCTTTAAAATACATAGGCATTATATTAGCCACAAAAAGAGAATCATTGTCTGAAAAATCAACAACTGAAGTATAAGAAAGCCAAGTATTATTGGAATCATTTGGCAAAGGGAATAAACGAAAAATACCACCACTAAAAACAGCAAAACAAATATTTACTCTTTCATCAACTTTAATTACATCTTTATCAAATTGTCCTCTGTCTTTAGGTAATTTTTCATAAGCTTTCTCTACATCTTGAGTTAACAAGTAATGACCATTTTCTCCAAAAAAATCATTAAAACAAACTCTAATATATTTTGAGTTTAAATCAGAGTTATTTAACAATTCTCTTAGTTTTTGATGACTAACCTTAATAATTGGTTCTTTACTCCAAGAAACAGGATCATGCATCATGCCAATAATTACTTGGGTTGCTGACTGATTATTATATTTACCTTTGCCATAAATTTTTCTCAAATATTCTGAATTTTGAGTATGGACTGGTTTTAATCTACCACCATTATCCTGGACTACTAAAGCATCAAAATTTGCAATATGATTAGCAGAAATTATATCAGTTGCAAACACTGAATTAGAGAAAAACAAAGGCAATAATATAACGACACTTAACTTCTTTAATTTTTGAGTTAAAGAATTATATCTTGTCTTTTTAGTTAAGAATACAAGCACAAAACCTAAAATTAATAAAAAGTATCCAATATACGTAACTAGTGTACCCCACCAATCATGATTTACTGAAAGGATTGTTCCTTTTTCATCTTTGTCATAAGAAGATTGAAAAAATCTAAAACCACCATATTGTAATACATTATTCATAAATATTCTATGCTCTTCTTCATTTTCACCATCCAAAACACTTACTTCTGCTGCATACGAACTAGGACTCATTGATCCTGCGTATCTGTCCAATTGAAAATCTCTTAGTTTAACCCTGAAGGGAGTTGTGTAATATTTTGATCCATAAGATAGTTTGAAATTCAAATTATCTATAGCAAAAACCTCATCACTGCCAGCATATCCTTTACCTCCATAAAGCGTAATCAAATGTTCTTTTCCATTAGCCATTACTTTAACAATAAGGGCATCCTCTGCACCATCAACCATAACGTTTGAAGTAGAAATAGGGATTCGTTTTGCATTATCTAAAACATTTTTCAATACTAAGTTTAAGCCATTAATAGTATGTAAAGTCCGCCTGTTAAATAAGAAATTTTGCAAAGAATCAAAAGAAGAATTTTCTCTAGTGTCCATACTCATTACATGTACAAAATTTGGAGAATTGCAGTATATTAAATCACTATTAGAAGAGAAGTTTATTGCACCAACTATAGGATTATTAAATGTAAAAACTTCTCCTTTAATTATTCTTTGTTCTTTATCTGATAAAAACTCATCTTGCATGCCATTTTCACCAGGAACAATAAGGTGCAACATTTTCTTTCCACCTTCAAAACCTACAAATAAAGAATCCTTAACATTAGGCAAAAATTCAATAGATCTTATAGCAATATCATTTTCCTTAAATTTAACATTTATATTAAAAATGTTAGATGTAATTCCTGACAAATATAATTTCTTATCATACTTATATTGATGTTCTTTATCATCAATATGAATCTGTAAAAAAGTATCGTCAGATATGAACAAATTAGTGGAGTCTCCTTCCCTAATATGCATCATTCCTTCATATGAAATGTACCTAGTAATGCCAGCTCCTATTAAAATACAGATAAATGCAAGATGAAAAGTTAGAGATGCTATTTTATCTAATCTGAAAAGCTTTCGTTTAATAAGATTATAAATCATATTATAAGTAAGTAGAATAAGAATCCCTTCAAACCACCATTTACTAAAAATTAAAGCTTTTGATGTTGATCTTCCAAAGTCATTCTCAATGAAAGTAGCATAACCAATTGCAAAAGCAAAAAGCAAAATTAAAATAGTCATCAATTTCATTGAAGAAAGAAACTTTATTACTTGATTTATCATATCAAAAATTTTATGCAGCAAAATTACTAATATTTATTAAGTTTGTAATCAAATTAAATGAAATGAAAGATATCATTTTAATAGGCTCAGGAAATGTTGCCACACATCTAGGAATTAATTTAAAAGATAACAATTTTAATATTGTTCAAGTAATAAGTTCAACTTTAAAAAACGCTAAAAGTCTTGCAACTAAACTAGATTCTGATTTTTCAAATAATATTTCTGACCTAAAAAAAGCTGATTTAATAATTATTGCTGTATCAGATAACGAAATTGGAAATATTGCAAATCAATTAAACAATACTCCTATAGTTCATACATCAGGAAGTGTTGGAATGGAAGTATTTAAAAACAATAATAATGCTGGAGTTTTTTACCCATTACAGACTTTTAACACAAATATTGAAGTTGCTTTTAAGGAAGTTCCGATTTGTATAGAAGCAAACAATAAAGATTTTGAAGTAGAAATTATCAAACTTGCTCAAAACATTTCTGATAATGTAATAAAAATGGATTCTAAACAAAGAAAACAACTGCATATAGCAGCAGTATTTTCCTGCAATTTTACTAATCAAATGTTCGCAATATCTGATGATATTTTAGAGAAATCCAATATCGATTTTAATTTACTTTTACCTATAATTAAACAAACTGTAAAAAAGCTTAAAACAAAAAAAGCAATTGAAGTTCAAACTGGTCCTGCAAAAAGAAAAGATCTTGAAATTATTAAACAACATCTCAACCTAATTTCAAATAAAAAAAACAAAGAGATTTACAAGCTAATTAGTGAGTCTATTATCAAAACTCATGAATAAATTTTTAGAATTTACAAAACTAATTAGGTTTAAAAACTTAGTGATGATTGCTCTTACACAAGTGTTATTTAAATACTCTTTAATAAATATGTATTTAGAGAATTTCTCCCTTAATAGTTTTCAATTTATCATTTACCTTTTGGCTCTATTACTTGTTGTTGCGGGAGGGTATATTATTAATGATATTTATGATATAGAAACTGATAAAATAAATAGAAAAGAAAATCAGATTGTTGGAAATTCAATATGTTCAAAATCTGCATTCAACTTTTATTATTTACTTAATTCTCTAGCATTTTTATTTGGATTTTATATTGCATTTTCAATTGGAAAAACTGCTTTCGGATTTATATTTATTTTCTTTGCATTTAGCTTATGGAGGTACTCAAAGCAACATAAAACTTCTTTTGCAATTGGAAATTTTCAAGTAGGATTTCTAACAGCTTTAAGCATCCTAAATCTTATATTATTTGATTTAGTTCCTATCGGAATAAATAATGAAAATGGCTCATTAATAATATCAAAAATAATTATATTTTATGCAGGATTCTCATTTTTAACAACTCTAATAAGAGAAATTGTTAAAGATATAGAGGACTTAGAGGGAGATCAAAAAATTAATGCAAAAACATTAGCAATCACTTATGGATTAAAAAAATCAAAAAACATTGTTCTGGCTTTGACAACTGTAACTATTTTTTGTATAACATATTTTCAATACTTTCAATATAGTGTTATTTCTACCCAATTTGAGTATGAAATCTCTATTTGGGGAGTAAATGACATCTCAATTATTTATACTCTTTTACTGCAAGGTTTATTTCTTTTTTTTATTTATAAAAGTTTTAAAGCAATAAATAAAGAAGATTTTCATTTTTTAAGTATACTTAGCAAAATTATCATGTTGGTTGGAATACTCTCAATTCCAGTTTTCACTTTTTTACATCAAAACTAATGCTTACAGAAAAACTAAAGAAATACAACATTATACTTGGCTCAGCTTCTACTAGAAGAAAACAACTCCTCAAAGGAATTGGTTTGAATTTTTCAATAAAAATTACTGACAAAGAAGAGTCTTACCCAACTGACTTAAAAGATGTTCAAGTTGTGGAATTTCTTGCAAAACAGAAAAATAAATTTCTATCCAAAGGATTAAAAAGTAATGAATTATTAATAACAGCCGACACAATTGTTAGTCAAAAAGGTAAGATTTTACACAAACCAAAAGATAAAAATGATGCTAAAAATATCCTTTTTAATTTATCAGGAAATAGCCACAGAGTAATAACAGGTGTTTGTATAAAAACATTATATAAGGAGGTTACATTTTCAACAATTACCACTGTTCATTTCAATAAGTTAGCAGATATAGAAATTGAATATTATATTAATAAGTTTAAGCCATTTGACAAAGCTGGATCATACGGAATACAAGAGTGGATTGGGTATATTGCAATTGCAAAAATTGAGGGTTCTTACAATAATGTTGTAGGGCTACCAACTGCTGATTTATACCAAAATTTAAAATTATTCATCTAAGGGATCTAAAATTCTTATCTTTGCAACAAAACCAAAAAATGTTAAAGCTTAAATTTAGTTCAATTAACAAAATATTAATCGTTTTAATTGTAGTGCAGTCCTGTACACCAATGAAAAAGATCACTTATCTTAATAAAAATCAAAATAGTGAATGGGACGTATCTCCTATACCACCAAAACATCATTTAGAAATAGGTGATATTTTAATGGTAAAAGTAATCAGCAGGAATGAAGAATCAAATAATCTATTTAATATTGAAAGCAATACAAATAGTGGAAATCCTACACTTACTGCCGCAAATCTATACTTAAACGGTTTTACTATTAACCAAGAAGGGAATATTGACATACCTAATGTTGGAGAAATATTTGTGCTCAATCAAACATTAGAAGAAGCCGAGCAAACAATTATTAAAAAAGCAGAGAACTACTTAATCAACCCTTTTGTAGTTGTGAAGTTAGCTAACTTTCAGTTTACAATTCTTGGTGAAGTAAATAATTCAGGAAGTTTTCCTGTCTATAAAGAAGGTCTAACAATTTATGATGCAATTGCAATGGCAGGAGGAATTAATGATTACGGAAACCTTACAAAAATTAAGATTATTCGATCTAAAAATAATAAAAAACAAATTCATAAAATTGATTTAACTTCAAGTGACATTTTAACTTCAGATTTTTTCTATTTAAGAAATAATGATTTAATTTATGTACAGCCTCTTAAATTTAAAGGATTTAAAAAGTCACAATCTCAATTACTACTTTCAGCATTAACAACTTTTGCAGTTTTGTTTAATGTATATTTAAAATTCTCAGAATAAATTTATGATTGAAAATCAAAATCAACAAGAAGAAACTATTGATATTAAAGCCCTAATTCTGAAATACTCTCAATACTGGTATTTCTTTTTACTTTCAATTTTATTTTTTGGCTGCTTAGCCTTCCTAAGTAACAGATTAACAGTTCCTGAATATAGCGTTTCAACGACATTACTAATTCGAGATGATAACAATACACAGCTTGGAGCCGAAAACCTATTAGAAGGCTTAGAGCTGTTTAGCGGTAAGCAAAACATAAAAAATGAAATTGTCATTTTAAATTCATATACAAGTACTGAAAAAGTTATTAGAGAACTTAAACTTGGACTTAGTTACCATCAACACGGATTTTTTCAAACAAATGAACTGTTTGAAAACTCACCTATAACTGTTGAACTAGATTCTAATCACAACCAAATAACCGAGACTATATTTAAGATTGAAATCCTTAATGAAAATGAATTTCGAGTATTAGCCACTACAGATGATTTATTTCCTTACAACTTAATAACTGAAAAATTTGATAAAACATTATTAGCAAATATTGACCTTGATAGAACTTACAAATTTAATGAAGAAATCAAATCTGAATTCTACTCATTTTTAATAAAGAAAAGTATCTTTTTTAATTTAGATAAAATCAAAAAAGGAAGACTGAGCTATTCTTTTAAACTTCACCAAAACAGGAAGTTAGCACACAATCTTATAAATGACATTATCATTAATCCTATTAATAAAGAAACATCTATTCTAAAACTGAGTATTGAAGGTAAAACACCTAAGAAAAATATCATTATTCTTGATAAAGTTACTGAGATATACATTAGAAGTGGCTTAGATGAAAAGAATATTATGGCAGTTAATACCATATATTTTATTGATGATCAGCTTGCTATAATTCAAGATTCATTAACTAATATTGAAAATCAAATCAAAATTTTTAAACAGCAAAACGCTAATCTTGATTTGGTGGACAAAGAGTTTGGTGCATTTTTTCAAAAACAAAGACTAGATAACACACTCTCGGAGCAATCTGTAAACATTAGATATTACAAATCATTATTATCCTACTTAAGAGACGATAAAAACACAAATTCAATTGTGTCACCAACTTCAATGGGAATCAGTAATCCTGAGTTAAATGGTCTGATCAATCAGCTTTTGCAACTTTATGCTAGTAAAGGCGAATTACAACTTACAACAACCAAAAAGAACCCTGCTTATCAAGCTGTTTTATCACAAATAGAACATACTAAAAATACTATCATTGAAAATGTAAGAAACCTAATTGCTTCTGCTACAATTTACGAAACAGATCTTAAAAACAGAATCAATACCTTTAATTCAAAAATCAGTAATTTACCAGCAGCTGAAAAAGAATATATTATCTTAAAAAGAAAATATGAATACAATGAGCAAACAGCAATTTATTTACAACAAAAAAGATATGAAGCATCACTAGCAAAAGCAGGTACAGAATCAGATCATAAAGTAATAGACCCTGCAAGATTAGACTCAGAAATACCAATAAAACCGAGAAAAAGTTTAGCTTATTTTATTGCTATTTTACTTGGTTTCCTTATTCCAATTGCAATTATTTCATTAAGAGATTTCTTTAGTGACACTATTTCTAGTAAATCAGACTTAAATAATGCTTCTAATATTCCAGTTTTAGGTTTAGTTGGACATAGCGATAAAGCGACAAGTATGGTTGTTTCTACTGCTTCAAAATCAATTATAGCAGAATCATTTAGATCATTAAGAACTAATATTCAATATTTAGCTGCGGAAAAAGTAAAAAAAGTAATTACAATTACATCATCAATTGGAGGAGAAGGAAAAACATTTACTGCTATGAATCTTGCAGCAATATTTGCGTTATCAGGGCATAAAACTATTTTAATTGGTGGTGATTTAAGAAAACCTAAACTTCATGAGGATTTTAATATAAACGATGACACAGGCTTAAGTAGTTATTTAATACATAAGTCATCATTACAAGATGTAATTACTAAAACTGAAATTGAAAGCCTAGAAGTTATTGGATCAGGCCCTACTCCACCTAACCCAGCTGAACTTTTAGATAGCCCAAAAATGCAAGAATTAATAACTGAACTAAACAAGACTTACGATTATGTTATTATTGACACACCACCTATTGGACTAGTTACTGATGGTGTAATCTTAATGCAACATGCTGACATTAATTTATATGTAGTTAGACATGGATACTCAAAAGCAAAATCATTAAGTATAGTTAACAACTTATACGAACAAGAACAAATTAAAAATGCTCATTTTATTATCAATGATTTTAAATATTCATCTTCAGGATATGGCTATGGATATGGCTATGGATACGGGACATCAGGATATGGTTATTATGAGGAAGAATAAAACTAGCAATAACCACTAATATTAAAAGCCCAATTTTATTGAACTTTTTCTTTCCATAATTATTTTATTTTTATCAGTTTTGCAAAAAATTTAAAAGTATGAGTAACAAGACAGGAACACCAGCAAATAAAATACAAGATTTACAGTTTTTTGGAGAGTTCGGAGGGGTAAACCCATCCATTACAGATTCATCAACTTTTACCTATTTAGCAGGTAAAACTATGGGAGATGTATTTGATGGGTTACAAGAAGGTTGTTATCTTTATTCTCGTCATACTAACCCATCAACTTCTTATTTAGGACAAGCAATTTCCGTAATGGAATATACAAAAGGAGCTATTCTTTCAGCATCAGGAATGAGCGCAATTACAACTACACTTTTGCAATGTTGTAGCTCTGGGGATGAAATAATTAGTAGTCGTACAATTTATGGTGGTACTTATGCTTTTATGAAAAACTATTTACCAAAGTTCAACATCAAAACAACTTTTGTAAACACAACTAAACTTGAAGAAATTGAAAATGCAATTACTGAAAAAACAAAAGTAATTTATTGTGAAACAATGAGTAATCCTTTATTAGAGGTTTCAGATATTAATGCTATTGCTGTAGTTGCAAAAAAAAATGGTATTAAATTTGTAGTTGACAACACCTTTACTCCTATGATTTTTTCTCCAGCAAAAATGGGAGCTGATATTGTGATTCACTCATTAACAAAATTTATTAATGGCACTTCAGATACTGTTGGTGGAGTTGTTTGTTCTGATGAAGAGTTTATTGGAAGTATGATTGATGTAAATTCAGGAAGTGCCATGCTTTTAGGTCCTACTATGGATTCTGTTCGTGCAGCAAGTATTCTTAAAAACATCAGAACACTTCATTTAAGAATGAAAAAACATTCTGAAAATGCCCAGTACTTATCTGAAAAATTCCAAACAGATGGCTTGAGAGTAATCTATCCAGGATTAGAAAATCATCCTCAGCACGAAATGATGAAAAACAGCATGAATGACGGATTTGGTTTTGGGGGTATGTTTGTTCTCGATACAAAAACTAAAGAAAAAGCAAATACTTTAATGGAAGAAATGCAAAATAACAACCTTGGTTATTTAGCTGTAAGTTTAGGGTTCTACAAAACATTATTTTCTGCTCCAGGGTTATCTACTTCATCTGAAATACCTGAAGAAGAAAGAGAAACAATGGGGCTTTCTGATGGATTAGTTCGTATCTCAATCGGACTAGATAATGACATTGAAAGAACTTACAATACTATGGTGGATTGCATGAAGAAGGTTGGGATTTTATAGATCAATGTAATAAAATTTTAGCTTAATACAACATTAATTTTTCTTTTATCTTTACGCCTTAAATCAATAAGATGACAGATAAAAAAACGCCTTACTTTTTCGCACTTTTACCAATTATAGTATTAGTTGCACTTTTAGCATATAATGTAGTCTTATATGGAGACAATTCTCTTGGGGGAGCAAATCAATTAGCTTTACTTTTTGCAGCAGCAACTGCATCAATAGTAGGAATAAAATTTGGAGCAAAATGGAAAACTATCCTTGATGGAATAAGTAAAAATATTTCGAGTGCAACTCCCTCGTTAATTATCTTATTGTTAATTGGGGCGTTAGCAGGAACCTGGCTCTTAAGTGGAATTGTACCTGCAATGATTTATTATGGATTGCAAATTTTAAGTCCGGAAATATTTTTGTTTGCCACAGCAATTATTACAGCCATTGTTTCTCTTACAACAGGAAGTTCATGGAGTACTATTGCTACTATTGGAATTGCTCTTTTAGGAATAGGACAAGCACTTGGGATGCCTACAGGGTTAATTGGTGGAGCCATCATTTCAGGAGCTTACTTTGGAGATAAAATGTCTCCACTTTCTGACACAACAAACCTTGCACCTGCTATGGCTGGTACAGATTTATTCACTCATATTAAATATATGATGTACACAACTATTCCATCATTTGCAATTACGCTTATCATTTTTTTAGTAATTGGATTTACTTTTGAATCATCAGTAAATCAAGATATAAATATGCTTTTATCAGCTATTTCTAATTCATTCAACATAAGTGGGTGGCTCTTTTTAGTTCCAATTTTGGTAATTGCACTTATTATTAAAAAAACTCCAGCCATTCCAGCATTATTAACAGGAACACTCTTAGGAGGTATCTTTGCAATAATTTTTCAACCAGAAGTGGTGATGTCAATTACTAATTCTGAATCATTAAATATAAGGTCGGCTTATATGGCTATTATGAATGCAATGGGAAGTGATATTGCAATTACAACAGATAATAAAATGATAAACAACTTACTTTCCACTAGCGGAATGTCTGGGATGCTAAACACTATATGGCTTATTATTTGTGCTATGATTTTTGGGGGAGCAATGGAAGCAACATTACTTCTAAGAAGAGTTGCTGAGCCAATAATAAAATATACTGATAGTACAGGAAGTTTAATTGCAACTACAGCCGGAACATGTGTCTTCTTTAACATTACAGCCTCTGACCAATATTTGGCAATTGTGGTTCCTGGGCGTATGTTTGCCAATACTTACAAAGAAAAAGGATTAGCTCCTGAAAATTTAAGTAGAACTTTAGAAGATAGCGGAACCGTTACTTCAGTACTTATCCCTTGGAATACTTGTGGAGCAACTCAATCAGCAGTTTTGGGTGTAGCAACCTTTGCTTATTTGCCTTTTTGTTTCTTCAATCTTATTTCACCACTTATGACAATTGCTTATGGTTTGCTGGGAATTAAGATTAAAAAGCTAGAAAATAAAATAATTATTGACTAAGAAAATAAGCCTTTTAAAACATCAACAACATAATCAACTTCTTCTTTCGTATTGTATTTGCTAAATGAAAATCTAACTGATGGTCTCTTTGAATTAGGATTAATCTCCTGAATAACATGAGATCCTTTATTACTGCCTGATGTACATGCACTGCCTCCACTACACGCAATTCCTTTAATATCTAAATTAAACAATAACATCTCAGCCATTGGAGTTTCAGGGAAACTACAACTAAGCACAGTATATAAACTATTATCTATATCATCACACATACCATTAAACTTAACTTGAGGGATATGCTTTTTCAACTCAGCTATCATATGAGACTTAATTCTCTTAATATATTCTGTTTCCTCTTCCATTTTTTCATAAGCCATTTCCATAGCATGAGAAATTGCAGCAATACCAATTAAATTTTCAGTGCCAGCACGCATATTTCTTTCTTGAGACCCTCCACTAAGTAATGGCGAAATTTTAATGTTATCAGATATATATACGAAACCAATACCTTTAGGTCCATGAAATTTATGAGCTGAAGCTGCTATAAAATCAACTTTAATTTTTTGTAAATCATACCTATAATGAGCCATAGTTTGTACAGTATCAGAATGAAATATTGCATTATGTTCTTTGCAGATATCTCCAATAGCAGTAATATTCTGAATAGTTCCTATCTCATTATTTGCATGTAAAATAGATACGAAAGTCCTTGGGTGACTTTCTAATAACTCTTTAAGTTTTGATAATGAAACCTGACCCTTTTCATTTACTTCAACATACGATAATTTAATCACTCCTGACTTTTCTAACTCCTCAAGCGGATGTAACACAGCATGATGAGAAAGCTTAGAAGTAATAGCATGAGTAATATTATGATCTTTTATACCACATTTAATAGCCATATTATCAGCTTCAGTCCCGCCAGAAGTAAAGAAAATATTTCCTGGAGATGTATTTAAAAAATTTGCAATTTTTTTTCTACTTGTCTCAATAATACTTCTAGTTGCACGCCCAAAAGAATGTTGTGATGATGGATTTCCATAATGATTTTTCATTATATCTGTCATTACATCAATCACTTCAGGTGCCATTGGTGTTGTTGCAGCGTTATCAAAAAAAACTTTTTTCATATTTTATATCAATTCTTTAATCTCATTAATCATATCATTCGCAAATTTATTTGCTTTTTCCTCTCCTTCACTCTCAGCATAAATCCTAATTATCGGCTCAGTATTTGATTTTCTTAAATGAACCCAACCTTCTTGAAAATCAATTTTTAGCCCATCAATAGTTGTGATTTTTTCATTCTTATATTTCTCCTCCAAAGTTGCGAGAATTGCATCAACATCAATCTCAGGTGTGAGCTGAATTTTATTCTTTGAAATAAAATAATTAGGATAACTGTCCCTTAGTATTTTTGCAGAAATTTTTCTTTCAGCAAGTTGAGTCAAAAATAAAGCCACACCAACTAATGCATCTCTACCATAGTGTATTTCAGGGTAAATAACACCCCCATTGCCTTCTCCTCCTATAATTGCATTTGTAGCTTTCATTTTATCAACCACATTCACCTCACCAACTGCTGAAGCCTCATAAAATCCATTATGATTATCCGTAACATCTCTTAAAGCTCTTGTAGAAGAAAGATTAGAAACTGTATTTCCTGGAGTTTTACTTAAAACATAATCAGCAACTGCAACTAGAGTATATTCCTCTCCAAACATACTTCCATCTTCACAAACTATTGCTAGCCTATCCACATCAGGATCAACCACAATACCAAAATCTGCTTTTTCTTCAACAACTAATTTTGATATTTCTGTTAAGTTTTTAGGTAGGGGTTCAGGGTTATGTGGGAATTTACCGTTTGGCTCACAATATAATTTTACACACTCCACTCCCATTTTCTCTAGCAATCTTGGAATCATAAATCCTCCTGTTGAATTTACTGCATCTACTACAACTTTAAATTCTGCAGATTGCACCAAATCAACATCTACTAAATTCAAGTTTAAAACTTCTTCAATATGCTTATCGTTAAAGCTATCATCAAAATTATATTTACCTAAATCATCAACTTCTGAAAAAGTAAAAGCATCATTTTCAGCTAGTGCTAAAACTTCCTCTCCATCTTTTCCAGATAAAAACTCTCCTTTATTATTCAAAAGTTTTAATGCATTCCATTTTTTAGGATTATGACTAGCAGTAATAATTATTCCTCCTGCTGATTGTTCTATCTGAACAGCAACCTCAATAGTTGGAGTTGTAGATAGACCTACATCTAAAACATCAAAACCACAACCAATTAAAGTTCCAGAAACAATATTACTTACCATTTCTCCAGAAATACGCGCATCACGACCAATAATTATTATATTAGAAATATTAGATTGTTTTCTGATAAAAGTAGCATAGGAGGCTGTAAAACGCACGATATCCAATGGAGTAAGAGCATCTCCAACACATCCACCAATAGTACCTCTAATTCCTGAAATTGATTTAATTAATGTCATTTTCTGCTTTTGATTTAATGCGACAAAATTAATAGAATTATCTTATATTTTTATCTTTGTAAAAATTAAAACTGTAATAAATGAATTTCTTTTTAACAGATATTCCTGAAAGAACAAAAAAACCAAGGGAAAACGGACTCACAATGATGATGGATAAAGGGTTAAGTATCAATGATACCAAAAACTTTATTGACATGTGCGGAGCTCATATAGATATAGTAAAACTAGGATTTGGAACTTCTGCAATTTCACCCCATATTGAAAAGAAAATAAAATTATACCAAGAAGCAGGACTATTGGTATACTTAGGAGGAACATTATTTGAGGCATTTGTTATAAGAGGAATGTATGAAGATTATAAAAAACTACTAAGGAAATGGAATTTAAATATGTGTGAAGTTTCTGATGGAAGCATAGATATGAATCACATTGAAAAATGCAATTATATTAAAGATTTATCAAAAGAATTTAGAGTAGTATCAGAAGTAGGTTCTAAGGATGAAAAAAAACTCATTGCACCATACAAGTGGATTGAATTGATGCAAAAAGAATTAGAGGCTGGTAGCTGGAAAATAATTGCAGAAGCTCGTGAAGGTGGAAATGTTGGAATATTTAACAAAGGAGGTGATGTGCGATCTGATTTAATTGATGAGATCTTAACTAAGATACCAAATAAAAATATTCTTTGGGAGGCACCTAAAAAACCACAACAAGTTTGGTTTATAAAACTTTTAGGACCAAATGTTAATCTAGGAAATATTGGTTGGCAAGAAGTTATTCCATTGGAAACATTAAGGATAGGCTTAAGAGGAGACACTTTTCATGATTTTCTAAATAAATAATCAATGAATCATTATATTATTCTATTCTTTAAGGGAATGGCCATGGGTGTTGCAAATGTAATTCCTGGTGTTTCTGGAGGCACAATTGCTTTAATCACTGAGATTTATGAAGAACTAATAAATTCGCTTAAATCATTTGATAAAAAGGCGTTAAAACTAATTATCTCTCTTGACTTATCAGCTTTTATACAACATACCAACCTATACTTCTTAATAAGTGTATTTGGCGGAAGTGTCGCTAGTGTATTTAGCATTGCTAGTCTATTTAAATATCTGTTTTTACACTCCCCTATTCTTATTTGGGCCTTTTTCTTTGGCCTTATTATTGCTTCAATATATTTTGTTGGAAAACGAATTCGGCAATGGAACAGCATTAGCATCCTAAGTCTCATCATAGGAACAGTAGCCGCCCTATTTCTTTCCTTTATAACTCCTACAAGCGAAAATAGTAATCTGTTTTTTGTTTTTGTCTGTGGAATTATTGGAATAAGCGGCATGATGTTACCTGGATTATCTGGCTCTTTTGTATTAATACTGATGGGTAATTACGAACTCCTTATGGTTACAGCAGTAACAGAACTTAATATTCTTTTACTAAGTGTTTTCGTGCTAGGATCCGCTTTTGGTCTTATCAGTTTTTCTCATATACTTTCCTGGGTACTAAAACATTACAAAAACCAGACTCTCTCTCTACTTACAGGATTCATACTAGGTTCATTAAGCATTATCTGGCCATGGAAAGTGGTTGCAAATAGCATTATTGTAAAAGGCAAAGAGAAAGTCATTGCCTACAAGTGGTACTTTCCAAATGAACTAAATACAGAGACTATACTAGCTATTCTACTTATATTAATGGGTATATTTAGTGTATACGCACTAGATAAATTTTCTATAAACAAAAAATAAATGCGAACTTTTGGATTAATAGGAAAAACTCTATCACACACATTTTCAGAAAGATATTTCAATGAAAAATTTGACAAGAAAGATATTAATGATGCAGAATACAAAAATTTTGAATTGAAAAGCATTGCTGATTTTCCAAGATTCATTGCAGATAATAAGCTATCTGGACTTAATGTTACAATTCCATACAAAGAAAGTATTATTCCTTTTTTAGATGATTTAACTGATAATGCAAAAAATATAGGTGCTGTAAATACAATTCAATTTATTGATGGAGAAACTATTGGTCACAACACTGATTGGATAGGTTTTTCAAAGAGCATTAAACCTTTATTAAGACATAGAAAAACAGCTCTTATTTTGGGTAATGGAGGTGGAGCAAAAGCAATTAAATTCGCATTAAATAAGTTAAATATTAAGCACAAAACAGTTAGTAGAAATACCGCATTTGATTATTCAGATGTAACAACTAAAACAATTGATTATTATTCAATTATAATTAACACAACACCCTTAGGAACTCATCCAAAAATACATGAATTTCCTAAAATAAATTATACGGAATTAAACTCAAAAAACTTATTATTTGATTTGATTTACAACCCAAATGAAAGTAGATTTTTACAATATGGAAAAACAAAAGGAAGTGAGATAAAAAACGGCTTAGAGATGCTACAAATTCAAGCAGAAGAAAGTTGGAATATTTGGAATCTGTAGTCGTTAAATATTAGTAAATTTGCAATCAAATATTACGAAAAGTGAACCAAAATAATGAACAAGAGCTTACAGAAGAAGTTTCTATTAACAAAGAAACTAAAACTAGCAATAACTCTAATTTAAGTTTGGAAGAACTTATAATAAGAGTTGATGAATTGTCAGAAAACATTAACCCATACTCTGTATCAAAAGAAATTGAAGAAATCAAATCTTTATTTTACTCCAAACTTAAAACTGAGCAAAAAGAGGAAGGAGCTCAAATAGCAGATGAGATAGTAGATGTAGTTGAACTATCTGAAAATACAGAAGTAAAGGAAGTAAAAAAACCTTTACATCCACTAGAAGTAAAATTCAAACAATCCTTTGGTAATTACAAAAAAATTAAGTTCGAATATAGGAAACAAAGAGAAGAAGAGGAAAAGAAAAACTTAAAAACTAAGCAACAAATTATTGCTGATATAGATAAACTAACTCAAGAGGACGAGTCAATAAAAAAGACTTTTGAGCATTTTAGAATCCTACAAGAACAATGGAGAAACACTGGACATGTTCCTCAAACTGAGAACAATAACCTTTGGCAATCCTACCATCATCATGTTGAGTTGTTTTATGATTTTATTAAACTCAATAATGATTTAAGAGATTTAGATTTCAAAAGAAACCTTGAAGAAAAAACTGCAATTATTGAAAAAGCAGAAGCTTTACTAGATGAGAAATCATTAAATACTATGCATGATTCTTTACAGGAATTGCACGAACATTGGAAAAATGTAGGGCCAGTGGAAAGAGAACAAAGAGAAATTATTTGGGAGAAATTCCAAGAAATAAGCAGAAAATTAAATAAGAAAAGAAACGACTATTTTACTAAAAGGAAAGAGATAGATGCTGATAAATTAGCAAAAAAAGATGCAATTTGTCAAAAAATTATTGATTTAACTAAAAAAAACTCAACTTCACATAGCAAATGGCAATCACTTACTAATCAATGCAATGATCTTGAAAAAGAATGGAAAGGAATTGGCAGACTAGCAAAAACAGACAACAAAACAGCTTGGAATAATTTACGAACTGCTCTAAATGAGTTCTATAATAAGAAGAATGCTTTTTACAAAGAAAAGAAAGAGGAAGTAAAGGAAACATTAAATACAAAAATTGCAATTGCAGAAAAAGCTGAAGCATTGCAAAATAGCACAGATTGGCAAGGAACTGGAAATACACTAATCAAACTTCAAGAAGAATGGAAAAATTCAAGTTTTGCTCCAGCTAAGCAATCTAATGAGATATGGAAAAGATTTAGAACTGCATGTGACAACTTCTTTAATGCCAGAAAAGCACACTACAAAGAATTAGATAAAGAAAAAGAAGGAGCTTATACTGAGAAGGCTAACTTAATGAAGGAAGTAGAAATTTTTAAAGCATCTTCTGACACAAAAGAAGATATTAAGAAATTAAAAGAGTTCAGTTCAAAATGGAAAACCCTAGGACATGTGCCTAGAAACAAGATAAAAATTAATGATCAATTTTTCACTTTACTAAACTCAAAATTTGAAGATCTAGGACTAAGCAAAAAAGCTTTAGCAAACGAACAGTACAAAAATAAAATTAGATCACTTAAAGGAAATGACAAAGCTGTTGAAGGCGAACAAAGATTTCTTAGAGGAAAAATTGATACCCTTATAAAAGACATCTCTCAGTACGAAAATAACATATCATTCTTTGGGCATGGAAAAGGAACTGAACCTTTAAAAAAGCAAGTTGAGCAACAAATTGAAAAAGCTAAAAAAGAAATTGAAGAGTTGAAATCAAAATTGCAAATGCTAAAATAAAAGCACATGCAATTTAAACTGCAATCAGAGTTTTCTCCTACTGGAGACCAACCAACAGCAATTAAAGAATTAGTTGAAGGATTACAAGATGGTTCTAACTTTCAAACTTTATTAGGAGTAACAGGATCAGGAAAAACATTTACAATTGCAAATGTGATTCAAGAAGTGAATAGACCCACTCTTGTTTTAAGCCATAACAAAACTCTTGCAGCTCAACTGTTTAGCGAATTTAAACAATTTTTTCCTGATAATGCAGTAGAATACTTTGTATCCTATTACGATTACTACCAACCAGAAGCTTACATACCTAGCTCAGGAACTTTCATTGAAAAAGATTTATCAATAAATGAAGAAATTGAAAAATACAGACTCAACACCACTTCTACCCTCTTATCAGGAAGACAAGATGTAATTGTAGTTTCATCAGTAAGTTGTATTTATGGTATTGGAAACCCAGAAGACTTTCATAATGGAATAATTGATCTAATAGAAGGGGATATTATCAGTAGAGATCAGTTTTTGCAAAAATTGGTATCAGCACTTTACAGTAGAACAACTGCCGAATTTACAAGGGGTAACTTTAGAGTAAAAGGAGATACAGTTGATGTTTTTTTAGCACATAATGATATTGGATATAGAATTCATTTCTTTGGAAATGAAATAGAAGAAATTGAAAGTTTTAACCCAGAAAATGGCAAAATAATTGATACTCTTGAAGAAATTAGGATTTTTCCAGCAAGTATATTTGTAGCTTCAAAGGACAAAATACATGGCGCAATTTCTGACATACAAGATGACTTACGAAAACAAGTAGATTACTTTCAGGAGATCGGACTGAGCACAGAAGCTAAAAGACTTGATGAGAGAACTCAATTCGATCTTGAAATGATTAAGGAATTAGGGTATTGCTCAGGAATTGAAAATTACTCACGATACTTTGATGGAAGGAAAGAGGGCAGTAGACCCTTCTGTTTATTGGACTACTTCCCAGATAATTTTCTGACAGTTATTGATGAAAGTCATGTAACCCTACCACAAGTAAGAGCAATGTATGGAGGTGATAGATCAAGAAAGAACAATCTAGTTGAGCATGGCTTCAGATTACCAGCTGCAATGGATAATCGCCCATTAAAATTTGAGGAATTTGAGATGATTAATCATCAAACAATATATGTTAGTGCAACTCCTGCTGATTATGAATTAGAAAAATCAGAAGGGATAGTTGTAGAGCAAGTAATTCGCCCAACAGGACTACTAGACCCCATAATAGAAGTCCGTCCTAGCAAAAATCAAATTGATGATTTACTAGAAGAAATTAGAATAAGAATAGAGAAAAAAGAAAGAGTTCTTGTTACTACATTAACAAAACGAATGGCTGAAGAATTCAGTAAGTATCTTACAAAATTTAGCATTAAATGTAGGTATATTCATTCTGATGTAGATACACTTGAAAGAGTAGAAATATTACACGGTTTAAAAGAAGGAGAATTTGATGTACTTATAGGTGTAAATCTACTAAGAGAAGGATTAGATTTGCCTCAAGTAAGTCTTGTAGCAATAATGGATGCTGATAAAGAAGGATTTTTAAGATCAGAAAGAGCCTTAACACAAACTTCTGGTAGAGCAGCCAGAAACATAAACGGACTAGTAATCATGTATGCTGATAAAGTTACAGGATCAATGGAAAGGACAATAAAAGAAACTAACAGAAGACGGAAAAAACAGAAATTTTACAACCTAAAGAAAGGCGTTTCACCCCAACCTTTACTAAAGAAAAAGGATAGTGAATTAGTAAGAAACCTTAATCCATATAAATTTACAAAACCAAATTCTAAACCAATAATTGACTCATCATCAGTAGAGCACTTGCAAAAAATGGTAAAACAAACTAAAAAAGAAATGGAAAAAATGGCAAAGAATCTTAACTTTATGGAAGCTGCACGATTAAGAGATAAACTACAAGAATTGGAGAAAAACCTAAAAAATAAGCTATAAAAAAAGCGAGCATTATGCTCGCTTTTTTTTCTATATTATATTTTGCTAATTAAGCGTTTACAATATTTTTAGCTACTGGTCCTTTTTCACCATCTCCAGGTTCGAATGCTACAGCTGCTCCTTCTTTAAGAGTTTTGTATCCTTCTACTTGAATTTCTTGAAAATGAGCAAAGTAGTCAGTTCCGTCTGAACCTTCAATGAAACCATACCCTTTACTTGCGTTAAACCATTTTACTGTTCCTTCCATAATTGTTTTTTTAAAATTTATTAATACTAGTGGGAACAACCCCACAAAACTGCTGCAAAGATAACAAA
Source organism: uncultured Flavobacteriales bacterium (assembly GCA_905478765.1). Taxonomy (GTDB): domain Bacteria; phylum Bacteroidota; class Bacteroidia; order Flavobacteriales; family BACL11; genus UWMA-0277. The sequence continues at coordinate 79,757 of CAJQJY010000006.1, forward strand.
ATATTTAATATAGCAACTTATCAGTAGATACTAGAGTATTTTTCAATAACATAGCAATTGTCATAGGACCAACCCCACCTGGGACTGGTGTAATAAAACTCGATTTCTTTGATACCTCATCAAAAGCTACATCTCCCAGAAGTTTCCAGCCACTTTTTGTTTTATCAGACTTTACTCTTGTAATCCCTACGTCAATAATGCAGACCCCATCTTTTACCATATCAGCAGTTACAAACTCAGCTTTACCAAGAGCAACAATCAAAATATCAGCTGTTTTAGTGATCTCTTTAAGGTTTTTTGTTCTACTATGTGTAAGAGTAACCGTGCAATTTCCTGGATTATTATTACGAGCCATTAAAATACTCATTGGTGCACCAACAATATGACTCCTACCAATAACTACACAATGTTTACCGGAAGTTTCTATCTTATACCTATCCAATAATTCTAAAATACCAGCTGGGGTTGCTGGTAAATAAGTTGGTAAGTTCAACACCATTCTACCAATATTTGCTGGATGAAATCCATCTACATCTTTTATAGGATTGATAGCTTCAGTTACTTTCAGTTCATCAATATGAGCAGGCAAAGGCAATTGGACAATCAAACCATCAATATCAGAATTGTCATTTATCTTTTTAACCTCAGCCAATAATTTTTTTTCAGATACATTAGCATTAAAACGAACTAATGTAGAATCAAAACCAACTTTATTACATGCTTTTACTTTTGCATTTACATAAGTTTCACTTGCCCCATCGCCCCCAACTAAAATAGCAGCTAGATGAGGTTTCTTTCCTCCACCAGCAACTAAGTTAGCAACTTTAACTGCAATCTCATTTTTTATATCGTTAGCTGTTTTTTTTCCGTCAAGTAATATCATTATTTTTTTATTATTGTTGTTGGTTTTACTCACGCCTAGCGCCTTTTTAAAGAGCGGAATATTTTAAACATTTAATCTAAAGTATAACATCTATGTGCTAAAATCTACTAATTACATTCCAGTAGTACCACCCTTCCCTTTCATCATTTGAATCATCTGCTTTGCTCCACCACCTTGCATCATTTTCATCATTTTACCCATCTGACTGAATTGCTTAATCAATTGATTTACCTCAACTACTGTAGTACCACTTCCACTAGCAATTCTTTTCTTACGGCTACCATTCAACAACTTAGGATTTTCTCTTTCTTGCTTTGTCATAGAATGAATAATTGCCTCAATTCCTTTAAAAGCGTCATCATCCATATCAACACCTTTCATTGCTTTACCCATCCCAGGAATCATTCCAACTAAATCCTTCATGTTACCCATCTTTTTGACTTGCTGAATTTGTTTTAAGAAATCATCAAAACCAAATTGATTTTTAGCAATTTTCTTTTGAACTCTCCTTGATTCTTCCTCATCAAATTGTTGCTGAGCACGCTCAACTAATGAGATAACATCTCCCATTCCTAAGATACGAGAAGCCATTCTTTCTGGATGAAAAACATCTAATCCATCCATCTTTTCAGAAGTACCAATAAACTTAATCGGCTTATCAACTACAGAGCGTATAGTAAGTGCAGCACCACCTCTTGTATCACCATCTAACTTTGTGAGTACTACCCCATCAAAATTCAACCTTTCATTAAAGGATTTTGCAGTATTTACTGCATCTTGCCCTGTCATTGCATCAACTACAAAAAGAGTTTCATTCGGATTAACTGCTGATTTTACAGCTGCAATCTCTTTCATCATTTGTTCATCAACAGCCAATCGACCAGCAGTATCAATTATAACAACATTATGTCCGTTAGTTTTTGCATGCTTAATTGCTGCTTGTGCAATTTCAACAGGATTTTTATTTTCTCTATCTTGATATACATCAACGCCCACTTGTTCAGCTAATACTCCTATCTGATCAATAGCTGCTGGACGATACACATCACAAGCAACCAATAATGGTCGCTTGTTGTTTTTACTTTTAAGCGATAAAGCTAATTTACCAGAAAAAGTAGTTTTACCACTACCTTGCAAACCAGCAATAAGAATAACAGTTGGTGAGCCATCTAAAGAAATAGCAGATTGCTCGCTTCCCATTAGATTAGCCAACTCATCCTTCATTATTTTGGTAAGTAATTGCCCAGGATCTATAGCTGTAAGCACCTTTTCACCCATTGCTTTTTCCTGAACTCTAGATGTAAATGATTTAGCAGTTTTAAAATCAACATCTGCCGCAAGTAGTGCCTTACGGATTTGTTTCATTGTTTGGGCTACATTAATCTCGGAAATACTTCCATGCCCCTTTAATATTTTAAACGCCTTATCTAGTTTTTCTGATAAATTCTCAAACATTTCTTTTTACTTTTTTAACTTTACAAAAGTAATGAATTCAATCATTACTCCACAACCACTCCATATAAATCAAAGTGGTCTGTTTTTTCAATCTTAATATTAGCAAAATCACCCAATTTTATATAGGTGACATTTGCTTTTACTAACACTTCATTATCTACATCAGGGCTATCAAATTCAGTTCTACCAATAAAGTAGTCACCTTCTTTCCTGTCAAATAGCACTTTAAAAGTCTTGCCTATTTTCTTTTGATTTAATCCCCAAGAGATATGAGTTTGCAAGTCCATAATTTCTTCTTGCCTTGCTTTCTTCACTTCATCAGGCACATCATCTTCCAAAACATGGGCAGAAGTATTTTCCTCATGCGAATAAGTAAACACCCCCAATCTATCAAACTTGGTATCCTGTACCCATTGTTTTAATTCTTGGAATCTTTCTTCTGTTTCACCAGGATAACCAACAATCAATGAAGTGCGAATAGCCATATTTGGTACTTTTTTCCTAAAAGCTTTTAATAAATCATTTGTCTTTTGATGAGAAGTTCCTCTTTTCATAGACTTCAAAATCTCATTATTAATGTGTTGTAAAGGAATATCAATATAATTACATACCTTATCATTATCTCTAATCACATCCAACACATCCTGCGGGAACCCTGTCGGGAAAGCATAATGCAAACGAATCCACTCAATACCCTCCACTTTGGAAAGTTCAATTAGCAAATCAGCCAACCTTCTCTTTTTATAGATATCCAACCCATAATACGTTAAATCTTGAGCAATAAGAATCAATTCTTTTACCCCATTTTTGGCTAAGTTTTTAGCCTCAATAACCAATTGTTCAATAGGTGTGGACTTGTGCTTCCCTCTCATTAATGGAATAGCACAAAACGAACAAGGTCTATCACAACCTTCAGCAATTTTAAGGTAAGCATAATGTTTTGGTGTAGTCGTTAAGCGCTCACCCAATAATTCATGCTTGTAATCAGCACCTAAAACTTTCAATAATTTTGGCAAATCAGTTGTGCCAAAATACTGATCAACATTAGTGATTTCTCGTTCTAAATCTGGCTTGTATCGCTCAGAAAGACAGCCTGTAACATATAACTTATCAATCATTCCAGCCTCTTTTCGCTCTGCTTGATCTAAGATAGTATTGATGGATTCCTCCTTTGCATTATCAATAAAACCACAGGTATTTATCACTACAATATTGGCATCATCTTTTTCTGATTCATGCTCTACCTCCATTTTGTTGGCTGCCAATTGCCCCATCAAAACCTCAGAATCATACACATTTTTAGAGCATCCTAAAGTGATAACATTAATCTTATTTTTCTTTGTTGATTTTGTTCTCATTAATTAAATAGTGAGTCTACAAACTCATTTTTATTAAACACTTGTAAATCTTCAACACCTTCTCCTACACCTATATATCGCACAGGAATTTGAAACTGATCAGAAATACCAATAACTACTCCACCCTTAGCAGTTCCATCTAATTTAGTAAGTGTAATAGAACTTACTTCAGTTGCTGCCGTAAATTGTTTTGCTTGCTCAATTGCATTTTGTCCTGTTGAAGCATCTAAAACTAACATTACATCATGAGGAGCTTCAGGAATTACTTTTGCCATTACATTTCTAATTTTTCCTAACTCCCTCATTAAATTCACATTATTATGCAATCTTCCTGCTGTATCAATAATCACAACATCAGCACCACTTGCTTTTGCTGACTGTAAAGTATCAAAACAAACAGATGCAGGATCAGAACCCATATCTTGTTTTACAATTTCCACACCAACCCTATCTGCCCAAATTACTAATTGATCAACAGCTGCTGCTCTAAAAGTATCTGCCGCACCTAACACTACTTTTTTACCTTGTTGTTTAAACTGGTGTGCTAACTTCCCTATTGTTGTCGTTTTCCCTACGCCATTAACACCAACCACCATAATCACATAAGGCCCATCAACTTTAGGAATTTCGTCATAACCTCCATTTAATAATAAGGAAATTTCTGCTTTTAGAAAATCATTTAGTTCAGCAGTATTGATATACTTTTCTTTCGCTACTCTCTCCTCTAATTTGCCAATAATTTTTAATGTGGTTTCCACCCCAATATCTGAGGTGATTAACGCTTCTTCAATATCATCAAGTGCCAGCTCATCAATAGTTGATTTACCAGCAACTGCTCGTGATATTTTACCAAAAACATTCTCCTTTGTTTTCTCTAAACCCTTGTCAAGTTTTTCTTTTTTATCTTTTGAAAAAAAATTAAATATCCCCATTATTAATGCCTTTTTTAAACAGAAAAAGCTCCTTTCAAAAATAGAAAGAAGCTTTTAATTTGTGTATAATTTAATACTATTTTTTTGCAAAGAATTCTTTTACCTTATCCTTTGGTACAATTTCACTTTTAAAAGAGTAAGATCCGCCCTCTGTTTTAACCATTTTCACAGCTTTACTAAACGCCTTAGCTCCTTTCTTCTGTAATGATGCTACTGTCTTTTTTGCCATTTTCTTTTATTTTATTTCTTTATGAACAGTCATTTTCTTCATGATAGGGTTAAATTTTTTCAATTCCATCCTATCTGGAGTGTTCTTCTTATTCTTAGTAGTAATATAACGAGATGTTCCTGCTAATCCGCTTGCTTTATGCTCAGTACATTCTAAAATAACCTGAATTCTATTTCCTTTCTTTGCCATCTTCTTATAATTTATTGGGCTGCAAATTTAATTAAATAATCTAATACCAAACCAAAATTTACATCTTTTTAACATCTATAAAAAACAAGTCATCTCTTACTTTAAAATCATTCTTATCAAAGCCTCCTAAATCTTGCTCTTTCCACTCCGAATTTGGGTAAACCCAAAAATCCTTACTTCCTGTATTTATCAAAATAGGCATGTCAAATTCAGGAATTGCTGCCCACCTGTACAACAAAGTAATATTCTTCCCTTCTTTTTGAAACTTATATTGAAATTCTGGGATTTTCTTACTTTTCAAATACTGACTAAAAAAAACTGTAAAATCTTTTGCTGATTTTTCATTGATATAATCCATGATTACTTGTCCATCTACAGTTTGATACTTAAAATCATTTGCAATTCCTTTTATAATGTCAAACCATAACTCATCATCTTCAATGAGATTTCTTAGAGTATGCAGCATTAATGAGCCTTTAAAATACATATCTCCACTACTTCCTGTTTGGTTGACATGATATGGGCCTATAACTGCCTTGTCATTCCTAACACTCTTTTTTTGGTTATTTACATAACTCAACATTGCATCATAGCCATGCATGCACTCAACATACAATACTTCAGAATAAGTACAAAACCCTTCATGCACCCACATATCCGCAATATCATTTGTGGTAATAGAATTTCCCCACCACTCATGCCCACTTTCGTGCACAATAATAAAATCAAAAGCAAGGCCGTCTATAAAGCGAGTATTCCCATGATAACCTGGTAAGTAATCATTCCCATAAGCAATAGCTGACTGATGTTCCATTCCTAAATAAGGTGTTTCAACTAAAGCATAACCATCATTCCAAAAAGGATATTCTCCAAAGTAATTTTCAAAACATTTCATCATAGGCTTTACCTGTTTAAAATGCTCTTTTGCCTTTTCTAAGTTATCATGCAATACATAATAATCCATCCTTAATGTATCTTTTAAAGAAATATAAGAATCTGAGAAATGCTTATAATCACCAATATTTAGCGTTACATTATAGTTATTTATAGGATATGAAACAAACCATTCACTTACATTTACCCATGATTCCAAATATTGATTCCAAACAGTTGTGTCACTTCTTAAGTCACCATTTGCAATAATCTTTAAGGGATAACGTGCCGTACAAGTAATACGCATACTATCTGGCTCATCAGATTGATGATCTTTATTAGGCCACCAAACGCTAGCCCCTAAACCTTGACAAGAAACTCCAATCCAAGGGTTTCCATTATTATCTTTTTTCCAGGAAAAACCTCCATCCCATGGAGCATTAACAGCCACTCTTGGATATCCTCCATACCAGACTTTAATACTTAACTGCTCACCTTTCTTAACTTCACGATTGAAATAAACATAAACAGCATCAAATTCTCTGCTAAATTCCAATTGAGACTTTTCAAATTCGATAATTTGCACCTCCATATTAGAAGCTAAATCTATTTGAAACCAGCTAAAATCTGTTAAAGCAGTAAAATGAATAATATTAAATGATCTCTCAATAGACTTTTCCTGTTCATCAATCATGACTTTTAAATCATAGAAAGTAACATCATAGCAAGTTCTGATAGGGGTAAGATTTCCTCTTAAACTATCTTTTCGACCAAATTCTTGCGCTTGTCCAACAAACGCGAGAGTTAAAAAAAATATTAAAAATTTATTTTTCTTCATAAAAAAAGCCCTTTTGAAAGGGCTATTTTAAAATTGATTATTTTTTATTTTGTGAATGCAATTTCACAAGATGATGTTTGTGTTCCTGCTAAAGGAATTTCAAAAGCTAAGTTTAATGTCAAATCACCATTAGAAGCAGACTCAATCATCCCAGAACCTGTAATATCAACATCAATCACACCAAAATCTCCTGTATCAAGTGAGATTTTTTGATCATCTTGAATAGTAACTACTCCATCATAAGAAACATCAGCCAACACATTCTCTCCATTTATATCCATAGAAACAACACCTTCTCCTTCTCCTGTTATCTCTATAGATTCAGGAAACATATCATTTAGTGGTACTGGGAAGTCTCCTGTAAAAGGAATGCTAATTATCAAATCATCACATTCAGAAGAAATATCCCATATCCCTTGAGCAATATCATAAGTAAAAATACAGCTACCATCATCAAAGTTCGCATTTAATAAATAATTCATAGCGTTAAGGTCAGTACAACCATTTATTAGTGTTGGCTCGATAACAACATCATCTTCTTTTTTGCAAGAAGATACTATAATAGACAAGCTAACAAACAATACTACTGGTATTTTAAATATATTTTTCATTTTGATTATAATTCAGTTATTAAATAAAAAAAGTTGCCATCAAAGATAGCAACTTTTTATAAATAAATATTTTTTATTAATTATACTAGTATATTACCATTTGCTTTAGCTGTAGCTAAAACAGCAGCAATACCTTTTTTATCAATTGTTCTTATTGCATTTGCAGAAACTTTTAATATTACAGTTTCTCCTGTTTCAGGAACAAAAAACTTTTTAGTTTGTAAGTTAGGATAAAACCTTCTTTTAGTTTTATTCTTAGCATGAGACACATTATTGCCTACCATTACTTTCTTTCCTGTTATTTGACAAATTCTTGACATATCTTCTTATTTTTTGGGCTGCAAATATACAATCTAAAATAACTAAATTGAAGTTTATTCTTCTTTTTTTATTTTATCAATTAACATTCTTAAACCTTCATCAGCCGCCTGATTAACAACACTTTGCCTGCTTCCAGAAAAGTAAAACTTACCTGAAACCAGCTTTGTCTCTGTTGCAATTGCTATAAAAACAGTGCCAATAGGATTTTTTTTTGTTCCTCCTGAAGGCCCCGCATAACCACTTGTTGCTAATGAAAAATCAGAATTAAATTTATCTTGCACATTTAAAGCCATTTGCTCAACAACTTCAGTACTTACCTCAGATTTTTCATCAATCATTCTTTGAGAAACACTCAAAAAATTAACCTTTATCTCATTTTGATAAGCAATAATACCACCTTTAAAATAAGCAGAAGAACCTGAAATAGAAGTAATTTTTGATGCTATTAATCCAGAAGTGCAACTCTCAGCAACTGAAATACTAATATTTTCAGCAATACATAAATCATGCAATTGCTTAATAATATCCATCTCTAAAAAGAAGTAGTTGGCCCTGTTATATGCCTTACTTCTTTTGGCCTAATACTCATCACAGGAATATCAGAATTATTAATAATATAACGAGCAGTAACACTAATATTATTAGATAATGTAAGCTCTTCCTTCTTAGTCATTATCATTATTATATCAGCATCAAATTTCTTTTCATAATCAAAAATAAAATCCCCAAGATTCCGCTTTTTCTCTCCTTCAATGATTTCAGAAGTACACTTTACCCCTGCATCTAAAATAAACTGTTCAACTTGTTTAATATTCTTAATAAGCTTAGTTCTTACCTCAATATTATCTCTTAAAACAACTGAAACTATTCTAATTGTAGCATCCCAATATCTTGCATATTCTAAAGCATAAGTAACTTTTTCTTTAGTCTGTTTTTCTAAATCTAAAGGAAGAATAATATTCTTGCAACCATCTCTATGATATTTTCCTTTAATAGTAATAACCGGACATTTTGAAAGTCTTACCACTTTCTCGGCATTAGAACCAATAAATTTACTTTTACTATTAACACCATTAGTTCCCATTACAATTAAATCAGCTGAAATCATATCAGCAACCTTATTTACTTCTTCATAAACCCTTCCCTTGGCAACCATAATATCAATATCAACACTATATTTCGCACTATATACTGATGCAATATCTTCTAACTTTGACTTAACCTTAACTTTTAACTCATCGGATTTATCATCTAAAAACAAAGATTGTATCATACTTTGCCCCTCAATTACTGATAACAAAACAACATCAGAATTTTTAATTTTTGCTAGATTAAATGCTTGACCTAAAGCAACAATTGATTGTTCAGAAAAGCCGATAGGGACTAATATTTTACTTGTTGTCATATTGATTAAATTTATTATGTTTGAAAATGCAAAATTACACATTTCTATGAACATGATAAGTGATACAGAATTAATCCTTAATGATGATAAAAAAATTTATCATTTAAATCTTTCTAAAGATCAAATTGCTGATGATATAATTTTAGTTGGAGACCCTGGTAGAGTTGCACTTATATCTAATAAATTTGATTCAATAGAACACAAAGTGAGCAATAGAGAATTTGTTACTCATACTGGCCAATTAAATGGAAAGCGAATTTCTGCAATCTCCACAGGAATCGGAACAGACAATATCGATATAGTTATTAACGAACTTGATGCTCTTGTAAATATTAATTTTAAAAATAGGACTGTTAATTCTGATAAAAAATCATTAAATCTAATCAGATTAGGAACTTCTGGTGCTTTACAAAAAGATATAGCTGTAGATTCATTTCTTGTATCTTCTTTTGGTTTAGGATTTGATAATTTAGCACACTTTTATGTAGATGATAAAATGCTTAAACAAGAAATGTGTGTGAAATATCTGAAACATGCTAATTGGCCAAAAAACTTATCCGAACCCTATTTTGTAAAAGCATCTGAAGAATTGCGCAATCAATTTTCTGATTTAAAACAAGGAATTACAGCAACAGCACCAGGATTTTACGGACCACAAGGAAGAAAGCTAAGAATCGCTCCATCAATTTCTGATTTGCACGATAAAATTGGAAGTTTTAACTTTGAAAACCATCAAATTACAAACTTTGAAATGGAAACTTCTGCACTTTATTTTTTAGGACAATCTCTAGGACACAATACTCTAACTATTTGCGCAATAATCGGCAACCGAATCACACAAGATTACAGTAAGGATTATAAAAAAACAGTTGAAGAAATGGTTGATTTAGTGCTTAAAAGAATCTGCTAACAGTTATCGTATCAACTTTTATCTAACTGAATAAATCTGTAAGCAAAAACTGCCAATATAGCACCAAAAATTGGAGCCACTATATACAACCATAAGTAAGTTAAATCAAAAGAAAAAATAGCAGGACCAATACTTCTTGCAGGATTCATTGATGCACCACAAATTGGACCTGCAAAAGTAGCTTCAAAAGCCACTACTCCGCCAATTGCTAAGGCAGCAGTAATTCCTTTTTCTTTTGCACCAGTTGACACATTTAATATTACAAACATCAGAATGAAAGTTAAAATTAACTCCAAGAAAAATGATTGCATCCAGTTATCTTTTAAAGGCAGGGTTTCTCCCATATTTACAGCATTAGGAAACATAAAATATAAAGTAGCAGAAGCTAAAATAGCACCAAAAATTTGAAAAAATATATATTGTAACAATTGATTAGAAGGAAAACGTTTTGCAACACAGAAAGCTATAGTTACTGCTGGGTTAATATGAGCACCAGAAATATCTCCAATTGCATAAATCATTGCCATAACTACTAACCCAAAAGAAAGTCCAATACCCAAGTGAGAAACAGTCCCTTCTGTAATACTATTAATTATTATCGCTCCAGCACCAACAAATACCAATATGTAGGTGCCTAAAAATTCAGCCCAATACTTTTTCATTTTACATTTTCTTTAAATTTATCCAATATAAAGTCTGGAGCAAAACAAGGTTTTCCAGTTTCATTATTAACAAAAACTAAAATAACTTCTCCAACATTTAACAAATCACCTGCATCATTAAAAGTTTCATAATTAAAAGTGATTTTAGTAGAGGGAAGTTCTTTAACAGTAGTTTTTATAGTTAATTCATCATCATAAAAAGCAGGTTTTTTATAATTGATATTCATATTTACAACAGGAAGAGTATAGCCTGTTTTCTCAATCTCTTTATAAGAAAGTCCCATTGAACGCAACAACTCCACCCTGCCAACTTCAAAATATTGAGCATAAACACCATAATAGACAAAACTCATTTGATCAGTTTCTGCATATCTTACTCTAATTTTTATTTCTAAAGAATACATGTTGCAATAATACACAAAAGCTTTAAAATGTGTAATATTGTATCTCAATGAAATTAAAAAACTACACTATATATACGTTAGCAATAATTGTTATTGCTTGTTCTCCTAGCTACAATTTACAATTGTATAATGATGAAGTAATTGAGGTGCAATTTCCAGTTGACAGTACAATCTTAACTATAATCAAACCTTACCAAAATGGCATTGAATCTCAAATGAGTGAAGTACTTTGCGTATCAGAAATGGAAATGAAAAAAGGAAAGCCAGAAAGTTTGCTCGGCAACTTTGTTACTGATTTATGTTTAAATTATGCGGATGCTCATGTGTGTGTTATGAACAATGGAGGTTTGCGATCATCCCTTCCAAAAGGGAATATAACTATAGGTGATGTATACTCATTAATGCCTTTTGAAAACGAATTAGTTGTTTTAGAGCTAGATATCGAATCCTTTAAAATACTTGTAGACTATATTACTAAAAGAGGTGGAGAACCTTTTTCAGGCATGACACTTATAGCTTCATCAAAAGGATATGACATTCAAGAAGTGACTAAATTAGGTCATTTTTTCGATTTCAATAAAGAAAATAAGATAAGAATACTAACTTCAGATTACCTTGCAAATGGTGGAGATAAAATGTGGTTTTTTAAGGATAAAGAGCAAGATAAAGTTGGTGTAAAATTGAGAGATGCAATTATTGACCATTGCCGAAAATCTGACACTATAAGTTCAAAATTAGATAACAGACTAATCTTTACTGAAAATGAGAAATAGAAGACGTTTCATAAAACAAAGTGGATTAGGGATTCTTGGACTCTCATTAGTTCCTCAATTATCATTTGCAAAAAAAGGAGATGTAAAAATCACTATCTTACACACCAATGATATGCACAGTCACATTCAACCCTTTACAAGTGGAAAAAACAAAGGATTAGGTGGAATGGCTCAAAGAGCTGGCTTAATAAACAGCATAAGAGAGAAAGAAACTCATGTTCTTTTATTAGATGCAGGAGATATTTTTCAAGGCACACCATATTTTAATTTCTATGCAGGAGAATTAGAGTTCAAACTAATGAGTAAAATGAAATATGATGCTGTTACCATTGGAAATCATGATTTTGATAACGGACTTGAAGGTTTAGCAAAACAATTACCTCATGCTAATTTCCCTTTCCTAATTGCAAACTATGATTTTAATGACACAATACTAAAAGATAAATTTAAACCTTACAAAATATTTAATAAAGGGGAAATAAAAATTGGAGTTTTTGGAATTGGAATAGAATTAGATGGATTAGTTCCTAAGGAACTTTACGGAAACACTATATATAAAGATCCAATTGAAACAGCCAACAAATACGCTACACTTTTAAAAAAAGAAGAAAAATGTGATTTAGTAATTTGCCTCTCACATTTAGGATTTAAGTACGAGAATGAAAAGGTTTCTGATATGGTTTTGGCTACTCAAAGTCATGATATTGATTTGATTATAGGAGGACATACTCATACCTTCCTTAAAGAACCTGTAAACATGCTTAATTTAGACAGAAAAGAGGTGATTATCAACCAAGTTGGTTGGGCAGGAATTAACATTGGCAAAGTGGATTTTCATTTTAGCCAAAAAGGTGGTGAAAAAAAAGTTATAGGCAGGTCAATATTTGTAAAAAATAGTTCAAAAAAGAGTATAAAAAAGGGTATTTAAGGAGTTTTTAATAATTACCCTTATCTAGCAGAATATACCTGTAAAAAAAACTTTAAATTCAAGTGTTGATTTTCTTTTATATTAACAATAACTTCTTCATATTTGCTATCAACAAAACTAAAAGAAAGACTAATAACCGATTTATCAATCGCTTAACCAGAACCAAAAAATGCAAGAAAAAAGTTATCAAGAAATATGGAATAACTGCCTAAAAGTAATTAGCGATAATGTAAGTGTACAGAACTTTAAGACTTGGTTTAAACCAATTAAAGCTGTTGCACTAAACGAAAAGATACTTACCATTCAAGTACCCAGTCAATTCTTTTACGAATGGTTAGAGAAAAACTACATCACTCTTATAAAGAAAACTATTAAAAGAGAATTAGGTAAGGACGCGAAATTAGAATACAACATTTTACTTGATACTCCTGGAACTAAAAAACCTTACATAACTAAGATACCTAGTAGTGGACAAGCAACTGTAACAAACAATCCAGTAAGTATGCCTATGGATATGGGTAGTGGCTCTTCAATTAGAAATCCATTCATCATTCCTGGTTTACAAAAAATAAATATTAATCCCCAACTTAACGAATCCTATACTTTTGAAGCATATGTCGAAGGAGAATGCAATAGATTAGCTCGTTCAGCAGGATTTGCAGTTTCGCAAAACCCCGGAGGAACATCATTCAACCCATTATTTATTTACGGAAGTGGAGGATTAGGAAAAACACATTTAGCTAACGCAATTGGTATTGAAGTAAAAAATAATCATCCTGATAAAACTGTTTTATATGTTTCAGCTGATAAATTTCAAACTCAATTTGTAGATGCAATAATGGACAACAAGAAGAACGATTTTGTTCATTTCTATCAATCTATTGATGTTTTAATTATTGATGATGTGCAATTCCTTTGCGGAAAAGAGAAAACTCAAGATGTTTTCTTCCATATCTTCAATCATTTACATCAAAATAAAAAGCAACTCATTTTAACTTCTGATAAAGCTCCTGTTGATATAGTAGGAATGGAACAAAGGTTATTATCTCGTTTCAAATGGGGTCTTTCTGCTGACTTACAATCACCAGAGCTTGAAACTAGACTTGCAATTTTAATGAAGAAAATAAAGAAAGATGGAATTGATATACCTTATGAAGTAGTGGAATATATTGCATACTCTATCACTTCAAATGTAAGAGAATTAGAAGGTGCTTTAATTTCTCTTCTAGCTCAATCATCTTTAAACAAAAAAGAAATTACAATTGATTTAGCAAAAAACATGCTAGATAAATTTGTAAGAAATACAGTAAGAGAAGTATCTATTGACTTCATCCAAAAAGTAGTTTGTGATTATTTTGATATTCCTATTGAGATAATGAAATCAAAAACTAGAAAAAGAGAAATTGTTCAGTGCCGTCAATTAGCCATGTATTTTTCTAAGCAAATGACAAAAAGTTCATTAGCTATGATTGGCAAACATTGCGGAAACAAAGATCATGCCACTGTACTCCATGCTTGTAAAACAGTAAATAATCTTGCGGATACTGACAAAAGATTTAAAGGATACATTGCTGATATTCAGAAGAAATTAACACTTTCTTAAAATCATGAAAATTTTAATGGTTTGCCTGGGAAACATCTGCCGATCACCACTAGCTGAAGGAATCTTAGCGTATAAAACACAACACCTAGATGTAACTGTTGATTCTGCAGGAACAGCAGGATACCATATCGGAAAATTGCCAGATGAAAGATCAATTAAAATAGCAAATAAGTATAAAATAGATATAAGCAACCAAAAAGCGAGACAATTTAGTAGAGCTGATTTTGATGAGTTTGATATTATTTATACAATGGATACCAATAATTTCGCACACCTAACTTCTCTTGCAGAAAATCAAAAAGAGAGGGATAAAATACGAATGATTTTAAACGAGATAAATCCAGAATCTTTTGATTCAGTTCCTGATCCTTACTATGGAGGTGATAACGGATTTCACATAGTATATAATATGCTAGATACAGCATGTAATAAAATTATTACTCAAATTGAATAAAGGACAACTTTACTTAATCCCAACAATACTTGGTAAAGGGACTGAAGAGACAACTCTGCCTTCTACTATACTCAAATCTATAAAAGAAATAGATATTTTTATTGTTGAGAACCTAAGAACAGCTAGAAGGTTCATCAAAAATATTTACAGAGAAAAAGACATTGATGCCACAACATTTTATTCTTATGGGAAGCATGATACTTTAAGCCTAGAGAAAGACTTTTTACCACATATTTTATCAGGAAAAAATGTAGGTCTACTTTCTGAATCTGGCCTACCTTGTATAGCTGATCCTGGATCAAAAATTGTAGAATACGCGCACAATTTTCAGATTAATGTAGTGCCATTTGTAGGTCCTTCTTCAATATTATTAGCACTTATGGCTTCTGGTATGAATGGACAAAACTTTGCTTTTACAGGATATTTGCCGATTGATAAATCTGACCGAAGAAGAGCTTTAAAGTATTTGGAATCACTTACAAAAAAAACAGGCCAAACTCAAATTTTTATGGAAACTCCATATAGGAATCATCAATTATTTGATGCAATTATTAAAGTTTGCAGCAACAATACAAAGCTTTGTATTGCTAGTGATATTACACTACCTTCTGAAAATATTAAAACAAAAACTATTGAAGAATGGAAGCAAGAGAAAATAAATATTAATAAAAAGCCAGCAATTTTTCTAATGAATTAAATGTAATGACAGTACCAAAACTAACAATTTAAAAGAGCCTCAGTTGAGGCTCTTTTTTTATATATCTTTGCAAAAATGAAAAGAGTAAAAAAATATTACGAAAGGATTCCTAAACCTTTAAGAAATAAATACATACTTACCATATTATTCTTTATCTTCTGGATTATTTTTTTAGATGATTACAATTTAATAAAACAAAATCAATTGCAAAAAGAAGTGGAGGAATTAGAAAATCAGAAAAACTACTATACAACACAGATCAAAAAAGACAGCACAGAGCTTTACAACCTTAAAAACACTGCTGAACAACAAGAAAAATTTGCAAGAGAAAAGTTTTTAATGAAAAAGGATAATGAAGAAGTTTTTATTTTAAGAGACAAAACAAATGACTAAATTATTTTCAGCATTTGAAGCTGTAAGCAAAGAGCAGTGGAAAGAAAAAATAATCAAAGATTTAAAAGGAGCTGATTATACTAAAAAATTAAAATCAGAAAATGATTGTATTGCAATAGACCCTATCAATCATAAGGATGAAAATATAGATACATATAATTGTACTTTTCCTGAAAAATGGGAAGCATACCAGCTTATTGATGCAACTAATGCTACTCAAGGAAATAAAAGAGCATTAGAAGCCCTGAATAATGATGTAAGTGGAATCTGCTTTTCAAACCCAAACAATCTTGCTGTTTTATTGAAAGATATTGAGATTAAGCATATCAGAATTGATTTCAAAAACTATTCAGATGACTTTCCAAAAAAATGGAAAGAATTTGTAAAAGGAAAAGAGACGATTGGATCATTTCATGGAAAAACTAATGTATCAATTCCAAGCTACCTAGATACAATTTTTGCCATAGGAGAAACTACAAAGCAACAAATTTTAAATGCTTTAGAGCAAGGAATCAAAAGCGACAAAATTAATCAATTCCATTTTGAAATAGGAAGTAGTTACTTCTTAGAAATTGCTAAAATCAAAGCATTTAGAATAGTTTGGGAGCAAAAAACTAGATCCATTCCATTTATTTTTTGCAGTACAACTTTAAAGAACAAAGAAGATGCATTTCCATACAACAACATTTTAAGGAGCACTACAGAGTGCATGTCAGCTGTTTTTGGAGGTGCTGATGCAATTATGATTAACTCTTACAATCAAAGCTTTGAAAACCCAACAGAATTCTCAGAAAGAATTGCAAGAAACCAGCAGACAATTCTTAGGAAAGAAAGCTATTTAGACAAAGTAAAAGACCCATCAAAAGGAGCATATTATATTGACTATTTAGTTGCAGAATTATTAAAAGATTTTGAAATAAAAACCGTTTCAAAAACAGAAAAATTCTATATAAAAAAATGGTTAAGCCCTGAACAGATTGAGATAAAGAACTCTTATACTAAAGAAGATATTTCAGCAACAGAGCATTTAAATTTTGTTGCAGGAATTGCTCCAAACTTAAGAGGTCCCTATTCAACTATGTATGTAATGAGACCTTGGACAATAAGACAATATGCTGGCTTTTCTACTGCTGAAAAATCAAATGAGTTTTATAGGAAAAATTTAGCTGCCGGACAAAAAGGACTTTCTGTTGCCTTTGATTTAGCAACACACAGAGGATATGATTCTGATCATGAAAGAGTAATTGGAGATGTTGGTATGGCTGGGGTAGCGATTGATTCGGTTGAGGATATGAAGATTTTATTTAACAAAATACCATTGGATAAAATGTCTGTATCCATGACTATGAATGGAGCAGTTTTACCTATACTAGCATTTTACATAGTAGCAGCAAAAGAACAAGGAGTCAGTTTAGGTCAACTATCTGGAACAATTCAGAATGATATTTTAAAGGAGTTTATGGTAAGGAATACTTACATCTATCCACCTAAACAATCCATGAGAATAATTTCAGATATTTTTGAATACACTTCAAAAAACATGCCAAAATTTAACAGTATTTCAATTTCAGGTTATCATATGCAAGAAGCAGGTGCTACTGCTGATATTGAACTTGCATACACTCTTGCTGACGGATTAGAATACATAAAAACAGGAATTTCAGCAGGAATGGATATTGATTCATTTGCACCCAGAATATCATTCTTTTGGGGCATAGGAATGAATCATTTTATGGAGATTGCTAAAATGCGTGCTGCAAGAATGTTATGGGCAAAAATAGTTGCTGAGTTTAAACCAAAAAACTCAAAATCATTAGCACTAAGAACTCATTGCCAAACAAGTGGGTGGAGCTTAATTGAACAAGATCCTTTTAATAATATTACAAGAACTTGTGTTGAAGCAATGGCTGCAGCAATGGGAGGTACACAAAGTTTGCACACCAATGCACTAGATGAAGCAATAGCTTTACCAACTGATTTCTCTGCTAAAATTGCTAGAGACACTCAAATATACCTTCAAAAAGAAACAGGAATTACAGCTACTGTTGATCCATGGGGAGGATCTTACTATGTAGAAAAACTTACAGAAGAAATTTCACAAAAAGCTTGGAAACACATACAAGAAATAGAAGAACTGGGAGGTATGGCTAAAGCTATAGAAACTGGAATTCCAAAAATGAGAATTGAACAATCAGCTGCAAGAAAACAAGCTAGAATTGATAGCGGAAAAGATACTATTGTTGGTGTAAATACTAATAAATTAGCAAATGAGGATAGTAATTTAGAATTCCTAGAAGTAGATAACACTGCTGTTAGAAAATCACAAATTAATAGACTAAATAACATTAAAGGCACAAGGAACACTAAAAAAGTAAAGACTGCCTTAAACGAACTTACGGCTGCTTGCAACAATACTAATGCTAATCTACTTGAGCTTGCAGTAGTTGCAGCAGAAAACAGAGCTACACTAGGAGAAATCTCAGATGCATTAGAAGTTAGCTTTGGAAGATACACTGCAAAAAACCAAACAATATCAGGAGTATATAAAATGGAAATACAAAACAATAACACTTTTAAAAAGGCTTTAGCATTATCAGATAAATTTGCTGAACAAAAAGGAAGAAGACCTAGAATAATGATTGCGAAAATGGGGCAAGATGGGCATGATAGAGGGGCAAAAGTAGTAGCTACTTCTTTTGCTGATATTGGGTTTGATGTAGATGTTGGGCCTTTATTCCAAACACCAGAAGAGGTTGCAAAACAAGCAGTTGAAAATGATGTTCATATTTTAGGGATTTCATCATTAGCAGCAGGACACAAAACATTAGTACCACAAGTTATTGCTGCATTAAAAAAACAAGGTCGTGAAGATATTTTAGTAATTGTTGGAGGAGTAATTCCTCAGCATGACCATAACTTTCTCTTTAAATCTGGGGTAAGCAATGTTTTTGGACCAGGAAGTATTATTGCAGAATCAGCAATTGATATCCTTAAAAAATTAATACAGTAAAGTAATTAGTTTAAAGGTGGATCTTCACATTTTTTTGTTAGAAAACGATAATTGATACCACAAGTAAATTGGTTCTGTGAGGCAAATTGCACGCCATTTAGGTCTTGATAAAGTGGGATTTCACTTGTAGCGAAAAATGTAAAGTTATTTTTAGAATAACTTATTTGTGGTATAAAAATCAATTTTTTTCCTCCTGTTGCCTTTTGTTTTTCAAGTAAGGTAGTGGCCTCATATTCATTTGAAAGAACAAATTCAAGTAGTTTAGATTGCTTTACTTGCAACTGACCAATACTTTCTCCTTTTAATTGTGTGGTTACTCCCCATTTTCTGAAAACTGTTTTGCTCACAAATAAGGATAAACTTGCGTAATCCCCAAATTTCTCATCCAAAGAGTTATATCCTTTTCTTATGTATAACGAGTTTGCAAAAAGTCTAATTTTTTGTTTTTTATACTCTCTCAAAAAAAAAGAGTAAAACATTAAGTCTGTTCCACCAGTAGAAAGCTGAATAGTTGGTGGTATTAATTCCCAAATATCAGTTCGTATCTCCATAGTGTCTGTATGTGAACCAATAGGTAATTTAACCCCAAAACCTAAAGTAACTTCTGTTCGTATATTCCCGTTATTTTCATTGTAGATGTCATACCTTGGGAAGATAATTAGGTCCCCCAATCCTGATGAGCTAGCACTTGTGTCTTGGCCTTTATAACTTAAAGTTTTATTTAAGTGATATCCTGTAGCTAGTGAAAGAGTTAACTTTTTATTGATTCCATAATCTGTTCTTAAAAATAGGTATTTACTACTTAGCTCATCATAAATTCCTTCTTGTTCTACTTCTTCTGCTCCTTCAAAGAATTTATTAGATTGATTAACTTGATAATTTAGAGATACTTCCATTTGATACTGCTGCAATACTCCAGTAGCAGTTCCTCCTGCAATAGGGTTGCTTCCCCCTCCAGAGCAGCATCCTTGTGAAAAAGTAAAATTTTGAAATAATAAGCTGAAACTAGCTAGAACAATTAAACGCATATTGATTATTTATTCAAAGTGAATTTAAGGCTTGTTGTTTTTGAGTCTGTAGTCATCTGTAAGAAATACAATCCTTTGGTTAGTTTACTTACATCTATAGTAGTGTTTTTAGTATTGTCAGTGTTTTGGCTCAATACATTTTCGCCTAACATGTTAATTACATCAAACTGAACAGGAGTTTGGCTGTTGTACTCTACATTAATTGTCCCAGTTGTAGGATTAGGATAAGCTGTCAAGTTTAAATTATTTTCTGCCTGCTCATCAATTCCAGTTGAAGAAGTAAGAGCAAGTGTTATTGCATTTTCTACTCCAATTTGGGTAGTTTTATTGTCGTTTTCATTGTAATATATTGTGTGCGTATTTTTTCCTAAAACAACCACTTTTGGCATCCCTACTGTTCCATAATCAAGCATATCTAAATCAGTAGTTGAGAAAAAAGCATCAGTTGCAATATTATAGTTTGAAGCCCATCCTGACAAGTATGAACATGTATTATTTGCATAATCGTCAGCTAAATAGTATTTTACTCTACCTGGATGACTTGTTGCAAAAGACTGAACAGCATCAGATGCATATCCTGCATATGTAGCACATGGAGAGCATGGCATTACCCAACAAATAACAATTACATTTCCTGCATCAAGGGAGTCAAATAAGTTATGTGTAATCCCATTACAATCATTAGTTATAAAATCAGTAGCAGTAGTTTGTGCAAATGAAATATTGGCTACAAATAGCACAAGTAAACTTTTTAAAATATATTTTTTCATAGGTTTATTCTTTTTCTATTGGTCGTTCGTATTTGCAACAAAAATGTAGGTTATTATAACTTTCATCAGTTGCTTTATATAATTCAGTATCATAACCTACTAAAGCTATGGCTTTGTGTATGTCATCCAAATTAGTAAGTTCTGGATTAAACTTAACTTTCATTTTTCCATTAACTACATTCCATCTGGCTGTTTTAATACCATCAATAGATTTTACTGCATTTTCAATGGTTGTTTTACACATCTCGCATTTTCCCCAAACTTTAAAGTCTTCCTTTTGGTATTTAGGTTTTTCAGCAGCAACTGTAAAAGAAAAAAATGCAAGGCAAACTAGTAAAAGTACATTCTTTATTTTTTTCATAATTTATTTTTGTTATTCTTCTTCTTTAAATTCAAGGTGCTGACAACATGAAGGTAAATTATCATGTGCTTTCTTATTTGCCTTTACATCATCTGCATTATAACCAAGTAAGGAAATTACTTTTCTTAACTTATCAGCATCTGTTTTCTTTGTCTTGAAAGTAACTGTAAGTACTTGGCTCTCAATATCAAGATCTACTGCTGTTACTCCTCTTGTAAATTGCATTTCTTCTTCTATTCTTTCTTTACAACACAACCCCTCAAAACAAGATGCAGAGGTTAGAATTTCTACTGTTTCTTTTTGTGCCCAAGCATTTATTGTTAGAATGCTGAATAAGGCAATGATTAGTTTCTTCAATTTATTATTTCTTTAATTATTATTTAATTTTATATCTAAGCCCTGCATAAATTACTCTACCCATAACTGGAGCATAAATCAATGATGCATCAAACACTTTTGAATTAGGATTTTCAGCATCAATTATTGGATTTTCTTGCATCTCGCTTAATAAATTCTCCCCTCCTAAATACACATCAAACTTACGGAACTTTTTTGTTACTTGGGCATTATACAAATAAAAAGGATCTGAAAAATCCTCATCAACTTGAATTTGATTTTCAACTTCATGAAGAGGAACTCTACTTTTCCCAACATAATTTGCAGTTATATCAAACACCCATTTATCAAAGTTAGTAGCGTATGAGATATTAAACAATCCTCTATTCTTAGGTGTTAATGGTGCTGTTTTATCATCCCCTCCAAAAGTAGTTCTAACATCATTAATCTTGTAAGCTATCTTAACATCAAAACGATCGAATAATTCATATGCCAGATCAAACTGCATACTATTAGCATAAGATGTACCCT
The DNA here is from genome assembly GCA_905478765.1 of uncultured Flavobacteriales bacterium. GTDB lineage: Bacteria > Bacteroidota > Bacteroidia > Flavobacteriales > BACL11 > UWMA-0277. The sequence goes on from CAJQJY010000006.1 coordinate 101,711, forward strand.
CTAAATTAGAAAAGGATAACTCGCCAGGAGTCTCTATATCAACAACTATTTTATTTTCAAATTCTGTTCTATATGCATCAGCATTAAATGTTCCTTCTCTACCAAACAGCTTAAAGCAATGAGTTAAATTCGCACCATAATTCCATGCAATCTCTGGCTTTAAATCATTTGCAATTTCAATAGTTCTTGAAGATGCTAAAAAAGATGCATTTTCAACAAGTACATTAGCTATCCTGAATGCTTTACCTGCCGAGAAACGAATTGCAGTACTCTCTGATGGATTGTACTTCATATTTAATCTTGGTAAGTAATTTACTTCTTCCGTTTTGTTGTAATAATCACCCCTTAAACCTGCAACTAAATTAAAACTCTCACCCCACTTATATGCATATTCTGAGAAGAATCCACTCACTAAATCAGTTCTGATTCTATCAGAAAACAAAACATTAACACTATCAGAAAAACTCTCAGTATATCTATCAGTATAATTACTAATACCATACTTTAATTTATGATTTGTAGTAGCTATATAAGTCTGTCTTATAAAATTAAAGTAAGCGCTTTCTTGCAACCCTTTGTAATCGTTTTTACCAAAAATAGCTGTTTGATTATGTCTTCTGAAGGAAGTTTGAAGTCCCATACTTTTACCAGGAGTACTAGGTAATATCGCTCCTGTTTTTGAAGTAAACTCTATCAAATCATTATGAATATTTACTTCAAAAGGATTAGTAACATCTTCTTTAGTTCCTCCAATCCTATCTTCTACCAAAGCCCTTCCTGTAAGGCCAATATGATATTTTGCACTTGCATAGTCCCATCTGTTCAGCACATTTATCTGTTTAGTTTTTGGCATATCTAAAAAACCATCCCTAATACCATTCTTGGGATTGGGATTATCAACTTCTCTATCAAAATAAGAAATATGCGTAAATAAATTACTTGTCCATTTCCCTGATTTTTTAGCAAATAATAAATTATTTTCAAGCTTACCTTCTGAGTTTGTGTAAGCATTCCAAAATAATTTTGGTGCTGTTTGCGGTTTATAGTACTCTAAATTAATCTGTCCTGCAAAGGATTCAAAACCATTTACAACTGAACCACTTCCCTTTATAATCTGAATAGACTCTATCCAAGTACCCGGTACATAACTCAAACCATAAGAAGAGGAAATCCCTCTTATTAAAGGCATGTTTTCTTGGGTTATCTGAGTATAAGCACCATCCAAACCTAACATTTGAATTTTTTTAGCCCCACTTACCGCATCAGTAAAAGTTACATCAACTGTTGCATTTGTACTAAAACTTTCTGATAAATTACAACAAGCTGCTTTCTCTAACTCTCCAGTTGAAAGCGTTTGCATATTTATTGTGTTTATAGTAGAAAACTTAGTAGTATTTACCTTACCCTTAACTTTTACTTCACCTAGTTCTACTGATGGTTTTAGGTAAATATGATAATGACTCCATTCAGTTATTTCTTGGCTGTAAGCTTGGTAACCCACATAACTAACAACCATAGTTGATGGATATTTTTCAGGAGAAGGGATTAAGTAGTAACCTTCTGAGTTTGTAGCAACACCTATTGTGGTCCCTTCCCAATACACATTAGCTCCAGGAATACTAACCTCACTACCATCTTGAAGTTGCTCTACAACTCTCCCTTTTATTTTTTTTTCTTGTGCTTTTGTATTTGTTGTTGCAATAAGCACTATTGCAATCAATAGTATCTTCTTCATTTTTTAATATTTAGATTATTATTCAGTTTGTTTACTGAATAATATCTTATAATAAAAATGACTGTATCTGAGATAAAACAGGTTTATTTAGCTTTGGTGGAGGTATGCCACTTTGAAAATTATTTGAAATTTTTGAGATAGAAAATACATCAGAACAAATAATATTAATTATCGGGTGTACTAAGAGTGAAAAATCATACTTAGAAAAAGAAATAATGGTTTCAAAATCAAAATGCACTAATTCTGTTTCGCTAGCACAAGATTTATCTTCTGTTTCCGGGCAGCAAGCTTTTTCAATCTCTAACATACAGCATGTTACTTTCTTCTGCACCTGTTCACACTGAACTTCTTTTTCTTGGCTACAAGAAGGAACTTCAGTTCCTAAATAAACAGCACCGCCTTCTGCACATTTCATTTTTGAAATATTCAAACCCATTGACAAAAGCATAATAAATATTGCCATAGGTATAAAGATGATATTTTGTATAATCCATTTCATTTCAATTACAAATATACAACAATTTAAACAATTTAAAACATCTTGCTTTTAAATCTTATCTATTCTATCTCTTTTAAATATTGAAATAGTAAAATTTTGATTAGTATTAAAAGGGGTAAAATGAACTTTCTTAAAAGAATCAATAACAGTAAAAGACCCTTTAAATTGTTTTTTCAAATCTAATTCAGAATATTTGCAAATTTCCAAACCACTACATTTATTTGGACCATCTTCTGAGAAGGTAGCTAACAACATATAATCAGAAATAGCATAATCCACTAGTTTGTTATATTTATTTTTATCTTTCTCATTTGTTAGAAAATGAAATACTGCTCTATCATGCCAAATATCATATTTATCTATTGGCTCAAATTCAGTTATATCAGAAACAATCCACTTTACTTTATTTGAATCCTTTCCAAGTCTTTCTTGTGCTCTTTTAATTGCATTCGTTGAAATATCCAACACAGTAATATCGATATAACCTAACTTAAGTAAATGATCAACTAAAAAACCATCTCCTCCACCAATATCAATAATAGATGCATCCTTTTTTAATCTTAATGATGCTATTAAAGCAAGAGAAGTCTGTGGTACCTGCTGAAACCAAGAAACCTCTTCCATTGCCTTGGTAGCATAAATATTGTCCCAATGTTTTTTACTCATTTTATAAAGTTGAAGGACATAATTCTACAGATAAAGGAAGTTGAGTTTTTTTAATCGCGGCAAAACCACCCTCAATATTAGTAACATTATGAATTCCCTCTCTTTTTAAGAGTGAACAAGCAATAACAGAACGATACCCTCCTGCACAATGTACAAAATTTTCAGAAGTAGAATTTAGTTTTTTATTTTCCAAATCACCTAGTGGATTAAGTACCGCAGAGATAATATGCCGGCTTTTATATTCAGCTTCTTTTCTTACATCAATAATATCAATCACATTATCTGCTTGGTAAATTTCATCAAAATATTTAGCTGATATAGACGATATAGTTGCTAAATCATCTTGTTCCCAAACTTGAATACCACCATTTAGATGCCCCAACACATTATCAAAACCTACACGAGATAAACGAGTAGCAACTTCTTCCAATCTATTTTTATCACATACTAATAAAATTGGGGTTGCTACTTGTTTGATAATTGTGCCAACCCAAGGAGCAAAGCCACCATCAATGCCAATAAAAATAGAATTTGGAATAAAACCTTTTACAAAATCTGCAGCACTTCTTACATCTAAAATAATAACACCTGATTGTATTGATTTTTTTTTAAACTCCTCAACTGAAAGGGAAATATTTGCTTTAACAATATTATCATTTTTAGGGTTATACCCTAGTTTGTTTAACGTTACATTTTCAGGGAAATAAGCTGGTGGAGGTAAGATTCCTTCTGTTACTTCTTGTATAAATTCTTGCTTAGTCATATCTGGACGCAAAGCATAGTTATTTACTTTTTCATAACCAATTGAGCCGATTGTTTCCTTGCTCATATTTTTTCCACAAGCAGAACCAGCACCATGCCCAGGATACACAATTACCTCATCCGGTAAAGTCATAATTCTAGTCCTTAAACTATCAAATAACATTCCAGCTAAATCCTCTTGAGTTAAATCAGATTTCTGTGCTAAATCAGGCCTACCTACATCCCCTAGAAACAAAGTATCTCCTGAAAACAAGGAAACCTCTTTTCCATTTTCATCAATAAGTAAATAAGAAGAACTTTCCATAGTATGCCCAGGTGTATGTAGTAATTTTATAGTTACATCACCTATTTTAAACTCTTGATTATCTTCTGCAACTAAACAATTAAAATTAGGTTTAGCAGTTGGTCCAAATACAATTTCTGCTCCTGTTTGCTGAGCCAATGTTAAATGACCACTTACAAAATCAGCATGAAAATGTGTTTCAAAAACATATTTAATTTTTGCTCCCCTATCAGCAGCCATAGTGATATAAGTTCCTACCTCACGTAGAGGGTCAATAACAACAGCATCTCCGTTACTTTCAATATAATAAGACCCTTGCGCTAAACAGTTTGTATAAATTTGTTCTACTTTCATTTTAAATTAACTCTTTTAATAATATATATATTGCCGTTGCTAACACAAACCAGCCAAAGCCTTTTTTTAATTTTTTGCCGTCAATAAAATTATTTAAGTAAATACCTAAAATAATTCCAATCATTGAAAGTCCCGCAAAAGTAAGAAGGAAGTCCCAAGCAATATCAATATTGCCTATATCTCCTAAAAATCCAATTAATGATTTTATTGCAATAATCATTAATGAAGTAGCTACTGCCTTTTTTATTGGTAAGTTAGCAAATAATACTAATGCTGGAATAATTAAAAAACCTCCACCTGCACCAACTAAACCAGTTAAAAGACCTATAACTAAACCTTCGATAATAATTAAAGGATAATTAAAATGCACATCTTTATTCAATACTGCTACATTCCGTTCTCTTAACATACTAATAGATGCTGCCAACATGATAACTGCAAAGAAAATCATAACTAGCATATCCTTTGTAATGATAAAACTATCCAAATTAAGTACTACTTCAGGAATTGAAGGGACAATTAATTTTCTTGTTAAAAATACTGAAATAAAAGAAGGTATAGCAAAAACTATACCCACTTTATATTCAATCATACCTTTTTGTGCATTTCTTATCGTTCCAACTAAAGCTGTACTGCCTACAATAAATAAGGAATATGCAGTAGCCGTAACCGGACTTACACTTAATAAATATACCAAAACTGGTACCGTTAATATAGACCCACCACCACCAGTTAATCCCAAAACAGTTCCAATAACAAGTGCCCCAACAAATCCATATAAATTAAGTGCTTCCATATGAACTAATTATAATCTTTGCAAATCAACACTCATCCATCCTCCTCCATTATATACTTTTTCAAAACCATTTGATGAAAGGTATGAAACTGCTTGTCCACTTCTGTTTCCAGACTCACAACACATTACCATAGGCTGCAATGCTTTAAGCTCTTCAATTCTATCAACTAACTCATCCAAAGGAACATTAACAGAACCTGAAACATTACCTCCCATAAACTCACCTGGAGTTCTAACGTCCACAATTGTAATTGCAGGATCATTAATTAAATCTTGTAAATTCATTTTTCTTTTTTTTAAAATTATTTATGATACAAATTAACAAACTATTTAATTCTATATTGTAATATTTGTAACAAAATAGAAGAAAACTTGAACATATAAAATAGTAGCTTTTACTACAATTTAATTTTATTTAACAACTCTTTTTTATCAATCGTACCAACATGCCTGAATTTCTCAATACCATCTTTAAATATAATAAAAACAGGCACCCCTCTTACTTTGTATTTTCTCACTAACTCTTTATTAGTATCAGCATCAATAAAAACAATTTTTACATCCTTATTCTCTTTTTTTATTTCTTCAATAACTGGCTTCATCTTTTTACAAGGAACACACCACTGCGTACTAAAATCAACTAAAACAACATTATTACTTTCTATAATATCAGAAAATTCAATAACTGAAATAGATTCTTGTTTTTTGAAAACCTTGTCTTTTGTTTTAACAAATTTAAAATCAGCTAATTTCCAGGCGCCGAAACCTCCTATAAGATTAAACACTTTATAAAAACCTAATTCTTTCATTTTAGCTACAGTTTTAGAGCTTCTTCCTCCGCTTGCACAATACACATATACAGGCATATCTTTTGGCAATAAATTCAATTTAGATGTAAAATCAGATGCATAAAAATCAATATTTGTTGCATCTTGAATATGCCCTTTATTTACCTCATCAATAGTTCTAACATCTAAAATAATTCCTTCATCAGAATTAATTAGTTTGCTAAATTCTTTAGCATCAACATTATTAACTACTTGAGCTTCAACTGGCCCTAATGAACAGGACACAAAAACAAAACTTACTAAACTATAAATTATTTTTTTTATCATTATTTATTTTAAAAAATCTCTTATTAAATCAAAAACTACACCTCCCATAAACATACCATAAAGAGTACTTTTATAGCATACTGAAGTTATAGCACATGTACTTGTATTGCACCCAATATATTTCCAGTACAAATATCCTGATATTCCTCCAATAATCAATCCAAATACTATCATAACTTTTCTTTTAGGCATTAGCTGCTTAATTTTCTATTTAAACTACTCCAACCTCCTCCGTTATAAGCATTGACACCTCTTGACTTTGCATAAGAAGTAGCTTGCCCACTTCTCACGCCTGAAGCGCAACAAAAAATAACTGACTTATTTAAATTCTCTAATTTTTTAATCTTGGATTTAATCTTATCTAAAGGAACATTAGTTGAGCCATTAATATGTCCAGAATTAAACTCTCCTGGAGTTCTTACATCAATTAAAATTGCACCATCCTTTATCAAATGATTATAGTCAGTTACCTTGCTTCCAAAAAGTCTCTTTAATATTGACATTTTATTTAATTTTTAAGTTTGATAGTGCAAAGAAAAGAACAATAAAATAAATATAATGTAACAATTGTTACAGAGTAAATTTAGCTGTTAAAAATCAAGAATTTCAATTTGATTTCTATGAAGTTTGATATTTCCATCTATCTCCAATTTTTTAAGAATTCTGCTCACTACAACACGAGATGTATTTAATTCTAATGAAATGGTATTATGAGTAATTTTTAAAAATTCAGATTTATTTGCAATTACTTTATTCTTAAGGTATTTAAGTATTCTGTCATTCATATTCATAAAAGCCAATGAATCAACTGCTTCTAACATCTCTACAAAACGGTTGTTATAAGAACCAAATACAAACGCCCTCCAACTCTTATAATGCAACCAGTCCTCAAGCTTATGGACTGGTATAAGTAACAATTCAGAATCTCTTTCAGCAATAGCTTTAATCTCGCTTTTAGCTCCTTTCATGCAACAATTTAATGTCATTGCACAAGTATCTCCACCTTCAATAAAATACAAGATATAATCATCCCCATCATCATCAGTTCTAAAAACATTGATAGCACCAGTAATAATTAAAGGGATAAAAGTCATTTCCTGACCTATATCTATTAGATAGTCGTTCTTCTTAACTTCTTTTAACTGAGCAACAATAGACACCTCATCTAGCAATGCTTTCTCAAATAGAGAAGAAAAATTAGCTTTAACTAAAACTTTTATATCCATTATATTAAATTTTAAACCCTTGATGTGGCTTTAAAATTCCTCTGAGTTTATTTACTAAATCATCTGTTACAATCATATAAGAATCAGATGAAAATTGATTCTTCTCTTCAGCACCAAATTCAAACACATCAATACTTTCAGTTTTACAATATTCTTTCAAATGAATTAAATGATGTTCAGCAGTTCTCAATGAACCTTCTCCACTAAAATTCCAAACTAATTTTACTTTCATATTTTTAAAAGAAAAAACCTTTTACTACCAGATAAGGAATAAGAATATATAATATTGAATCTCTTATCAAATAAAACATAAAGAAATAAAATAAAATCTTCCAACCCCCTTTTCTTAATACGCCTTTAAATCCATCTTCTTTAAAAACAGCAATATACTCTTGAAGAAACTTAACTCTTAATAGCTTTTTAATTTTCATTTAGAATGATAAAATAGTTTTTTTAATAATAGTAATACACTCCATTAATTGTTCTTCTGTAATTAATAGAGGAGGAGCAAAACGAATAATATCTCCATGAGTTGGTTTTGCCAACAAACCATTGTCTCTTAGCTTTAAACATACATCCCATGCCTCCTTGCCGTTTTTAGGTTTTATAATAATTGCATTAAGCAATCCCTTTCCTCTAACAAGAGTAATCATATCGTTATCGAAATCTCTTAGTTCTTTTCTAAATATCTTTCCTAGTCTATATGCATTTTCAGCAAGATTTTCATCAATAACTACTTCAAGCGCAGCTTGAGCTACTTTACAAGCAATTGGATTGCCTCCAAAAGTAGAACCATGCTCTCCAGGCTTAATACAGAGCATAATTTCATCATCAGCTAATACGGCAGAAACAGGAAAAACTCCACCAGAAATAGCTTTACCAAGAATTAATATATCCGGACGTGCGTCTTCATAATCACAGGCAAGCATCTTACCAGTACGTGCAATACCAGTTTGGACTTCATCAGCAATAAATAAAACATTATATTTATCACACAATTTTCTTACACCTTCCAAATAACCCTGATCTGGAACAACAACACCAGCTTCTCCTTGAATTGGCTCAACCATAAAAGCACAAACATTAAAGTCTTGAAGCTCTTTTTCTAGCGCTTCAAGATTATTATATGGAATCAAATCATATCCGGGCATAAAAGGACCAAAACCTTCATAAGAAGAAGGATCATCAGAACTAGAAATTGCAGCAAGTGTTCTACCCCAAAAATTTCCATTGGCAAAAACAATTCTAGCTTTATTCTTTGAAATACCTTTTTTCATATAACCCCATTTTCGTGCTAATTTATTAGCAGTCTCTCCTCCTTCAACACCTGTATTCATAGGTAATACCTTGTCATAACCGAAAAGTTTTGTTATAAATTGTTCATATTGGCCTAATACGTTATTATAGAAAGCTCTAGAAGTGAGCGTTAAAGTATCAGCTTGTTTTTTAAGTACATCTACAATTTTAGGATGACAATGCCCCTGATTTACTGCTGAATAAGATGACAGAAAATCATAATATTTTTTCCCCTCAACATCCCATACAAAAACTCCTTCTCCTTTTGCCAAAACTACAGGTAAAGGGTGATAATTATGCGCCCCATATTTATCTTCTAATTCTATATATTTTTTTGACTTAAACATTTTTACTACATTTATAATTAAAGTGCAAATATATGCATAGAAATTAAATACAGCTATGAAATAAAAAAGTAGGTTGAAAAATAACTAGCCCATCAAAAAAACCTCACTTTTATAAACTAAGTGAAACGAAAATTATTTTTAAAAAGAAGATGGTACCAATAAGAAACTATTGCCTAAAGCCCCACTTAACAATAAAATTAATGAAACGAAAATTATAAATCATAATAACTACTGCAAAAGAAAAAGTTATTATACTAACAAAAAACTAAATACGAAACTTCTTTGTTAGCCACTACGGTTACTATTTTTAGATAATTGTGACAAAATATAAATACAACACCCAAAAACATAATTATTTTAAAAATAATACAGCAATGATACAATCCTAAAAGTGCAAAATCAATCAATTTAAATATGGATGCTGAAAATTTAAACTAAAATTAACATAAAAAAACTAAAATCAAAAACTTTTATTTTTTATCCCTTTTTCATTAAGTTAGCGATTTTTCAAAAATTTCATAGAAAATTGATGTTTGAATAATTTTGATGTTTTTTTGCTAATATAATTTATTTTTGCAAAATGGGAAAAAATAGAAGACAGCCAATTTTAATAGAAAATATTGAAATTATTGATACAGCAAGTAAAGGAAAATCAGTAGCCAAACATGATGGAAGAACTATATTTGTACAAGGTGGAGTACCTGGAGATATTTGCGATATTACTGTTTTTAAAAGGAGAAAGAAATATTGGGAAGCTAGAATTGAAAAAATACATTCTTATTCTGAAAAAAGAACAGAACCAAAATGTGAACATTTCGGAACTTGTGGTGGTTGCAAATGGCAAAACATGAAATACGAATCTCAACTTAATTTTAAACAAAATGAAGTACTTAACAACCTAAAAAGAATTGGAGGCATTGATCTGCCGAATCATCAAGAAATAATTGGTAGCAAAAATGAGTATTTTTACAGAAATAAAATGGAATACACCTTCTCTAATAAAAGGTGGCTTACCATTGAAGAAATACAATCACAAGAAGATATAAAAGACAAAGATGCTTGTGGGTTTCATGTACCTGGAATGTTCGATAAAGTAATAAATCTGAATAATTGCTATTTACAACAAGAACCCTCCAACGCAATCAGATTATCAGTAAAAAAGTTTGCTGATAAAAATAATCTTACTTATTTTGATATTCGGCATCATAAAGGGCTGTTAAGAAACCTGATGATTCGTACTTCATCCACAAACGATATAATGGTTTTAGTTCAGTTCTATGAAAACGATAACAAGAACATCAATTTAATTATGGAATACATTAAAACTACTTTCCCTGAAATTACATCTTTAATGTATATCATCAACCAGAAAGCTAACAACAGCATGTACGACCAAGAGGTGACTTGCTATAATGGACAAGATCATATCATTGAAGAGATGGATGGACTCTACTTTAAAATTGGAGCGAAATCCTTTTTCCAAACCAATAGCGAGCAAGCAAAGGTATTGTATCGCAAAACAAAAGAACTTGCAAATATTACATCTGATGATTTAGTTTACGACCTTTATACAGGCACAGGGACTATAGCACAATATGTTGCTAATTCAGCTAAAAAAGTTGTTGGAATTGACTCTGTAGACGAAGGAATAAAAGCAGCTTATTTAAATGCAGAACGCAACAATATTCACAACTGCACTTTCTATACTGGAGACATGAAAGAGATTTTTACAGATGAATTCATTTCAAAAAATGGAACTCCTGATGTAATCATTACAGACCCACCAAGAGATGGAATGCACAAAAAAGTAGTAGAGCAAATCCTTAAAATTAGTGCAAAACGAATTGTATATGTAAGTTGTAATTCAGCAACACAAGCAAGAGATTTAGCTTTGATGAATGAGAAATATAAAGTTTCACATATTCAGCCAGTAGATATGTTTCCGCAAACACACCATGTAGAAAATATTGTTGTTTTGGAATTAAAATAGTAATTTTAACAAAAAAACAGTATCTTTAATCATCTCATACCAAAACATCAATCCTGCAATAAGGAAAATAGAATATGATTTTTGTTTACAAGATTGTTCGTGTTTTAGTAGTGGAAATAATTATCGCAACATGTGGGAATTTACAACTATCATATTAAAAAGATATAAATAATTGGGAATAACAAAAATTTATTAAAATGAAATCAAATAACATAATTACTGCTACTGCCATTGTTCTTTTCCTCGCTGGAATTTCACAGCTTATAAGAATTTTTTATGGATGGGAAATTACAATATCAGAATGGGAAATGCCAATTTGGGTAAGCATTATAGCAGGGGCTATTCTTGTATTCTTATCTTACAACCTACTTAAACTCAAAAAATAATGAATGATTTTTGGGAAAAATTAAAAGACCTGTATGACGCAAATCCTATATTATTTGGCTTTTTACTTTTCCTAGATTTATCCATATTATACTTAATAATTCAATACTTCTTTAACTAATGTTCTTAAGAATTCATCCTGATAATCCAGACCCAAGGCAAATAAAAAAAGTTGTAGAGTGCCTTAAAGATGGAGGTGTAATTATTTACCCAACTGATACTGTTTATGGATTTGGTTGTGATGTAAATAATAAAAAAGCAATGGAAAAACTATGCCTATTAAAAGGTATCGATATTAAAAAACATAACCTTGCATTTGTCTGTTATGATTTAAGCCATATTGCTGATTTTACTAAACACTTGGGAACATCAATTTATAAATTGATGAAAAAAACTTTACCAGGGCCTTACACTTATATTTTGAATGCAAATAGCAGCATTCCAAAGCTATTTAAAAACAAGAAAAAAGAAATTGGAATAAGAATCCCAGATAATAATATTCCCAGAGAAATAGTAAAAGAGCTAGGAAATCCAATAGTTACAACATCAGTAAAAGATGATGATATAGAAATTGAAAACAGCACAGATCCTGAGTTAATTTATGAATATTTTGGAAACAGAGTAGATATGGTTATTTCAGGAGGTTTTGGAGATAGCACACATTCAACTATTATTGATTGCACTGAAAATTACCCTAAAGTTATCCGTAATGGAAAAGGGGATACTAACTTAATTTACTGATAATTTTAATAACTTGAGGTAATATTAATTCAACTCCATCATTTACAATTATGTAATCAGATAATTTTTCTTTTTCTGATTGTTTCATCTGGCTCTCAATTCTACTTTTAACTTGATTAACTGAATCATTATCTCTTTGTTCCACTCTTTGAATCCTAATATTTTCAGGAGCAGTTACACAGATTATTTTATCAAGTCCTATATGTGAATTGCTTTCAAACAAAATGGCTGCTTCTTTAAACACTAATTCAGACTCTTGCTTTTCACACCAATCTAAAAAACTTTGCTTTACAAATGGATGAACTAATGCATTTAAACCCTTAAGTTTTTTAATATCAGAAAAAATAATACTTGCTAAAATTTCTTTTTGTAATTTCCCATCACTATAAATATCATTACCAAATATTAATTTGATATTATTAATTAATTTTAAATCTGAAGACATGCATTTTTTCGCTTCAACATCTGCATTAAAAACAGGAATTCCCATTTGAGAAAACAACTTAGCAACAAAGGTTTTACCTACTCCAATTCCTCCAGTTAATCCTATTTTTTTCATGATTTCATTTTGCAAGAAAGTTCCTGATAAACAGCTTCATATTGTGGTAAAATATTTGGCAAATCAAAAGTATACGCATGTGCTAAAGCATTTTTTTTGAATAGCTTTAGCTTTTCATTATTTATCAGTATCCTTAAAGTGTCATTTGCCATTTTTTTCACATCCCCTACTTCTGATAAATAACCTGTTTTACCATCAATATTTACTTCTGGTAGACCACCAGTATTAGTCGATATTACCGCCACTTTACTTGCCATAGCTTCCAAAGCAACCAAACCAAAACTTTCTCTTTCTGAAGGTAAAATAAAAATATCAGTAATGGAAAGCATCTTTTCAATTACCTTTAACTTTCCTAGGAATTTCACTTTATCACAAATACCTAATTTTCGGCACAATTGCTCTGCCTTTAAGCGCTCAGGCCCATCCCCAATCATTAATAATTTTGCTGAAACTTCTTTTTGAACTTTATGAAAAATCTTGATAACATCTTCCACTCTTTTTACTTTTCTAAAATTTGAAATATGTGTTAAGATAAACTCATTCTTTTTTGCAAATCGATTTCGCAATTTCATATCATCTTCCTGCTGATATAAACTCATGTCAATAAAATTAGGTATAGCCTTTATCTCATTTTTAATATTAAAATGTTCTAAAGTTTCACTTTTTAAATCCTCAGAAACAGCTGTTACAGTATCTGACATATTTATTGCATATTCAATAACTGGTTTAAATGATTTATCCTTACCCAAAAGTGTGATATCTGTACCGTGCAAAGTAGTTACAATAGGAATATCAATACCATGAGTTGCTAAAATTTGCTTAGCATTAACCGCTGCACTAGCATGTGGAATTGCATAATGAACATGCAAGATATTTAACTTTTCATGCAAAGCTACATCTACTAATTTTGAAGTCAAATTAAGCTCATAAGGTGCGTATTCAAAAAGTGGATAATCAGGGACACTTACTTCATGATAATAAATTTTTTCTGAAAAAATATCAAGTCTAAATGGTTGATCATAAGAAATAAAATGTACCTCATGACCTTTTTCAGCGAGTGCAATCCCAAGTTCGGTAGCCACTACTCCACTACCACCATAAGTTGGGTAACAAACAATGCCTATTTTAAGTTTCTTAATCATTTAAACTATCATAAATTATTTGCATAATATTAGTTCTTACATCCATATTTAATAACTTCTTATTGTTTGCATCAGGATGAATTCTATTTGATAAAAATACATAAACTAAATCAGTTGATGGATCAGCCCAAGCCAAAGTTCCAGTAAAACCACTATGACCAAAACTTGATAATGAAACGTATTGGCAAGTTGTACCACCTTCTTCTCCCTCCAGAACTGGTTTATCAAATCCAGCTCCTCTCCTATTATCATTATTAGGAAATTGACATTTTGTAAATTCCTTTACCACTTCTTTTGATAAATATTGTTCACCTGCGTACACTCCATTTTGCAAATACATTTGCATCAATTTTGCTAAATCATTAGCATTAGAAAAAAGTCCAGCATGACCACTAACACCACCCTGCATAGCCGATCCCATATCATGTACATACCCTTTTAAAAGCTGACTTCTGAATTCATAATCAAATTCAGTTGGAACAATTCTATTTGGATTAATTCTACCCAAAGGTAAATATCCTAAACTTTCCATTCCAAGCCCTTTATAAAATTGTTCCGCAACAATATTATTAAGTTTCTTTTTATATTTCGACTCAATCAACTTCTTAAAAAAGTAGTATCCTAAATCAGAATAGCGATAATTTTTATCTTCTAATAATTCTGATTCTTTTATTTGCTGAAAAATTGAATCAGAAAATTGAGCGTGAAGATAAATTCCCTCAGCAACTTCAATAGGATATTCTTCTGATTCAAATTTACTATACAAAGTATCTCTTAAACTCATAATACCAGAAATACTGTCCTTTTGTAAAGTTCGTTTGTAAAACGGAATCCAAGGGTATAGTCTGGACTGATGAGATAAAATCTCACGTATAATTAAATCCTTTTTATCAGAACTATCAAGAGGCATATAAACTCCTATTTTTTCATCTAAATCAATACTACCATTATCAACCATGCGCATTAAAACAGGTAAAGTTGCTCCAATTTTTGTAATTGATGCTAAATCATAAATATCAGAATTACTTACGGCTATTTTTTCATCATAAGTATGATAACCGTAAGATTTATTAAAAAAAATATCACCATCTTTTGCGATTAAAATCTGACAACCAGGTGTAGCTTTATTAGCAATTGCATTTTCAGCAATACTATCAATTTTATAAAGCAAATCTGATCTAAAATTTATTTCTTCAGGAGACACATATCTCATTCTAATAGGTTCAGTTTTAAACCCTGTATTTATTTCATAATGATTAGATGTAACTGGTATTTTACCGCTAATTCCAATACCACCAAAAATAGCTTGAGCACTCTGTTCTTGTGCTACTTTACTATTCTGATAGCTAAGTAAAAGCACATCAAAATTATTAATAAACATAAAAGAATTCAAACTATAAGGATTTGCAAAAACAGAAACCACAATTTTAGATTGCAATGCAATAGACTGCAATAAAATATCTGCTTTTCTATCAATTCTATAGTCTTTCCAAGCATTAGCATTAGACTTATGCACACTGGCAATTACTAAATTAAATTTTGAAAGTTTATTCAATAAAACTGCTTGCTGACTAGCAGTCGCTTTCTCAGAAATTGTAAAATGAGTAGTTGGAGCATAATTAGACAGCATAGACTGAAAGTCAGCACCACTTTCACCAATAGAAACAGAAGCAATTCGCAATGTGTCTAGTCTTTTTAAAGGCAACAAATCATCATAATTCTGCAACAAAGTTAATGATGATTTTACCAATTTTTTATCTAATAGTTCAGTTTCACTTGTTATAATTTCATCAGTAATTTTTTCCAAATTTACAGAAGAATAATTATCTAGTCCCATCCATTGTTTTGCTTTTAAAATCTTTAAACATCTTGCATCAATCTCTTTTTGAGTAATTTGATTTTTAGCAATTGCTTTTTTAATTTCTTCAATTGCTTTTGGAACATTCAAGGGATAAAGTAAAACATCATTACCAGCAAGTAAAGCTTTTACGTCAACTATTCCTGGTTCATAAAAATCACTTACCCCTTTCATATTTAATCCATCAGTAATTGCCAAGCCAGTAAATCCCATTTCTTTTTTTAGCAATCCATCCACTACTTTAGGAGAAAGAGATACAGCCAAATTCTTAGTATTATCTAGTACTGGTATATGCAAATGAGCAACCATAATTGAACCAATTCCATTATTAATTAACTTTTTAAAAGGAACTAATTCAACTTCATCTAAACGATACTTCAGGTGATTTACTGTAGGTAATGTTTTGTGAGAATCAGCATCTGTATCACCATGTCCAGGAAAATGTTTTGCACAGGCTAAAATCTTATTATCTTGCATTCCCTTCATGTAAGCTACACCCATCCGTCCAACTTTCTCAGGATTTTCACCAAAGGAACGGTTATTAATAATTGGGTTTTCAGGGTTTGAATTAACATCAACAACAGGAGCAAAATTAATGTGAGTTCCAATAAGTTTGCATTGACGAGCTACTTCTTCTCCCATTTGGTAAATTAAGTTAGTATCTTCAATAGCACCCAAAGTCATTGGCCAAGGAAAACTCAACGCAGAATCCAATCGCATAGCCACCCCCCATTCTGCATCCATAGCAATCATTAAAGGAGTTTTAGTTATTGACTGATAATAATTAGTCAACTTGGCTTGCCTTACAGGACCACCTTGCAAAAACATCAAACCACCAACATTATAATGTTCAATCAAATCAGTAATTTGTTGTTTATGTGCGTCTCCTTGATTAGAGTAAGCAGTAACTACAAACAACTGTGCAATCCTCTCTTCTTCAGATAAAGTTAGAAAAACGCTATCAGCCCAAGAAGTTGAATCAGTTAAGAAAACAGCATTACTTTGTGCATTTGTATTGGAAATATTACTAATAAAAACTACAAAAAGCAATATTAAAATCTTAATTTTTATCATAGTCGTAAAATTATAAATTGTAGGTAAAATCAAAAAGAATTAACAAAAGTAAAATCATTACTTATCAACTAAAATATTTAATACTTTTGTAAATATGCATGCACCAAAACTTCCATCATTTTTTAAAACAGAAAATAGTAAAAGATTTATGTTTAAACCAAGGTATTATGATGAAAGTAAGGAACGTATTGAACAACTAAAAAAAGCAGGGAAATCTCCTCTAAAATTCAAAAGACAAAAGATGAAACATCCAGCGCAAAAAGGAAGAGCAAGAATAATTATATTTTTGATTATTATTTTATCTTTGTTTGCATACAAATTCATCATTAATTAAGACAGATTTTACATTGGATATCATTCAATTATTACCAGATCATGTAGCTAATCAAATTGCAGCCGGAGAAGTAATTCAAAGGCCAGCATCAGCTGTAAAAGAAATGCTAGAAAATGCATTGGATGCAGGAGGATCTGAAATAAAATTATTCGTAAAAGACGCAGGGAAAACACTTTTGCAAGTAGTCGATAATGGATGTGGAATGAGCGAAACAGATGTTAGAATGTGTTTTGAACGCCATGCAACATCAAAAATTAAATCAGCAGATGATTTATTTGAAATACAAACTATGGGATTTAGAGGAGAGGCAATGGCGTCAATTGCTGCTATTGCTCATGTTGAAGTCAACACAAAGTTGACATCTAAAGAATTTGGAACTCATTTAATCATTGAAGGAAGTGAAATAAAAACACATGATGATTGTGCAACAGCTAATGGAACATCAATAAAAGTTAAAAACCTTTTTTATAATGTTCCAGCAAGGAGAAATTTCTTAAAATCTGATAAAGTTGAGATGCGACATATAACTGAGGAATTCACAAGAGTATCACTAGCAAATCCGAATGTAAAAATGCAAATGTTTCATAACAATAACGAGATTTTTCATCTTCCAATAATTAATTTCAGACAAAGGATAGTTAATATTATTGGTGGTAAAAAAAATGAAAATTTAGTACCAATTGAAGAAGAAACTACTGTTGTTAAAATTGATGGATTTGTAGGAAAACCAGAGTCTGCAAAAAGAACAAGAGGTGAACAATACTTTTTCGTAAATGGTCGATTCATAAAAAGTAACTATTTAAATCATGCAGTTAGTAAGGCATTTGAAGAATTGATTCCTCATAATTACTTCCCATCTTATTTTATTAATTTAGATATTGATCCAAAATTAATTGACATCAATATTCATCCTACAAAAACGGAAGTAAAGTTTGAAGATGAACAAGCAATTTATGCAATTATTAGAGCTTGTGTAAAACGATCATTAGGCGCTTACAATATTGCTCCAACTCTTGATTTTTCTCAAGAAATTTCATTTGACTTAGAAGATAAACAAACAACAATAAAAGAACCAACAATTAAGGTTGATTCATCTTACAATCCCTTCGAAAATAAAAGCGAAAACCAACCAAAACAAACAGAGGGAAAAGCAGAAGAAGAATGGGAAACTCTTTCTTTTGAAGAAAATTTTGTTCCAGAATTCGAAAATACTGATTTGCAACAGATAGGAAACCATTTTATAGCTGTGCCAAATTCTAATGGGTTGCTTTTAATACACCAAAGAAGAGCACACAAAAGAATCCTATTCGAATATTTCACAAAGGTTTTAAATAGCAACAAAGGACAATCTCAACAATTATTATTTCCCAAAGAAATTGAATTGAATAAATCAGAAATTGAAATAATTACCTATATGACTGATGAATTGAAGAAAGTTGGATTTAATTTTGAGGTAAAAGAAAACCACATTTCAATAAGCGGAATTCCTCCAGAATGCCAAGAGGAAAACTTGCAATTTGTAATTGAAAATTTAATTGAACAACATAAAAATTCAGAAGATTTACTAACTGAACAACAAAATACTTTAGCAGTTTCACTTGCAACTTCTCTTGCTATAAATGAAGTAAAAAAGTTAAGATCTGAAGAAATGATTGGTTTAAAAAATGAATTGCTAAAATGCGACATACCAAGCGTTTGCCCAATTGGAAGACGAACAATGATCAATTTAAAAACTGCTGATTTAGAAAAATACTTTTAACATGTACAGACCAACATCATTTAGAGAATTACCAGAAATAATTAAGAACCTATTAATTATAAATGGACTATTATTCTTTGCAACTATTTCTTTAGAAAGTTATGGGATTGACCTTACACAGCTTTTAGGTTTACATCAGTTTCAGTCAGAAGATTTTATGCCTCATCAATTGATTACGCATTTCTTTATGCACGGAAATTTTACTCATTTATTCTTCAATATGTTTGCTCTTTGGATGTTCGGTAAAATTCTGGAAAATGTATGGGGAGCTAAACGATTTCTTATTTATTACATAATAACAGCTTTAGGAGCTGCCGCACTTCACTTAGGAGTTAGTCAGTATGAAATAATGAGTTTGCAATCGCAAATTAACCCTTCAGATCTAAATATTTTACTAGAAAACGGAAGAAATGTTTTGGAAGGCAATCAAAACTACACTAATGCTTTAATGGGAAAATTAAATCTATTAATTAACACCCCAACTGTTGGTGCATCAGGAGCTGTTTTTGGTATTCTATTAGCATTTGGAATGTTGTTCCCTAATACACTCCTATACATCTACTTTGCTATTCCTATAAAAGCAAAATATTTTGTAATGATTTATGGAGCATTAGAGCTATATTTAGGATTAAGCAATAATCCAGCTGACAATGTTGCTCACTTTGCACACTTAGGAGGAATGCTTTTTGGCTTTATATTATTAAAATATTGGCAAAAAGATAGAAATACATTTTATTAATGGATAATATTTTAAATAATCTAAAACACGAATTTAAGAAAGGTACTATCTTAAATAAACTCATCTATATTAATGTAGGGATGTTTTTATTATTCAGCATATTAGGAGTTATATCTTTTATGTTTCAGTTTGATATTTCCCCATTATTAAACAAACTTTACTTACCAGCAGAAAATAGCAGGCTTATCAGTCAGCCATGGACTTTCATTACTTATATGTTTTTACATAGTGGGTTTATGCACCTTTTATTTAACATGTTGTGGCTGCATTTTGGCGGAAAAATATTTTTGCAATACTTACATCCAAAACAACTTTTAAGCACTTATATTCTAGGAGGATTTAGTGGTGGATTACTTTTCATAATTGCATACAATTACATACCCTCTTTACAAGGACACCTTTATGGATCACAAGCTTTGGGAGCATCAGCTTCAGTACTAGCAATTATTGTTGCAATTGCAACTTACACGCCCAATTATAGCGTTCAGTTTCCATTTATAGGGTTTGTAAAACTAAAACACATTGCAATCTTTAGTGTCGCTTTGGATATCATCAGCATTCCTAAAGGAAATACTGGAGGACATATAGCGCATATTGGAGGAGCTATTTTCGGATATATCTACATTAAACAGTTACAAAAAGGAAATGATTTTAGTACAGGTTTTTCTAACTTCCTTGAAAGGCTATTCAACACTTTTAAAAATAAAAGTAAACTAAAAACGGTACATAAAAGAGCTAGAACTGATTATGAGTTTAACGCAGGAAAATCAGCTCAACAAAAAGAGATTGACAAGGTTTTAGAGAAAATCTCAAAATCAGGATATGAAAGCTTAAGTAAAAAAGAAAAAGCAACACTATTTAGTGCGAGTAAAAAATAGATGAAAGGGTTATCATTAATTAACAAGTTACTTTATTTGATAAACTCCCTGAGTTTATTTACACTACTACTCTCCTATTTATCTCCATTTATAAGCCCAACTATATTTTGGCCTATCTCATTTATTGGCTTATTATTTCCAATTTTATATCTAGTTAATTTGGCTTTTTTTATCTACTGGATTATTGGATTTAAAAAACCTATGTGGGCAAATCTTATTATTCTTTTATTAGGAATAGGAAATATTGGAGCATATTTCGGAACAAACCCTGATGCTACATCATCAAAAAAAAATACGAAAATATTATCCTATAACGTAAGGCTCTTTAACAGATATGAATGGTTAGAAAAACCGAATGTGAAAGAAGATATTTTTAGTTTTTTTAAAGAAGAAAATCCTGATATTTTGTGCATACAAGAATTTTATAGTCCCAATGAAATTCCAGACTTAAACTATCCTTACAGACATATAGGATTGCAAAGTAAAACGAGCCAATGGCATATGGCTATTTACAGCAAACACACTCAGATAAAAAAGAAAACTGTAAGCATAAAAGGGGAACGGATGAACAACACTTGTATCTATTCTGATATGATAATAAATGAAGATACAGTTAGAGTTTACAACATACATCTAGCTAGCAATTGGTTTAAAAATACTGACTATTCATTTATTCAAAATCCACAGAAAGCAAAAATAAAAGAAGGAATTATTGGAATTACAAAAAGAATGAAAAGCAGTTTTATTAAGAGAGCTGAAGAAGTAGAAATAATAAAACAGCACATGGCCAATTGCACTTATCCGATTATAGTTTGTGGAGATTTTAATGACACTCCTCTCTCCTATGCATACAACTCAATAAAAGGAGATTTGAGTGATGCATTTAGAATATCAGGAAAAGGAATTGGTAATAGTTTTGTGAAAATTCCAGCTTTAAGAATTGACTACATTTTGCATGACAATGAACTAAAGAGTATCAATTACCAAAAGCACAAACAAGTCCTTTCTGATCATTATGCTGTAAGTTGCGAAATTGAAATTGGAAATTAGTCTAAATATTTTAGTATTTAAATATCAGAGTAAAAACTAACAACTAATTATTATCTTTACCCCATGCAACTATTCTTCACAGCAAACCCAGAGAGCGAAATTGTTCTTTCCAAGGAGGAAAGCAAGCATGCTACTAAAGTTTTAAGAAAAAAAGAAGGGGACATACTTAACTTTACTGACGGAAAAGGTGGTTTTTACAAAGCTGAAATAACAGTAGCTGATACTAAAAAATGCAGGCTGCAAATTATTAGTAGCGAACAAAAACCAAAACAACACAACTACCATTTACACATTGCTATTGCTCCAACAAAAAACATGGATAGGTACGAGTGGTTTTTGGAAAAAGCAACTGAAATTGGTATAGATGAAATTACCCCTATTATTTGTGAACGCTCTGAGAGAAAAGTAATTAAAGCAGAAAGATGCAACAGAATTTTACTTTCTGCTATGAAACAATCCTTAAAATTGCATTTACCAAAACTGAATGAAACAATTACATTAAAAGACTTTTTAAAACAAGATTTTGAAGGAAATAAATACATTGCTCATTGTGGAGATGGAGAGAAAACAAAATTAAGAAAAGAAGAAAAAGCAAATAAAACTACAGTTTTGATAGGGCCTGAAGGCGACTTCTCTGCTGGGGAAATTGAACTGGCTTTGCAAAACCAATTTAAAACAACAAGTTTGGGGACAAGTAGATTGCGTACAGAAACAGCAGGGCTAGTAGCTGTCCATACTATAAATTTAAAATACTAGAATGAAAAAGCTATTTTTAATATTAATGTCACTTCCAATTCTATTAATTGGGCAAAACACTTACCAAATAGCAGTACTTAAATATAATGGTGGAGGTGATTGGTACGCAAATCCTACTGCACTGCCCAACCTTATTGCTTTTGCAAACGAGAACATAGGTACTAACATAAAAACTAAACCAGCAACTGTAGAAGTTGGAAGTAGCGCTATTTTTAATTATCCTTATTTACACATGACAGGGCACGGAAATGTAGTATTCAATTCCAGTGAAGCTGAGAATTTACGCACTTACCTTTTAGCAGGCGGCTTCCTACATATAGATGATAATTACGGAATGGATGCTTTTGTTCGTACAGAAATAAGAAAAGTTTTTCCTGAAACTGATTTAGTTGAACTTCCAACTAATCATCCTATTTTTCATGGGAAATATGAGTTTCCTAATGGCTTACCAAAAATCCATGAGCATGATGCAAGTCCTGCTAAAGCTTATGCAATAATTGTTGATGGGCGTTTAGTTTGTCTTTACACTTTTGAATCAGATATTGGTGATGGTTGGGAAGATGCAGAGGTCCATAATGACAGTGATCATATAAGACAAAAAGCACTACAAATGGGAGCAAATATTTTGGAGTATGTGTTCTCTAACTAATCTTTAATCAACAAAAACTCAACTTCTTGCGGATAGAGACGCTCAAGTTTCACAAAAGACGGCAGGTTATTTATCTGTACTTTTAATCTTTTGGTGTTTTCATCTAGTTCAGATGCATCAACTGTAATTTTTAAAAAATCTGTTTTTAAGAAATTATACTTGCTCTTTGGCAAGCGAATAGTAGCACTAATCTCATTAGGAAACAACTTCAATGTATAACCTTTTTTAAGATTTTCGACTTTAACTTTTTGAGTCATTTTCTGCTCAATAAACTGCTCAACATTTATGGTTACACTTAATTCCGTTTCTTTAGTTTGTAATCCTTCAGGAATTATCAAATCAACTTTAATACTAGTATTCTCAAAAACATTATCAATTTTTAAAAGTTCAGTGGAAATTTCAGTTAATGAATCTAATACATTTTGATCTCCATAAATCGTGATTTTTTCAGGATTTAACTGGATTTCTGATGACAACCAATATTCGCTTTTTAAAGTAATATCATCAAACAACTTTATAGGTACTTCTTTTTTTGTTTTATTAGCAAAAGGAACAATTAATCGTTCAGGACTTAAATCCATTATTTCCATTGAACTTCCTAAAATCTTAGCTACTTTTTCTCTTTTTGAATTTAAAATCCAAAATAAATTCTTACCATTTTTAAAAGGTTTAGAGTTAGCAATTTCATAGTCCAGTTTTAATGTCTTGAAATTAAAAAAATGATAAAAAACAATTGAGAATCCTGGAGCTTTTACCCTAGCTTCTATAAAATCAATTGGGGGATTAATCTCAACTAAATCAACAGGGTAATTCTTGTAATTTACAGTAACGGAAAGAGTTGTTTCGTGTGTTTTTGAAAGCATACTCAAGAACCAAAAGGAGAAGGAAATAAAAAGAAAAAGTGAATAAGTATTGAACTTCTTATTTTTTGCAACTGACTTAAAAAAATGAGCTATTGATTTTTTTAAGTTGCTAGACATTATTTTTGCTCTATACCAGCATCTCCACTCATTGATACTGCAGTTTTTTCAATTTTCAAAGTATTTCCTCCCATAACCTCAACAATAAAAGTATCTTCTTTTACATCATTAATTTTACCATGAATCCCTCCAATAGTAACCACTTTATCACCTTTTTTAAGTGCTGAACGATATTCACGCTCTTTTTTTTGTTTCTTAATTTGAGGACGAATCATAAAGAAATACATTACGGCAAAAATCATACCGAACATAATTAACGAACTCATACCTGTACCTGCTGCTTGTAATAAAATCATATTATTCTGTTTCTGGAACTAAAACAGTTCCTTTTATTGTTAAAACCTTTGTACTTGGAATAGCATTAGTAACCAAAGTTACTGTTTTGTTTTGCTTTCCTTTTTTATTTCCACTATTGAAAGTAACTTTAATTATTGCTTCATTACCTACTGCAACTGGTTCTTTTGGCCACTCAGGTACAGTACAACCACAACTTCCTTTTGCTGAACGAATTAATAAAGGTGCATCACCAGTATTTTTTAATATAAACTCTGTACTCACTGACTCGTTTTGATACATTTCACCAAAATCAAAAAAGTCCTGAGCAACTTCAATTACAGGCATTGCAACAGGATCAGCATTCTCATTTGCTGTTAGAGGATTATTTACTAAATCAATTGTTATTTTTTTATCATCAGAATTAGAGCAAGATGCAAAAAAAATTACTGATAATATAAGGGTGAAAAATGTTTTCATAATGACTTTCAAAACTAAGTAATTTTATTAAACTAAACCTCTACCAATTTTTTTAATCTTTCCTTCTCTAGTATATGTCTTTACAAAATTATCTAAAAGCCCATTAACAAACAATTTGCTTTTTGGTGTGCTGTAGTATTTTGATATTTCTATATACTCATTCATAGAAACTTTTATAGGTAAATCTGGCATTGATAAGATTTCTGCAAAAGCCATTTTTAAGAAAAGTTGATCCATTTTTGCTATACGATCAATTTCCCAATTTCTTGCAAATTTTATAATAATTTCTTCATAGTCGGAATTATTATTAATTGTATTTCTAAATAACTTTAATGCAAATTCTTTATCCGAACTGTCCTTAAAAGCTTCTTTTGTATCCATGCTTTTACCTTCTTTAATATCACCAAAAATAATAGCTGCAATAAATGGTAAATCATCTACCCAGTAAATACTTCTTTCTTCAAAAATATGATGAACAAGTTCATTTTTAAGAATGTAATCGTTTAGGGCATTAATAATAAATTTCTTATCAACCTCAACATCATTATTTTCATTAGCAATATATTTTTGATACAAGTCAGACTGATAAAGTTCCTTAAACAACTTATGTACAATATCATGATCGTTTTTAATCCAAATACCAGAAAATTTTGCTACTTTATCCATCACATCCAAATCATTTCTAACACTTGTAATAATATCATTATCAACAAAACGAGTATTAGGATTTAAATCCAATGAAGTAGGTAGATACTTTTTCTTCCCTTCATCATAAAAATTATCAGCATGCTTTACAAGCTGAATCAATAATGAGATGATTACTAATTTTAGTTCTACTACTTCATCAAAATGCTTTAGCATTGCTCTTTCAGCAACTGGCATTTCATTTACTTTAGTGGAAAGGTAAGAATATAATGACTGCATTACTTTTACTCTGATGTGTCTTCTACTTAACATCTAAATTATGCGTTTTTTCTATCGTTAATTCTTTGTTCAGCAATCTCCAAAGCAGCAGCATGAGTTGTCATATCTTCTAGCTCAGATTTCTTTAAAATCTCCAAAGTTGTATTGTAAATCTCTCTTGTTTGATTTATTGCATGTTCTTTATCATATCCTTTAATTTCAGAATATACATTAATTAATCCTCCTGCATTGATTAAGAAATCAGGAGCGTAAACTATTCCTTTATCAGAACATAATTGCCCGTCTCTTACCTCTTCTGCTAATTGATTATTTGCAGCACCAGCAATTATCTCACATTTTAATCTGCTTAAAGTAGAAGGATTTACTGTTGCACCTAGAGCACAAGGAGCGTAAATATCAATATCTAAATCATAGATTGCATCTCCCATTACAATAGTAGCGCCAAATTTCTCAGCAAGCTCAGCTAATCTTGTTTTGTTAATATCATTAATAATTACCTTAGCACCTTCTTCAGTTAAGTGTTTTACTAGGTTTTCTCCTACATGGCCAATGCCTTGTACGAGTACAGTTCTTCCGTCTAAATTATCACTTCCCCATTTGAATTTTGCAGAAGCTTTCATTCCCATATATACACCAAAAGCAGTAACTGGTGAAGGATCACCACTTCCTCCCATACTTTCAGGAATACCAGTAACATGCTTAGTTTCCATACGCACATATTCCATGTCCTTAGTACTCATTCCTACATCTTCAGCAGTTATATATTTACCCCCTAAACTATCAACATACTCACCAAACTTACGCATTAACGCTTCAGTTTTTTGAGTTGTAGCATCACCAATAATTACAGCCTTACCACCACCTAATTCTAAGCCAGAAATTGCAGCTTTAAATGACATTCCCCTTGAAAGTCTAAGAACATCTTGTATTGCATCTTCTTCATTAGCATAATCCCACATACGAGTGCCTCCAAGTGCAGGACCTAAAGTTGTATCATGTATAGCAATAATTGCTTTTAAACCTGTTTCACTATCTTGACAGAAAACCACTTGCTCATGTCCCATCATTGTCATTTTACTAACTACTAAACCTTCATTTGTAATTGTTTTTTCTGCATTTACTATTGTCATAAGCTAGTCAAATTTTAGTTATTTAATCAGATAACCCACAATTAAAACAGAAATAAATCATATTTTTAAAAGGGGTCGCGAATTTACTTATTATTTTTGGCAAATCAAATAAAGTACTTAATCAATTAATGAAACCTCTATTTTACTTAAATAAATTTTTTTGGAAATACCGAAAATTACTACTGATAGGATTTTTTTTTATAGTAGTTGCTAACCTATTTGCGCTATACCCAGCCGAGTTTGTAAGAAAAGCATTTGATGCCGTGCTTTTAAGCATGAATGAAGGAACAAATACTGAACAAGGAGTAAAAAACATCCTTTTAAAATATGGAGGACTAATAGTAGCTTTTGCAATACTCAAAGGAGTGTTTATGTATTTTATGAGGCAGACCGTAATTGTAATGAGCCGTAAAATTGAGTTTGATTTAAAAAATGAAATCTATCAGCAGTACCAATACCTTAGTATGAGTTTTTACAAACAGAATAAAACTGGGGATTTAATGAACAGAATATCAGAAGATGTAAGTAGAGTCAGAATGTACTTAGGACCCGCACTAATGTATGCAATAAATATCTCAATACTGTTTTATTTAGTTATCAGCAAGATGTTAAGCATCAGTACGACCTTAACTTTTTATGTATTACTTCCTTTACCAATACTTGCAATACTTGTTTATTTTGTAAGCAGTAATATCAATAAAAGAAGTGAAAAGGTACAAGCACAACTATCAAAACTTACAACCATATCACAAGAGACTTTTTCAGCAATTAAAATTATTAAATCTTTTGGTAATGAAACAAACACCTGGCAAGTATTTTTAAAATCGTGCAAAGAATACACCCATAAACAATTACAACTCGTAAAGATAGAAGCCTTCTTTTTTCCACTTATAATAACTATGATAGGTGCAAGTACTATACTTACAATTTACATAGGAGGATTGGAGAGCTTTAAAGGATATATCACCACAGGTAACATTGCTGAATTTATTATTTATGTAAACATGTTAGCTTGGCCAGTAGCATCTGTCGGGTGGATTACTTCAATAATTCAAAGAGCAGCCGCATCACAAGAAAGAATTAATGACTTTTTACTACTGAAATCAGATATAAAAAACACAAAAAAAGCACTAACTCCTATTACAGGAAATATTACCTTTAAAGATGTAAGTTTAAAATATAAGGACACAAATATAGTAGCACTAAACAACATCAACTTTACAATAAAAGAAGGCACTACCCTTGGAGTATTTGGCAAAACAGGCAGTGGAAAATCTACTATTGCAAACTTAGTATGCAGACTGTATGACACAACAACAGGAAATATCACTTTTGGGAATATAAAAATACAAGATCTAAATTTATTTAGCTTACGCTCCTGCATAGGATATATCCCACAAGATGGTTATTTATTTTCAGGAACTGTAAAAGAAAATATTGCATTTGCAAGCAACACCTTAAATAAAGATAAAGTAATTAATGCAGCAAAAAAATCAGAAATACTTGATGAGATTGACAGCTTTATTGATGGATTTGAAACTATAATTGGAGAAAGAGGTGTGCAACTATCAGGAGGACAAAGACAAAGATTAGCCATAGCCAGAACCTTTTACAAAAAACCGAACCTCTTTATATTTGATGATTGCTTATCAGCCATTGATGCTACCAAAGAACAACAAATACTTAAAAACCTAAAGAAAGAAAGCAAAGGAAAAACATCAATAATAATTAGCCATAGAGTTGCTACATTAAAAGAAGCCGATAAAATCGTTGTACTTGAAAAAGGAGAAATAATTGAAGAAGGTACGCACCAGCAATTACTAGCTAAAAAAGGCTTTTATTTTGACATATCTCAAAGTCAGAATAAATCAATTTGATGATTAAATATTGTGCTATTTTTTTAGTTACTAAATATTTTCTATATTTGGCACATGAATAAAAACTAATAAATGACTGAGAAGCGAGAGATAAAAGATATATTTTCAAAGAAAGTAAAAGCAGGAAGAAGAACCTATTTTTTTGATGTAAGAGAAACAAAAGCAAGTGACTATTACATGACACTTACCGAGAGCGTAAGAGATTTTAATGAAGATGGTGCTCCAACATACAGAAAACACAAGTTATACCTTTACAAAGAAGATTTTGCAAACTTTAAGGAAGCATTTGAAGATGTAAGCAACTTTATTATTGCAGAAAAAGGAGAAGAAATAATCTCAAATAAAAAGTTTGAAAAAAGGGAAGAAACGCCTACTGAGAAAAAAGAAGAATCTTCTACAGAATTTACTGAAGTTAATTTTGATGATTTAGGAAAGGATTAAAATAACCCCACTCAAAAACACAAGTGAAAGTCCTACCAATTGTTAGGGCTTTTTTCTTAACAACTATCCTATATTGTTGATAATTACATTAGTTTGCAAAGATACTATTAGTAATTAGCATAGTACTTTTATAGCCGTAAAACACACTATAATTATGGGAAGAATAATTGCAATTGCAAACCAAAAAGGAGGAGTAGGGAAAACAACAACTGCTATTAATTTAGCAGGCAGTTTAGGAGTGCTAGAAAAGAAAGTATTACTTATTGACGCTGACCCACAAGCCAATGCTACTTCAGGAGTTGGACACAACCCACAAAAAATAAAACAAGGAATATATGAATGTTTAATTGGAAATTCAATAGCTAAAGATTGTATCCTTGAAACAAGAAGCCCTAACCTTGATTTACTGCCAGCAAATATTGATTTGGTAGGTGCCGAACTAGAACTTGTAAACTTGAAAGAAAGAGAGTACAAGATGAAAAAAGTACTTGATCCTATACAAAACAATTACGATTTCATTATTATTGATTGTGCTCCATCATTAGGACTTTTAACTTTGAATGCTTTATCATCAGCAGATAGCGTAATAGTTCCTATACAATGCGAATATTTTGCATTAGAAGGGCTAGCAAAATTACTTAATACAATAAAAGTAGTACAACAAAGGCTCAACATAAAACTAGAAATTGAAGGGCTTCTACTTACTATGTATGATACTCGTTTGCGCCTATCCAACCAAGTAGTTGAAGAAGTAAAAAAACATTTCCAAGACATGGTATTTAAAACAATTATCCAGAGAAATGTTCGTTTAGGTGAGGCACCATCATTTGGAGAAACAATTGTAATACATGATGCGACAAGTAAAGGTGCAATCAACTACCTTAATTTAGCTGATGAATTACTTAAAAAGCTGCAAGTAACTGTATAACTATGACAAAAAAGAAAAGCTCATTAGGTAGAGGGTTAGCATCTATATTAGGCACTAGCACTTCTGAAATTACAAGCAAAACAACTACTGATATAAAAACTGAGACCCATGTTGTAGGAACAACTCACGAAATTCATATTTCTCAAATAGTAACGAATCCATTTCAACCAAGAACAGATTTTGATGTAGAAAAATTAAATGAGTTAGCCGTATCTATTGAACAACTAGGAATCATTCAACCAATTACAGTTCGTAAAATGGGATATGATAAATTCCAATTGATTTCCGGAGAAAGAAGATTTAGAGCATCACAAATTGCAGGACTTGATAAAATACCTGCATTTGTAAGAATTGCTAACGACCCAGAAATGCTTGAAATGGCATTAGTTGAAAATATACAAAGAGAGAACCTAAATCCTATTGAAGTAGCACTAAGTTACCAAAGACTCATTGATGAAATAAAACTTACGCAAGAGCAATGCAGTGAAAAGGTTGGGAAAAACAGATCAACTGTAACTAATTTTTTACGACTTTTAAAATTGCCTGAAGTAATACAAAAAGGATTAGGGGATGGAAGAATTAGTAACGGACACGCAAAAGCGTTACTAGTAATAAAAGATGAAAATTCACAAATTAACCTTTTTCATGATACAGTTGCAAATGGATACTCAGTACGAGAAGTAGAACAGTTAGCTAAGGAATTTTCTACTATTACATACACAAGAACTTCAATACAAAAAGTAGTTAACACTCCTACTCCACTTGCGTTTTCTCAGCAAAAAATGGTTCATGATTTATCAAGAAGTTTAGAAAAGGATGTAGAATTAAAACGGAACAAAAAAGGGAAAGGTAAATTGATTATTCCATTTGCTAATGATGAAGATTTAGAGCGCATATTCAACATTCTAAACAATTAAATTGCCTGTTCTTAAAAAAATATTTATTGCTTTTTTTGTAGGATTTTCCTTTACAACATCAGCACAAGAATATGGCGAGAAAATCCCTAAAAGAGCAGCACTATATTCTGCAATACTGCCTGGATCTGGACAAGTTTATACCAAAAAATACTGGAAAGTTCCTGTAATTTATGGGGGACTTATCACCTCAGCTTATTACATAAACGAAAGTAATGATTTGTTCCAATTGTATAAATCCACTTACCTAAACAGATTAGATGGAAATTTCACTGATAACTTAAACTATTCTGATAGTGATTTAAGAACATTAACCGAACATTACAGAAGAAACAGAGAGGTATCAGCATTGCTTTTCACCCTAACTTATATTTTAAACATCTTTGACGCCTCAGTAAATGCACATTTGTTTGACTATGATGTTAGTAAAGATTTATCATTACACATACAACCTGTATATTTTTCAAGAGAAAATGCAAGTGGTGTTTCGTTATCCTTTAATTTATAAATTTGCCATATGAATATTGCAATTTTAGGAAACGGAAGAATGGGCAAAAGAATTAGTGAACTAGCTACAGATAAAGGACACACAATTGTTGCTACCTCATCTTCAGAAAAACCTGCAACCACTTTAGATTTCAGCTCTACTGATGTGGCTATTGATTTCAGCACTCCATCTACTGCATTTGCAAATATCAGCCATGCAATAAACAGTGGCATTCCTGTTGTTTCAGGAACAACTGCTTGGCTTTCCAAGCTACAAGATGTAAAGGATTTATGTCTACAAAAAGAAGGTGCTTTTTTATATGCTTCAAATTTTAGTTTAGGAGTAAATCTGTTTTTTGAACTGAATAAAATGTTAGCTACACTGATGAAAAATCATGATTACGAAAGTAAAATCCATGAAGCACATCATACCCAAAAACTAGATTCTCCAAGCGGCACGGCCATTACATTAGCAGAGCAAATGCAGAAGATAACAAATACTAACTCAGTTATTACTGTTGATAGAATTGATGATCTTTTCGGAACACATATTATAAGTTACAATTCATCAGTTGATGAAATAGAAATAAAACACACTGCTAAAAATAGAGATGGATTTGCAATGGGGGCAATTATTGCAGCCGATTGGATTATTGGAAAAAAAGGAGTTTTTAGCATGAAAGATGTTTTAAAACAATAAAAAAAATCATTTTAGGATTATGAAAAAATTAAAAGAAGTATTAGGAAAATCATTTAAAGTTGTAATATTTATAGGCGCAACAATTATATGGAGTTTATTTGTTTATTCTATAGATGGAGAATGGCTCTATTTTGCACCTTTAATTGCTGGTGATATTTTATTTTGGGAAACTATCTCATGGCAGTTCTGGAAGAAAAAGAAAAAGAAAACTAAGAAGAAAAAAGGTGAGCTAAGAAGCTGGTTTGATGCAATTGGTTTTGCTGTAATTGCAGCAACTATTTTACGAACTTTCCTAATTGAGGCCTATACTATTCCTACTTCATCAATGGAAAAATCAATGTTAGTTGGTGATTTCTTATTTGTAAGTAAAGTTGCTTATGGACCTAGAGTTCCTATGACTCCAATTGCATTTCCTTTAGTACACCATACCATGCCAATTGGAGGAGGAAAATCATACTCAGATATCGTAAAATTACCTTATCACAGAATGAAAGGCTTACATAATATTGAGCGGAATGATTGTGTAGTGTTTAACTGGCCAGCTGAGGACATTGGAAGGCCAGTAGATAAAAAAGAAAACTATGTAAAAAGATGTGTTGGTATTCCTGGAGATGTTCTTGAGCTTAAAAATGCACAGTTGTTTGTTAATGGTGCCCCTCAAGAAGAATTTGAAGGAATGAAAAAACAATGGACTTACTATGTAAGCACTAATGGAATAGGCTTAAACAAAAATATCCTTTACAAAAAATATGATATTACTGAGCCTATCAAAAGAGGCGTAAATCCTAATGAATATAATATTACGTTAACCAATAATAGCCGTGACGCTTTTAAAACTTTTCCGTACATAACTCGAGTTGAAAAAAGAATTGACAAAAAAGGAAACTCCACTCACTACTTTTTTCCTCATGATGAAAATTACAAATGGAATGTAGATAATTTTGGTCCTCTTACAATCCCATCAGCAGGAAGTACTATAGACATTTCATCTGCAAATATTTCTATCTACAAAGATATTATTGGAAGGTATGAGGAAAACAAACTAGAAGTGATAAATGACAACATTTATATAAACGATAAGCTAGCAACTACCTATACCTTTTCAATGGATTACTACTGGATGATGGGAGATAACAGACACAATTCTGCTGATAGTAGGTTCTGGGGATTTGTACCTGAAAACCATATTGTTGGGAAAGCTTTATTCGTATGGATGAGTTGGGATAGAAATGCAAAAGGTTTGAAAAAAATCAGATGGAACAGATTATTTAGAAGTGTTAAATAAACCTTTATTACCTACTGCTTATTTAGCCCCAATTTCCTATTACGCTATTTTATTGAAATATAAAAATTGTAACATAGAAATGCATGAGCATTTTGTAAAACAAAGCATCCGTAACAGATGTGAAATTTATAGTGCTAATGGTAGATTAAGATTAACTATTCCTAAACAAAGGAAAGGAAGTAGTAAAACCATTATCAAAGATATCAAAATTTCATATAAAGAAGATTGGCAAAAAAAACATTGGAATAGCATAAAATCAGCTTACAAATCCTCCCCTTTTTTTGAATACTACCAAGATGAAATTGAGCCCTTTTTCAAAAAAAAAGAAAGTAAACTAGTTGATTTTAACAACAATTTACAAGAAGTAATTCTAGAGCTTTTACAAGATTGTAATTATCCTGATTTTACAACATCATATCATTATAAAATAGAGTTTGCTGATTTTAGAAATCATGATTTCAAATTAGAAAACTTATCAAAATACAACCAAGTATTTATGGAAAAGCACGGTTTTATTCCTAACCTATCTATAT
The DNA here is from genome assembly GCA_905478765.1 of uncultured Flavobacteriales bacterium. Taxonomy (GTDB): domain Bacteria; phylum Bacteroidota; class Bacteroidia; order Flavobacteriales; family BACL11; genus UWMA-0277. Next base: position 135,654 of record CAJQJY010000006.1, read on the forward strand.
TAGATTTACTCTTTAATTTAGGACCTGAAAGTTCAGATTATTTGCATAAAATAGACATTAGTATTAATTTTTAAGATTATAGAGAAAATAAGTATAAAATCTAATATCTAACATCTATTTTCTATTTTTGACAAAAAATTACAGCATGGCAGATTTAAAATTCAATAAGAATGATGATAAAATGAGGTTGCTTATTTCAGAGATGAAAAGAAAGCATGGTCAAGTAGCTTTAGGAGGAGGAAAAAAGAAGATTGAAAAACAACATACCAAAGGAAAAATGACTGCTCGTGAGCGTATTGACTACCTAAAAGATACTGATGCTAACTTTTTAGAAATTGGTGCTTTTGTTGGAGATGGGATGTATGCTGAGTATGATGGCTGTCCATCAGGTGGGGTTGTTGCAGGCATGACTTATGTAAAAGAGGTGCAATGTATAGTAGTTGCCAATGATGCTACTGTAAAAGCAGGTGCTTGGTTCCCCATAACAGCTAAAAAGAATTTGCGTTTGCAAGAAATTGCAATGGAGAACAGATTACCAATCATCTACTTGGTAGACAGTGCAGGAGTATTTTTACCATTGCAAGATGAGATATTCCCAGATAAAGAACACTTTGGTAGAATGTTTCGAAATAATGCTCGTATGAGTTCAATGGGAATTACACAAATTTCTGCAATTATGGGAGCTTGTGTTGCTGGAGGTGCTTACCTTCCTATCATGAGTGATGAAGCACTAATTGTAGATAAAACAGGAAGTATATTTTTGGCAGGAAGTTACCTAGTAAAAGCGGCTATTGGAGAGAGCATTGATAACGAAACTTTAGGCGGTGCTACTACTCATTGCGAAATTTCAGGCGTTACAGATTACAAAGCAAAGGATGATAAAGATGCTTTGGATAAAATCCGAAATATAATGGATAAAATTGGCGATACCGAAAAGGCAGGTTTCAACAGGAAAGAAAATAAAAATCCAAAAGAAAACGAAAGAGAAATTTACGGAATATTACCTAGGGACAGAGCAAAACCTTACAACATGAAGGATATCATTGATCGACTTGTAGATAATTCCGAATTTGAAGAATACAAAGAAGGATACGGACGATCCCTAATTTGCGGATATGCCAGAGTAGATGGCTGGGCAGTGGGTATTGTAGCCAACCAAAGAGAGATGATAAAAACTAAAAAAGGAGAAATGCAATTTGGGGGTGTTATCTATTCAGACTCTTCAGATAAAGCAGCACGATTTATTGCCAATTGTAATCAAAAGAAAATACCATTGGTCTTCTTGCAAGATGTTACTGGATTTATGGTAGGCTCTCGTTCCGAACATGGTGGAATCATAAAAGATGGTGCCAAAATGGTTAACGCTATGGCTAATTCTGTAGTTCCTAAATTTACGGTTATTATTGGAAATTCATATGGAGCAGGAAACTATGCTATGTGTGGAAAGGCTTACGACCCAAGACTAATTGTTGCTTGGCCTACTGCTCAGTTAGCAGTTATGGGTGGTGAACAAGCAGCCAAAGTTTTATTGCAAATTGAAAAAGCTAGCCTAAAAGCAAGAGGAGAAGAAATTGACAAAAAAGCAGAAGAAACATTACTGAAAAAAATCACGGATAAGTATGATGCTCAAGCCTCTCCTTACTATGCAGCATCTCGCTTGTGGGTAGATGCTATTATCGATCCCTTAGAAACCAGAAAAGTTATCTCAATGGGAATTGAAGCAGCTAATAATGCTCCTATAAAAGAAGTTTATAATCCTGGAGTAATACAATCATAAAAAATAGTTGTCATCCTGAACGATAGTTGAAGAAATATTCTTGTATTAGGAAAATCTACAAACTCAAACTACAACATGCTATATGAAGAACTATTTGTTAAAAAATATAACATTTCTGCCAATCTGGAAATTCTTTCTGTTGGTGTTATTGCTCTAAACCGTCTCACTTCATTATTCGTTTTTTTGAGACAAAATAACTAATTAGCTCCCCACATTTCTACTCAAGCTCTGAGGAAACTGAAGGTATATCAAATTGATAAAACTTATAACAATTTTTACAAAGAGCAGATGTATTTTTAGAAATTACTTCTCAGTATTTTTTATCAATACCTTTTGAAGCTTCCTTGAAATTTTTTAACTTTATAAAAATATAACAATAATTATAAAAATCTATAAAAACTTGTTTCACATTTTCAAAGTCATTCAATCTTTGTTTTCTATCATTCTTTATTCCAATCTTCTTAAATCGTAATTTTCTAATCAAAACAAGTAACTCTGAAGGAGTTTTTTCACTGTTTAACAATATCTAATAAATTTTGACTCTCCTTAACATAAAACATATATTACATAATCAATTGAAATAAATAAAATATCATTATAAAAAACTAGCATTTCACCCACCCACCAAAATCTAAAAACTCACTACTCCTATCTAACTTCTAATTCCTATATTTGCAACCTTTAAAACAAAAAAGAATGATTAAAATTACTCTTCCTGATGGAGGAATTAAACAAGTAGAAAGCGGAACTTCAGCTATGGATATTGCTATGGGTATTTCTGAAGGATTGGCACGAAATGTGCTATCGGCTAGTATAAATGGAGAAGTTTGGGATGCAAACCGTGCTATCACCACCGATTCTACCCTTACCCTACATACTTGGAATGATAAACAAGGAAAGATGAGTTTTTGGCATTCTTCTGCACACATTATGGCAGAAGCTTTAGAAGCTCTTTATCCTGGGGTTAAGTTAGGTATTGGTCCTGCAATCGATAATGGATTTTATTACGATATCGATTTAGGAGACAGAGTATTATCTTCTGATGAGTTGCCAAAAATTGAGCAAAAAATGAAAGAATTAGCTTCTTTGAAAATGTCGTTTGAAAGAAAGGATGTTTCAAAAGAAGAAGCAATTGCTTATTTTGTTGAAAAAGGAGATGAATATAAGCTAGAATTACTAGAAAAATTAGAAGATGGAAACATCACTTTCTACTCACAAGGTAATTTCACTGATTTATGTAGAGGTCCGCATATTCCTTCATCAGGAAAAATAAAGGCAATTAAGTTATTAAATATTGCAGGAGCGTATTGGAGGGGAGACGAGAAACGTAAGCAACTTACACGTATTTATGGAGTATCATTTCCCAAGCAAAAAGAACTTACTGCACATCTAGAATTATTGGAGGAAGCTAAAAAGCGTGACCATAGAAAACTAGGAAAAGAAATGGAGCTGTTTACTTTTTCACAAAAGGTTGGGCAAGGTTTACCATTATGGTTACCAAAAGGTGCTCAACTACGTGAAAAATTAGAGAACTTCCTTAAAAAAGCACAAACACAAGCAGGGTATTTACCTGTAATCACACCACATATCGGCCATAAAGATTTATATGTTTGTTCTGGTCATTACGAAAAATACGGAGAGGATTCTTTCCAACCTATCCTAACTCCTAATGAGGGAGAAGAGTTTTTTTTAAAACCTATGAACTGCCCTCACCATTGTGAAATTTACAAATCAAAGCAATATTCCTACCGTGATTTACCCGTTCGTTTTGCAGAGTTTGGTACTGTTTATCGTTACGAACAATCAGGTGAATTGCATGGTTTAACTCGTGTTAGAGGATTTACTCAGGATGATGCGCATTTATTTGTTCGCCCTGACCAAGTAAAGCAAGAGTTTATTAATGTTATTGACCTTGTCCTTTATGTTTTCAATGCCTTAGGTTTTGAGGATTTTAAAGCACAAATCTCTTTGCGTGACCCTGAAAACAAAGCAAAATATATTGGTTCTGATGAAAACTGGGATAAAGCAGAATCTGCAATTATTGAAGCTTCTGCTGAAAAAGGATTAGATACAGTAATAGAATATGGAGAAGCAGCATTCTATGGTCCTAAGTTAGATTTTATGGTAAAAGATGCTTTAGGTAGAGAATGGCAATTAGGAACAATTCAGGTAGATTACAATTTACCAGAACGTTTTGAACTAGAATACACAGGTACTGATAACAAGAAACACAGACCAGTAATGATACATAGGGCTCCATTCGGTTCAATGGAAAGATTTGTGGCTGTTTTAATAGAGCATTGTGGAGGTAATTTTCCTCTTTGGTTAGCTCCTGATCAGTTTACTATTCTACCTATTAGTGAGAAATATCACGATTATGCTGAAAAAGTATCTCAATTCCTAAAAAAATACGATATTTGCGGCCCAATTGATCATAGGGCTGAAACTACCGGAAGAAAGATTAGAGATGCAGAAGTTTCAAAAATACCTTACATAATAATTGTGGGAGAGAGAGAGGAAAATGAAGGAACAATCTCAGTTCGTAAGCATGGTGGTGAAGATTTAGGAAGTATATCTTTAGAGAAATTTAAAGATTTAATTACAAAAGAAATAGATAATTTAACAGCTTTTAATAACTAAAATAATAGAACAATCGCAAAAAAGAGGCCATTTAGAGGAAGGGTAGTTAAGAAAAAATTACACAAAACTAATAGAGAAATTACATCAGCATTCGTAAGAATGGTAGGTGAAGGTGTAGAGCCAAAAATCTGTTCCATTGATGACGCAATGAAAATTGCTAATACCTTAGGACTTGATTTAGTAGAAATTTCACCAAATGTTGATCCTCCAGTTTGTAAAGTTATTGATTATAAAAAGTTCATTTACGACCAAAAGAAAAAGCAAAAAGCTATAAAAAGCAAGGCGCAAAAGGTTGTAATAAAAGAATTAAGGTTCGGCCCAAACACTGGAGAACATGATTTTGATTTTAAATTGAAACATGCCAAAAGTTTTTTGGAAGACGGAGCAAAAGTAAAAGCGTTTGTATTCTTTAGAGGAAGATCAATTGTATTTAAAGACCAAGGACAAATTTTACTTTTAAAACTTGCACAATCCCTAGAAGATATAGGAGTGGTAGAAAATATGCCAAAGCTTGAAGGAAAGAAAATGATTATGATAATAGCACCAAAAAAGAAGAAATAAAACTAAGAGACAATGCCAAAAATGAAAACAAAGGCTGGAGCCAAAAAAAGATTCAAACTAACAGGTTCTGGTAAACTAAAAAGAAAGCATGCGTTTAAGTCACACATCTTAACAAAGAAAGAGACTAAACAAAAGCACAATTTAACTAAGACTGGATACGTGTCAAAATCTGATACCAAAAGTGTTAAACTTCAGTTAGGAATTTAAAAAAAATAGGTTATTAACCAGGTATGTAGTTCAAACAAGGGTATAAAAATTAAAAGCCACTATACACCAAAAACAATTAAATTATGCCAAGATCGGTCAATTCAGTAGCTGCCAAAGCTAGAAGAAAAGCAATTTTAAAAGCTGCCAAAGGTTACTTTGGAAGAAGAAAAAATGTACATACAGTAGCAAAAAATGCTGTAGAAAAAGGTTTGCAATATGCATACCGTGATAGAAAAAACAAAAAAAGAACTTTTCGTGCATTATGGATTCAAAGAATCAATGCAGGAACAAGACAATTTGGAATGTCTTATTCAGTATTTATGGGTAAAGTTCACGCTAATGGAATCGAATTAAACAGAAAAGTTTTAGCTGATTTAGCAATGAACCATCCAGAAGCTTTTAAAGCAGTAGTGGATAAAGTAAAATAAATTTTTTAGTTGGAATTGAAAAAGAAAAGGCGAACAAATGTTCGCCTTTTCTTATTACTTATATTTTTTAAACTATTTAGTAAGTTCCTCTTTCACTATTTTAGAAATAAGCGCACCATCTGCTTTCCCGTTAAGCCTACCCATTAATGGTCCCATGCATTTTCCCATATCAGAAGGAGATGCTGCACCAACTTTTGCAATAACTTCTTGCACAACTTTTCTAACTTCTTCCTCTCCCATTTGAACTGGTAAATAAGGTTCTAAATAAGCCAATTGATTCACTTCATCAACAGCTAAATCTGGTCTATTTTGTTCTGTAAAAATGACAGCAGAATCTTTTCTTTGCTTTACTAATTTAGCAATTAATTTTAATGAAATTTCATCAGAAACCACCGGAATTCCTTTTTTAGTAGCTTCTAGCATTATTGCAGATTTTACAGCTCTTAGTGCTGCAAGTTTATCTACATTTTTAGCTTTCATAGCATCTTTAATATCAGAATTTATTTGTTCTTGTACGCTTTTCATTTATTGTATTTTTTATTCTTAGTTCTTAAATTTTCTAATGCTTCAATTGCATAAGTATACTCTGGGTTTAATTCAATTGCCCTATTATAATCAACCTCCGCTTGCTTTACATTTCCTAAAGTTTCAAAACAATTTCCTCTTGAATAATAAGCTTCATAAAACTCAGAATTAGAATAAATCGCATCAGAAAAATTATTTGTTGCTACATCATAAAGACCTAATTTCATATGTATAAATCCTAAATTATAATGCCCACTACTATTAAAAGGAAACACTTTATGAAGATCGGCATAAGCATCTAAAGCCTTATTCCACTGCTCCATATCTTGATAAAAAAGAGCTTTATTATACAGTGTGAGTTCATCAGATGGATTAACTCTTAGTGCATTATTATAATAAACAACTGCAAGAGTGTCTTTTTTAATATGAAAAATCTGTCCTAACTGAACATAGGATTCATAAAAATCAGGGTTTACATTTATTGAGTTTCTAAAACAATTTATTGCAAAATTTTCCTTACCTAATTGCCTGAATGTATAACCTAATAACATGTGAGTTTTATCTTGATTATATTCTATTTTTAAAGAGGTATTAAAAGATTCAATTGCCTGCTTATAACTCTTTGGATTAAATGCACCATAAGCTATCATAAGCTCCCCCATTAAAGCATGTGAATGATAATTGCTGTCATTAATCTTGATTGATTTTTCTAAATGATGTTTTACTAAAGAAGGATATTGAGAGTTAGCATTTTGAATTTTTGAAAGTTCAAAATATATCTCAGCAATATTAAATTGAAAATCCGAATTAAGAGAATCTAATTTAATAACTTCTTTATAATCAAAGAGCATAGACTCTAAATTGTTCATTGATTTATTAAGAGCAACCCTTTTCAATAAGAGCTCAACATTTGTAGGTTTTTCTTTTATTTTTTCAGACAACATAACAATTGCTGACTTTTCTTCCTTTTTCTCATCAGAAGTGCTGCAAGAGTAAGAAAATAAAAGTACAATAAAAGCAAACTTCTTTAACATAAATTACTCTTGTGTGAGTGCATCTTTAATTTTAGTTTCAATCTCATCAGATAACTCAGGATTATCAGCAATCATTTGTTTTACTGCATCCCTACCTTGTCCAAGTTTAATGTCACCATAAGAGAACCATGAACCAGCTTTCTTTACAATATCTAAGTCAACTGCTTTATCCAAAACTTCACCTGAACGAGAAATTCCAGCTCCAAACATAATATCAAACTCTACTTTTCTGAAAGGTGGAGCAACTTTATTTTTAACTACTTTTACTCTAGTTCTGTTCCCAATAATATCCTCACCATTTTTAATAGCACCTATCCTTCTGATATCTAAACGAACAGAAGCATAAAATTTAAGTGCATTACCTCCAGTAGTAGTTTCTGGATTACCAAACATTACACCAATCTTCATTCTTAATTGATTGATAAAAATAACTGTACATTGAGTTTTACTAATAGTAGCAGTCAATTTTCTTAAAGCTTGAGACATTAAACGTGCATGTAAGCCCATTTTACTATCTCCCATTTCACCTTCAATCTCTGATTTTGGAGTAAGAGCAGCAACAGAATCTACTACAACTAAATCCACAGCACCTGAACTAATTAAATGATCAGCAATTTCTAATGCTTGCTCACCATTATCAGGTTGAGAGATATATAAATTATCTACATCTACGCCAAGTGCAGCTGCATAAGAGGCATCAAAAGCGTGTTCTGCATCAATAAATGCAGCAACACCACCTTGCTTTTGTACTTCAGCAATAGCATGTATCGTTAAAGTTGTTTTTCCTGATGATTCAGGACCATAAATTTCAATTACTCTACCTCTTGGATAACCACCTATCCCTAAAGCTAAATCCAAGTTAATTGAACCTGTTGGAATTGAAGCAACATCCTCCACTACTTGATCTCCTAACTTCATTACAACTCCTTTTCCATATGTTTTTTCTAACTTACCTAATGTAAGTTCCAAGGCTTTCATTTTAGCACTTTGCTCCTTATTGCTCATAGTAATATATTTTTTACAAATTAGAGAAATTCTTAATCAATCATCAAAAAAAAGACCTTTGATTTATTAACAAATTTACTTTTTTGAGAAATACTTACAGATATCTGTAATACCGCACCTTTCGCACTCAGGTCTTCTTGCTTTACATAAATATCTTCCATGTAAAATAAGCCAATGATGTGCAATATTTAACTTATCTTCAGGCAAAATTTTCAATAACTGCAATTCTGCTTGCAAAGGGTTTTTGGCTTTAGTTGTTAAACCAATCCTATCAGCAACCCGAAAAACATGAGTATCCACTGGCATAGCAGGAATATCATAATAAACTGAACCAACAACATTAGCAGTTTTCCTTCCTACACCAGGAAGTTTTTGCATGTCTTCTAAATTATCAGGAACTTTGGAATTAAAATCATTTACTAGCATTTTAGCTAAACCAGACAAATGTTTTGCCTTGTTTCTTGGATAAGAACAAGATTTAATTAAATTAAAAATCGCATCAATAGAGGCTTCAGCCATAACTTCAGCAACTGGCATTTCAGCAAATAATTTTTTTGTAATTATATTTACCCTTTTATCAGTGCATTGAGCAGAAAGCACAACAGCAACCGTGAGTTCAAAAACATTATTATAATCTAATTCTGTTTTTGCCTCAGGCATATTTTCAGAAAAATGAGCTATAAATTTTTGGGTAATTTCTTTTTTATTCACAGATACAAAGCTAAAAAATAAAAGGAGGCAACAGCCTCCTTTTATTAACCAAAACCACTTAGTTTAAAGAAAATAAAAACTTATCTTTTGATTTAGTTTTAATTACTTTTACTGAACAAGCATACGCTAGCAAAGCTTCAATTGTTTCTTTTTTTGGGCCTATATGTGTTTCATTTAGGATTTTGTGTACCACTTTATCAAAAGACGAAAATTCTTCTTTTAAAAGATGGTCCCACAACTGTAGAGTATGGGTTTTTATCATATATAGTGTTTTTATTATACATTTCACCAATCCTAACGCACACTTTATAAGTATATTATATCAAAATAACTTTATTTTTGAGCAAGGTCAATATTTTGCTCCTCTGCTAATTTTCTTAAATTGATAAGGGCATAACGCATCCTCCCTAATGCAGTATTAATACTGACTCCTGTAATTTTTGATATTTGCTTGAATGACATATCTTCAAAATACCTCATTTTTAAAACCTCCATTTGATCTTCTGGCAAATTCATAATAAGCATCTTTAAATCAGCATGAACTCTTTTTCGAGTCATTTCTTCATCTTGCCCTCTATCCCCATTATTAATTACATCAAAAATATTAAACGTATCAGTAGGTCTGATTTTTCTCATTTTTGAATCCTTCCTGAAATGATCAATCACTAAATTATGTGCAATTCGCATCATCCAAGGTAGAAATTTTCCTTCTTCATTATAATTCCCTTTCTGCAAAGAGTTAATTACTTTTATGAAAGTATCTTGAAAGATATCTTCAGTAATATCACGGTTTTTAATTTTAGACATGATAAAAGCAAATACTCTACTTTTATGCCTTGTCAATAGGATTTCAAATGATGCATTATCACCATTTAAATAATTTGATACTAATTCTTTATCAGGAATTGCGCTCAATAACATATACTCAGTTTTTAGTTAATAAAAATTTAAAGTAAATGTTTTTCTATAAGCGTATTTTTGTGTTAATTGATTGACAAATATAGTAAAACAAATTTAAATATCCAAATCTTATTTCTTAATTTCGCAAATTATGTAAAACTAAATGACGAAAAAGCAAACTAATACTAATGATACTATTGAGATTAGAGGTGCAAAGCTTCATAACCTTAAAAACATCTCAATAAGCATACCAAAAGACAAATTAATTGTCATTTCTGGAGTATCAGGAAGTGGAAAATCATCTTTAGCCTTTGATACTTTGTTTGCAGAAGGGCAAAGAAGATACATTGAAAGTCTCTCATCTTATGCTCGCCAGTTTTTAGGAAAACTGCAAAAACCTGATGTAGATGAAATATTAGGAATCTGCCCCGCTATTGCAATTGAACAGAAAACTACTACCAACAATCCAAGATCAACTATTGGTACAAGTACAGAGATATTTGATTATGTAAAATTACTATTTACTAGAGTAGGAAAAACCTACTCCCCTATTTCAAATAAGGAAGTAAAGCGACAACAAGTAAGTGATGTAGTTAATTTTATAAACTCTTATAAAGAAGGTGAATTGATTATCATACTTTCAAAGTTTAATTCTGAAAATAAAAACACTTTAGAATCCTTGATACAATTAGGATTTTCAAGAATCTACTTTGATGATGAATTACACAAGATAAAAAACCTTATAAAAGAAGGGATATCAATAAAAAAGAAAGAAGTTCATATTGTAATTGATAGAATTCTGATTGATGAGTTTGACAATGAAGCTAGGATAGCTGATTCTGTTCAAACTGCATTTTTTGAAGGAAAAGGAGAATGTTGTGTTCTAGTTAATAACAACAAAACTAACTTTTCAAATAGATTTGAATTAGACGGCTTAACATTTGAAAAACCAAGCACAAATTTATTTGCTTTTAACAACCCATATGGAGCTTGTAAAGTATGTGAAGGATACGGTACAATATTAGGTATTGACAAGAAAAAAGTAATTACAAACCAAAACTTATCAGTTTATCAGGGAGTAGTTGCCTGTTGGAGTGGTGAAAAATTAAGCAAATGGAAAGAACGTTTTATCATTCGCTCAGCAAAATTTGATTTTCCTGTACATAGGCCTTACAATGAATTATCAGCAGAAGAGATAGAATTGTTATGGAATGGGAAAAACAAATGCAAAGGAATCAATCAGTTTTTTGATAAATTAGAAAGTAATAAATACAAAATACAAAATAGAGTATTAATTGCAAGGTATAGAGGAAAAACTGACTGTACGGAATGTGGAGGGAGCCGACTAAGAAAAGATGCACTATATGTAAAAGTAGGAGGTAAAAATATTGCAGAAATTAACAGAATGAGTATTACAAAAGCTATAGATTTCTTTAAGAACATAACACTAAAGAAGGAAGATCAAAAGATAGCTGAAAGGCTTTTATTAGAAATAAATAGCAGACTTTACTATCTTAATGAAGTTGGGCTAGGCTACCTAGATCTTAACAGAAAATCAAGCACTTTATCAGGAGGAGAATCCCAAAGAATAAATCTAGCAACATCAATTGGAAGCTCACTTGTTGGAGCAATGTACATACTTGATGAGCCAAGTATTGGATTGCATTCAAAGGATACTGAACGCCTCATTAAAATTTTAAAAGAATTAAGAGATATAGGCAACACAGTAATTGTTGTAGAGCATGATGAAGAAATTATGCAAGAAGCTGATCAGATAATTGATATAGGACCAGAAGCAGGAATAAATGGTGGTGAAATTATTTACCAAGGACTCCTAAAAGATAGTTTTAAGCAAAAAAGTAGTTTAACCACTCAATATTTATTAGGGCAACTTGAAATACCTACACCAAAAAAAAGAAGAAACCTAAAGTACAAAATATCTATTTCTAGAATCTATCATCATAACCTACTAGATTTAAGTGTGGATATACCACTTGGTGGATTAACACTAGTAACAGGTATGAGTGGCTCAGGGAAATCAACCTTAGTAAGAGATGTGGTGACGCCAGCAGTAAATACTTTTTTAGGAAATTACTCATTAGTAAGTAAGAATTTTGAATCAGTAAATATCACTACTAATAACATTACTAAACTAGAGTTTATTAATCAAAACCCTATTGGGAAATCCTCTCGTTCCAATCCATCTACTTACATAAAAGTATATGATGATATTAGAAAATTATTTACTAGACAAACACTAGCAGAACACAGACAATACAAAACTGGTTTTTTCTCTTTTAATGTAGATGGTGGACGGTGCGACAATTGCAAAGGAGAAGGAGAAATTACAGTGGAGATGCAATTTATGGCAGATGTACACTTGGAATGTGAGCATTGCAAAGGAAAAAGGTTCAAAAAAGAAATACTGGAAATTAAGTTTGCAGAAAAAAACATCTCAGATATTTTAGATTTATCAGTTGATGAGGCAATTAATTTTTTTACGAGCAATAATGAAAGAAAAATTGCATTAAAACTTCAACCATTACAAAATGTTGGGTTAGGTTATGTGAAACTAGGACAATCTTCAAACACCCTAAGTGGTGGAGAGGCTCAAAGAATAAAATTAGCACTCTTTTTAAGCAAAGGAAACACAAGCGAGAAAACACTTTTCATTTTTGATGAACCTACAACTGGTTTACACTTTCATGATATTAACAAACTTTTAAATTCCTTTTATGCACTCATTGAAAAAGGCCATTCTATTATTTGCATTGAGCATAATATGGATGTAATAAAGTGTGCTGATTGGATTATTGACCTTGGACCTGAAGGAGGTAATAAAGGAGGGAAAATTGTTTTTGAAGGAACTCCAGAAGATATGATAAAAAGTAGAGCCTCAATTACTGGAAAATACTTGAAAAGAAAGTTTTAAGATTTATAATCCAAGTAATTCTGCAAAATAATAGTAGCACTTACTTCATCAACTAAGGCTTTATTTTGCCTGCCTTTCTTCTTAACACCACTAGCTAATATGCTTTGTTTTGCTATCTTTGAAGTAAAGCGCTCATCAATTTGATACACAGGAATAGTTGGGAATTTTTGTTTTAACCTTTTTACAAATCCATTTACATGCCTCGTGCTATCAGTAGCACTTCCATCTAAATTTTTAGGATCACCCACCACAAAACATTCAATCTTTTCTTTTACCAATATATCAGCAATAAAAGCATCTAAAGAATTAGTAGTAACAGTAGAGTGCCCAGTTGCAATAATTTGCAAAGCATCCGTAATTGCAATGCCTGTACGCTTAGTTCCAAAATCAATACCAAGAGCCTTCACACTTATTGTTTTACTATCTGATAAGTAATTCCTTCAGGCATTACTTTTACAGTGTATGTGCCTGTTGAGTATTCTTTTAAATCAAAAGCTGTATTTCCTTGCTGATTTGCTAAAGATGAAATCAATTTACCATTAGTATCATACACCTCAACTTTATGATTTTTTGCATCGTTAAAAGTTAAGTTAAAGCTTCCCATAGTAGGGTTAGGGAACAACTCAAAGTTAAAGTTATTCTCATCAATATTTGTTGATTGTCCTAAATCAATTGGAGGGAAAACAATATAATCCAACCAAGCACAATCCTCACCATCCTGCCAGCCAGAATCTTTATCATATTCCCATTCTAAATCATGATTACCAACAGTAACAGGGAAAGAAACAAAGCTCCAAGAATTATCAATACCTGACCACTCCCCTTGTTTGTTTCCATCAATATAAAATTGTAAAAAATCATAATCTTGTTCAGATGAAACAAACTTATAGAATGAAATATCACCAGGAGCAGTAACATCAACATTAATTAACAAATGTGAAACTTCACCGTCAGGTAATCCTGCACCTGACTTAGAAGAATTAACTCCCTCATAAACATTTATATTATCAATAGTCCAAGGATATACAGGATCATTTACCCAGGCATAATTTGTGAAATCACCAGTTTCATAATCTTCATCAATAATTCCTATAGTTACAGCAAAAGTTGCATTATGAGTATAATTTCCATCTGTTAAATTAAAAGGAAACTCAGCATAAGTTCCTACTGGTGTATTTGCAGCAACAGTAATATTGAATGTAGTAGTTTGTTGTGCATTTACATTTAAATTAGCAACATTCGCTGTTGTTGAATTTACCGTAACAAAAGAAGAAATACTTGCTAACGTAGCTGTTAAATTTGCAATATCAGCATGTCCGATATTTGTAACATCAACAATTAAATCTAGGGTCTCACCCGCATCTAATTTTCCATTTCCATTTCCTGCCGAATCATCAATAGTAAAAGTTGTATGATCTAAAACAGGAGCATTCAGCAATACATTTATAGTTGAACTCCAAGTATTTCCTAAGTTATCAATTAAATCTAAAGTAAATGCAACTATGTGCTGATCAGCAATATTATTAGCAACTTGAAAAGTAAATGAAGATGGTAACAGTAAAGTTTGAGCAGCATTAATAATATTTACAGAAGCAGAATTATTTATTACAGTAACTGTGGGATCAGTAGTTGATAACGTTGCGTTTACAAATGTAGCATCTACTGAACCTATATTTTCTATCTCAACATCCAAACTAATTAATTCATTGTAATCAGCTAAAGTATTGTTATTTCCCGCACTATCATCTAATGTGTTTGATGAGTAAATCACATAAGGACCAGTTGGAGAAATAATTTGAAGTGCACCTGTATAAGGAGCTCTGAATTGTTTTGTAACTACAATATCAGCAGTACCAACAGTTGCAATAGCAGGAAAAGTTAAAGTAACTACTCCAGATGCATCAGCAAGTTTTGCATCTAAAAGCACACCATTCATTGAGATAGCAACATAAGAATTTTCTTCACTATTAACTGTAAAGTTAGTTGTTCCTACAGGAGTTGCTGCACCATGAGAAACAGTTAAAGAAGTTGGTACACCAATATAAGGCATTAATGACGGATCGCCCATTAAGTGATATATCTCCCAGTAATATTGAACAAGAGATCCTCCACCCTGAGTAACAGCTAAGTTACCTGAATGAAGAATCTGTCCAGTTGTTATAAACCAATCTTGTTGCTGCTCTCCATTTTCATGCATTAAACAATCATAAACTGCTAAGCCAGTTCCAGCATATGTAGGGTTAGCTGTAAAGTTTGATGTATTACCTACACCCCACCAATAATCTTCATCCCAGTAAGTATTATTAGAACCTCCAATATAAGCAACAGCTCCTTTATTATTAGCTCTTAATAAGCCTTCACCAAAACACTCAGGAACATCAAATTTATTAGACTGACAACAATTCCCTACCATCACTCCATATGCATCAAAGTTCTGCAAACCATTAATATCTGAAGTTTCAAAAGAAGGGTCAGACCATCCAGATGGTCCGCAATGAGCAGTATAATTTGCAAAACCAGCTCCAGCACTTACATCCGCAATAATTGCTGCATCTGCAGCAGGATCATCAGAAGTAATTGGTGAACCAGAGCCATAAAGATAAGTATGTGCTGTTAATCCATGTGCTGTATTAAAATAATAATCTGTACCATAGTTAATTTGTCCGTTACCATAAGTTGGCGCCATACCTGCATCTACTCCAGCAACTAATACCACATCATCCAAAAATAAAGGGTCAGCAAAAGTATATTGCTCGTGTGTTAGTGTTTTATTAACTTGTACTTCTACTTCTTCAGGAATAGTAGCTGAAAACCTACCATAATACATCTCAGGATAAAAATCGCCTCCTCCATCAAATTCACAATAATACATATCAGCATGATGTGTACCTGTACTCCCTTGAAAAGAAGGAACTTCACCATCATCACCAACAATTAATAAATAAGTTGGAGCAGGATTAGAAGCAGTAGCATTATCATACATATCTTTGATAAATGCATGTATTGATGTTGTTGTACTCCCAACATTTGGATCGTTAGTATATGCTTCAATTACTTCAAAACCTTTTCTTGTTTTCCATTGTACTAATGGCTGTAAAGCGGATTGAAAAGCAGGATCAGCAACAATTACATATTTTACAGGGTAAGTAGTAATTACATCTTTAGCTGATGGAACATAATTAATTGCTCCTTTAAATAAATGGTCAAATTCTGATGAGTAATACCTTTCTAAATTTAACTGATGCGTAGCATAGTCAATGTTTTTAAAAATCACTTTTGCCTCTAGCTTTGTTATTACTTTTAACTGATTAGTTGCAGGATTATATTGTATAGGAGCAACTGATAATCTTGCTAATTGCTGACCTCTCATTTTACCTAAAAGCTCAGTTGTTACTGCATCAATTGCATAAAAACTATCATTAGTATAATAAGATGAATTATAATAAAAAGGAAAGCTAGTTGCACTTTTTGAAAGTGATGGCTGAGAAGGAAAAACTAAGTTTGTAATTCCATAATCAGCTAATGAGATAATTTGTTCTTCAGTATTTAAAACTTTAATAGCTATAGATGCTCCACTTGGCACAGTAATCAACTCTTCCAAAACAGGAAGTTCAGCATTACCACTAATAGCATTTTCACCATAACCTCCGACAACAATCTTTACAAACTCGCCCATATCAGTTTTTACTCTTAAAGTATTTATTTCTGATAAATGACTTACAAATGTAAACTCTGATAAAGTTTTTGATGTAATACTTAACTGATTAGATGTTTCAGTTAGTTTAATGTCTTTTGCACTTAAACTAAAAGATAAAACAGTAATAATTGCTAGTAATAAATTTGATAATTTCATAATTTTTTTGTTTGCTACAAATATATGATTTTATCTTGTAAAAATCTAAAGCACTATAAACATTCTTATACATTCAAAAAAAGACTACAATTAATGTAACCTTTTTTGATTTTATCCGTAAGTGTAATTGGCTCAAGCGCACAACTTGGGCTTTTTTTATTCTATAACTACTCTTTTATCCACAGTACCATCACTATAAATATAAAGGAAAGTAGTATTATCAATTACTGTATTTGGATTGAGCTCTCTACCCAATAAATCAGTTACTTTTAGTAACTCTTTTTCTGCAGAAAAACTCATTCTTGCACTTGAGGGCATTGTCCAAAATACTAAGTTGGTCCAAGAAGTAGAATTATAAGCCCCACCATTAGGATCACACCAAGTTCTTGCTTGCCCCCTGTAAGTTTCTCCTGGAATTAATCCATTTTTATTTTTAGTAATATCAGGATAACTCACTCCAGCCCCACCAACATTTACCCAACTAGCACTCGTATAATCTTCTCTTATTTTAATTCTTACAAAAGAGTACGTTCCATTAAGTGTCCAGTCAAATTTTACTTTAGTAGGGTTTTGAGGTGTAGCACTTAAGTTTGCAATAAGCGGACAATCATCAGTAGTATTAAAATAATACAATGCAGTCCAAGCACTACTGCCTCCACCACAATACCAAGCTTTCATTTGATATTCATATTGTGTACTTGGATTTAAATTCAACAACAATTTATCTATCCTATGGTTTCCAAAGCTACAGCTTGCTAGTGGTGCTCCCATTGTTTTTTGTATCCAAGCAGTTGTTCCTACCTCTCTGTATTTTATTCTATACTGATCGACAACACAAACTGATGAGTTCATATTATCCCAATTAATTATTGCTCTAGTACTAATAATATCAGAAACTAATAAATTAGCTGGAGCATCTTCTGAGCAACTTTGATTTGATAAATTTTCCACAACATCAATATCAACTCCTATATAACAATTATTTACATCAACAATCCAAACTGTATATGTGCCAGCAATCAAATTACTGATATCTTCTGTTATTTGTGTTGGTGAAGTAGACCAATAATACAAATAAGGTGCAACACCTCCACTAGCATTTAAGTCAATTGCTCCATCATTACCTCCTGATGTAGTAACATTTGTAACGGTGTATGTTGCTGTTATTTCAGATGGCTCTATTATTATATAAGATGATGTGAAAGATTGCCCAGCAGCATCAGTTACAGTAACAGTATATGTGCCTGCGGCTAAATTTGATAAGTCATCAGTAATGGCTCCATTACTCCATATAAATGAGTAAGGTGTAGCTCCATCACTAACTGTTAAATCAATTGAGCCATTATTATTCCCAAAACAATCTATAGCAGAAGTTACTGCATTAACTTGCAAAGGAGTTAATTGCCCCTCTCCTACCACAATTGAAAACAACTCAGAACAACCATTATCATCCATTACGTAAAAAAAATAGGTGCCTGCTATCAAATTCTGAATATCTTTAGTTGATGCGCTATAACCATTAGGTCCTTGCCAAGAGAATGAATATGGTGCTGTACCTCCACTTACAGTTGTAAAAATACTACCATCACTAAACCCAGCTTGAGAGGTAGAATTAACAGTATAAGTAATAATAATTGGAGAAGGCTCACTAATATAGAAAGTAGAAGACTCCGTTTGACCTACGGCATCAGTTACAATAACGTTATAATAACCACTCGATAAATTTGAGATATCTTGAGTTGTTGACCCGTTACTCCAAATATAAGACAAGGGAGATACACCTCCAATTGCTGACAAGTTTATACTTCCATTATTTGCTAAACTACAACTTAAGTTTGTATTAGTAGAAGATAATATTATTGGAGGATAAACCACCTGACATCCTAATGAGCTTAATAGAGAAGATCTACTGCCATTTAAAGTTGCTCTCATCCTATTTTTCTGGCCTGTACTAAACATAAACATACAAGCATCATTTGTATAATCCATATAGTTCATAAACATCTCTCCAGAACTACCAGTACCCGAACAAGAAGATGCATGGGGATAAGATGGACAACCATAATTTGATTCCTCATGTTTTGGAGTATCAGAAACATAATCATTACCACAATATGAATCGCCCCAAATATGATATAAGTTTAACCAATGACCTACTTCATGAGTAGCTGTTCTGCCTAAATCATAGGGTGATGTTGCTGTTCCTGTATTGCCAAAATAGGCATAATCACAAACAACTCCATCTGTACTTGAGTTTCCACCCGGAAAAGTAGCAAATCCTAAAAGTCCACTAGCTAAATTACATACCCAAATGTTTAAGTAGTCTGATGTGTTCCAGGCATCTTGACCACCAGTACTAGAATATTTCATGCTTGTATAACCAGAAAAACTTGAAGTAGTTGTGTAATTCCTTGTAATTCCAGTTGTAACATTTCCATTTGGATCTCTAACAGCCAAACAAAATTCAATTTCACAATCAGCAGCTACACCAGCAAAAGCTGAAGGTACAGATGAAGCATCTGAATTGTTCATTCTGAAATCTTCATTTAAAATATCAATTTGTGAAAAAATCTGTGCATCAGAAATATTCTGACTAGAATTTTTATAAATAACGTGAACCACAACTGGAATTGTAATTAGATTGGGCATAGATTTTAAACTACTCTTATTATTGCTTATCCAATTCTTAATGTCTAAATTTTCAACATCCATTCTGTTATCAACTCCAGGATCTCTTTGTCTAATTTCATCTAAATGTTGCATAGTACCACAATTTCTTTGCTGAGCATTTGCAAAAAATACATGTAAAAACACAACTATTACTAAACATAATTTTTTCATTACTTTTCTTTTTGGTTTTTACAAACTTATAAATTATCTTTTACAAACTGACTTATAATCACACCACTCGCAATTCTTAAGTTCTGATGTTTGTTCAAAATCATTATTTAAAATCTTAGTTAATACAAATTCTAATTGCTCCTCAAACTCATCTAAGACTTGAGCATCAATTTTAATCACTTCTCTTTGTTTTCCTGTTTTATTTGCAACAGTTATCAATCCTTGTTTTAAATTTTTAAAAGAGAAATTTCCTGCAACAACTTCCAATCCAATATAATTTGGATTCATTTTTAAATACAAATAAGCATACATTAAAAGCTGAAATGCTTTTGCTTTTTTTGACCTATCAACCAACTCATGGTATTCAGAAAATTCAACTTCTTTACTCTCAACTTTCCCAGTTTTATAATCAATTATTCTGAGTAAATCTCCTTCAAAATCTACTCTATCAGCATTTCCTATTAGATTAAAATCAATTCCATCAACATTAACAAAATGCTTTAACTCCTCCTCTTTTCCAACTATTTTAATTTGCTTATTTTTACTATTTGCATCTTGCAAAAGTTTAATTTCTAAATTCAAGAAGTCTTTAATTAACTTATGTGCTATTTTCAAACTGAGATAGTTTTTTCCTTCTTTCATTCCTTGCTCAGAAAGCTCTTCAATAAAATAAGCTTTAATATCATTTAATATAGCTTGTGTATGATCTTTTACATACTGTTCCGTTAAAATTCCTAAAGGGTAATTATCCTCCAAAGCTTTATGAATTGCAGAACCTAAAGTACTTGCATCTGCATATTCATCTACTTCATCATCTAGCCTAATTTTAGCTAAATAATGATAATAAAACTGCAAACTACAGTTGTTATATTTATTTATTGCTGATGGAGAGACTCCTTTCTCAGCCCAAGATTTAAGCTCTTTATCTAATCCAATATTTGGGATTACAATTTCTTTAGATTTTGGCATTTCTAGCTCAGCACCCTTAAATACTTTTTCACTAATCTGCCCTTTGTACTCAGACAAGAGTTGGGTAACAAATCTACTTTTTTCGCCACTCCCAAAATCATCAGTTTCAGAATTATAAATAAGCGTAATATTTTTAGCTCTTTGCAAGAGCCTATAAAAGTGATAAGAAAAAACAGCATCACTCTCAGCATAAGTCGGGAGTTTAAAATAGCGTTTCATATCAAAAGGAATAAAAGAATTTACGGACTTTCCTTTGGGTAATTTTCCTTCATTCACACTAAGAATTATAACATTTTTAAAATCCAAAGTTCTACTTTCCAAAATCCCCATTAGCTGAACTCCCTTTAGTGGCTCTCCTTTAAATGGTATCATTTCCTTAGATACTATTTGTTGCATTACAATCTGCAAAGTTTTCAATTCAATGTCAAAATTATTATCTGCTAATAAATTATTTAAAATAGTCCAACTTTTATAAAAAGTAGCTAAAACTTCTGATTCGATAGATGCTGAAACACCAACTAAAGGAAGTTTCAAATCTTCAATTAATTTAGAAATACATCTTAAAGCATCATCCGATTTTCTCCAAAAATCAAAAATATTACTGAGTTTGCTTTTCTTAAAAAAAGTAGCCAAATTGCTTTTACTTACAAAAACAATGTTATCCTTAATAATGAATCTTTTAAAAGTCAAAACTTCATTTACATCAGCAAGTTTGGAAAAATAAGGATGCTCAATAACCGAAATAATATCCTTATAATAAAAAGCATTATTTTGATACTTTTCAGCATTAATTTGGATTTTAAACAATGCCTCAATAAATGCAAACAAAGTTGTGTTTTTTAAGGGGCTACCCATAGTAACGTTTAACTGCTTTATTGCAGAAGGCAGATTATGTAACACAGGAAAAAGCAATGCCTCATCAGCCAAAACAATAGCTGTATTACTATTATCCAAATCATCTTTTGTGAAATCTTTTAGCACTTCTGAGGCAACCTTTGCTTGAGTGACATTTTTAGGACAAGCAATTACATTAAAACTGTCTTTAGTCTGATTAAAATAATCGCCAACACCTTTAAAATCAATTTCTGACCATTTGGCTCTTTGCTCTCTTAAAAACCCTCCTGCTTCATGCAGTTTATTATCATAATAGAATTTGTCAGCATCCCAAAATACCCTTGCAACATCTTCTTTTTTTAGATAATCAACAATTTCTTGCTCTGATTTTGTGAGTGCATTTAAACCAACAAACCATACTTTTTCCCACTTAATCTCAACATTAGATATTTGCTCAGCAGCTTTTCTATAAGCCAATCCTTGGTAGGCAGTATTATCTTGAATTAATTTCTGATTAAAATCATTATACCATTTTAACATTCCTTCAAAAAAACTAATATAATCAGTTTGCATATCAGTCAGATTTGTTTCAGAAAGACTCCAATCCTTAACATTCCAACTTTCTAATTCCTTAACATTTCTAAGGTTCGTGTAAATTGATTCTGCTTCAACTAAATTTCTATCTATCTCATTAAAATCATGCAATAAAACATTGCTCCATTTTAAGAAATCATCAAATGACTCTACCTTTTTAGGAGGATGAGTTAAATAAGTTTGATACAACTTAAACTGCAAGGAGATATTATCCAAAACATGCAATCCTGAAAGCTTCTCTGTAAACTCTTCAATTGAATAGAACTGCGGTAAAAAGATTGGTTTATCAATTTTTTGGGATAAATAATGTTTTAAAAAAACAACTGCTCTTTTTGATGGAAGAACAACTGCTACTTTTTCCATGTTTTCAGGAAACTTCTGCAATAACCTTGCTGCAATTTTATCTAGAAAAGCTATCATAATTCTTTTATTTTTATTTCATCTGAAATATAAATCAGAATCCTCTTAATATTCTTTTTTCCCATCTTAGATAGTGCATCAGCATATTCCGTAATCTGATTTTCATGAGCATCTTTTTCTAATCCAGTTTTATAATCAATTACAACTACTTCATCAGTAATCTTTGAAAAAAGCAACCTATCAGGAATATATGTTTTACCATTTTCCATCAGAATTTCTTTTTCGGTTTTCACAATCCAATTATCCGAAAAATAAGGTTTAACTTTTTCCTCATTCAATAAATTATTTACGCTTTCTGTCAATTTTTTTAAATCATCCTTATCAAATTTTCCACTTTTAAAAAGTTGAGCAATCACTTTTTCCGTTTGCTTAACATAATGAATTTCAGCCAGAGTATAATGCAATAGTTTTCCCCAATCTCTTTTTGCATTTACAGTTTCTGTATCCCAAACCTCCTCAGCAGAATGTTTTAAAGAAATCACTTCTCGCCAATCTAATTTTTTTCTTTTATCCACAGAAAAAGTATTATTAGGTTCAGCTTTTTTTTCATGCATCATTTCTGAATCTCCTTCAATAATTGGAAACGCATCATCATATTTATAAAGAAAAGAATTTAAATTTCCTTTAGTTTCATAATCTTTTAAAGTCTTTGGTAAATATTTTGATAAAATATACAAACGCTCTTTTGGGCGCGTCATTGCAACATAAAGTTTATTCAAACTATCTAGCAAAGTCATTTCTTTTTCTTTTTGATAATCTTTATTAAAATAAGAATGTTCTAACTTTTTATTTCCTCCAATAAGTGCAGAAGGAAGCTTTCTATTAAAATGAGCAGAAGAATCTACCCAAATATCATTCGTTTTAACTCTGTCCTCCCAATTGAAAGGAATCATAACTACATTAAAAGCCAATCCTTTTGACTTGTGAATTGTCATAATTTGTACAGCATCCGTACCCTCAGGAATTACAATTGCCTCCTTATTTTTTCGCTCCTCCCACCATATTAAAAACTCCGAAAGGCTACTCCCTTTTTTCTCAGTAAATGCTAAAGTTACATCTAAGAAAAAGTTCAAATAAACATCCTCATCAAAACTAAAAAGGCGAATCAATTGCTCCACCATTTCATAAAGTGGTTCTTGCAATAATTCTAATGGATTTATTAAAACATTTGCCTTTTGCAACACCTCAACAAAGCCTTCTTCTGATTTAATATTGAGATTTAAATCATGCTGATTTTCTCCAACTATAACATGGGAATATAAATAATCAGCAATTACTGTTTTAGCAATTTTATGCTTTGGATTCTGCAAATACATTAATAAAGAAATAAGCACATTTACTTTTTCAGATTTATGTAAAAGCAAGCCTTCATTTGAAATAACTGGAATTTGGTTTGCTGATAAACTTTCAGCAATAAGAGCTACACTTTTTCTGCTATTACAAAGTATTGCTACATCCTTAAAAGAGTAATTATATTTAGAAACTAACTTTTTAATTTCAGTTGCGATTTTATTTAAAATTAACTCTTTAAAATCATTGTTCTTATCTCCAAAAAGTTCAATATGAACATAGCCACCATCCTTAGAAAAAGTAGTTTCTTGCTCACACCCTTTATAAATATCAATAATATTTTGAGGCAGTAAAGTTTTTACACTTTCAAAAAATTGATTATTAAAAAAAATAATATTCTTCATACTCCTAAAATTATGAGTCAAATTTTGAACATTTTCATGCTCTTTCAGTTTTCTTTCCCAATCAACCTTAAACATCAAATCATCACCTCTATAAATTTTTGGAAGCTGAAAAAACTGCTCTACTTCTCCTCCTCTCCATCTGTAAATTGACTGCTTTCCATCTCCTACAACCATGCTTTTTCCGTAATCTAGAGATTCTGTAATTAATGGTAAAATATTTTGCCACTGCAACAGTGAAGTATCTTGAAATTCATCAATTAAATAATGATTATATCGCTCACCTAATCTTTCATAAATAAAAGAAGAGGGTTGGTTAGTTACAACTTTATGAATTTTTTTATTGAACTCTGATATCTGTTCAATATTATTTTCTTTTTTATAACTCCTAATCTCAGCTATCAACTCATTTAGAACAGCAATTGAATAGATGTTTTTAAGTATCGCATTCACTGAATTATAATCAGACATTAAATCCATCAACTCAACAAAGAAATTCTGCAACTGTGTTTTATAAGCATCCACCAAATCTTTTATATCCTGGCTTTTACTTTTAGTATACCACTCATCATTAGCCGTGTAACGAATCAAAGTATCAGTAGGCAGCCATTTGGAGTCGTTTTTTGCTAAGTTTATTGTAAAGTGATTGTAAAATGCACCTCTATTAAAATGCTCTTTTGTAAAGCCATTTTTATCAAAGAAAACACAAACTCTATCAGCTAAATCATCAATTTTTTGAGCAATATCTTTTTTAGATCCTTGCAAATCTTTTTTCACTCTCATACATTCTTTTACACTCAGCAATTTTCCATCAGTAAACTGACTCACTTCTTCTTTAAAAAGCTGTGCTGCGAAAACTTCTAAATCCTTTTCAATATTTATGCTTTTTCCGTCTTCAGCTTTTTGCATTGCAAAATTCACTAATGCATCTGATAGCTCTCCTCCACTATCAGACATTCTAGAAAGCAATAAAGCAACTATTGGTTGAATAATTTTGTAAGTATCAATCTCTAAATCAAAGTTATGAGAAAGCCCTAAATCAGATGCAAAGGTTCTGACAATTTTATATGTAAATTTATCAATGGTTGAAATTCCGAGATCAGCATAATTATGCAGAATATGTCTATGCACTACTGCAGATCGCATATAAATTTTAGATGCATCAAAACCTGTTTCTTTCATCAGCCAATCCAAAATACCCTCTTTATCTTTTTCATTTGACAAAGATTCTAGATACTCCAAAATCCTTTCTTTCATTTCTGATGCTGCCTTATTTGTAAAAGTAATTGCGAGTATTTTTCGATAATAATCTTCATACCCAAAGTGATTGCCTTTAAGGGCTAAAGCAATAAAACTCAATGACAAAGTATAGGTTTTTCCACTACCGGCAGAAGATCGATATATTTGAAAATTTTTAGTCAATTTATTTTATTTTTTTAAAACTCCAATATATAACTTTTTCTGATACAAATAAGGGGGTGTTAATAAGTCATATCAAAATAAAAGAATGTAATTATTTATGAAATTTTCTCTGTTACATAAAAAAACACTTAGTTTTGCTAAAAATTCGTTACTAAATGAAGATTATTATTGCAGGTGCAGGCGAGGTAGGTTCTTATCTAGCTCACATGCTTGCCAATGAAGCTCAAGACACATACCTAATTGATGACAATAAAAAAAGGTTAGATAAGGCAAGGCAACACAATGACATTATTGCACTTGAAGGAGATGCAAAAGATGTAGATATTCTTCTAGAAGCAGGAGTTACTAAATGTGATTTACTTATTGCTGCTACATCATCAGAAGAAACTAACTTACTTATTTGTATACTAGGAAAAAAACTAGGCGCTAAAAGAACCATTAGTCGTATAAGTAATTTTGAAGAAATTGGAGGTGATATGCGTACCCTTTACAAAGAAATTGGGGTGGATCATGTAATATCTCCTGTTGAAATTGCAGCTAAAGAAATTCATCAACTTATTAAACATGAGGCCTTTCTAGATCATTATGATTTTGAAGGTGGGAAACTTTCAGTATTTTCTATTCAGGTTATGAGCAATTCGCCAATGGTAGGGAACTGTGTTTTAAATTCTAAACATTTTCACAACAATCTATCTTTTAAGCCAATTGCAATTCTAAGGCATGCAGAAACCATAATGGTTCAAGCAACTACTGAATTTGAAGTTGATGATATAGTTTACTTCATCTCAACACCTAAAGGCTATGAAAAAATCCCACTTATTTGCGGACAAGAAGATTTTGACATAAAAGATGTAATGATTTTAGGTGCCAGTAGAATTGGTGTACTTACTGCCGAAAAACTAGATAGAAAATACAATGTAACTCTTATCGAACAAGATGAAGATAAAGCAAATTTAATGGCATTGAAACTTAAAAGGACACTCGTAATAAATGGTGATGGTACAGATGTATCACTTTTAGAAGAGCAAAACATTGAGGATATGGATGCTTTTATTGCCGTAACAGGAGATTCTGAAACAAATATTATTTCATCATTAGTTGCTAAATCTCATGGAGTTAGAAAAACAATTTCTGGGGTTGAGAATATTGACTACATCAAACTCTCGCATAACATTGGGATTGACACTTTAATCAATAAAAAAATTATTGCTGCAAATGATATTCTTAAATACATCAGAAAGGGAGAAGTTAATGCAATCGCTACACTTAGCCTAGATGCTGAAGTCATTGAATTTACTGTAAAGGCTAAAAGTAAAATCACTAAAAAGTCTCTTAAAGATTTAGATTTACCAAATATGGTAAATATAGCAGGAGTTGTAAGGAACAATAAAGGATTTATTCCATTTGGAGAATTTAAACTTGAAGAAGGAGATAAAGCAATTATCTTTACAAATGATGAAACAATACATGAAATTGAAACATTCTTTCAATAAAAAATGGCAAAAAAACTCATCAATAAATCAGTAGTACTTAATGTTGTTGGAACTCTGATAATAATAACTGGTTTTTTAATGGTACTATCTATTCCATTTAGTTTTTATTACAATGATGGGATGCAAGGAGTATTTATTCAATCTACTCTTATCACAATTTCAATAGGGCTTTTAATAAAATATCTTACCAGAAAGAAGAAAGATGATGAGGTGAAGAAAAGAGAAGGGTACCTTATTGTTGCTCTTGGCTGGACAGGAATGATTATCTGTAGTGCAATTCCCTATTTATTAAGCGGTACTTTTGATGGAGTAACAAATGCATTTTTTGAAACTATTTCAGGATTAACAACTACAGGTTCATCTATACTTAACAATATTGAGGAAATGCCAGAAAGCATCCTCTTTTGGAGGAGCATGACCCAGTGGATTGGAGGTATGGGGATTATTGTCCTTACTATTGCTATACTACCTCTTTTAGGGGTTGGAGGAATGGAATTATTTACATCAGAAGCTCCAGGGCCAACAAAGGATAAAATACACCCAAGAATTAAGGAAACTGCCAAAAGATTATGGCTTATTTATGTCTTTTTAACTGTATTAGAAACCGTATTATTGTGGTTTGCTGGCATGTCATTTTTTGACGCAATTAATCATGCATTAACAAATGTTAGTACTGGAGGATTTTCAACTAAACAAGCTAGCATTGGTCATTTTACATCTCCTCTTATTCAATATATAATTATCCTTTTTATGTTTATTGGAGGGGTAAATTTCACTTTACTTTATTTTGGTGCAAAATTAAAATTCAAAAAATTTATTGAGAATGATGAATTTAAATGGTTTGTATGTGCTATACCTTTTCTCTTATTAATTATTTTTCCTTTAGTCAATCAAGTATCTGATAATAATTTTGAAACAAGTTTCCGACATGCTTTGTTTCAAATTATGAGTATAATTACAGGAACTGGCTACTCAACTGCTGACTTCACAACTTGGGGAGCTTTTGCAACTTTCATCTTTTTCCTTCTGATGTTTAGTGGTGCTAGTGCTGGGAGTACTACCGGAGGGGTTAAAATTGTAAGAATTGGATTACTTATTAAAAATACAGTATTAGAATTTAAAAGGAGGTTGCACCCAAATGCAATTATTCCTGTACAACTAAATGGAAATGGAGTTTCCCCAAAAATTATCTTTAACCTATTGGCTTTTGTTTTCTTTTACCTTTTTGTATTTGTAACTGGAAGTATTGTTTTAACTTTTATAGGATTGGATTTTCAAAATGCAGTTGGTGCTTCAGCTACTGCAATCAGTAATGTAGGGCCTGGAATTGGAAGTGTGGGTCCCTCATCATCATTCGCTCACTTGCCTGATGCCGCTAAATGGGTACTTTCTTTCTTGATGATATTAGGAAGATTAGAGCTCTTTACAATCGCTATTTTGTTTACCCCTTATTTCTGGAGAAGAAATTAATTATTGAACAATTAATTTTCGCTCTATTCTTCCATCATTATAAATATTGATGAATGGTTTGTTGATATCAGGATTAACATCTCTACCTAATAAATCATTAGTTTTTACAACTTTTCTATTAGTTGAATTAAGTACATTTATTGACACTACAGCAGATAACTCAACAAAAACAAAATGCACTTCATACTGTGTAGATGCCGTATAAGTTATTGCAAATGTATCCCCTCCAACATAAGTAATATCTGGTTCAATTTTATGTCCAAAAATTGAGGTGTCAGAAACAACTCCAGCATTTAAGTTTACTCCATTATCATCAATAATACTATAAAAACATTCTTTTACACCATTTCTATTTTCCTCCCAAACTACAACACTCCAATTTGGACTATTTTTGAAAGATGCAATTTCTGCTTTATCCTGTAAAGGAGCATTACTAGCATCTAACTGAGTAAAGTAAGATTTTTGTAAATCATTCATATTGACATTTGATTTATAAAGCTCATTTACTCCACTACCACCATTACGCCTTACAATCATAATACTATCTTTATTTACAGCACCAACTGGTGATGATGTAGGGCAAGAACTAAACACCCAATTCACATCATCTAAATCTTCAGCAAAATTGAATGTAATTCCTCCATCAATTGATTTTGCTATATATGAATTCCTTACATTAGTATCATTATTTCTAAAAAGGAGAAAAACATCATCATTTCCATTAGTAACCATAGTTGATTGACAACAATCACAAGGCTCACCTGGAGCTAAAGAACTAACATCAGCTGCTGCACTAAAAGTTGTTCCAAAATCAAAGGAAGTCCTTACTTTTTGCTTCCAATCTGTCCAATTTGGTAAACATTCCATATAAGATATTAATGGGTTGCCATCAGAACGAACAGCAACATTTGGCATTGCAAACTTATGTGTATTTGAATTTTCTGAAACACGAATAGTATCCGAAAAAGTAATACCTCCATCAAAAGATTTTTTCAAATAAATAACATGATTTGCATGTATTAAAGATTCAAAAATTAAATAAACAGTATCCCCTTTTGCTGCAATTTCAGGACCAATAAAACCAGTAGGCATTAAATCAGAACCGACAACATCTACAGCACTATCAAATGAAGTTCCATTCCATTTTTTAGCTCTTATTGATTTAGGAGAACTGAATTTATTCCATATAATAAAAGGATTATTATTAGCTGTCACAATAACTCTTGGCCTATCATATCCTTCAGAAGAACCACTACTAACAACAGTATAATTCTGGGGAGTTAATTGTACTTGTCCAAACGTGAAAAATGGAATATAGAGGAGAAATAAGAAATTTTTCATAGAAATATAATTTACTATAAAACTACAAAAACTATCTAACTAAAATTAATTCTTTAATTTCTTGATGTTTCCAACCTTCATAATCTTGGTAGTACATTTTGTAAATATATACGCCCATTGGCAATTCATTTCCTGTTGATTGATGCTTACCATCCCATCCATTTTCACAATCTAAAT
>CAJQJY010000007.1 GCA_905478765.1 uncultured Flavobacteriales bacterium
CGCAAAATTATACTGTAACACATTAACGTAATCATCAACGCCAATACTGATAACCCCATCTAAATCATCCCAACAGTTCACATCTAAACTACTTACACTAAAACGAATAGGTGATATCGTGTCTGAAGGAACTGAATTATCCGCACAAGTTGACTCGCTAGTTAAGAAAAAATATTTTGATCCTGAAGGTAATGAAGATACTGCCGTAGTAAAATCATTAATAGGATAAAAGATATCTGCAACTACAGAATATGGTCCACCAATATTTGAAGCTGCATGAATATGATATTCAGTTGAAGAACTTGCTCCTGTTGCATGATTCCAGTTAAACACTATATCTCCATTCTCATCTTCCCAAGCACAATCAAAATCAGGAGCTGGCAATGAATCTGCAGCAGTAACCTCAATAGTAATTGTTGCAATTGTAATTGCATTTGCAGGGCAAAAATCATCAAAAGCTTTTACAGCAAAAGTGTAAATATTTGATGTTATACCACAACCAGCATCAGTAGCGACATGACTACAAGCTGTTTGCCACTCAAAAACACCCTCTACAATTTGTAATCCAGTAATAGGTGGAGCCTGACCAGAAGTATTTACAAAAGTGGCACAAGGGGGATTATCACATAAAGTACTAGTTACATAATCATCAGCAATTTGACCACCAGTAATCTCTAAAGTAACATCTTGAAAAAGTGTCCCTCCATAAAGATCATTATCAGTAGCAGTGATATTAAACGATACAAGATCACCAGCTGAAACTATTGCATAATAAGGATTTGGAGCTGGAAATGGTGGACTAACAATTGGTGGTAAATTAATTGTATTTAAAGGTTGTAAAGTAGGACAAGAAATTAAAACCGCCTGGATTTCTCTATAAATTGAAGCAACTAATTGTCCACACTTAAACGCATCAACACGGATAACTGAAGCAAAATTTCCTGAAATATTTGAGTTATAAGAAATCTGTCCTGTTTGTGAATCTAAAACAACACCTCCAGGAAGTGGGCTATTAAATGAATACCCAGCTACAAATGTTAAAGGAACAGGATTTACTGGAGGATTGTATGCTTGTCCAAATGCCATATCATCCATAGGAACATCCCAATCATAAACAATACTATCTAGCTCAATATCAGAAGCGTTATGAGTATAAGCAAATGGATAGCCTGTACATATAATTGTTTGTGGACTTTCATTAAATTTTGGAGAGCTATCAAAACAAGGATCCGCAGGTATTGCATTACCACTTGCGTCAAGATAAGGGAACATTGAAGCTCTTAAAGTAAAGCCTTCACTAGGTGAAGTTGTACTAGAAAGAACTAAGTTAGATATTGCTCCATTTCTACAACATGAATCCCAAGTAAAATGCCAGCCATTTGCAGGTGGTATACCAGGCAATGCTATTGGTTGAGATTCATAAATATATTCCTCAACAGCCCCTACAGGATTACTAAAACAATCTAATGCCGCATTTCCACTATTTGTAACATCACAATTTGGTGAAATATCAGCACTTAGCACCCAATCAACAGGAATTTGGGTTACAGTAGGATGATTCCAGACATCTATGTTTTGAGTAAAAGTTGATAAGGTTGTACCATCACAATCACGATAAATCTTCATTTTAAAAATATATAATCCTACATTAGGGTCAGTAGGATCTTTAATACATTCCCAAGTAATTTCACCACCCATAATATGAGTTGCATTTACATTAGTAAAAGTTAAAATTAAGGCGAAAAAAAATATAAGTTTCTTCATGGTATTCGTATTTTCTACAAAAATACAAAAATATCAGAGAAATTAAGATGCTTTCAAAACAATCTTATCTGTTCAAAAAAACACCACTAAAATTAAGTTAATATCTGATAATTATTACTTTTGGACTCACAAAAATAACTATGGAAGATTATTTGCAAAAACTAAACCCTGAACAAAGAAATGCAGTAACGCATTCAACCGGACCATTAATGGTAATTGCTGGCGCAGGTTCAGGCAAAACAAGAGTTTTAACATATAGAATTGTACACCTATTAAAATCAGGAATATATCCACATAATATTTTAGCTTTAACTTTTACTAACAAAGCATCAAAAGAGATGCGGAACAGAATAGAGCTTATGGCAGGGGAATCGGAAGCTAGAAGCCTTTGGATGGGGACTTTTCACTCGGTTTTTTCTAAGATTTTACGATTTGAAGCCGAAAAATTAAATTATCCAAGCAACTTTACAATTTACGATACGGACGACTCTAAAAGTTTAGTAAGAAGCATCATTAAAGAGTTAAACTTAGATAAAGATATTTATAAACTTGGCGTGATAAGGAACAGAATATCATCATTAAAAAATAACTTTATTTCTCCAGCAGGATACAACAATAAATCCGAACTTAACCAACAAGATAAAATAGCAAAAAGAACTGAATTTGGGAGGGTTTATCAAATGTATGTTCAAAGATGTGAAAAAGCATCAGCAATGGATTTTGATGATCTACTTTTAAAAACATATCAATTATTAGAAAATCATGATGAAGTATTGCTTAAATATCAAGAAAAATTTAAATATATTTTAATTGATGAGTACCAAGATACTAACCATATACAGTATTTGATAATCAAAAAATTAGCCGCACTGAATGAAAATATCTGTATAGTAGGAGATGATGCTCAAAGTATCTATGCATTTAGAGGGGCAAATATTCAGAATATCCTCAATTTTAAAGATGATTATCCTAACTATAAAACTTATAAACTAGAACAGAATTACCGATCCACTTCTACTATTGTTGAGGCTGCAAATAGCATTATCAAACAAAATGAGCAACAAATTGCAAAAAATGTTTGGACAAGTAATACAAAAGGAGATAAAATAATTGTTGTAAAAACGGGCTCAGATAATGATGAAGGGAGGCTAGTTGCAAACACAATTTTTGATGTGCAAATAAGAAGTCAAGCGCACCATAAAGATTTTGCTATTCTCTACAGAACAAACGCGCAATCTCGTTCTATGGAAGAGTCGCTCAGAAAGAGGAACATTCCTTATAAAATCTATGGTGGATTGTCATTCTATCAAAGAAAAGAAATTAAAGATTTACTAGCTTATTATCGTCTTTGCACAAACCCAAATGATGAAGAAGCTTTTAAGCGAGTTATAAACTATCCAACAAGAGGTGTTGGCACAACTACTATTCAAAAATTATTTTTTTTTGCAAACGAAAAAAACAAGACTATTTGGGAGGTGATAAATCATCTTGATGAAGCAGATATTAACATTAATAATGGGACTCGAAAAAAGTTGAAAGAATTTGCTTTATTAATCAATAATTTTATTTTAGATACTAAGAAAAAAGATGCATATACTGTAGCGGAAGAAATTGCTAAAAAAACTGGACTTTTTAATGATTTATACACAGACAAATCACCAGAAGGAGTTAGTAGATTTGAAAACATTCAGGAACTTTTAAATGGAATAAAAGATTTTAGCGAAACAGCTGAAAAGGGCACCAACAAACTACCTGATTTTATGGAAGATGTAGCACTTTTAACTGATCAAGACAAAGAGACTGATGATGACTTTAACAAAGTTACTTTAATGACGGTTCATGCTGCAAAAGGATTGGAGTTTGCTTATGTATTTGTGGTTGGTTTAGAAGAAAATCTTTTTCCAAGCATGATTAGTGGTGAAAGTCAAGAAAATTTGGAAGAAGAAAGAAGACTTTTTTATGTTGCAATTACTAGAGCTAAAAAAAGACTTTTTTTGTCTTTTTCTTCAACTAGATTTAAATGGGGGCAATTCACAGACTGTAAGCCCAGCAGGTTTATAAGCGAATTGGACGATAATTTTTTAGAAAAACATGAGCTTACACCAAAAAAGAAAAAAGAATACAATCCGTATAAAATTTATGCCAAAACAAAATACAAAGAGAAGAAGTACTCCGCTGCTACCAAAAAATTTGTAGCTCCAAAAAATTTAACCAACATAAATAGAGCAAAAAATATATCAATTAAAGAAAGTGATTTAAGTAAAATACAAAACGGAATGCAAGTGAAACACTCAAGGTTTGGTGAGGGTACAGTTTTAAGCATTTCAGGCGAAGGAAGCAATAGGAAAGCAACCGTATTCTTTAATGGCATTGGACAAAAAGACTTGTTACTAAAATTTGCAAAACTTGAAATCATAAAATAATTATAGTGCAGTAGGATATTTGAGCAAGAACAATGATAGATCCGAAATAATCAAAGCTTTAACAAACTGTTTAAACGGAAAAGAATTTGTTAATAAAAATTTATTGCAAGAAGACAAAATAAGTTCAGTTAATAAAAATAAATATCAAAAAAATAATCTTTATTTATTAGAGAGAGGTGAGGTGGAACATATATTAACTTTGAGAAAAATTATGTGATTGCATGCTTGTTAAAGATAAGCAAATGGACTGTTGAAACACACAGAAAAAACATAATAGTAAAACTTGATGTAAAAAATTCAGCAGCTTTAGCTCAGCTTTAAATAAAACACAAGTTAACCACTACCTTAAAAGATTAAAAATTTTCTTGCATTTACTTTCATCAATTTGCAATTGTTTTTTCAAAGCATCAAGATTTTCAAATTTCTTTTCACCTCTAATTCTTTCTGAAAACTCAATTTTAATATTTTGATTATATATCTCTTTATTAAAATCAAAAATATGAACCTCTATGGTGTGTGATTCGTCATGTATAGTAGGACGAAATCCAATATTTAACATGCCATAAAACTGCTGATACTCAATAAGAACTTTAACAGCATACACCCCATCTTTTGGTAATATTTTCCAGTTATTTACCACATTAATATTTGCAGTTGGAAAACCAATACTATATCCAATTTTATTTCCTTTTTCCACCTTACCATTTATAGCAAAATCACAACATAAATAAGAATTTGCTTTTTCAATATCCCCTTCAGCAATCGCGTTTCTTATTTTAGTAGAACTGATAGTTACCTCTTCAACATTTTGAGGTTCAATTTTATGTAACTTAAAGTCATATAATTCTGATAAAGCTAAAAGGTTTTCAAAAGTTCCCTCTCTATTTTTGCCAAAATGATGATCATAACCAACTACCACATGTTTCATGTTCAACTTATTCACTAAAAAATCTCTGATAAAATTAACTGATTTTAAACGAGAGAAATCAACAGTAAACTCATGTATAATAAGATTTTGCAATCCAGTTTTTTCAAGTGCCTTAGTTTTCTCTTCAATTGTGTTAATTAATTTTAACTTTTGATCATCAGGAAATAAAATATGCCGTGGATGAGGATAGAAAGTAAGTAAGACACTTTGCAAACCTTCTTTTTTTGCTGTTGCATTTAGCTTATCAATTATTGTTTGATGCCCCTTGTGTACCCCATCAAAAGTGCCAATAGTAATAATTGTATTAATATCTGAAGGAAATTCCTCAATTGAATGGTAAACGTTCACTTATTTATTATATGTTTTTTTTTGTTAAAAAAGTGTTCAAAATTAACAATTAATTTTATCCAATATATATAAGTGAGAAACAATTTAAAAATAGTAAGTTTGCAGCCGATTTAAACAAAGATTTTAACGACTATAAAAGAAATAAAAAATGTCAAAAAACACTGGAAAAGTATCACAAATTATTGGACCTGTAGTTGATGTAACCTTCGACAACAATGAGGCAGGATTACCTGATATCTATGATTCTTTAGAGATTATTAGAGAAAATGGAGCTAAATTAATTTTAGAATGCCAACAGCATATTGGAGAAGATACTGTAAGAGCTATTTCAATGGAAACTACTGATGGGGTAAGTAGAGGAACTGAAGTAGTAGCTACAGGGGCGCCAATTAAAATGCCAATTGGAGACCACATTAAAGGAAGAGTTTTTAACGTAATTGGAGATGCTATTGACGGGATGGAAAATCTTGATAAATCAAACGGAATGTCTATTCATAGAGACGCGCCTAAATTTGAAGATTTATCTACTTCTACGGAGATTTTATTTACAGGTATTAAAGTGATTGATTTAATTGAGCCATATGCAAAAGGTGGTAAAATTGGTTTATTTGGTGGTGCCGGTGTAGGTAAAACAGTACTTATTCAAGAATTGATTAACAATATTGCAAAAGGACATGGTGGTTTGTCTGTATTTGCTGGTGTAGGTGAAAGAACCAGAGAGGGAAATGACCTTATGAGAGAAATGCTAGAGTCTGGTATTATTAATTATGGTGAGGACTTTAATCATTCAATGGAAAAAGGGGGATGGGATTTATCTAAAGTTGATAAATCAAAAATGGGAGATTCAAAAGCAACATTTGTTTTCGGACAAATGAATGAGCCGCCTGGAGCAAGAGCAAGAGTTGCACTGTCAGGATTAACAATTGCTGAATATTTTAGAGATGGAGATGGGGAAGGGAAAGGGAAAGATGTACTTTTCTTTGTAGATAACATTTTCCGTTTTACTCAAGCAGGATCTGAAGTATCTGCACTACTTGGCAGAATGCCATCAGCCGTAGGATACCAACCAACATTAGCAACTGAGATGGGAACTATGCAAGAGCGTATTACTTCTACTAAAAACGGATCAATTACATCTGTACAAGCAGTATATGTGCCTGCTGATGATTTGACTGACCCTGCTCCCGCTACAACATTTGCTCACTTAGATGCAACAACTGTACTTTCAAGAAAAATTGCTGAGCTTGGCATTTACCCGGCAGTAGATCCCTTAGATTCTACATCAAGAATTTTAACTGAAGATGTTGTAGGAACTGAGCATTACAAATGCGCACAAGATGTAAAAGAGCTTTTACAGAGATATAAAGAATTACAAGATATTATTGCAATTTTAGGTATGGATGAATTATCTGATGAAGATAAATTAGCGGTACATAGAGCAAGAAGAGTACAAAGATTCTTATCACAACCTTTCCATGTTGCTGAGCAATTTACAGGACTTAAAGGTTGTTTAGTTGATATTGCTGACACAATTAAAGGGTTTAATATGATTATGGATGGTAAAGTTGATCAATATCCTGAAGCAGCTTTTAACTTAGTTGGTTCTATTGAAGAAGCAATTGAGAAAGGAGAGAAAATGTTAGCTGACGCTAAATAATCAAGTAATGAGATTAGAAATAATAACCCCCGAAAAAAAAGTTTTTACAGGAGAAGTGATTTCAGTTAAATTCCCAGGAACAATAGGGGGTTTTGAAGTATTGAATAGTCATGCTCCTATTATTTCAACTTTAACTAACGGAAATATAAGAGTTATAACTGCTGATAACAGTACTAAAAATTTTAAAATAAATGGTGGAGTAATTGAAATGCAAAAGAATAAAATAATTGTTTTAGCAGATTAATTATATTTAAATAAATTAGAAAAAGAGGACTAAATGTAGTCCTCTTTTTTTATGTTTGAAAAATGAAAAAATATTTTTATTTACTTCTTACCATTCTGATTTCATGCACTAAAACCTTTAAACTGCAAGAAGGAGATTTACTTTTTCAGGATTTAGATTCCTCACCACTTTGTGATGCAATAGAATTAGTAACTCCAGGATATAATGGCGCTAACTTTTCTCATATTGGTTTGGTGGTTTTAGAAAATGATACGCTTAAAGTTTTAGAAGCAATCCCTCCCAAAGTAATGATTACTAACTTATATGATTTTATAAATCGTTCTTTTGATAAAAACAGGAACCCAAAAGTAATTGTTGGTAGATTAAAAAAGAAGTTTACAAATTCTATCAATAATGCTGTTTCTTATTCTAAAAGTAAATTAGATATTCCATATGATGAAGTATTTTTAATAAATAATGAAACGTATTACTGCTCAGAACTTATTTATGAAGCATTCTTAAATGATTCTATTTTCGAACTAAAACCAATGACTTTCCTTCATCCAAAAACCAAAGACACCCTTAAAGTTTGGAAAGAATATTATTCAGACTTAAACACTTATATTCCTGAAGGAAATTCTGGAATAAATCCTGGTATTATCTCTCTTTCAAACAAAATTGAGATAGTACATTTTTATGGAATCCCTAGCGGAATGGAAAAATAATTTATTATGCTTAGAATAAATCTAAATAAATATATATTTGCCACAATTATCGGGGTGCTGTATAACTACTGAAATTACAACCATTAATTCTGAAATGGCAATTCATTTTAGGAAAATAATAAGAACACTTGTTCTGCACTTACTCATTAAAAAACTAGAAAAAGAAAAATGAAAAAAGTAGTAAAAACACTTTTTGCAATTGTTATTAGTTCAACTTTTGTAAATGCACAAAACACAGTAAATCAAAAATTAGATGAAGTAGTAGTTTCGGCAAACAGAGCATCATCAACTGAAAACACATCTAATGTGCAAATAATCAGCTTAGATGAAATACAAAATGCTCCAGTTCAAACTATTGAAGATTTATTAGAGTACGCATTAAATGTAGATGTAAGACAAAGAGGAGGTCAAGGAGTGCAAGCAGACATAAGCATGAGAGGTGGAACATTCGAACAAGTACTTGTAATGTTAAACGGAATCAAATTGAATGACCCTCAAACAGGACATCACACTATGAACCTACCTGTAAGCTTGGAGCAAATAGAAAGGATTGAAGTAATTACTGGTGGAGCTACACGAATTTTTGGGAACTATGCCTACACAGGAGCTATCAATATTATTACTAAGAAAGAGGGGAATTCTTCAGCAACTTTAAGTGGCGGTCAAAACGGATTTAAATCAGCTGAAATCAACTATGCTTTAAAAACATCTAACATCAATCACAATATTTCTATTAATCAAAAAAGAAGTGATGGATTTCCTGTCTACCATAAAGATAGAGATACAACTACTATGGAAGTAGATTATAAAATTAAAAATTACTATTACCAAGCAAGCGGTAATATTGCAGGAATAAAAGCTCTTTTCAATATAGGATATACCGATAAAGAATTTGGAGCTTATACCTTCTACACACCAGAATATCCAACACAATTTGAAAAAACTAAAACTACTTTTTCATCTTTACAATTCAAGAAAGAAGGAACTATTTCATTAGAGAACAAATTGTATTGGAAAAAACACAATGATGAGTTTATTTTATTCAGAAATCATCCATCTTGGTATCATAATTTCCATGAAACAAATGTTTATGGAATGGATTTTAATGCAGTTCAAAAAACAAAAAATGGCTCTAATGTCGTTGGAATGGAAATCAGAACTGATAAAATAATCAGTAATAGATTAGGGGAAGACTTAGAAAACCCTATTGAAATTGACAGCATAAATACTTACACAAAAGGACAAACAAGAACAACAACAAACTTATTTGCTGAAAAGAATTTAACCATTGAAAATCTTAGCGTATCAGTAGGGGTTATGATGAATATTGACTCAGAATATGGGAATGAATATTTCCCGGGAATTGATATCTCTTACAATATAAATGATGACATTAAATTATTTGCATCTTCTAATAAATCAATGAGAACACCAAACTATACTGAGCTTTATTATGCATCACCAACAAATCAGGGAAATGAATATTTAAAATCAGAACACTCAACTAACAAGGAGATTGGAGTAAAGTGGACAGCCAATTATCACAAAACAACTTTTACTTTATACCAAAGAGAAGGATCAAATATGATTGACTGGATATTAGCTGAAGGAGACAGTATCTGGCGAACTCAAAACTTAAATCAACTTACAACTAAAGGATATGAAATTAATTCAAAAATAAACATCAACAAGTTGTTTAACTCTAACCTTCCTGCAAACAATTTAGGAGTAAACTATGCTTCAAATAAGTTAAATAAAAAATCTGATGGATTCCAATCAGCTTATGTACTTGATAATTTAAAAACTAATTTTTCAATTTCAGCAAATCAATTAGTTAATGATAAATTAAGAATAGATTGGAGAGCGACTTATCAAGACAGAGAAGGAGGGTATACGGACTTTAATACAGGATTAGAAGTTGAGTATTTACCATTTTGGATAGCATCAATTCGAGTATCTTATAATGCGTTTAAAAACAGTACACTTTTTCTTGAAATCAATAATTTATTCGACAAAGAATATGTTGATTTTGGAAATGTACCCCAACAAGGAAGATGGATGCGAGCTGGAGTGAAAATTAAACTTTAATTTAAAAGGAGCTTTTCAGCTCCTTTTTTTTATTCCTTATTTTTACTATCAACAGTAATAGTAACAGGCCCATCATTTACTAAGGAAACTTTCATATCTGCACCAAACTCTCCTGATTGCACTTGTTTTCCAATAACTTCTGATAATTCTTTTTTAAACTGATCGTACAAAGGAATTGCTTGTTCTGGTCTTGCAGATTTTATATATGATGGTCTGTTTCCTTTCTTTGTTTTGGCATGTAAAGTAAATTGACTCACTACAATTACATCTCCATCAACATCTAAAATGGAATTATTCATTTTCCCTTCTGAATCTGAGAAAATTCTTAGAGCAGAAATCTTATTTGCAAGCCAGTCTGCATCTTCTTTTGTATCTTCAATTTCAATTCCTAACAAAACTAAAAGCCCTTGCTGAATATTAGCAACTTTTTCATCTTCAACAACTACAGAAGCTTCACTTACTCTTTGGATTACCGCTCGCACAACTAGTAATTATTTGTTCTAAAATGTTCTTCCTTCTCCACTAACATATTCAAATAATTCTTATACCTAGCTTCAGCAATCTCACCATTTTCCAAAGCTGATTTAACAGCACAATGAGGTTCGTTTTTATGTATGCAATTATGAAATTTACACTGAGATTTCAATTTAAAAAATTCAGGAAAATAACTGCCCAATTCTGCCACTTCCAATTCCACCAAACCAAACCCTCTT
This sequence comes from uncultured Flavobacteriales bacterium, assembly GCA_905478765.1. Taxonomy (GTDB): domain Bacteria; phylum Bacteroidota; class Bacteroidia; order Flavobacteriales; family BACL11; genus UWMA-0277. Next base: position 10,870 of record CAJQJY010000007.1, read on the forward strand.
ATTCCTGGAGTATCAATAATAGAAGCACCAAAATCAAGCTCATGCAATTCAGAAAATGTAGTAGTGTGTTGTCCTTGCTGATGAGTCTCAGAAACCTCTTTAGTATTGATATCTAACTCTGGTTGCAACTTATTTATTAAAGTGGATTTTCCAACTCCTGAGTGACCAGAAATCATATTTACCTTTCCCTTCATTAACTCCTTTATCTTTGATAAATCATCATTAATTACTGAAGTAGAAAAACAAGTATAACCTATCTTTTCATATACATTTTTAAATTTTGCTTGTTGAAATTTCAACTCATCATTCAATAAATCAACCTTATTAAACAGTAATAAAACCTCAACACCATAAGCATTTGCTGCTACCAAAAATCGATCAATAAAACCAGTAGTAGTTACAGGACTATCCAAAGTAATCATAAGTATGGCTTGGTCAATATTAGCCGCAATAATATGGGTTTGCTTGGACAGGTTTACGGACTTTCGTAAAATATGATTTTTTCTATCATGCAGTTTTACAATCATCCATAATTCTGATTCTTGAACAACCTCAACTTTATCGCCAACTACAATTGGGTTTGTACTTTTTATGCCAGCAATTCGGAATTTTCCTTTCAAACGAGATTGTACAATATCTCCAACTTCCGTTTTTACGGTATAGCGTTTTCCTGTTGTTTTTATAACCACTCCATTCATTGGGGCAAATATACAATTAGATTTTTCTTATATTTGACAATTCTAAAAACTATTAATGATGAAGAAAGTACTTTTCCTTTTATTTACTTTACCCATATTTGGAATTGCACAAAACACTGTTTGTTTCACAATAGATCCTAATCCTGTAAATGGCATTGCTTTTAGCGGATTTACAAAATATGTAGATGTTTTAGGGTGCTTCTTTATTGTTGCAGAAAGCACAATTCCAGATGCAAAAGTATTACATGCAGCTGCAGTTGCTGCAGAATTGTTAGATAACAATGAAGATGGTATAGTAGACGATCCATTAATTGAACTACAATTACAAAACAAACAAGCATTTACACCAATTTTTGCTTATGAAGGGAGTAGTGCAGAAGATTTATTATTCAATAATTATCAGGGAGATGGTGCAAGTGCAGTACTTTATAATAATGAAATAGATCCTACTCAAACAGGGCATTGGGGAGATGATGCAACAGTTGAGGAAGTAATACATACTATTAATCATGTAGGGCATACTAATGTTTATCCAGCTGCCTTTAGTTTACAGCCAAATTCCTCTCTTATGTCTACTGCTATGGATGTGGCAAGAGGAGGTCAATTTTTATCTATTCCAAATCCCTATCCTTCTTCAGCTTGGTATCATTATGATGACTGGACTTGTGATTATGAATGTATGATGATTGAATACATGTATTGGGCACTTGTAAGTAATATGGGAATTTTGGATGACGCTCAAACTGCCTCAGTAATTGCAAATGAATGGGAGCCTTACAATGCAACTCTTTTGCAATCTATGGATATTTTGATGTATGCTTTAATTACTGACTCACAATACACACTTCCTTTACTTGCTCCTGATGGAAACTACTGCCCCAACCCATCTGCTATAACTGAAATAAACACCAACAAAAAACTAATTAAAATTGTAGATGCATTAGGAAGAAATACTCATCAAAACAATAACGGATTATTGTTTTACATTTATAATGATGGAAGTATAGAAAAGAAAGTTATTATTCAATAATTGAATAGCCAAAAAATTCTAGCAAATCTATGTCTTTATTAAAGTAAGTGTTTATAATACCCATATTCTCCTTGTTTATTTTCTTTATTTTTTCTTTATTCAGATTTTGGATTTTCATTTTGCCATCAGTCTTAAAGTTATGTGCTGAAAATTCTAAATCAGAATCAATATCTCCTATTTCAGGGATAAATTTTTTAATCTTCTCTACTAATTCATATTTTGTATCACATAATTCTTCATAAGAAGTAAAAAGAATATTTTCTTTTACTGAAAGTTTATTTTGCTTTTGATACCTCAAACATTTTAAAGCAAACTTTGCAGCATATTCTGCTGTTGCTCCATTTCTTCTCATAATTCCTTCAACTTGAGCATATGGATTTCTTACCATTGCGATAAAGATGGAGTTTTTAAATTCTTTCTTTATTGAATGCACTCTCATTATATTAGGATTGCTTTTATCCATTAGTATACCCATCCTTTGATCCCAATATTTCATCCAAGTTTTTTTGATAAACGCCCAGTCATAATGCACTTCATTATGCCAACCTTTATTTAAAAACATCATGTCTTTTAATTCAGGCAGTAATTGCCCTTCCCTAACACCTAAATGATTATTACAACTCAAATTATTAGAACTAGAAAGAATCTGGTTTAACAAAGTAGATCCACAATAAGGTGGAGTTAAAATAAATAAAAATTGATGATCTTTTCTTCCAAACAAATTATTTGTAAAAAACCTACTAAGTTTTACTAACTGATAATAAGCAAGGTGCAAATACCATCTTGAAGAGTTATGTAATTTCATATCACAAAATTATGATAATTTTAGAATGAATCCTTAACTAATGTCAAAATCTATTGTCTATCTTTGCTAAATGTCATTAATCATAAATAGTGTAAATAAATCTTACGATAAACAACAAGTTCTTACTGATGTTTCCTTTACACTAAACAAAGGTGAAATAGTTGGTTTTTTAGGGCCTAATGGAGCAGGCAAATCTACACTTATGAAAATTATAACTTGCTATTTACAACAAGATAGTGGTAAGGTACAGGTCTGTAACTTAAATATTCAAGAACAAGACATACAAGTAAAAGCAAAAATTGGCTATTTACCAGAGCACAATCCTCTTTATACTGACATGTATATTAAAGAATATCTTTCTTTTATTGGAGGTATTTATGAAGTTGAAAACTTAAATAATCGTGTTGCTGAAATTATCATGCAAACAGGATTAATTTCTGAGCAAAGTAAAAAAATTAGAGAACTAAGTAAAGGATACAGACAAAGAGTTGGCTTAGCTTCAGCACTCTTACATAATCCAGAGGTATTAATTCTTGATGAACCCACAACAGGACTTGACCCTAATCAATTGGTGGAAATTAGAAATCTAATAAAAGAAGTTGGTAAAGATAAAGCTGTACTACTATCCACACACATTATGCAAGAAGTTGATAAAATGTGTAGCCGAGTCATCATCATTAGTAAAGGTAAAATTGTTGACGACCAGTTAATTTCTAATCTCAAAAACAATAAGATCAACCTAGAAGAGCATTTTAGAAAATTGACTGCTTAAAAAGCTTACTATGGGGGTTTATACCTTTTACTTATAGTTCCCATGGCTCCATCAAGCACAAGGATTTTGTTTAATAATAATTATTTTATATCAGATCCCACATTATAACAATACTCAATAAAAAATATAGGTTGTGAAAATTTATGTATTTCATACATCTTACTAAATGTTGGAGTAGAACTTGGCACCTTGCATTTACAAGCTTGCAAAGACACCATAAGACCCATCTCTAAGTCTTACTTTATAAGTATGCTACAATTAAACACGAAAAAATTAAAAAACAACCACAATTATAAAAAATTTTATAATTTTGCATTAATATGTGGATAGATTTGGCCTATTGCAACCACTAAAAAAAATGCTAAAAATAGTATTTCCTTTAGCGCTTTTACGCCAAATCTTCCGATTAAATTATTGTTAAACTTAAAATTTAAAAAGATGTCATATTATTTCACATCAGAGTCCGTTTCAGAAGGACACCCAGACAAAGTAGCAGATCAGATTTCGGATGCATTATTAGATAATTTCTTAGCGCAAGACCCATCATCAAAAGTGGCTTGCGAAACATTAGTTACAACCGGACTTACTGTATTAAGTGGTGAGGTGACAACAGATGCGTATATTGACGTACAAAAGATTGCAAGAGAGGTGATTTTAAAAATTGGTTATGATAAATCAGAATATCAATTTGATGGCGATAGTTGTGGTGTGATTTCTGCAATTCATGAACAATCACCGGATATTAACCAAGGTGTTGTAGAAGGTAAAGGACTAAACAAAGAGCAAGGAGCAGGAGATCAAGGAATGATGTTTGGTTATGCAACAAATGAAACAGAAAATCTTATGCCACTAGCCTTAGATATTTCTCATAAAATATTGATTGAACTTGCTGACATTAGAAAAAAAGGAGTTGAAATGACTTACTTGCGTCCTGACTCAAAGTCACAAGTTACTTTAGAGTATAATGACGATCATACTCCAAAAAGAATTACAGATATAGTAGTTTCTACTCAGCATGATGATTTTGCAGAGGAAAAACCAATGCAAGAGCAAATTGAAAAAGATGTTAAAGAAATATTAATTCCAAGAATTAAAGTTCAATTATCAGAAGATAATAAAGCGCTTTTCGGGACTGAAAAATATCATGTAAATCCAACAGGGAAATTTGTGATTGGAGGGCCACATGGAGATACTGGACTTACTGGAAGAAAAATTATTGTTGATACTTATGGTGGAAAAGGGGCTCACGGAGGTGGAGCATTTTCTGGTAAAGACCCATCAAAAGTAGATAGATCAGCTGCTTATGCTACAAGACACATTGCTAAAAACTTAGTAGCAGCCGAAGTTGCTGAAAGAATTCTAGTGCAAGTTAGTTATGCAATTGGTGTTGCTGAGCCAATGGGGATATTTGTAGATACTTATGGAACTTCAAAAGTAAATTTAACAGATGGGGAAATTGCTGACATTGTAAAAGGAATGCCTTGTTTTAACCTTAAACCTGCTTCTATTATTAACCGTTTAAAACTTAAAAATCCGATTTATTCTGAAACTGCAGCTTACGGGCATATGGGAAGAACATCAGAAAATAAAACTGTTAGTTTCCTTATTAACGGAAAACAAAAAGAAATAGAAGTAGAAACCTTTACTTGGGAAAAATTGGATTGTCAAGAAGAGGTGAAATCTGCATTTAGTTTATAATAAAAAAAACTATTTTTAAGACCGCATCTATGCGGCCTTTTTTATTGCATAATTATGAAGAAAATACTATGTCTACTTTTTATCAGTTTCCAGTTTTCAGTTGTTGCACAAGTGGAAATGAAGTACAATTCAAATACTAAAAATTTACCGAATTGGGCACAACTGATGTATGGAGAAAAACCTGATGAAGGAGAAGTAATGAATGCCTACACCGATTATTATAAAAAGAATAAATTAGTAAAAAATAAACACACTCAGTACTACAAAAGATGGTTAAGGGGTATTAGTAGGTTTTCTGATGCTAAACCAACTATTCAAACTTCAAAAAGCAGTAATCAGTGGGAATGTGTTGGACCTTGGGATTTCGATAAGGATGCTGCAAGTAGTAGTTATGCCCCTGGTGCTGCTCATGTATATACAATAGAACAAGCTGCAAGTAATCCAAATGTATTATATGCAGGCTCTGCTACTGCTGGAGCATGGAAAACTATTGATAAAGGTGATAACTGGAATTTAATTACTCAAGATTTATCTCTAAATGGAGTATATGCTATTGAAATAGATTTTACAAATCCTGAAATTATCTACATAAGTGGAAATGGAGGAATTTATAAATCAGATGATAGTGGTAATACTTGGAATATAATTGGTGATGCTACATTCACAAGTATGTCACACTCAATAAAAGATATAAAACTAGATCCATCAAATAATTTTGAGCTTTTTGTAGCGTCTAATGAAGGTCTTTTTAAATCAATAGATGGAGGAAATAATTTTACACAAATAATGAGTGGAAACTTCTTAGAGATTGAATTCCATCCTAACATTCCAAATACAATGTATTTTGTAAAACAGGCTGGAGATAGTACTCTTTTTTACAGATCAGATGATGGCGGAAATACACTTACAAACTTCACAAATGGATGGCCAAATCCTAATAGTGTTGGAGGTGAGCAAAAAAGAACAGAAATTGCCATAAGCCCTGCTGCTCCTGATAAAATTGTAGCATTAGCAACAGGAAGTGCAAATGGGGGAAGTGGTTTATATGGTATTTACATAAGTGATGATAAAGGAGAGAATTGGACTTTTCAATGTTGTGGGCCTCAGCCTGCAGGTCCTCCAGATTCAGTAAATATAAATATGATGGGCTGGCAACCGGATGGATCAGATGATGGTGGACAATATTATTATGATTTAGGATTAGCAGTAAACCCAACAAATGCTGACATTATTCATGTTGGAGGAGTTCAGCATTGGATATCTTTTGACAATGGAGTCAGCTTTACGTGCCCTGCTAAATGGAGCGAACCTCATAAAAAAGGCTATGTTCATGCTGATATTCATGACATCAACTACTTTGGGAATGATCTGTGGTTTGCATGTGATGGTGGTGTATTCTATTCTGATAATGGAGGAGATAGTATCTATAAAAAACAATACGGAATTGCGGGAGCTGATTTTTGGGGTTTTGGTGCAGGCTTTAAGGATGGAGAAGTAATGCTTGGTGGAACTTACCATAATGGTACAATGCTTAAAGATGGGAATACTTACATAAATGATTGGCTATGTACTGATGGTGGTGATGGGATTAGAGGTTTTGTAAATTTTGGAAATCCAAGAGTTGCTTATAGTGACTATGGTGGAAAGGTACTTTCAGGAGATAGAACAGTTGGAATAGCTGGTTTATCAATAGCAAAAAAACCAAATGCATCCTATATAACAGGAGAATCTTCCCAAATGGAATTTGACCCAAGATGTTATAATTGGAACTATATTGGAGAAGATACAACTCTTTGGCTATCAAAAAATAATGGCGCAAGTTATTCTGCTGTTAATCATTTTAATGATAAAGTAACATCTGTTGAAGTAGCATGGAGTAATCCTGATGTAATTTATGTAGCTACTTGGCCATCATGGTGGGGAACTAAACATATTTATAGATCTTCAGATGCAGGAAATACTTGGATTGAAATTACCCCAACAAATATCAATGGTCAAGATTGGATTCCATATGATATAACAGTAAGTAGTTATGACGAAAATACGCTTTGGATTGCAAGATGCAGTATGTATGGCGGGGTGCAAGATGCGGAAGGTTATGAAGTTTTTAAATCGGTAGATGGTGGACAAAACTGGATAAATTGGAGTACACCAACTCTTGATAATATTAATATTACTAATATTGAACATCAAAGAGGAGGAAATGGGGTGTATATAGGAACAAGGGAGTCTGTTTACTACAGAAATAATTCTATGGCTGATTGGGATATTTATGATTCTAATTTACCTAAAAATACATATTCAACACAGTTAATCCCTTATTATCGTGAGGGGCTTTTACAAAATGGAACTAATAGAAGCGCTTATGAAATTGATTTTTATGAGAACACACCTCCATCTGCACAAATAGCAGCAGATAGACTAGAAATTAATTGTATGAATGATACGGTAAAGTTTGTTGATCATTCGGCCGTAAGATTAAGCAGTGCTTCTTGGCAATGGTCTTTCCCTGGAGGGACTCCTTCTACATCTACTCAGGAAGACCCAGTTGTTGTTTATCCTCAACCTGGTGCTTATGATGTAAGTTTAACTGTCACTGATGCTTTCGGAACAAGCTCACAATCTTATACTGATTTCATTACTTATGCTGATTCAATATCATTAATAACAAATTCAATAAATTTTGATCAAGATTTTGAGAATAGTAACTTCCCTCCTACAGCATGGGAATTAGAATCACCATCTTTTAGTTGGCTTTCTACTGTTGTTGATTTTGGAATAGATTGTCTTCCGACAACTACGGCTTATGTTAATCATTACTGGATTCAATATCCTGGTGAAGAAGCCTATTTAATTAGCAACAAGGTATCCTTAGGAAATGGAGTAAGTGCTCAAAACTGGTTAACTTACGACTATGCTTATTCCGGATATGCAAGTGGTTATGATGATGGATTAAGAATTGATATCTCTACTGATTGCGGTAGCACTTGGGATTCGATTTATGGAGCTATCGGTACAGATTTGCAAACTGTACCTTATGAAGGAAGTGCTTGGTCTCCTACTTGTGGCAGCTGGGCAAGTGATAGTATCAATTTAAGTACTTGGGGACTAAATGGAGATACAATTATGGTACGTTTCGTTGCTATTAATGATTATGGAAATCATTTTTACATGGACAATATAAATATTAATGGGCAAAACATTCTTGCGATTGAAGAAGGGGAGACTGTTAATACTAATACCTTAATTTACCCGAACCCTACCAAAGGAATATTTAACATTCGTACAGATGCCAATAACATGAAAGTTGAAGTATATTCTACTCTTGGACGATTGGTTGCTAATGAAATTATTCATGGTGGCGTGCAGCAAATTGACCTCAGCAAACAAGCAAAAGGTATCTATTTTGTAAAGTTAATGCATAAAGGGACAACTGAGCAAAAGAAGTTAGTGGTGCAGTAAGATTAGTTATTTGTTATAAACTCAAAATTTCAATAAATAAAAAAGCCCTCCAAATTGGAGGGCTTTTATTTTATATTTAAATACTAAAATTATATATGAATAACCTCATCATAAGCATCAGCTACAGCTTCCATTACTGCTTCACTCATTGTTGGGTGAGGATGAACTGCTTTCAACACTTCATTTCCTGTAGTTTCTAATTTACGCGCAACAACTGCCTCAGCAATCAATTCCGTAACATTGTATCCTATCATATGGCAACCTAACCATTCGCCATATTTAGCATCAAAAATAACTTTTACAAAACCATCCTTATGTCCTGCTGCAGATGCTTTTCCTGATGCAGTGAAAGGGAACTTCCCTACTTTAATTTCATATCCTGCTTCTTTTGCAGCAGCCTCTGTCATTCCTACTGATGCAATCTCTGGACTAGCATAAGTACAACCAGGAATATTTCCATAATCAATTGGCTCAGGGTTATGTCCTGTAATTTTTTCTACACAAATAATCCCTTCAGCAGATGCAACATGTGCCAATGCTTGATTCGGCAAGACATCACCAATAGCATGATATCCACTTACATTTGTATTGTAGAAATCATCTACCAAAATTTTTCCTTTTTCTGTTTTAATACCAACTTCTTCCAAACCAATATTCTCAATATTAGCAACAATTCCAACAGCTGAAAGCACCACATCACATTCTATATTTTCTTCCCCTTTTTTAGTTTTTATTATTACTTTACAGCCTGTGCCATTAGTGTCTATTTTCTCAACAGATGAGTTCGTCATTACTTTAATTCCTGACTTTTTGAATGATCTTTGTAACTGCTTGGAAACATCAATATCCTCAACAGGAACAATATTTGGCATAAACTCAACAACAGTAACATCTGTACCCATTGCATTATAGAAATAAGCAAACTCTACACCAATTGCTCCAGAACCAACAATCACCATTTTTTTAGGTGCCTTTGCTAAAGCAAGCGCATCTCTATATCCAATTATTTTTTTTCCATCTTGAGGTAAATTAGGTAGTTGTCTACTTCTAGCACCTGTTGCTATAATAATATTTTTTGCTGAATAATCAGTTGATTTACCATCAACAGTAACAGCTACTTTATTTCCTGGCTTTACTTTTCCGAAACCATAAATTACTTCAACCTTGTTCTTTTTAAGTAAATATGCAATCCCACTACTCATACCATCGGCAACATCTCTACTTCTTTTAATAATTGCAGGAAAATCAGCATTTGCATCTTTAACAGTAATTCCATAGTCCTCTGCATGATTAATATATTCGAAAACTTGAGCTGATTTTAATAATGCTTTAGTTGGAATACAACCCCAGTTTAAGCAAATCCCACCTAAGCTTTCTTTTTCAATAATAGCTACTTTCAATCCTAATTGTGAAGCTCGGATAGCTGACACATAACCTCCAGGACCACTTCCTAACACGATAACATCAAAGTTCATATTTTTAAATTTTTATTTAAGACTGCAATATTACTCAAAACATCATGAATATTATTGACATAATACAAATTTTTAAAACATGAACTATACATCTTAAAATTTGTATTTTTGCGACTTAAATATTTTAGATGATAAACTATACTATTTCATATAACAACCCACATAGGCACTTTGTTGATTTTGAATTTACTACCAAAACAAATGAAGCAAAAACCATGCAGTTTCAGCTTTCTGCATGGCGTCCTGGAAGATATGAGTTAGCAAATTTTTCTCAAAACATTCAAAAATGGGCTGCTTTTGATGAAAATAATAATCCTCTTCCATTTAAGAAAATTACTAAAGATTTATGGGAAGTAGATACAAATGGAACAATTGAAATTACAGTTACTTATAACTTTTATGCAAACCAATTGGATGCTGGCGCTTGTTATTTAGATGAATACCAATTGTATTTAAATCCTGTACAATGCATGTTCTATATTGTTGATAGAATGGAAGAATACTATAAAATTGTATTTGATATTCCTAAAAATTATAAGATTGCCTCATCAATGATGCAGGAAGAAAATATGCTTACGGTAAAAGGTTATGACATGCTTTCAGAATCACCAATTATTTGTTCGGATACTTTACAGCACGGAACATATGAAGTAGATGGAATTGTATTTCATTTGTGGTTTCAAGGAGAGTGTAAGCCAGACTGGGGGAAACTTAATAAAGATTTTGTAGCTTTTACAAAAAGCCAGATAAAACACTTTGGCGGATTTCCTGTTGATGAATATCATTACTTTTTTCAAATCACTCCTTACAGAAGTTATCATGGAGTAGAGCACACCAAAAATACGGTCTTGCTTTTAGGTCCTGGAAAAGAAATAATGGATAAAAGGTATGAAGATCTTTTGGGAGTTTGTTCTCATGAGCTCTATCATACTTGGAACGTAAAGTCCATCCGGCCAGTAGAAATGTATCCATACGATTATACCAAAGAAAATTATTTCAGAACTGGATTTGTTGCAGAAGGAGTCACTACTTATATGGGCGATATGATGCTGTATAATTCAGGAGTTTTTAATTGGGAAGCATTTGTAAAAACACAAAACCAAAATATAGAAAGACACTTAACTAACTATGGAAGGTTTAATCTATCGGTTGCTGATAGTGGTTTTGATAATTGGTTAGATGGCTATAAATTAGGAGCTCCTAATAGAAAAACATCAATTTACCCTGATGCTTCAATTTGCATGTTGATGATAGATTTAGAGATTATCCAAAATACGGAAGGAAAAAAAAGTTTACATTCTGTAATGAAAGAACTCTATGAAGATTTTGCTTTAAAAGAAAAAGGATATTCTGAAGATGATTTTAGAAATATATGCGTGAAATTTGGAGGGCTGAAAGTAGCCGAGATTTTTGAAAATCATATTTATGGAACAGAGGATTACATCCCAACTTTAAAAACGGTTTTGGAAGTAGTTGGTTTGGAATTAAAAGAAATGAAAAACCCTAATCTATCTGCTCAATATTTTGGATTTATAGCTGTAAAAGAGGATGGTAAAATCATTATTAAAAAGGTAGAACCGAATTCGGTTACAGATAAAAAAGGAATTGCTCCTGAAGATGAAATTACAAAAGTAAATGGGGAGAAAATTGAAGGAAAACTTTCAGACACCTTGAAAGGTTGTAAAGAGAATGTCACTTTAACAATAAAAAAGAAGTTTTCAGAAGAAACTATATCTTTAGCTGTTGGAAATCAGTACAAACTTTTGGAAATTGTAAGAATAAAAAAACCAACAGAAGAGCAATTAACTTTAAGAAAAGTATGGTGTAATAATTAAAAATGAAAACAATTACTTTACATAATAAATCATTTGAAGTTTTTATTGCTGAAACTGAAATTGCAGCTATAGTGCATTCAATGGCTAATAATATAAATGAAGCAAGAATACAAGATCCACTTTTTATCTCTGTATTAAATGGTTCTTTCATGTTTTCTTCAGATATAATGAAGAAAATTACTCTCCCAAACACTGAAATATCTTTTGTTAAGCTTTCATCATATTCAGGAACAGAAACAACTGGAGAAGTAAGTGAACTAATTGGTCTAGGACAAGATATTAGACATAGAAATGTCATAATCCTTGAAGATATAATTGATACAGGAATTACCTTAGAGAAAATAATATCTCTACTTAAAAAAGAAAATGTAGCTGATATAAAAGTGGCTACATTACTCTTTAAGCCAGAGGCATATACAAAAGAAATTCCTATTGATTTTATTGGCAAATCAATTGCAAATAAATTTGTTGTGGGATACGGGCTAGATTATGATGAAATTGGGCGTAATTTGCCACATATTTTTAAATTAAAAAACTAAACTGAAAATCAATGTTAAACTTAGTATTATTTGGCCCTCCTGGTGCAGGTAAAGGAACGCAATCTAACTTATTAATTGACAAATACAAGCTAGTACACCTTTCAACTGGCGATATTTTAAGAGCAGAAATAGCTGCAGGAACTGTTTTAGGATTAGAGGCAAAAACATTAATGGATAAAGGTGATTTAGTACCAGATGAAGTTGTTATTGGAATGATATCTTCCAAATTAGATAATAACCCAAAAGCAAATGGATTTATTTTTGATGGCTTCCCAAGAACTACAGCACAAGCTGAAGCTCTGGATAACTTATTATTTAAGAAAGGAACTAAAATTTCTGCTATGCTTTCTTTATTAGTTGCAGACGAAGAATTAATAAGAAGATTACTAGCAAGGGGAGAAAGCTCAGGAAGAGCAGACGACCAAAATAAAGATATTATTGCAAACAGAATTAACGAATATAATAATAAAACCGCACCACTTAAAGACTATTATTCTACACAAAATAAACTATCTGAAATTAAAGGTAATGGTACTGTAGAAGATATTGCAAGTAAACTTAATATTGTGATTGATATATTATAAATGAGAGTTAAAAATTCCAACTTTGTTGATTATGTAAAAATCTTTTGCCGTTCTGGTAAAGGAGGTGCTGGATCCTCCCACTTTAGGAGAGATAAAACCACAGCAAAAGGTGGTCCTGATGGTGGAGATGGAGGGCATGGAGGAAGTGTAATTATTAGAGGAAATAAACAAATGTGGACTTTACTTCATTTGCGTTATCAAAAACACATTTTTGCTGACCATGGTGGTGACGGAACTGGAAGTAATAGCTTTGGCAAAGATGGAGTGAGTAGTTATATTGAAGTTCCTTTAGGTACAATTATTAAGCATGCTGAAAGTGGAGAAGTCTTATTTGAAATTACAAATGATGCAGAAGAAATTACGCTCGTAAAAGGTGGAATGGGTGGAAGAGGAAATTCTCACTTTAAATCCCCAACCAATCAAGCTCCAAGATATTCTCAGCCTGGTGGTGATGTTATTGAAGATTGGTTTGTTTTAGAGCTAAAAGTATTGGCTGACATTGGTTTAGTTGGGTTTCCTAATGCAGGAAAATCAACTTTATTATCTGTAGTTTCAGCTGCAAAACCACAAATTGCAAATTATCCGTTTACAACTCTTGTACCAAACTTAGGAATTGTTTCTTATCGTGATAATCAATCGTTTATTATGGCAGATATTCCTGGAATTATTGAAGGGGCATCTGAAGGAAAAGGACTTGGATTACGATTCTTGCGACATATTGAAAGAAATTCTACCCTACTATTTATGGTGCCAGCAGATTCAGCTGATATTTCAAAAGAATACGAAATATTATTAGCAGAATTACAAAAATATAATCCTGAACTTTTGGATAAAGATAGGATACTTGCCATTAGTAAATCTGATATGTTAGATGAAGAACTAATAGCTGAAATAAAAGAGGAATTACCAACTGACTTGCCTTGTCTTTTCATCTCATCAGTAGCACAACAAGGAATTACGGAATTGAAAGATTTAATCTGGAAAAAACTAAATGAGTAATGGGAAGTCTGCAAAAAATAGATGAATATCTTTTCAGATTAATCAACTCTGCAGGTTGGGAACAAATGGATCAGCCAATGATTCTTATTTCCTCAAAATGGTTTTGGATTCCACTTTATATTTATATTCTTTATTTAATTTACAAACGATTATCAGATCAATTCATCAAAATATTATTATCATTAGGATTACTAATTTTTATAGCAGATTTTGGAAGTGTTCATCTATTCAAGGAAGTATTTGAAAGAGCAAGACCTTGTCATTTTTTAGAAGGAATAAGAGTAGTTGATGGTTGTGGAGGTCCTTTCGGATTTATTTCCTCACACGCATCTAACTCCTTTGCTATTGCCTTTTTTATTGCTTTATTGTTCCGTAATTTTTGGGGATTTGCCTGGCTATTTTCTTGGGCTGTGGTTATCGGATTTAGCCGTATTTATTTGGGAGTTCATTATCCTTTTGATATTTTAGGAGGTATGTTTTGGGGACTATTTGTAAGTTTGCTAATCTATTATATTTATAAAATGAAAATTAAAGATTTTGACTTATTATGGTTTATATGGTTAGCCTTAGTATGTGTATGGAACTTTGTTTGGCCTGAAGTGCCACCAATTGCAGATGTATTGGTTGCAATTTTTTTATCACTTGTAGTAGTTACATTTAAAAATAGAAAGAAATGAAAAAAATACTCATACTTATACTTATCATTTTTACAGGATTTCAATCTTTTGCACAAAAAAAGTCAAAAGGTATTTCCTTGTCCTTGCAAGTAGGATCAGACAATGAAACAGAAAAACCTAAACTAGTTGTTGGTATTGTTGTTGACCAAATGCGTTACGATTATATCTATCGATTCTGGAAGGATTTTGGAAATGATGGTTTTAAAAGATTAATAAATGAAGGTCACTTTTTCAGGAATGCACAATTCGGATATGTTCCGACTTATACGGGACCCGGACACGCGAGTATTTTCACGGGAACTACCCCTGCAGTTCACGGAATTATTGCTAATGATTGGTACGACAAGAACTCAGGAGATTATATTTATTGTGCTGGAGATGGTGATATGCATACCGTTTGTAATTGCGAACAAAAAAATGTAGATGTACAATCTGCTGACGGGAAGATGTCACCACATCATATGCTAACAACATCCTTTACCGACGAGTTAAAACTATTCAATGCAAACAGTAAAGTTTATGGAATATCTTTAAAAGATAGAGGGGCTATATTGCCCGCAGGACATACAGCTAATGGGGCGTATTGGATGAATAGTGAGGGTAAATGGATTACCTCTTCTTTTTACATGGAGAATCTACCAGATTATATTCAAAAAATAAATGACAATAATCCAGCTCAAAATTATTTGCAAGGGGAGTGGAAAGTAAAAGGAGAATTCAATCATAATTTAGACTCCTTACTAATACAAAAAGGTGGAAGTGCAATAAAAAAGACACCATTTGGAAATACTATTTTAAATGATTTAGCACTTGAAATACTTAAGAAAGAAAAATTAGGACAAGGGGAAAACACCGATATTTTAACGGTTAGTTTTTCTTCTACCGATTATATTGGTCATCAATATGGCCCTCATGCTTCTGAAATTAATGACACTTATATTCGTTTAGATAAGGATATAGCTAAACTTTTAAAAATAATTAATAGTAAAGTTGGTTTTGAAAATGCAATTGTATTTATCACTGCCGATCATGGAGTAGTTTCGGAACCTCATCAACTTTTAGAAAGAAATATTCCCGCTGGTTATTTTGATGGTTCTATCATGAAAAATGAGCTGCTCACTCATCTAAATACTAAATATGGAGAGGGAGATTGGATTAAAAATTACTCAAACAACCATTTGTTTTTAAATCATGAATTGATTGAAGAAAAAAAAATAAGTTTGGAAGAAATTCAGAGAAATTGCGCACAGTTTTTCTTGAAATATGAGTGGGTTAAAAATACTTATACAGCAACACAATTACACGAAAATGAATATTCAAATTCTTTTCATTCTCTAGTGCAAAGAGGTTTTAATCAGAAAAGATCAGGTGATGTAATTGTGAGCTTGCAAACTGGATGGCTCTCAACATATTGGTCAACCGGAGGTACTACACACGGTTCTTCTTATAGTTATGACACTCATGTCCCTCTTATTTTTTGGGGAGGGAATATTCCAAAAGGACAAACTGATAGAAAAGTAAATATTCGTGATATTGCCCCAACAATTTCTACAATTTTAGGAACTGCATATCCTAATGGGTGTACCGGAAACCCTTTGCCAGAAGTTACAGAGTGAAAGAAATAAAATCAGATAACTATTCTATTTGGCATGGAGAAAATTTCCTTTCCAAATTAGATTTTTCTGGCTATTCCAAGGTAGCAATACTAGTTGATGAGAATACAAAAAGAGATTGTTTGCCAAAACTTCCAAAAATTGAAAACTCTATAATTATTGAGGTTACTTCAGGAGAAATAAATAAAAATATTTCTAGCTGTAATTATATTTGGGAACAACTTTCAGAACATAATTTTGATAGAGATTCCTTACTGATAAATTTAGGAGGAGGTGTGATTGGTGATATGGGTGGTTTTGCAGCTTCTACTTATAAAAGAGGGATTGATTTTATACAAGTTCCGACTACTTTATTAGCTATGGTAGATGCATCAGTTGGCGGTAAATTAGGAGTAGATTTGAATGGCTTAAAAAATCAAATTGGTGTATTTAACAATCCTGAATCAGTATTAATTTTACCAGAATTTCTAGAAACACTACCAGAAAATCAGTTGAAATCTGGCTTTGGTGAAGTTATAAAACATGCACTAATTTCAGATAAGAATTTATGGCAAGAAATTATTTCAATTCCTTTTAATGAAATGAATTGGGAGAAAATAATTGAAACATCAATAAATATAAAAAACAAAATTGTCTTATCTGACCCGTATGAAAAAGGAGAAAGAAAAAAGCTAAACTTCGGACATACTTTCGGACATGCAGTTGAAACTTATTATTTAGAAAAAGGAACTCCCATTTTACATGGAGAGGCTGTACTAATGGGAATACTTTTAGAATTAGAATTGTCATTAGTTACACAAGAACAAAATAATGAAATCAAAAATTATATTTTATCTAATTTTTCTTTACCCTTTACTCCAAAAAAATCAGATTTACTACCTTTTTTAATGAATGATAAAAAAAATAAAGTAGGGAAAGTTAACTACTCTTTACTTACAAACATAGGTAGTTGTAGTGTAGATAATTTATTTTCTACAGATGAATTATAGAGTTTCACATCCAACTAAAGTAGTGAATTGTGAAATAGATTTACCCTCATCAAAAAGTATCTCAAACAGATTATTAATTATTCGTTCACTTTGTAAAGAAAGTTTTGGAATTAAAAACCTATCTGATTCTGATGATACAATCTTGCTTAAAAATGCTTTAAATTCTAAGGAAAAAATAATTAATGTTTCTCATGCAGGGACTTCTTTTCGTTTTTTAACTACTTTTCTATCAATTCAGAAAGGGAAAGAATTTATTTTAAACGGATCGGACAGAATGAAGCAAAGGCCCATAAAGCAGTTGGTAAATTCTTTAAAAGAATTAGGAATTAAAATTGAATATTTAGAGAAAGAGGATTTTCCTCCATTAAAAATTATTGGAACAGAAATTGATGGGGGAGAAATAGGAATTGACGGAACAATAAGTTCTCAGTTTATTTCATCACTTTTATTAATCGCACCTAATCTAAGAAATGGTCTAATACTTAAAATAAAAGGGGAATTAGTTTCGAAATCTTATGTATTAATGACCTTAAAATTGATGGGTGAATTTGGAATTTATTGGACATGGAACAATGATGTAATTACTATTCTAAAGCAAGAATATGTAGCAAAAAAATACATTGTAGAATCAGATTGGTCTGCTGCAACTTTTTGGTTTCAATGCGCATCATTATCTGAAAAATGTAAAATAATCCTAAGAGGACTAAACGAGGAGTCTATTCAAGGGGATTCTACTTGTAAAAAAATTTTTAAAGATTTAGGAGTAGATTCAGTGTTTAAAAATGGGAATTTAATATTGACAAAAAATAAAAATATTAGCCCTTCAGCAACTTACAATCTCCTTCAAACACCTGATATTTATCAATCATTAAAATGCACACTTTTTTCCTTAAAAATGGATGCAGAATTTACAGGAATTCAAACTTTAAAAAATAAAGAAACAGATAGGATAACAGCAGTAGAAAATGAGCTGCTAAAACTTAATACACCAAAAATAATTGAAACTTATAACGACCATAGAATGGCAATGAGTTTTGCTCCACTTTCGTTAAAATTTGGAGAGTTGCAGATAAGTAATCCAGCAGTTATAAGTAAATCATATCCTAATTATTGGAAAGATTTAAAAAAAGGGGGGTTTAAAATATCTTCTTAATTTCGCTTAAACACTCAATCTCAAATTTTGGATTTTCAGCATGTTCTATTCTCTCAGGATTAAAATAAACACCATCTATTCCAGAATTTTGACATCCTAAAATATCTACAATTAGATTATCTCCAATATAAATACTTTCATCTTTTATTGCATTTGCCAAAGTAAGTGCATGAGAAAAAATTAAAGTATTTGGTTTTTTTACCCCTGTTTTCTCAGAAGTTATTATCTGATTAAAATAAGGTTTCAAATTAGAATATTCTAACTTAATATGTTGTGTTTTGTCAAATCCGTTAGTGATAATGTGAAGTTCATACCTGTCTTTTAAGTAGTCTAAAACTTCAATTGCATGTGGATATAACCTGTTCTTTCTAGGACAAATATCAATATAATCTTCACCTATTTTCTCTGCAAGCTTAAAGTCATTTATTCCAAAATCTGAAAGTGTTTTTTGAAACCTTTCTCTTCTTAAATCTTTTTGAGAAATTTTATCTACTCTGTATAAATCCCAAAGTTTAGCATTATGATCTTTATAAGTTCTTATGAAATCTTCATAATCATCTACTCCTATTGCATTCATTTTGTATGTATTACAAAGTTCTAATAAAGTTTCATGAGAATTTGTTTCAAAATCCCAGAGAGTTCTATCTAAATCAAAGAAAATATGTTTGTATTTCATTTACTCTTTCTCTCCAAAAGCTAAATCCCCAGCATCACCAAGCCCAGGCACTATGTAAGATTGTGCCGTCATTTCTTCATCTTCTGCCCCGACCCATAAAGTCCAATTTTTTACAGGGGAGTTTTCTTTCAAATATTGAATTCCTTCAGAACTTGCAATAATTGCTACAACATGAATATGCTTCGGATTCCCTTTTAAAAGGAGAGCTTCCATAGCTAACACCATGGAGCTCCCACTAGCCAACATTGGATCACACAAAATAACAATCTTTCCTTCTAAAGATGGAGAAGCCATATATTCAATCTTAATTACATAATCACTGTCTTTTTTATGTTTTCTATAAGCTGAAATAAAAGTATTTTCAGACCTGTCAAAATAATTAAGTAGACCTTGATGAAGTGGAAGTCCTGCTCTTAATATAGTCGCTAAAACTGGGGCTTTTGTCATTACACTTTCAGAAGAAATTCCTAATGGAGTAGTGATATTTTTATTTTCATAATCCATTTTTTTACTTATTTCATAAGCAAAAATCTCTCCAATTCTTTCAATATTTCTCCTGAACCTTAATGAGTCATTTTGAATTTTAACATCTCTAATCTCCCGAATGAAATGATTAAATATTGAGTTATTTATTCCTAAATTATTAAATTTCATACTTACTGTTTTATTAATTTAACCATCTCCTCATATACATTCTTCCATCCTTTCCATTGACCAAAATTACTAAAAGTATCATTATGCCAAACACTTATTAAAGTTCCATCTATTTTTTTAACTGTATCAATGAGTTCAGAAATTTCACACATAACATCATCAGCACTAGTATTCATATTAAATTTCAAAACATCATCAGTAATTGCAAAAGGATGAATTTTAATTGGCAACTCTTGTTCCATATCCAAATCATAAAAAGTAAAGGATGAAGCAATACCAGCCCTAAATCCTAATTCGGATGCATACCCCATTGTGTAATCATCAGTAATACCTGAAGCAATAAGTTTTTTATAAGTTGCTGGTAAGGAAAGTTTCAAAAAATGCTGTCGACTCAAAGAAACCTCCCTTTTTTGGATATACTCCAATCTTTTTATTTCTTCTTGTAACTTTACAATATTCTTATTTGAGCCAAATGAAGGGTGAATTCCTACAGGAGCTAAGTCCGCAAGGCGTTTAATCAAAGAATTAACACTACTATTTGTATGTGATAAATTCTTATCATTCAGTCCATAATCACCTAACAGAACAAAATACTTCACATTTAAATCATATTTTTTCTGAAGATTAAATTGTAAGCTATAAGTATCATAAGGGTCTTTTCTTTTTCTGAAAATTACCTCTACTGACTGTTTTATTTCTGAAAAATTAAAAGACAAACCCGATTTTATAAGAAAAGCGAAAAAACGTACGAATCCCTTCCCTTTATAAAGGTAGGCATTATCAATATCAATTGTGGAAATATATTTAAACTTTGGTTTATTTATTTGAAGTTCAGGGTATTTATTTTGTAGAAACGTTATAAATTCTTGTCCCCAAATATTTACAATTGGTCTTTTTAAAAAACCCTCTTTATAAGCAATACATTCTGATGCTTTATACCTTCCGTATTTATCTTTCAAGTGCGGGAAATATTCCTCATACCTACTAATCAAATAAAAAGTAGCAGCAAATAAATCATGATGATATGACTCTTGGTGAGTATTAGCAAACAAATAAGGATTCTCATTTATTTCTACAAAGTTAACTTCCACCTCATTTATATGTCTTTCTTGTAATAAATCTGCTGACTCAACAAATACCTCTCCGTCAATTAGAATTGATTTAGAATAATTTAATCTTGGTGAAGTTGAAGTTAAATAAAAACCCTTATCATCAGTAAGCTGATATTCAACTTGATATATCTGATGAAAAATGACTTTAAAAACATACTTATGTCTTGCAGTTATCTTGGGAATATAAATCAGTAAATTTTGCACGGAACAAATATAAAAAAAAGGACTTATCAAATGATAAGCCCTTTTAAATAATCTAATATTTTAAAAATTATGCTAATGCATTTACATGCTTAGTTAATTTAGATTTTAAGTTTGAAGCTTTATTCTTATGAATAATATTAGTTTTAGTTAACTTATCTAACATTGCAGATACTTTAGGTAACATTGCTGTTGCTTCTTTTTTATCAGTAGAAGCTCTAAGATCTCTTACTGCATTTCTTGCAGTTTTATTCTTATACTTATTCAACAATCTTCTAGTTTCAGTTTGTCTAATTCTTTTTAACGCTGATTTATGATTTGCCATAGTTTTTATTTTTTGTAGCCCGTAGGGGAATCGAACCCCTATTTTACGGATGAAAACCGCATGTCCTAACCGTTAGACGAACGGGCCATCACTTTTCTCAAAATTGAGGTTGCAAATTTATACTTTTTTTTAATTCCTCAAAGAAATTAGTCATTATTTGTTTCAGAAGAGAATTTGAATCCCAAACGTTTAGAAGTTTTAATTTTATGATTGTGGTTTATATCTAGTATTTGATGTAAAGAAACAACTTTTACATCATTAAAATTAGGTGTTTGTAAATCAAAATTTAGAGCATAAATCATAGCTGTATCAATAATTTTACAAATCTGAATTTCATCTATTTGCTGATTAACAAAATCATTAAACAAGAAACCTAACTGCTTTTCCCCTTCAAGAAAAAAATGATTATCCTTATTAATAAAGATCCGAGCAATCAAAAATCCTGCATCATTCAAGCGATTATACTTTAAAGAGTCTGAAAGAAAATTATAAATATTTATCACTCCACAAAAGGACCTCATTTTATCCTCATTTACATAAGCTAGCTTATGTATTTGATGTGAAGAATCAAAATCAAAAACATTTGAATGCATATGAAACAAAAGTGTGTCACCAGAGAATTTTAATTTAGCATCAAAATCCCCAGATTCTTCATAAGAAACCTCAACATCTTTATTTTGAATTTCATTATTTAAACTGTTTGCTTTTTCTTGCAATACATCTTGAAAATTAGCAAAAACATTTTTAGTAATTCGATAAATCTTTTGCTTAGTACAAGCCTTTTCTTTCAACAAACTAACTATTTTTTCTTTTGAATTCATAATTAATATGCTTTTGCAAATAACACTCGTTTATTAGATGGTTTTCCGCTAAATAAACAAGCTCCACTTTCCTTTTTTGCATCAATTGGAATACATCTAATAGTTGCTTTTGTTTCCTTTTTAATTAATTCCTCTGTTTCAAAAGTTCCATCCCAATGCGCATAAACAAAACCACCTTTATTAATAAGTTCAACAAACTTCTCTTTTGAGTCAGCTTTGTAAGTTTTTTCCGCACGAAAATCAAATGCTTTTCGATATAAATTTTCTTGAATTTTTTCTAACAAATGCTCCACCTTATTCTCAATTTCTTTTATCTGATATGTTTCTTTTTCTAATGTATCTCTTCTGGCAACTTCAATTGTACCATTTTCTAAATCACGAGCACCAAGTGCTAAACGCAATGGCACACCTTTAAGCTCATATTCTGCAAACTTCCATCCTGGCTTATATGTATGCCTATTATCAAACTTAACTGAAATTCCTTTATCCTCTAAGTTCTTTTTAACTTTTAAAGCTACTTCCGAAACTTTTTCTAATTGCTCATCTCCTTTATAAATAGGAACTATAACGACTTGATACGGCGCTAATTTAGGTGGCAAAACTAAACCCTTATCGTCAGAATGTGTCATTACTAAAGCGCCCATCAAACGAGTAGAAACCCCCCAAGAAGTTGCCCAAACATATTCCTTTTTTCCTTCTTTGTTAGAAAACTTTACATCAAAAGCTTTTGCGAAATTCTGACCTAAAAAGTGAGAAGTTCCTGCTTGTAAAGCCTTCCCATCTTGCATTAGTGCCTCAATACAATACGTTTCAAGTGCACCTGCAAACCTTTCATTTTCTGATTTTACACCTTTAATTACTGGCATTGCCATAAAATCTTGAGCAAAATCAGCATACACATCTATCATTTGTTCCGTTTCAGCAATTGCTTCCTTTTTAGTTGCGTGAGCTGTATGTCCTTCTTGCCACAAAAACTCAGCAGTACGCAAAAATAATCTAGTACGCATTTCCCACCTTACCACATTAGCCCATTGATTCACTAAAATAGGTAAATCTCTATAGGATTGTATCCATTTTCTGTAAGTATCCCAGATGATAGTTTCAGAAGTAGGACGAACAATTAATTCTTCTTCCAATTTTGCATCAGTATCAACAATAACACCTTTTCCATTAGGATCATTTTTTAAGCGATAATGAGTAACAACAGCACATTCTTTAGCGAAACCATCAACATGACTTGCTTCTTTACTAAAATATGATTTAGGTATAAAAAGAGGAAAATAAGCATTTTCATGTCCTGTCTCTTTAAACTTTTTATCTAATTCAGCTTGCATTTTTTCCCATATTGCATATCCATAAGGTTTGATAACCATACAACCTCTTACTCCTGAATTTTCTGCTAAATCAGCTCCTTGAACAATCTCATTATACCATTGCGAATAGTCCTCTTCTCTTGATGTTAATTTTTTTGCCATTTAATCTTAAAAAATGTAATTTTGTAGTATTAATTTCGTTTACCAAAAAGGTAGTACAAAACTAATAAATTAAACGAGCATAAGTTTATGAGTATCAAACAAAAAATTATAGCTATGAAAAACCTACTTCTCCCCTCAATATTAATGTTGTTTTTAGCATCTTGCATAACAACAACTCATGTGCATTAT
Source organism: uncultured Flavobacteriales bacterium (assembly GCA_905478765.1). Taxonomy (GTDB): domain Bacteria; phylum Bacteroidota; class Bacteroidia; order Flavobacteriales; family BACL11; genus UWMA-0277. The sequence goes on from CAJQJY010000007.1 coordinate 34,652, forward strand.
TCTGATCCTAATTATTTAGAAAGTGATGAATTTAGCACCTATGAAGAAATGACTGTAAATAATCAAGTAGAAAATGAAACGATAACTACTGATACAGGAACAACAGTCAACAATTATTATGGTGATTATTATGAAGCTGATGATTACTATGACTATAGTTTTTCATCAAGAATAAGAAGATTTCATAGGCCAATGTCCAGTACTGGATATTATGGCGGAATTTATACTGACTACTATTGGTATAATAATGACCCATTTTATTGCGGAACAAGCATCTATTATGGTTACAACTGGAATTCTCCTTACTATTCTTATTACAGTTACTCCCCTTATTATTACAATTACTACTACTCTCCTTACTATACTGGGGGCTACTATTCTTATTACGGATACGGATACAACCATCACCACAATAACAATATTACTGTAAATACAAATAGCAATCACACATACACAACTGGACACAGAGGAGTACTTACTTCAAGAGGAAATAGAGGTATGAAAACCAATACTAACAATAACAACTCATCTACTGTAAATATCAGAAACAACAATTCAATAAAAACCAATTCGACTAACACCAGAAGTAATAGTTCGAATTCAACTGTAAAAATAACAAATACTTACAGAGGAAATACAACTACTAAAACAAATATTGGAGTTAGTAAAAACACTTACAATAACAGTAACTACAAAAGCAATTCAACAAATAGTAACAAAAAAAGAGGGAATAGCTCCAATAAAAACAGCACAACAACTAAAACAAACAACAGAATTAACAACACATATTCTTCACCAAAAACCAACAACAGAAGCTACAATTCAAATTCTGGGAGCAGATCAAATAGTAACAATAGATCCTCAGGAGGAAATAAAAGAAGCTCAAAACCAAGAAGATAAAAATGATAAAAAGAATTTTAGGAATTGCTATAGCAATCAGCACAACACTTAACGCACAAAATGAAGTTGACGCATTAAGATATTCAACACATGACAATTTAGGATCTGCAAGATATTCTGCAATGGGTGGTGCATTTGGCTCACTAGGAGGAGAGTTTTCAGCTTTAAGCTTGAATCCTGCAGGCATTGGAATGTATCAGTTTAGTGAATTTACTTTCACGCCAACATTTAATTTAAATAGCACTAAATCATACTTTAATGGAACAAATACTGCTGATTATAACACAGGATTAGACATAGGTAATCTAGGGTTAGTTTTTACTATACCAAAGGAAGATACTGACTGGAAAAGAATTAATATTGCTATAGGCTGGAATCAATTAGCAAGTTACAACAGAAGTGTAAGGATTGAAGGAGATAATAGTGGATTGACTTTTACTGATAATATTGTTGACGCCACTAATGGCTTTTCTATGAACGATCTTTCAGAAGGAAATGCTTATTCCGAATCAGTAATGGCTTGGAATACTTATTTAATTGACCCCTTATTTAATGGGGATAGTGTAGTAGATGGACAATATATTTCAAATTTTTCTAACGGCACAAAAAATCAGTTTAAAAGCATAAATTCAAGAGGGATTTTAAATGAATTTGTATTTTCAGTTGGGGGTTCTTTTCAAGAGAAATTATATTTAGGAGCTACACTTGGTATTCCAACTTTAGATTATACAGAAATTGCTAGTTATACAGAAAAAGAAACTTCAGACACTACAAGCAACCTAAGGCAATTAGATTACTCAGAAGAATTTACAGCTTATGGACATGGTTATAATTTGAAATTAGGTGCAATTTACCGTGTTTCAGAAACCTTTAAAGTAGGCGGAGCCATACACACTCCAACAGTTTATGCTATTGAAGAAGATTATTACACTGATATGATTACTCATTTTAAAGACAGTACATTGGATCAATCAATGGGATATGAAATGCCTTTTCAGTACAACTTAACAACACCATGGAAAGCTATTGTTAGCGCATCAACAATCTTTAATAACAATATATTAATTAGTGCTGACTATGAAATTCTTGATTACACTAAAGGTAAATTATACCCAGATTATGAATTTGAATACGGTAATAAAGCAATTAGTAAAATCTACCAAAAAACTGAAAATATAAAGATAGGAGCAGAGATGAATATTAAACCATTTATTTTAAGAGCTGGATATGCTAAACTAGGAAGTGCATTTGCAAATAAAGATTTTAGCAGAGAAAACTATAGCTATGGTTTAGGAATAAATAATGGCGGTTATTATTTTGACATCGCTTATGTTTTATCTCAAGGAGTAAATGAACACTTACTATATAGTGAAGAATATATTACGCCAACACCTTTAGTTAACACCAATCATAGTTTGATTTTTACTATAGGCTTCAGATACTAATCTGATATTCTTACCAAACCTGTTTTAGCTTTTTGATGAATTCCTCTCTCATAGTCAAAACCTGACATTGAAAGACACTTTTCAAAATAGATTGCCGCTTTATCCATTTCATTTTGCTTTTCATATATTAAGGCAATTTGCAAAGCTGACATAGGAGCATAATAATTAGAAGAATTCTTTACTTGATCAATAGACAATTGAAAATGCTCAATAATTTCTTTATCATCATAATCAAGTTTAGATTTGATACGCGCTAAACGATACCAATATTCATCATAGATTCCAATATAATCTTTTATTATCTTTACTGCAGAAAGTTCTAATAGTGCCTTTTCGTAGTACCCTCCATCATAAAGCAACCTTGTTTTTAACAATATAGAATGTGTTATATAGTTTTTATTTGCATCTTTCAATGCAACTTTATCTTCATCAATTGAAGTATTACCTTCAGTAATTACCTTCTCAAAATAATTATCATCTTCTTCTTGCAAAAAAGAAATCCAAGCTAATTTATGATAAGCAGATTTGATGTAATTAATACCATTAAAATCGCCTAAAAATACTTCAAATTGATGTTTAGCATTTTCATAATTCAACTGATACAAATAAGACATACCGTGCAAATAATTTAAATAATGAAAAGGGAAAGCTGACAAAGAACTTGGCTTATCTGCCAGTATTTTAAGTGTTAATTCATTCTCTCCTAAATTATGAGATAGCCGTGCTGCAGTAAAATTCAATAATATATTCTCTTTATATCCATCTCCTATCCTATCCAGATATTGCTGAGAAGTGGCATCATTTTCATTTAAGTTAATTTGCAAAAAAGAAAGCAAAAATAACACTTCATTCTCATATATTTTAAAATTCTTATCATTCAAAACTTCATCTAATTCGGAAAGACCAAGCGCTACACCCCCCTCTAAACCAGCCAGATTTAAAATCCAATGGAAGTGCTCAGGAACTGCACTAAGCAAAGCATGAATTAAACCTAAACCCTTTTTATTTAAAGTAAAGTCAGGGAATTTTTCTTGATTTTCTTCAAATAGCTTATATGCTTTAATAAACTCATAAGCAGCAGTTGAATATTGATCAAATTTTAAACGAGAAAAAGCCCATTGCAAATGAATTTCTGCTTGAGAATATAAATAGTAAGGAGAATCTTCATTTTTACTTTCAAGCAATTCCATTCTCACTTCCTTTTGCTGAATAGAATTATCAAAATAACTTTTCTCCTCACCTATAATAATGGTTAAGAAATCAATATAGTTTTGATGAAGTACAATAAAACCATTAGTGGAATTTTGAGATTTCTCATTAGCTAATAATTTTTTAGCAGAATCTAACTCCAAGTTCATAATATACGAGTATGATTGTTGCATATTCTCATTCATATCAAAAGAGGCAAAAGTATATTTGCTTAATAATAAAAATATGAAGATAAAAAATCTCATGGTATAAAAAAAAAGGGATTCCAAAAATATGAAATCCCTTTTATATAGTTCTAAATTTCACTAAGCCTCTTGCTCTTCAAAGATATTAGCATCAATCATAATTCTACCACAATGCTCACAAGCAATTACTTTTTTATGCATTTGAATATCTAACTGTCTTTGTGCTGGAATTTCACTAAAACATCCTCCACAAGCGTTTCTATCAACAGAAACAACAGCCATTCCGTTTGCTACTTTTGATCTGATTCTTTTATAGGCCCCAAGTAATCTATCATCAATTACTTTTTCTGCTTTTGAAGAATCAGCCATTAAAGCTTTTTCATCTTTTTCAGTTTCCTTAATAATTTCATCAAGTTCAACTTGTTTTATTTTTAATTCTTCTTCTCTTTCAGCAATTTGTTCTTTACATGCATTAATGATGACTGTTTTGTGTAAAATATCTGCATCATTCTGAATTTTCTTCTTTTCAGCAATCTGAATTTCTAAATTTTGGTATTCTACTTCTTTAGTTAATGAAGTAAACTCACGATTATTCTTGATGTTTTTTAATTGCTTTTCGTACTTTTCAATAGCGTCAGTTGCTAAAGCAATAGTGTTTTTATTAGCAGCAATATCATCAGTAATTGTAACTAATTCAGCATCAAATTTCTCTAATCTTGTATTTAAACCAGCAATTAAATCTGCTAAATCTTCAATCTCTAAAGGTAATTCACCTCTGATAATTCTAATTTTATCAACTTGCGTATCAATTACTTGTAATTGGTGTAACGCTTTTAATTTATCCTCTACTGAAGCAGTAGTTTTTTTTTTAGTTTTTGCCATTATAGGTACTTTATCGGATTAGTATTCACTTTTGATAATAGGACGGCAAATTTAGTAAAATTATTGGTAAGCAAATCATAAATCAAATCCTTTGTGAATTGCTCGCTTTCATAGTGCCCAATATCAGCGATAATTATATGATTTTCAGCATCAAAGAACTCATGGTATTTAAAATCAGCAGTAATAAAAACATCAGCTTTAGCAGCAATTGCATTGTTAAGCAAAAAACTACCACTACCTCCACAAACTGCAACTGTTTTTATTTCAGCTTTTACTATTGCAGTATGCCTCACACAATTTGTTCGCATACTGGATTTTAATTGCTTTAGAAAATCAGTAGAAATAATAGGAGTTTTTAATCTTCCTAAAATACCCGAACCAACTGAACTATTTTCCACCTCATTTTTAGGAGCTAAAACTTTGCAGTTTTCAAGCCCTAATTTATCAGCAATTTTAGTGCTTACACCATTATACACATTATCTAAGTTAGTATGTATGGCGTAAATAGCAATATCTTTTTTGATTGCTTTTATTACTGTGCGTTCAATATAGTTTTTTCCATTGATTTTTTTTAATCCTGAAAAAATAATAGGATGATGTGCCACAATAAGGTTACACCCTGTTGCTATTGCTTCATCAATTACATTTTCTATACAATCTAAAGTGATAAGAACACCCTTAATCTCAGCATTTTCATCACCTATAATTAGCCCACAATTATCATAATTTTCTTGATATTCCAATGGAGCATACTGTTCTAAAAAATTTGTTACTTCTCTTATTTTCATTTTTCAAAAATACAAAAACAAAGTCTATCCCTCAATTTCTAGTATCTTAAATCTAAATCTTATCTTTGCAAAAGATGAAATGGACTAATTTTAATATACAAACTTTTAAATCCCTTATTTACTTTCTATTAATCCCATCATCATTCATTTACGGCAGCATTATAGCCATTCGTAATTTATTATTCGACTATGGAATATTTAAAGCCGTAAGTCACAATATACCCATTATCTGTATAGGGAATTTATCAGTTGGAGGTACAGGCAAAACCCCACACACGCAGTACATTATTAATTTACTAAAGCCCGATTATAAAGTTGCTATCCTCAGCAGAGGATATGGCCGAAAAACAAGCAACTTACAAATTGTTGAAAGCACAAGCAAGCCATCGAAAGTAGGTGATGAGCCTTTACAGTTAAAACTAAACAATCCTGACTGCATAGTTGTAGTAGAAAAAAACAGGAATAATGGTGTGAAAAAAATCCTAAAAAATTTTCCTAAAGCAGAAGTCATACTTTTAGATGATGGCTACCAGCACAGATGGATAAAAGCAGGCTTTAATATTCTCATCACGCCTTACGCTTCCCCATACTATAAAGACTCCCTCATGCCAGTTGGTAATTTAAGAGAAAGTAATAAAGGAGCAGAAAGAGCAAATGCAATTGTTTTTAGTAAAACTCCTGAGAATATTAACCCAACTATAAAAAAGGGAATGCTAAAAAGGCTTCATCTTTTTACACATCAAAAAGCTTATTTCTCACACATTAACTACTGCATTTGGAGGTGCATAAGTACAAATAAGGAATTTACTTCAGATCAAAAATACAGCATTACTTTAGTAAGCGGAATAGCAAATCCAAAACCGCTAGTGAAGCAGTTAGAAAACAAAGGGCACACTATAAGTCAAATTACATTTAAAGATCATCATTCCTATACTGCTAATGATGCTCAAAAAATCTTAGCAAAATACAATGCTGATGAAAGTGCAAAAAAACTTATCTTGACCACCGAAAAAGATGCTACTAAATTAAGAGGATTATTAGCCCACTTTGAAGATGCAAATATCTATTATATCCCTATTGATATTGCATTTTCAGAACAAGAAATCTTTGACAGACAAATATTAAACTATGTTGCAAAAAATTAAAGAATCAGCTGAATTCTTACAAAACAAAACAAATAGCCAACCAAAAGTTGGTATCATTTTAGGTACAGGGCTTGGGGGTTTAGTTAATGAAATTGACATTAAACATTCTATTTCTTATAAAGACATTCCTAACTTTCCTCTTTCAACTGTAGAGGGACATAGTGGAAGATTAATTTTCGGAAATCTTGGAGGAAAAGAAGTAGTCGCTATGCAAGGACGATTTCATTTTTATGAGGGCTACGCTATTAATAAAGTTACTTTTCCTGTGCGAGTAATGAAACTTTTAGGAATAGAAAAACTAGTAGTATCTAATGCGAGTGGAGGCGTAAACCCAGATTATGAAGTAGGTGATTTAATGATTTTAAGTGATCATATCAATCTTATTGCTAATCCGTTAATTGGCGCAAATATTGCGGAACTTGGTCCAAGATTCCCTGATATGAGTGAACCTTATTGCAAGGATTTAATCAGTAAAGCAGAAAGCATTGCAAAGACAAATAATCTGCCTTTACAAAAAGGAGTTTATGTTGCGCTTACAGGTCCAACTTTAGAAACTCCAGCTGAATACAATCACATGAGAATTATTGGCGGAGATACTGTTGGAATGTCTACTGCACCTGAAGTAATTGTTGCTCGCCATATGAATATTCCTTGTTTTGCCATGTCCGTAATTACTGATCTAGGAGTTCCTGGTAAAATACAAAAGGTAACTCATGAAGAAATTCAAAAAGTATCAGAAGTAGCTGAACCAAAACTAACTCAAATTATTAAAGAACTAATCGAATCAATATAATGAATAAAATTATTTTAATAGTAACTATTGCTCTTATTGGCATCAGCTCAAATGCACAACAAACAGGAACGCTTTTATACAATTGGCAAGACACAACTTTAATGGGTTCTTGGGCTTACAACAATACTTATAACGAATGTTGGGGTCTTGAAGTAAACGGAAGTGAAATAGCAATTATAGGATCAACTGATGGTACGCATTTTTTTGATGTAACTGACCCTGCAAATGCAACACAAGTTGCTTATGTTGCAGGAACATACCAAGGTGGTGGCGTAATCCATAGAGATTACCATGATTTCCAAGGGTACTTATATGTAGTTTGTGATGAAGGAAGTTCTTCTACATTACAAATAATTGATATTTCAACTTTACCTGACTCAGTAACTACCGTTTATGACTCCAATGCGCTATTTACAAAATCACACAATATATATATTGACACTGCAACAGCAAAACTATATGCTTGTGCATCAAATACTGCTATGGATGTTTACGATTTGCATATACCAACTGCACCTATTTTAATTTATTCTTACAATGGTGTTGGGCATGTGCATGATGCATTTGTTAGAAATGATTCAGCTTATTTAAATTGTGGAAATGATGGTTTTAGAATTATGGATTTTTCAAATGTAAATACAATGGGAGATCAACCAACATTATTAGGTTCTTTAACTTCATATCCTGATGCTGGGTACAATCATTCTGGTTGGCTAAGTGATGATGGGGCAGTTTATGTAATGCAAGATGAAAACCATGGTTATGAGGTTAAAATATTAGATGTAAGCGATTTCAATAACATTTCCGTTTTATCTACATTCAGCTCAGGTGTTGATCCTCAATCAATGGCACACAATGGGATAATAAAAGGGGATAATTTATACATCCCCTATTACCACGATGGTTTAAGAGTTTTTGATATTTCTGATCCAACAAACCCAATTCAAACTTGGGAATATGACACTTACGCTCCATCAAGTCATGCTTCATACAAAGGAGCTTGGGGAGTTTACCCTTATTTATCATCGGGAAATATTATTGTTTCTGATATGCAAACAGGACTATATATTATTGATGTAACTAGTGGAACAGCTCATACAATTGAAAAAAATTTAAAACCTAGCATCTACCCTATTCCTGCAACAAATCATATTACAATTACGAATAATACTGCTAATAACTTTACACTTTACAATAGCCTAGGGGCAAAATTAATGGATGTTGCAATTAGTAAAAATCAAACTACTATTAAAAGAGGGAATTTAGCGAATGGTTTGTATTTTTACAGCCTTAATAAAGGAGGAGAACAAATAGAATCAGGAAGAGTATTATTCGAATAATGAGTTTAAGAGATAAATATGAAGTAGTGATTGGGCTTGAAGTCCATGCACAATTACTTACAAAAACAAAAGCATATTCTTCTGATGAGAATATTTATGGGGCTACACCCAATACAAAAACATCAGTAATTTCATTAGGCCACCCTGGAACTCTACCAAAATCAAACGCTAAAGTTATTGAATATGCTGTTCGTTTGGGTATAGCAGTTGGTTCAGATATCAGAAAAAGAAATGAATATGCTCGTAAAAATTACTTTTATGCTGATTTACCTAAAGGATATCAAATAACACAGGACACTACACCTATTTGTAATGGTGGGATAATCACTATTAAAGATGCAGATGGAAACCCTAAAGACATTAAAATCACTAGAATTCACATGGAGGAAGATGCTGGAAAATCTATTCATGATTTAGATCCTTTCCACACTTTAGTTGATTTAAATAGAGCAGGTGTACCTTTAGTTGAGGTTGTCTCTGAACCTGACGTTAGGTCATCAGATGAAGCCTATCAATACATAAATGAAGTTAGAAAATTAGTTCGTTACCTAGATATTTGTGATGGAAATATGGAGGAAGGATCATTAAGATGTGATGCAAATATTTCAGTAATGCTTAAAGGGGCTACAGAATTCGGAACTAAGGTTGAGGTAAAGAATATGAACTCAACAAGAAATGTAAAAAGAGCAATTGAATTTGAAATTGACAGACAAATTGAACTTTTAGATAAAGGAGGAACTATTGTACATGAAACAAGAAGTTTTAATTCTGCAAACAATACTACTATTTCCATGCGGCATAAAGAGGAGGCAAATGACTACAGATACTTCCCAGAACCAGATTTACAAGCCGTAATTGTAACTGAAGAATATATTGCTCAAGTTAAGAGTCAACTACCACCTTTACCTAAAGAACTATACAGTAAATTTACATCTGAATACGGTTTATCAGATTATGATACCAATATACTTATAGACGAAAAAGGAGTTGCATTATATTATAATGAGCTATGCTCACATACAAAAAACTTTAAATCAGCAGCCAATTTTGTTAATGGAAGTGTAAAATCTTACCTAAATGAAAATGCCATTTCAATATCAGAATTTAGCATTTCAACTAAACAATTAGCAACACTTATTAGACTAGTTGATGATGAAAGAATAAGTAACTCAGTTGCTACATCAAAAGTATTTCCTGCAATGTTAAGTAGCAATAAAACTGCTGAAGAAATTGCTACTGAAAATAATTGGGTGCAAGAAAGTGATAGTGATGCTTTAGGACAATATATTACTCAAGTAATTGCAAAATACCCAGAAAAAGTTGCGCAATATAAAGGAGGTAAAAAAAGGTTGATTGGTTTGTTTATGGGGGAAGTAATGAAGCTTTCAAATGGTCAAGCTGATCCTAAATTAGCAAACCAGTTACTAAAAACTGAACTAGAAAAATAATCTTGATTAAAGAAAATATATATTTTGCTTCTGACTTCCATTTAGGAAGCCCAAATCTAGAAGAAAGCCATAAGAGAGAGAAACTTATTGTAAGTTGGCTTACTTCAATTGAGAATGATGCAAAAGTAATTTACTTAGTTGGTGATATTTTTGATTTCTGGTTTGAATACAAAAAAGTAGTTCCGAAAGGATTTGTTCGTTTACTAGGGAAACTTGCAAACCTCACTGATAACGGAACAGAAATTCACCTTTTTGTAGGTAACCATGATTTATGGATGCTTGACTATCTTGAAGAAGAAATAGGAATTACTATTCATCATAATCCTATTGTAATTGAGCAACAAAATAAGAAGATTTTTATTGGGCATGGAGATGGCTTAGGTAGTGGGGATTATTTCTACAAACTATTAAAGCAAGTTTTTACATCTAAATTTTGTCAGTTTCTATTCGCTCGTTTACATCCTAACTTTAGTATAAGCTTAGCTCATACTTGGAGTAAAAGCAGCCGTAAATGCAATGAAGTACCATTTGCTTCAAAAGAGAAAGAATTGCTTTTTGGATATTGTGAGAAAATGCAAGAAAATAATCCTGTTGATTATTATGTGTTTGGACACAGACACATCCCTTTAGAGCTTAAGGTCGACGAAAAAGCAACGTACATTAACCTTGGAGAATGGATATCAAAAAATTCCTATGGAGTTCTGAAAGATGGAAAAATCAATCTAATAACTTATACCAAATAAAAAAGCCATCATTTCTGATGGCTTTTCTTTTATATTTATTTACTACTTACTTAAGAATTAACTTATCTGTAAGAATCGTATTCCCATTAGAATTAACTCTTACAAAGTAGATCCCTTTATCAAGATTAGTAAGATTTGCATCAATTGACTGGTACTTACTTACTACTACTCCACTATAAAGATCCATTACTTTTGATCCTAGTATATTGATTAAAGTAACCTCAATATTTACAGCCGCAAGATTCTCAATATCAATAACTGAATTTCCATTTGTTGGGTTAGGATAAACAGATAATTTTGAATTATTTTGATTTTGTGCAGTCATTAAAGCATCAGCTTCACCAATCATAATATTATCTAAATAAAAATTATTTGTATTTCCACTAATTACATATTCAAACTTAAAGCGAATATTATCATTTTTAAGTTGGCTTTTTGACATAATTGTATCATTCCAATCAGATGCATTAGGAACAAATCTAGTTGTATATAATCCTGAATTAGCAGCCAATAAAGCATTAATTGTTCCAAGTGATTTCCAGTCTTCACCACAATTATCAGAGTATGTAACAATTAGTTCATTAACTGGGAAAGTATTTGCAGCAGCACCTGACCATGAAAACTTAATTGCTGGATCATTTAAATCAGATAAGTTATAAGCATCTGAAATTATTTCTGTAGATCTTAATACTTCTCCTAATTCATCTGCATCTATCATAATAGAAGCATCACCATGAGATGCAACACCAGAATTCCATTTCCATTCTGTAAAATTACCAGCACTAAATTCCCAACCACTAGCAACATCAGTTGATTGATTAATAACCCAGTCTCCATCTAATTCAGAAGCATTTTCAAAACTATAAGAATAATAGCCAGCATTATTTGAAGATGAATTTGATCCTACAGTAATAAATTCTTCAACTGTAGTATTTGAAATACATGTATTTGAGAAATAAGCAATATATACAGTTTTCTCAACATTTCCTCTATAGAAAAGAGTATCCATAAAGTAAGCGTCATAAGCATCAGCAGAATACCAACCAAAATAATAAGTCAGTGTGTCATATTCCCATACCAAAGTAGCTGTATTTTGAGATCCAACCACTGAATCCATTATTAAAGTTGAAAAACAATTTGTTAATCTAGCAGAAGATACTGAATCTAATACATCACCTTTAGGTGTGTCAAAAATTAACATAAATGTATCAAGCCCATAATAAACAGAAGAATGCTCGCCTACCATGCTATCAATTGGGATATGTGCAAAATAAGATCCAATACTAAAAGAATCAACATCAAGATATAAATTAATATTTGTTGCATTGACAGCTTCTAATTCAGCCAGTGTACCCTGAGCTATTAATGTTGAAACTAGAGAGTCATAAGATGTTGCATTTGCAATATCTAAGTCAGCCAAAGAACTAGCTCTTGCTTCCGTCAATTCATTATATTCAACAGTCAATGTGACATCATAAGAACCTGCTGTAGTATATTCATGTGCAAGGAAATTCTCTCCTGAATTATCTGTATTTCCATCACCAAAATCCCATGTCATAGAATTCACATTACCAGTACCAAACATAGTTTTATTCCCTTTTAATAGAATTGATTCACCTGCACAAATTGAAGAAGATCCACCAATAACATTAAAAGTAGCCTCTTGTGTACAAGTAGGAGTCATATAGCCATCAGCTGTTCCGGTTAGGGCAATATTTTCATTAGACCACATATACTCTCTAAAACCTACACCTGAAGTTTGAGTTTCTTCATCATAATTTCCATTAAGAACTTCATTCATAACAGCATTTTGACCCTTAGTAAACATAGTTACATCTGCATCATTCGAATAATCCATATAGTTTACAAACATCTCGCCAGCAGGATTTAATGAATCAGCTATACAACCCCAAGCTCCAGTTTGACCTGCTGGTGGAGCCAACCCAACATGATATGGAAAATTATTCAAAGTAACTCCAAAATTAGGCTCTCTTGCTGGCGGAGTGTCTTTAACTCCATCATCACCACAAACTGCATCTCCCCAAACATGCCTTAGTCCTAACCAATGTCCACACTCATGAGTTAACGTACCTCCACTAACCATTTGAGAAGCTAATAAAACAACTCCATCAGTTGACATTGAACCGCTAAAAGGAAACTGGGCATAACCAAGAAGTGTATTCCCATCATCCTGTGGTGCAAACCTTTTAAGTGTCCAAATATTTAGATACTGATAAGAATTCCAATAACTTAATGATTTTACCGCATCTCTAGGAACTGGCTCATCAGTCAAAGTTGACCTAACTCTATTTATTCCAGTAGTAGGATTTCCGTTAGGATCCAGTTTCGCTAACCTAAACTCGACTTTTAAATCACCTCTAACAGCAGCAAAAATATCTGGTGTTTTATTTAAAAAGTTAGCGCCTTGCCCATTAATATTTGCATTTAAAATATCTAAAGCACCTTGAATTGAAGCATCAGAAATATTTTCACTTCCTAAATCATGAATAACATGAACAACAACAGGAATAACTCTGACGCCATTCTCTTCTTTAATTGTAGTCATTTGACTTAAAGCTTTTAAATGACTTTGCTGTAAATCTGTATTTTTACTTTCTATAGATTGGTAAAATTCTGGGAATTTATTTTTTTCATTTTCAAATGAACCTTCATAAGTTCCACACTTTTGAGCAAAGCTAAAGTTTGCTGACAATAATGCTCCTAAAAATAATGGTAAAATTTTATTTCTCATATCTAATGATTTGTTTGTTAAATTTAAGTTCACAAATATAAGCTTTAAAGCTAAACAAACAACAATAATTAGAAAAATACTTTTTACTAATGAATATGCTTTTCTGCATGATATGAAGAGCGAACTAAAGGGCCACTTTCAACATGCCTGAATCCTAAGGACTTTGCAATTTCTTTATATTTTTTAAATTGCTCTGGAGTAATATATTCTAAAACTGGTAAATGCTTTTTAGTAGGCTGAAGATATTGTCCAAGAGTTACAATTTGAACACCAACTTTACGTAAATCGCGCATAGTTTCAATAACTTCATCTTCAGTTTCACCAAGCCCCAACATAATGCCTGATTTAGTTTTAATACCCCCCTCATATAAGAACCTAAGCGTATCTAAACTTCTGTCATATTTAGCCTGAATTCTAACTTTTTTTGTTAGCCTTCTTACTGTCTCTACATTATGAGAAACAACTTCAGGAGCTACATTAATAATTGGCTGAATATCTTGCAACCTGCCTTTAAAATCAGGTATTAAAGTTTCCATTGTTGTGTAAGGATTTTCTTTACGAATCTCATTGATAGTTTCTACCCATATACTCGCTCCACCGTCTTTTAAGTCATCTCTATCAACTGATGTAATTACAGCATGTTTAACTTCCATTAATTTAACTGATCGAGCAACTTTTTTAGGTTCTAAAACATCAACAGCTAAAGGCCTGCCTGTCATAACATTACAAAAACCACATGACCTTGTACATATATTTCCTAATATCATAAAAGTTGCAGTACCTTCTCCCCAACACTCGCCCATATTAGGACAATTACCACTTTCACAAATCGTATGCAAATCATGAGATTTGGTAATGCCTCTTACATTCTTGTAAGCTTGCCCAGTTGGCAGCTTAACTTTTAACCATTTTGGTTTTTTCATCACTTTAGAAGTACTCAATATCAGAATTTAAGAGTTTGTGTTTACTTGATTACCTTGAACAACACCTGGACATGCTTTACGATTAACTACACAAGAACTTAGTAAAGTAATCGCAAAGACAATAAAAATAACTTTTTTCATTTTATAAATAGTTTGTTGCAAAAATACATTTTTAAGCAAGATTATCTATCTTTGAAATAAGAAAATGAAATTTACTAATTTACACCTAAATAATGATTGGATAGAATTTTTGCAAGATGAACTTGAGTCAGATTCATTTAAATTAATTCTAAAAAAAGTAGATTTAGAAAGGAAAAGATTTGTCATTTTTCCAAAAAATGAATTAGTTTTTTATTGCTTTAACAAGACACCTTTGTCAAAAGTTAAGGTTGTAATATTGGGACAAGACCCCTATCATGGAAAAAATCAAGCACACGGACTTTCTTTTTCTGTTCCTAATAGAATTAAAAATCCACCATCATTACGCAACATCTTTAAAGAAATAAAGTCTGATTTAGAAATTCCAATATCAGAAAATGGAGACTTAACAAGCTGGGCAAAGCAAGGAGTATTGCTTTTAAATGCTATTCTTACAGTAAGAGAAAAAGAGGCTGGTTCTCATCAGAAAATGGGATGGGAGAATTATACTAATGCTGTAATTTCAAAACTATCTTCAGAGAAAGAAGGGATTATATTTTTACTTTGGGGTGCATTTGCTCAGAAAAAAGCAGATTTAATCGACTCTAAAAGACATTATATTTTACAAACTAGCCACCCCTCTCCTTTTTCAGCATATAGAGGCTTTTTAGGATGCAAACATTTTTCTAAAACAAATGAGATACTCACAATAAATAATCAAAAACCAATTGACTGGAACTTATGCTCAGAGTCTTTAACTTTATTCTAATTTTAATTTTTTATAACACTACTTACTGCCAAGAAGATATAATACGGAAAGTAACAAATTATATTTCCACAGATTATTCTGAACTGCTTTTTGTCTCTATTGATAATCAGAAGATGTATCATATTAAAGAAGGTGCAATTGTAAAAAAATACATTATTTCATCATCAGAATATGGAACTGGAAGTGTAGACGGAAGCAATAAAACACCTCTTGGATTACATAAAGTAAAAGAAAAACATGGAGATAACATCCCTATTAATGGCAAAATGACAGGCAGAGTTTTTTATGGTGATATGGCTACCATATACACTGATAAAACAAAAAGCATAACTGATAATGTAACATCAAGAATTTTTTGGCTTGAAGGATTAGAACAAGGAAAAAATAAAGGAGAGGGAATTGATTCATACAAACGCTACATTTATATTCACGGCACATCAGAAGAAGGAAGATTAGGAACGCCAGCATCACACGGCTGTATAAGAATGAGAAATAAAGATGTAATTGACTTGTATAAAATCATAGAAGTTGATACTTTAGTCCTCATTTTATAATTCAAAAATTCACTTATGGAATACGCTTTTTACATCTTAATTATTGTCGGAATAGTAGCACTTTATTTAAGAAAATATTTAGTAACTGAAGATACTTCTGAGAAAGATAAAAAGAAGATTTCTGAATTAGAACAAACTATTTCAGCAAAAGAAGAAAACATTAAAAACCTACAAAATACCTCTGAAGTTTTAAATGCTAAAATGAATTCATTTGAGCAGATAAAAACTGAAAAAATACAAATTGAAGAAAGATTAAAACTAGTTGAGTTAGACAAAAATAATTTAAGAAATGAAAATACTAAACTAAAAAAAGAAGAAGAAAACAGAAATGAAACTCTCAGAAAATCAATTGAATCAACAAACACATTACAAGATAGTCTTAGAGCAGAAATTGCCAGAGTTAATGACGAGCGTGTTAAAAAAGAGCAGGTAAGATTAGAAAATATGAAACTCAAATGGGGAGAACACGAAAGGGATATTGAAAATCACATTAAAATTATCTGCAATAACCATGTTATTGAATATATCGGACAGGAAGATTTTCCTCATCCAAGAAACAAACCGGATAATTCTATTGAAATTATGGATCAACTAATTGTTTTTGATGCAAAAAGCCCAGCTAATGATGATTTAAGTAACTTTCCAAAATACATCAAATTACAAACTGAAAATCTAAAAAAATATGCAAAACATGATAATGTAAAAAAGGATTTATTTCTTGTAATTCCTTCTAACACACTTTCAGTAATTAACCAATTTACCTATAATATTGGTGACTACAATGTGTATATTATTACAAAAGATGCTTTGGAGCCAATAATCCTAAGCCTTAAAAAGATTGAAGAATACGAATTTGCAGATAAATTAAGTCCTGAAGAGCGAGATA
>CAJQJY010000008.1 GCA_905478765.1 uncultured Flavobacteriales bacterium
ATTGTATATGATTTTAGAATTGAATCTTGTAAAGATACTGTATAGGTGTTGAAATTTGAATTAGAAATTTGAATTGACAAAGTAGATTCATCATCTCTGCAAATTGGGCTTGTCGCAATAAAGTCTAAGAAAATTTCTTCTGATTGTGTAATTGTAGCTGTACTATTTGTTGAACAACCATTAGCATCAGTAACAGAGAAAGGATAATCTCCAGCAGTTAAATAGTTAGGGTTATACATGCCAAAATCTTGAGAATATGGAATTGTTCCTCCAATTACATTTGGGTTTATTATACCGGTATTCTCTCCATAACAATCTATATCTACAACATCAATTGATGTGATTTCTAACAATTCAGGTTCTGTGATATTAATGTTCCCATTTTTAATGCAATTATTTCCGTCATATAACTGATATGGATAATTACCTGGAGCTAATAAATTTGTATTTATTCCAAACCAATCTTCAGTATATGGCGTAATACCTCCACTAATTTGTAATGAGGTATTACCGTCAGTAAATCCAAAACAGCTCACATTGTTTGTTAATTCAGTGACTTGAATCTCAGAAGGTTCATTTATAGTTGCCGTTCCTGTAGTTGAACAATTATTTATGTCTGATACAGTAACTGGAAAAATTCCTGTACTCAGGTTGTTTTCGTCTACCCCCCCCCAGTCAATATTATATGGAGCTCCAGCACCCCCAGAAACTGAAAGAGATGCTGATCCGTCATTTCCTCCATAGCAACTAACATCGAATTCATCAATTACTAAAACCATTCCTGGTGGTTCGTTAATTATTACACTTCCTGAAACAGTACAGCCATTTCCATCGATAATAGTGAAATTATGTTGTCCTGAAGTAAGCCCATTAGGATTACTACCATTCCAATTTGTATTATATGGGTTTGTTCCTCCAGTAATACTTAAAGTTGCAGTTCCATCATTATAACCTGCACAACTTACATCCGTTGTATTAATCGTAAACAATAAAGAATCTGGTTCGGTTATTGTAAAGTTATCAGTTTCTGTGCATCCATTGTCATCAGTAACAGTAAAGGTGTAATTTCCATTTGCAAGTTGAAGCGGGTTATTCCCTCCAAAATCCTCAAGGTATGGTAGTGTTCCACCGGTTGCATTAAGTGTAATACTGCCATTCAATTCATCTTTACAAAGTACATTTGTAATAAGAGGATTTGCAACTAATTGTGAGGGTTCATTTATAGTTATTAAGTCTGTTGCTGTACACCCATTATCATCAGCTACTAAGTAATTATAAGTTCCAGGGGATAAAACTGATTGGCTGTAATAGTTTGTTGCTCCAGCTGAGAGTACTTGAGAGTAAGGCGGTATATTTACAGTGTAATTTTGTATACCTCCTGTTATTATTAAATCAATATTTCCATCATTTAAGCCAAAACAACTTACATCATTTGATAATGAAGTAACTGCTATCTCTGCAGGTTCAGTAATTATAAAATTTTCTGTATACTGACAACCATTCATGTTAAATACATCAACAGAATAATTACCAGGACCAATGTTTGTTATGCTATTTGAAGAACTAGCGTTTGACCACTGATATGTTGTAGATGCCGGTTCGTTAACTACTTCTATTAAACCATCATAATATCCAAAGCAACTTACATTAAGTGTGTTAATAGTTGGATTAAGAGTGGGAGGTTCTGTTAAAGTAAACGTTTCGTTAGCAGTGCAACCATCATCATCTGTTACTGTAGTAGTATAGGTTCCTGCTACTAAATTAGAAATAAATTGAGTTGTACTAGTATTTGACCAAAGAGTTGAAAAAGGTGGTATTCCTCCCGTAATATTAAGGTTGATTGACCCGTCAGAAAAACCATTACAGCTTACATTTGTTATGGTTTCAGAAATATCAATATTAGACATAACACAACAATTTGTACTTGCACTACCTCCAATTTGATTGAAATTAATATTGCAATTAGAATTTGAATAGTTAGTAATCAGTATTACATAGTAATCGCCAGTACTTGCTCCATTTATCTGACAGGTTTCATTTGAAACCCAAGAATAGCTGCAATCTTCAATATTCCATGATGTTAGATTGTTACACATTGTATTTGGATTTGAAAAGGGTCCCCAACAAATAAAATCAATATCATTTGAAGGAGTACTAAAAAGTGAAAGTGTCATGTTGCCAGGATTGTCTATTTGTAAATAAAAGAATGCTGGATTCGGCTGTGAACTTAAACAACCATAATCAGGTCCATTTGGAGAACTTGTTCCTGTAGAAGCTGGAAAAGTTATTCCAGAATTTGTGCAAAATGGAGTAGCAGTATTGCAATCATCTGATTGTGAGTGTGCTGAAATACTAAATAATATTGCTAAAAATATGAATATTATTTTTTTCATGCTACCTCACTAAACTTACTGTGCCTTCATAATTTCTAAGTTTACCATTTACGTCCGTAACAATTATATGATAAACATATACGCCAATTGTACAGAAATCACCACTGCCGTTAATTTTTCCATCCCAAGCTTCAACACACCCACTTGTACAATATTCATTAGTGTATTTTTCTGTTCTAAATACCCTTTTGCCTAGTCTGTCATAAATACTTAATTCATATTCTTGTACGCCATCGATAATTGGTAAAAAGTAATCATTATCTAAATCATTATTTGGAGTAAATGCATTAGG
This sequence comes from uncultured Flavobacteriales bacterium, assembly GCA_905478765.1. Classification (GTDB taxonomy): domain Bacteria; phylum Bacteroidota; class Bacteroidia; order Flavobacteriales; family BACL11; genus UWMA-0277. The sequence continues at coordinate 2,686 of CAJQJY010000008.1, forward strand.
GACATACATTCTAAATGTAGGAGAGATAATAATTGTTTGGTATGCGATATTTGTACACCCACTATCTGATATAGTTTCTAAGGAAATAATATAGACCCCAGTATCTGCATACATATGATCAATGTGTCCTAAGTTAGAAACTTGCTCACTACCATCTCCAAAGTCCCATATTCCTGGAATTAAAGATAAATAAGTTGATTTATCAATAAAATTAATTAGAGGATCAGTGATTTCAGTTTGTAATGGGTAAGCAACTAGAGCAACATCTGGTATTGGATTGATGTTTACATTTGCTTGTCCATTTAGTGTTTCGGCTTCACAACCATTTTGATCAATTACACTTACTAGAGTATAAAGTCCCATTGTAGCAGTAGAAATTCCTGTTGAATCACCAATATCAGTTAGAGTAAAATTCTCAATTCCATTTGTGTATTCAATATCATATAAAGGAGTACCATCTGTAGTTACTATAGATAAGTCGGTTGATCCTCCTTCACAAATCGAACCATCTCCACTAAGTGTAGCATTAGGGCGTGAATTAATTGTTACAACAATATTCTCATCAATTTGTTTAAAGCAGTTTGCACCAGTAATAGAGTTGATTGTAATGTTAGAAGGATCTGTTGCAATTAAACTTAAATCCCCTGTTTGGAAGTTAATAACAGTGTTAGTGTTTGCGCCATTAAAAGTATAATCAACATTAAATGGTGGAGTACCTGCAGTAAAATCTAAACCAATTTCAACTAAATCACCAGCACATAACTCATTAGAATAAGATGTAACTAGTTGAGGTATCTCATTTACAACTAATGTTGTAACTGCTGATAAAGGACTTGTACATGTACTGTCATCAGTAATAGAAGTTAATGTGTAGTCTGTTGTTATTATTGGGTTAATGAAAGCGTTAAATCCACCAGATCCAAATACCTCATTTGCAGTAGTTATTCCGTTTGCATCTGTAATAGAATAATCAACACTAAATGGTGGGCTTCCTATGTTATTATTCATAATTAATGTAGAGTTATCTCCTGAACAGATAGGGTTAGGGTTAACTGCAATATTCATGTTAGGTAACGGATTTACATTTACAATTTCGTTATTAATGGTATTTTGATTGATACAACCATCTGCATCAACTATTGAATTTATTGAATAAGTTGTTGTAATATTTGGCGAAACAGAGATACTATATTGTCCGCTATTATTTACAGGTCCTTCAGATTGAGGTCCATTCGCATTATAATTAATTGTAAATGGAGCAACACCATAAGAATTGAAATCAAATTCAAGATCTATTGGATCTCCAGCGCAAATTGAATGGTCTGAAACTGCAAATTCAACACTAAAATAACCAGGTTCAATTAGTGTTATTAAAGTGTCATTAAAGCAAGCAATAGTATTTTCGGCTGTAATAGTAGATGGATCAGTAATAGTTACTGTATAACTGCCATTTCCTAAAGAAGAACTGTCAATTCCTCCCCAATTAATATTATAAGCACCACCATTCCCTCCAGAAGGGTTTAAAGTAACGTTACCATCATTTAAAGCATTACAACTAATATCAGTTATTGTTGGGTTAAATATAATTTGTTCAGGTTCTGTTATAGTTGCAAAATCTTGTATAGGACATCCTCCAACTGTTACTAAAACTGAGTATGTTCCTGGACTTAAATTTGATATACTGTCAGCTGTTGAGCCGTTAAACCATTGAAATGTAGCTGAAGAACTAGGTGCATTTAATACTATTGAGTAGTCCTCTGTCGCTCCAAACCAAGGTACTCCAAAAAAACCTGCATCTTCACAAGGGCCCATAATTACTGCTGGATTCCCTCCACCATTGCTCAAGCATACCACACGCATTCTACTTGGTCCGTAAGCTCCAGAAGGTGGTACAATAAAATTAAATGGAAATACAGTTCCAGGAACCCAAGTACCGACTGGTATATTTATTACGCCAAGATCTTCTCCAGCATCTAAAAAATCACCATCAATGTTAAAATCAATATATACATTTATTGCTTCAGGAGCATATGATCCTACTGCAGCAAATTCGTCATGAGGCGTAACATTAACTGTATAAATCTGTCCTTCCGAAATGTCTGCATAGATTGTTGCAGTGTAGTCTTCGTAAAAATCAGTACTACCAAAGGTGCTATTATTAATATTAAAGTTATCTCCATTCAATTGTACCTGCCCTATACTAGTTGATGGTTGTCCAGAAAAATTTAGTGATGGCTGTGATGTGCAATATGGTAATAAAGAAATTGTTCCTGGAGGAGTTGTGCCCCCTAACATAGTTATACTTGCAGCCCCGTTATTACTACCAAAACAACTGCTATTATATTCGTTAATAATACTTGATGTGTTTAAAGGGTCATATAAGGTTACACTACTTGAATGTGAGCATTGATTTGCATCTGTAACAGTATAGTTAAATGTTCCAGCAGTTAAAGCTAATGGATTTTCTCCAAACCAATTATAAACATAAGCTGGTTGTCCGCTACTAGCTGTTATTAAAGCACTACCATCATTGTATCCAAAACAAGATGGATTGTTTGTAGTTACATCATTTGGTAGTACTGTTGGAGCTTCATTTATTAATATGGATCCTCCAACAGGTATTGGATTACATCCTTGAGGAGTATAAGTATAAGTTATATTATATAGTCCAGGCATGTTTGATGCTGGATCAAAATCAGTTATTACTGATCCTAGATTATCTGTAAATACTCCATTACCTTGTGCTGACCAGCCAGCAGAAGGTATTCCTGTTAGATTAAATGAGTTCTCATTTGAGCAAATAACTGAAGGTGAAGTAATGGAAATACTTGCAGCGCTAAAGACATCAATATTAACAGTTGCATCATCTCCTGGACAAGTGCCACTTGAGCTTCCGGAAATTGAATAAGTATAGATGCCTGGTGGATCAATAGCAGGGTCAAAAGTTCCAGAAACAGGATTCCCATTATAAGTCCAGGATCCATTATTGACAGGTTGACCATTTAACTGGTCAATTAAGTTCATTTGAGGATCAGTATCGCAAAATAAAAGTGGATTTCCCGTTCCAGCATCCGCACCAGCATCTCCAGGACTAGGACCTCCAAATGCATCATTAGGGCCTGTTGCTGTGAATTGAATAAAACATGGGTCAGGTGTTGAGCCTGATGCAGCCCAATTCACAACAAGAATAACATAAAATTCTCCAGCTACTGCATTTGTTATTTGTAAAACTTCTTGTGTAGTAGGAGGAGCAGTGCTACAATCTTCTTGATTTGGATTTGTTAATAGATCACACATCGTTGTTAAATCGTTAAATGGCCCCCAACAAATATAATCAAGATCAGGTGAAGAATTTATATTTGGATATGGAATTCCTATTACGTCTGTAGGAGTAATATTAATGCTTAATGGACCATTAGTGTTGGATTCAAAAAAGTAAAATGATCCATATTGAGTAACTGCAGAAAAACCACAATTAAGACTTGTCCCAGATGGAGCAGTTGCTGTACCTGAAGTAGCAGCAGGATATAAAGAACCATTACAAATTTCTGGTATTGTAGATGAACAAAATTGAACAGGTCCCGCACCTCCTTGGGAATAACATAAAGCATAAGTAAATATCGTAAAAAATAAAAGTAAGAATCTTTTCATTAAAATGGAGTTTTTTTATAATTTACAAATATACGAAAAAAATACTTGATTTTTTCTAGATGAAAATAACTAATATTACTTATAAAAACTTACAGCTTGATTCTTTTATCCAACCACTGCTTCCACTTGCAATTTTAATGTTTATCCATTCCCCAATAGTGTCTAAAATCTCAATTTTACTTCCTGAATGTAAAGTAAATAAGTTAGTGCTATTTATTGTTGGAGCACTATTTACAACTATTGATGAGGTAAAAATAATAGCTTCTTTTTTAGTTATATTTTCTTGATAAGAACTATAAGTTGCAAAAACACTGATTAGTAATATAGAATACAAAATACTTAAAAATCGCTTTTTTTTGTAATTACTAAATTGACTTAGTATCTTTATTGTAAGTGCAAGCCATGTAATTAAAATGCTGATTAGTTGCCAATAAAATGTATTAAAAATTGAGATAAAACTACTCCACCATTTTTTATAAAAAAGCTGAGGAATCTCTTCTATTCGGTCAATAATTTTGAGGTTTGCTAGCTCAAGATTTTGTATGGTTTTGTCGTTTTTCTCGAGTTTTAAGCTTTTTTCATAATGCCATATTGCATTTGCCCAATCTTGTGATTTGTAATGACAATTTCCTAAGTTGTAGTATAGCTCACTACTTTCCAATCCTATATTTAAAATGCTATCGTAAAGAGTAATAGCAGAAGTGTAATCTAAGTTATTGTATGCTTTATTTGCCTTTTCAAAAAGTTGATTTGAAGCATAAGAACTAATGCTTACTAGCAGGGTGATAATGAGAGTTTTTAATTTCATCTTAAGGCAGTTTCAACTTCAATAATTATGTGCTTGGCTTTATTTAAAAAATCTCCCATTTGTGCGTTTTTATTATTAGAAGGTGCATAGCGCGCAAATTCACATTCATCTAAGAGGGCGATAAATTGCTTTTTTGTATTGATGTCAATAGCATTAGTGTAAAAGTGTGTGCTTACAGTTTCTTTTGATAAATCTGCTATACTTACTTTAAATTTATCAGCAAAATAACCCAAAAGTGATTTTTCAATTTCTTCAAAAAATGATTCAAAATCGTTATTATTTATGCAATTTTGTGCGTACTTTAGTCTTTTTAGTGCAATTTTGTTTGCTTTCTTCTTTTTCCAATTACTACTATTTGTGTCTGTTTTCCCAACTATTGTATTGTAAATCCTAAGCAGAATAATTAAAAATATTGGTAAAAAGAAGATTACAATAAAGAGATTTTTATTTAAGATATTATCACGAATTTCCTTCAGTTTAGTTGTTGTGAAAATATAATGAATATCTTTTTTCTCAGTTTTTATTATTTGCTGGTTTATTGTTGAGTTTTCATCCTCAGTATTTCCATTAGCATTAATTATTAAATTATGCTGAGTGGTTTTTTTAGTATTGTATTTATTAGTTTTATTATTGTAATAGACTAAACTTGAACTATTAATAGTGTACTCTCCTTCATATCTTGGAATTAATAAATACTCAAAAGTTTTAATGCTTCTTTTTCTTCCTCCTTCAAATATCCTGTCGGAAATTTTAGGGTCATAAACTTCAAAATCATCAGGAAACTGAATTGCTAAGGGTTCAATTAACTCAATATTTCCAGTACCAGTTATTGTTAGTTTATAGGTTATAGCTTCATTAGTATTTGCGGTAGTATTATCCACTTCAGATTTAATTGTAAATTCCCCAACAGCACCATAAAAATTAGGAGGTGGGCTGGGTAATTCAGTAACATTTATGGTAATTGATTTTGATGAAATATATTCTTCTTGAATCTGATAATTATTGCTAAAGAAACCTCTATTTCTCTTGTTGTTCATAACCCTTATACTGCATTTCAGTTCCATTGGATCAATTATCAAATTACCTGATTTTTGAGCAGTTAAAACTGATTTTTTTATAGTAGCTACATTGTACGTAACCCCATCAATTACATCTCTTTTAAATCTGCTTGAGGTTTCTAAATCTTTTGTCCAAAATCCATTCAAATCAGGAAGTTCACTAAGCTCAGTATTGTTTAGTTCTAATCTATTAAATAGTTTGTAAGTAACAATTATTTGTTCGCCAACAACTATTTTTCTTTTACTTACATCAACCTTTATAAATAAGTTGTCACTTAGTGCTTTTTGTTGTGCTTTATTTTTATCACTTCCTTTTACAATCTTTAGTTGGTAAGACTTGCTTTTTATAGTTTTTCCATCTACTTTTATAGTTGCAGGGCTAATATTAAAAGTTCCTTCCTTTGTAGCTTTTAGATAATAGGAATAAGTTGTTTTGGTGCTATTCTGACTTTTTCCGTTTACAAAACTATAACTACTTTGTGTTGAGGGATTTGGTCCACTTAAAACTCTTAGTCCGTTAAAGTTTGGAGATTTAAAATTATTTCCTTGTGTATCTATACTGTATTGTATCAAAATTTGTTCACCAACTATTGCGGGGTTTTTATCAGATGACACACTTAGCTTTTGTGCAAAGGAATGTGTACAAATAAATACAAATAATATGAGAATAATTCTTTTCAACTTACCAGTCTTTTAATACTTTAACTCTTTTACCTTTCACTTTCTTTTTTTGTAGTTCTTCTTGCAATTCTTTTTCTTCTCGTTGAATGGCTTCTAGCATTTTCTCAGCATCCTCCTTGCTCATTTCTTCTTTTTTATCTTCTGGTTGATTCCCCTTTTCCTCCTCCTTATTTTCCTCCTGTTTATCTTTTCCTTCTTTGTCTTTTTCTTGATTTTTGTTTTCTTCTTTGTTTTCTTCTTTGTTTTCTTCTTTGTTTTCTTCTTTGTTTTCTTCTTTTTTCTCCTTTTGCTGTTGTTCTTGTTCTTGCTTTTGTTTTTTGGAGAGCGCTAAATTGTGCCTTGTCTCTGCATCATTCGGATTTATTCTTAATGCATTCTTATACGCTTCAATTGCTTCTTCTAATTTTTGTTCTTGAGTTAAAGAGTTTCCTAAATTATGATAAACTTTTGCTAAATCATTTTCAGTTGGAGCATTATCAATTAAAGCATCAAAAAGTGCTGATGATTCTTCATAGCGTTCTTGCTTGTAAACAGCATCTGCTAAATTAAAAGAAGCATTAAAATAATCCTGATCTTTTTCTAATGATTTTCGATACTGTATCTCAGCATCATTGTAACTACTGTCAGTATATAGCTCATTCCCATCTCTTAAGAACGATTTTTTGTTCTGAGCAAAAGACGTTATGCAAACTAAGAATGATAATATTAAGAATATATTTTTCATTAGTCCTTATAAAAATTAATACGGTTACTCCATTTATTTTTTCTTCTCAGTAGGATTAAATCCGTTAACAATAAAAGTAACGCCAATCCAATAAATAATTGAAACCTGTCCTTGTATTCAGTAAAAATCATAGTCCCAATTTCTTTTTTTTCCATTTTATTAATTTCAGCAAATAAGGTGGATAGCCCTGCTTTGGAATTATTTGCACGCACATAAGTTCCTTTTCCTGCATTAGCAATTTGTTGTAATAGTTGCTCATTTAATTTACTAACAATAGTATTTCCATCTCTATCTTTTCGGTAATCCGTTCGGTTGCCGTATTTGTTGTAGATAGGAATTGGCCCTCCTTTGCTGAGTCCCATACCTAAAGTATGAACGAATATTCCTAGTTCATTGGCTTGCTCAGAACTTTCAATTGCTTTTTCATCATGGCTTTCACCATCCGTAATAATAATGATAGCTTTATTTTGTGCATTTTCCATGTCAAAGGACTGAATGCTTAAATCGATTGCTTTTGCAATTTCAGTTCCTTGTGTGGGTACTATATTGGTGTTAATGGTTGATAAAAATAACTTAGCTGCTGAATAATCTGTAGTGATGGGCAATTGTACATATGCTTCTCCTGCAAAAACAATAAGCCCAATTCTATCACCTTCTAGTTTGTCAATCAATCGGGAAATGGCAAGTTTAGCTCTTTCCAATCGGTTAGGTTTTATGTCCTCAGCCATCATGGAGTTGGAAAGGTCAATGGCTATCATTAAGTCCACTCCTTCTCTTTTTACTTCCTCCATTTTTGTACCTATTTGTGGGTTAGCAATACTAATGATTAATAAAATGAAAATAAGAATAGTAAGGATGTTTTTTATTTGAGTTCTCCTTTTTGAAAAAGAGTGCATTAATTCTTTTGTTAAACGGCTATCTCCAAAAAGAGCTAAGGCAGTTGCTTTCCATTTACTGTATAATATCATAGCTATTATTAAAACAGGAATTCCAAATAGGAAATTCAAAAATTCAATATGTTCGTATCTTAACATTTAAGGAATCTGTTTTAAATATGTAATTTGTAAAATGAAAACTAAAAACAATAAACCTAAAGCCCAAAGTGCAAAGGGTAAAAATTCCTCCGAACGTTTGTGAAATTCTGTAACTTCTATCTTTGATTTCTCCAAGGCATCAATGTCTTTGTAAATTTCTTTTAAGGAATTATTATTGGTCGCTCGAAAGTATTTTCCATCTGTTAGTGTTGCTATATCTTGTAAAGTTTCTTCGTCAATTTTCACTTCTACTTCTTGGTATTGTATTCCGAATGGAGTTTGAAAAGGGTAGGGTGCAAATCCTACAGTTCCTACACCAATAGTATACACTCTAATACCAAATTTCTCAGCAATTTCAGCAGCTGTAAGTGGTGGTACCATTCCGCTATTATTTACTCCATCCGTAAGAAGTATTATTACTTTAGATATTGCTTCAGAATCTTTTAATCGATTCACTGCTGTGGCTAATCCCATTCCTACTGCTGTTCCATCATCTACCATACCACTTTTAACATCTTGGAATAAATTAACAAGTACATTGTGGTCGGTTGTAAGTGGACATTGGGTAAAACTTTCTCCTGCAAAAATAACCAAACCAACTCTGTCATTTATTCGCTTGCTTATAAAGTCTATTGCTACATTTTTGGAAGCTTCTAATCTGTCAGGTTTCAAATCCTGAGCCAGCATACTTCCTGAAATATCCATTGCTAAAACAATATCAATACCTTCTGTTATACTCTCCTCCCAATTAATGGAAGATTGCGGGCGAGCCAAAGCAATAATCATTAAGCTTACGGCTGCAATTTTTAATATAAAAGGTAAGTGGCGTAATTGTTGTTTTATAGTTGGCTTGGTATCTATCGCCTCTATTCCAGAAAATAAAATAGTACTGCTTTTGCTTTTGTGTTTTAAGCCGTACCAAATTAGTAATACTAATGGTAAAACCATTAGATAGAAAAACTCACTATTTACAAAGGTGTAATTAGCCATTATTTATTTGCTTTTGTTTTGTTTGTTCAACAAAATTTTTGGCTATTTGCATACTTTCTTTATTCTCAGTTTCTTTAGGTTTGCTTTTAGCAAACTTGGCTAAATCAGCTCTTTGTAATATGATAGTAATGCTTGCTAATTGCTCATTATTCACTTTGCTTTTTAGCTCACTAATTATCTCTTCAGTTGCGAGTTCTAAGGCAATAAAATTAAATCTATTTTCAGTATATCTTCTAATAATTTCGGATATTTCACTATGGTATTCTTTAACGTTTCCCCCTTGCCATACTTGTGCTTTATCTAAATTTGTTAATTGTTGAAGGGCTGTAATATCTGGTGGGATAATCACTTTTGGTGTTTTTATTTTTATTACTTCTTTTTTATTGAGTATATACTTTTTAAGTAAGAAAAAAATCAGAGTCAAAAGAATAATTCCTAAAAGCCAAGGCCAAATATCACTCCAACCAATTGGTGCTTCCATTGGTTGTTTTATATCCTTTAATTCAGCTCCTTCTTCTAGAATTACTGATTGTACATTTAGGAGTAATCCTTCTGTTTTATTGTTTGTAGAAAAAGAAATAGGAGGTACATAGTAGCTTCCACTATCCCAAACGGTAATGATGAAGTTTTGTGAAATTAAATTCTTGTTAGTATCTAGCGTACCTTCTTTAATAATTTCAATTCCATCTGCCAAAAACTCATCATATGTTGGCCATACTTCAGTTTCACTGATTGGATTGTTGATGTTGAAATTGATTTGCTCACCAATCAGTATTGAATTGGTGTCCAATAAAGCTGTTTGTCCCCAAGCAATATTACTGACTAATAAAAGTGCAATTATATTTTTCATCTTTTACTTCCTCTAGTTTTAAAAAAGTTAATCAGGGGTTTTACATAATCTGTTCCTGTAGTGATGTCAATTAAATCCACACCACTGGCAGGTAATAGTTTTCGTAATTTTTCAGTTGCTTGCAATCTATTCTTTGCAAAATTATCTCGGACTTTTTTGTTAGTTGTATCAACAAAAATCACTTTTTCTGTTTCAGCATCTTGCATAGGTACAAGTCCAACATTAGGCAAGGTATCTTCTCTTTTATCGTGAATTCTAAGGGCAACTAAATCATGCTTTTTACTTGCAATTTTCAAGGGTCTATCGAAATCCTTGCTCATAAAATCTGAGAGGATAAAACAAATACTTCTTTTTTTAATTACGGAATTAAAAAATTCCAAAGCTTCTGCAATATTGGTTTTTTTTCCTATTGGTTGAAAGGATAATACTTCACGAATTATTCTTAGGATATGGCTTTTTCCTTTTTTAGGTGGGATGAATTTCTCTACTTTATCAGTAAAGAAAATAACACCCACTTTATCGTTATTTTTAATGGCAGAAAATGCAAGTATAGCAGAAATCTCTGTTGCTAATTCTCTTTTAAATTGCTTCTGTGTCCCGAAATTTCCTGACGATGAAACATCTATTAAAAGCATTACAGTCATTTCTCTTTCCTCCTCAAATACTTTCACGAATGGTGCATTATATCGAGCAGTTACATTCCAGTCAATGGAACGAACATCATCTCCTGGCTGATATTCTCGGACTTCCGAAAATGCCATACCCTTCCCTTTAAAAGCCGTCTGGTATTCTCCTGCAAAAATATGGTTGGAGAGTCCTTTGGTTTTTATCTCAATCTTTCTTACTTTTTTTAAGAGGGCTAAGGTGCTCATTAAGGAATTTCTACCGCATTTAGTATTTCAGTAATGATATCTTCTGAAGTAATGTTTTCTGCTTCTGCTTCATAAGTAAGTCCTATTCTGTGCCTTAAGACATCATGGCATAGTGCTCTTACATCTTCTGGTATTACATAACCTCTTCTTTTTATAAAGGCAAAGGCTTTTGATGCAGCTGCTAGGTTAATACTTGCTCTTGGTGATCCTCCAAAGGAAATCATGTCTTTGAATTTCTCCAATCCGTATTGTTCAGGGTATCTTGTAGCAAATATAATATCAATAATGTACTGCTCAATTTTTTCATCCAGATACACTTCTTTTACTAAATCTCTAGCACGGATTATCGCATCTGTTTTAAGTACATTATTGGCAGTAGGAAATGTTTTGGCTAAATTGTGTTGTACAATTAATTTTTCTTCTTCTTTCTTTGGGTAATCAATCACTACTTTTAGCATGAATCTATCTACTTGTGCTTCAGGTAGTGGGTAAGTTCCTTCTTGTTCTACTGGATTTTGTGTAGCCATTACTAAAAATGGTTTATCAAGTGGAAATGATTCTCCTCCAATAGTTACTTGGCGTTCTTGCATGGCCTCAAGTAAAGCTGATTGTACTTTTGCAGGGGCACGATTTATCTCATCTGCAAGTATAAAGTTAGCAAATATAGGTCCTTTTTTTACTGAAAAAGTCTCATTTTTCGGGCTGTATATTTGTGTTCCGATAATATCGGCAGGCAATAAATCAGGTGTAAATTGTAAACGACTGAATTTTGCATCTATCGTTTGTGCAAGGGTTGATATTGCAAGTGTCTTAGCAAGCCCAGGGACTCCTTCTAGTAATATATGTCCGTTTGATAGTAGGGCCACTAATAGGCGTTCACTCATGTGCTTTTGTCCAACAATTACTTTATTGAGTTCAAGCATTAGCATATCAATGATAGCACTTTCCTTACTTATCTTTTCGTTTAATTCTTTAATGTCAGTTTGTATTGTCTCAGTCATCATTATTTATTTAGGATTGCAAATTTAATTTTTGTAAATTTAATTGCAAGAGCTAACGAATATTTTTTTTACTTAGTATGTAATTAAATCCGTTTTCTATTTTTGCATCAAATTAAAACATGAGATTTTTCATTCAACTTTCATATAATGGCACTGCTTACCATGGCTGGCAAGTTCAGCCTAATGTTAATACTATTCAGCAAGAAATTAATAAGGCATTAAGTATTATACTCAATGTCAAAATTGAGGTGATTGGTGCAGGGCGTACTGACACAGGAGTGCATGCTAAACAAATGTTTGCTCACTTTGATTGTAATAAAGCGTTTGAATCTAAAATTCTTATTCAAAAACTGAATTCTTTTTTACCATCTGACATAGCTATTCAAACTATTTTTGAGGTTGGTAATGAAGTAAGCAGTCGTTTTGATGCTATCAGCCGTACTTATGAGTATCATATTGTTCAGCATAAAAGCCCTTTTACTACTGAAGCTTATTATTTGCATAAAAAACTTGATATTGACGCAATGAATAGGGGGGCTGATTATATTTTGGGTAAGCAAGATTTTACTTCTTTCTCCAAAGTTAATACTGATACCTTTACTAATAATTGTGAAGTAGCTTTTGCACATTGGCAGTGGGATAATAAGGTGTTGGTTTTTACTATTAAGGCGGATCGTTTTTTGCGTAATATGGTAAGAGCAATAGTGGGTACTTTGTTAAAAGTGGGTATTGCTAAAATCTCTGCTGAACAAGTGCTAGATATTATTGCTGCTAAGGATAGATGTGAAGCGGGGTCTTCTGTTCCTGCTAAAGGACTTTTTCTTGCAAAAGTTGAGTATCCTAAAAATATAGTATCCTAAATGGAAGAAACGAATAATAAAAAACAAACAACTAAAACTGGTAAAGTACTTGATTTTGAATTGCTTAAAAGAGTTTTGGAGTTTGCTAAACCTTATAAATTCAACTTTATTATTGCTGCTTTTTCGGCAATTTTACTTTCAGTTCTAGGACCAACTCGTCCTTTGCTTATTAATTATGCTATTGATAATTATATTGTAATTCCTAATAAGCAAGGGTTAATTAATATTACCATGATTTTAATGGCTATCTTAGTAATTGAAGGGGTATTGCAATTCGTGTATATTTATCTTTCTACTTGGTTAGGGCAGCATGTTATACAGGATTTAAGAACTAAAGTTTTTAAGCATATTTTATCACTTAGAATGAAGTATTTTGATAATACTCCCATTGGCACTTTAGTTACGCGATCAATTTCTGATATTGAAACTATTGCTGATATTTTCTCTCAAGGATTATTGGTTATTATTGCTGAGCTTTTAAAGCTAATTGTTGTTGTTTCTATGATGTTTTATGTTAATTGGCGTTTGGCATTAATTGCCATGCTTACTATACCTATTTTATTGGTAGCTACTTCTTGGTTTAAACAAAATATTAAGGCCTCTTTTAAGGATGTTCGTGATCAGGTTTCTATGCTCAATACTTTTGTTCAGGAGCATATTGTAGGAATGAATATTGTTCAAATTTTTAATCGTGAAAATTCGGAATATGATAAATTTATTAAGATAAATAAACAGCATAGAGATGCTCATTTACGCTCCATCTTTTATTATGCAGTTTTTTTTCCTATTGTTGAGGTACTTTCAGCTATGTCAATTGGTTTAATAGTGTGGTATGGAGGTCATGGTATTTTGGAGGGTAAGGATATTACGGTTGGTGAACTTATAGCTTTTATTTTATTTATTCACATGATGTTTCGTCCTATCAGGCAGCTAGCGGATAGGTTCAATATTTTACAAATGGGTATTGTGGGTTCTGAGCGTGTTTTTAAAGTGTTAGATACTGAGGAAAAAATCATTGATAATGGTACAGAAAATTTTACTGATTTAAAGGGTTCTATTACTTTTTCTAATGTTGATTTTGCTTATAAAAAAGGGGAGTGGGTGCTTAAGGATTTAAGCTTTAATATTGATGCTGGTAAAATGTTAGCTTTGGTGGGCAGGACTGGTGCTGGTAAAACTTCTATTGTTAGTGTGCTGAATCGTTATTATGAAATCAATTCAGGCGCTATTAATATTGATGGAATTAATGTAAAGGATATTGCTTTGGCTAATTTAAGAAAAAATATTGCGTTAGTTCAACAGGAAGTTTTCTTATTTTCTGATAGTATTTTGAATAATATTACCCTTTTTGATGCTACTGTTTCTAGAGAAGCTATTGTTACTGCTGCTAAGAAAATTGGTGTTGATGAATTTATCAATTCTCTTCCTGGTAGTTATGACTATATGGTTGGTGAGAGGGGGGTTACTTTGTCGGCAGGACAAAGGCAGTTGATTGCATTTTTAAGGGTATATATTCGTAATCCTAAAATCTTAATTTTAGATGAGGCTACTGCTTCTATTGATACTGCTACTGAGGAGTTATTACAATCAGCTTTAGAAAAACTGTCTGCTAATCGTACTACTATTGTTATTGCTCATAGGCTTTCTACTATTGTAAATTCTGACAAAATTTTACATCTTAAAAACGGCAATGTACTAGAAGAAGGTTCGCATCAGGAGTTGCTAAAATTTAAGAATGCTTATTACGAGATGTTTTGTAAGCAATCTGATGCAGATTTAAACGAATAAGACTGCCTTATTAGATATAGTCTTTTTTATTATTTTTTTATATTTTTGTATGATATGAAAAAAATACTATTTTTACTTCTGGCTATAAGTGCTTTTAACGCACATTCTCAAATTGTTGTAGACAATACCACTCCTTATGATGACCCTGTTTGGATGACTAACAATATTTTAATTGGAGGTGGTGTGTCGGCTTCAAATATTACTTATCAAGGTGATTCTTGTCAAATTGGATTTTTTAATGCAATAAATACTTCATTAGGAATTGATAGTGGAATTGTACTTTCTACTGGTGATGTAAATGATTTAGATCCAGCCTCAGCACCTACTTTTCCATTTATTGCAAATACTGTTGTCGATCCTGATTTATTGGCAGTTGCTAATTCAGTTCCTGGTATGATTGGACAATCTTTTACTGTAAGTTCAGTAAATGACATTGCCATTTTGGAGTTTGATTTTATTCCAACATCTGATACTCTAAGTTTCAGATATGCTTTTGGTTCTCAAGAGTATTTTGCATTTGAGAACACTCAATATAATGACGTTTTTGGGTTCTTCTTATCGGGTCCTGGTATTGCTGGCCCTTGGTCGAATGGTGCTGTTAATTTAGCGTATATTCCAAATACAACCCCTCAAATGCCTATTACAATTTCATCAGTAAATAGTGTTACCCCTATTAATCAGCAGTATTTTGTTGATAATCAAAATGGGTTAGATACTATTGCTGATGCTGATGGTTATACTACTGTTTTTACTGCCCAAGCTTTAGTGCAATGTGGCTCAACTTATCATATTAAATTAGCAATTGCTGATGGAAGTGATAGTGGTTTAAGTTCTTATGTTTGGCTGGAAGCTGGTAGTTTTGCTTCTCCTGAGTTACAAGTTTCAAATAATTTAGGTATTGACTCTACTGTTATGGATATTGCTTGTGGTGCAGATATTGTTCTTACAGCCAATGTTGCTGATAGTACTGCAATATTTGAATGGTTTGACTCTACTTCAGTAGTTTTTAGTACGGATTCTACAGTTTCAGTTGGTACAGGAAGTTATGTTGTTGCTGCAACTATTAATGGTTGCACTTTTTTTTCTGATACTTTAGAGGTTATTTCTTCAGCTCCAGATTCAATTCCGCCACCTGTATTTAATTGTGCCTCAGTAAGTGATACTCTTGTTTATATGGATTGGCTTCACCCTATAGGTGCTACTACTTCTACTCACTATTATATTTTTGGGGCGCTTAATGTTGGTGGTCCCTATTACAATGTGGCTGATGTTTATTATCCTACAGATTCGTATATACTGAATGAGAATTCGATACCTTTTGGTACAAATCATTATTTTGTAACTACTGCTACTGAATGTTTTGAAGCTGTTAATTCAGACACGATATCACCTATTCGTTTTAGTGTAAGTAGTTTAGATGTGAACTGTTGGGATGATTTAGATGGGGTTATCAGTATTGGCGTTGATGATTACGTTAATGTGTTACAGTATAATTTTGCG
>CAJQJY010000009.1 GCA_905478765.1 uncultured Flavobacteriales bacterium
TATACAAACCAATTAAAGTGCCGTTCACAGTAACTTTTGCATAAGTTGCTTTTGGTGAAGGCATATACTCCCTTGCCATTTCATAACTCAACACTTCACGAACAAAAGAAGGATCTCTAAATCCGTTAGATAATTTCAATACATTATAACCATCAATTGACTGTCCGTTATTGATATAATCCAATTTTATGTTCATTGGATTTTTAGTGTTATTTACATTATAAGAACTATTCCCTTTGTACTTTATTCCTACATTCTGATCTGCTATTCCATCTATCAAGATAGAATCAGCCACCAAGCGATCACCTAAGCCATTTGCGTAATAAATATCCAAGGAATCATCCCAGTTTGTTTGACTAAAGAAGATCTCAATGTTACGAATACCAACATCAAAAACATTCTGTGAAAATGAAGAAAAAGAAACCCCAATTAAGGCAACAATAGAGAGTGCTTTACGCATATTTTATTTTTTTGTAAAGTTAAAAAATATAAATACTTAAGAAAGAAAACTTAAACCCAATATTAGGTGCTTAAAATAACAGGATTAATTAACCATAATTTTTTTAGTTAAAATAGCATCAAATGAAAGGACATTTACATAGTATAACCCTTTAGAAAAAGGAGACACATCAATACTATAATGCAGCTGATTACTATTATTTTCATATACCAAAGCACCTAAATTATTATAAATTTTAAGTTGTTGAATTTTTTGATTTTCATTTGTTATATAAATCTTATCACTACTTGGGTTAGGAAATAAATCAAACCCATTATTTTTAATTGCACTAACAGCACTAGGAATAGCTGATATTTTAGAAACTCCTGTACTTGTAGCTACCCAAATATTATCTTGAGAATCAATGGCCAATCCTTTAACATTAGGCCCTACCAATCCATCAGTTACATCAAAATCAATCCATTGATTACCATCCCACATTGCTACCCCTCCTACAGCTAAATAGCCAACATAAATGGCTGTCCAAATTCTTTCGTGCGAATCCATTGCAATATCTACTACAGGATTTAAAGTGTCTGGAGGAGGCATAATATACATCCTAGTATGCTTAGTGAAAGTTGTATTAGTTGCATCCAAAACAGACATTCCACTTGAAGTTCCAACCCATTTATTATCCTGATCATCTATTAATAAGGCAGTAACATATTGCGAAAGCAATCCATTAGAAGTGTCATAAGGCGTAAAAGTAGTTCCGTTAAAATGGGTAATTCCTCCTAAAGGTGAAGCAAACCACTTGTCACCATTTGAATCAAAAGCAGTAGCATTCACTCCACTCCAATGTAAGTCAGGAGAAGAATATGAAATCCAAGAGTTACCGTCAAAATAAGAAACCCCTTGATTTGTACCTACCCATATACCACCATTGGCATCTTCATCAATACTTTTAACTTGGTTACTAGCAGGTCCATTTGAAGTTGTATATGGTAGCCACATAAATCCATTTACTCCTGACACTAATTGATTGGCACCATAGTCTGTACCAATCCATATTTCACCATTAGCCATTGCAGTAATAACCTTGATGTTATCTGAAAGCATTCCAGGATAATTTGCTACATCATAAACTGCTAATGAAGAACCATCAAACATTTGCACGCCAATAGATGTCCCAAGCCAAACATTATCATTTATATCTACATCAATACATTCCACAAAATCACTTAGCAAACCATCAGCTGTTGTGTAATTTGTAATTGTTTGAGCATTTAATTGCAATGCAACTATGCTCATTAATAATATGATTAGTTTTTTCATTTAATTTTAATAATTTTTACTGTTTGATTTTTATCTAGCAAAGATATAAAATAAACTCCTGAATCCCAATTAGATGTTTGAACTAGATTTGTATTTTCATCAGCATAAATTAACTTTCCTAATAAATCTCTTACTTCAACACTTTCAAAACTATCCCATTGTATAATATTGGAGAATGGATTAGGATACACCTTTATTAATTCCTTATTCTCAGTAATTGAATTAACAAAATCATTATTTGAATTAAAGGTCGGTACCTGCATTATAAAAGAGCCACTCCCATTTGGGGATCTTGCAAAAGCAATATCATCAGCTTGTGGTAAGTAAGTTATAGAATCAATAAGCACACTATCGGCATTTGTTAAAATCAATTGCTCTCCTAAATTTGATAATTTAAAATTGGCGTGCATATCACCCTGCCCTCCATCTTCATCAGCCCAAATAATTGCATAGCCATTATCCGGAATAGTTTGATTTGGCAATTCCCATTTATGCAAAATTCCAGCAGTATCGGTCAAAAATAAACCAGCAGTAGAAATAGGAGAATTAGTTGTATTGTACAACTCTATCCAATCTTCAAACTTGCCACTTGCATCCGTAACACTAGTTACATTATTGGACATAACTTCATTTATCACCACATCACCTACTTGTAATTGGGATTGAATATTGTAAAACTCATAAGCGGCACGCACAGGAGAAAATACCCCAGCAGAATCATTATCAGCATACAAATAATAATCAACCAGATTAGCAGAGTTTAGAATTACACCACCAAAGACTCCATCATTTGCCAAGCCATCATTATGGTTTCCATCATCAAACATAGCAGTAGTTTTAAAAGCCATATTATCTCCAAAACGATAGCCCAAAATAGCTTCAGTAGCATCTGAAATATCAGCAGTAATCCAAACATCATCACCCAGTATAAAATTCTGAGGACTAGTATTGATATTCGTAATTGTTGGCTCACCACTAAAGCCTGTGTAGTTACTCAAATAAGTAGCCCTAGCATCCATCAATTGAGTAATTCCAGGGCAATCGGCAGTAACCAAAGTTACTGGGCTATTCAGATTTGCAATAAAATCAGCATAAGAATAAAACTTGTTGGTATCATTCTGAACACTAGTATCAATCAAATTCTGAAAATATTGCCCTCTTACGGCATAACTCTGATTTGCAAAATTCTCATTTACAATCGTACGGATATGTGCTAAATACATTTTTCTGTTTCTCTCACTTAAAAATAAGTTCCTTAGAAATGGTCTTGGTGAAACAGAAAATTGAGTATGATGCAATAATGGATCCATATTTTGTGCTTGAGCAATATCAAAACCACTGAAAAAAATAGAAGACGCATCAGTTAAACGAAAACTACCAAAGGACATATTTAAGTCCCATAACAAAGGATTGAACTGACCTGTTTTATCCATATACAAGTAATAATTTTGTCCATAACCAATATAAGAGTCAAAGTTAACAAGGGTGTAGTTTAAGGCATGTATCCAAAGTGATCTATCTACATTTAATATCTTTTCCACACTATAGGAATAATTATTCAAAGTATCAATTAAATTATAAAGGGATTCCCAACCATAATTCGATTTTAAAGCATAATAAGGCTCATAATCCAAACTATCATTTCCGTGTGCATTGCTTAGATTAGAGTTTTCTCCGCCAGGAGTTACATCTAAATTTTCAGGATTACACTTAAAAAACGGATTGTATTTATTCCCAAAATGATCGTTCAAGAAATCCTTATTTACCGCCTCAACATTAGTATATAAACCCCAAAGCGTATCGTTAACATACACATTGGCATAATTTGCTTTTGCTGATGGCAGATAATTTGCTGCAATTTCATAAGTAAGTACTTCTCTTACGAAGGAAGGGTCTTGATAGACATTGGATAGCTTTAGTTTATCTATGCCTTGATGATCTTGCCCATCAATTACATAATCCAACTTAATATTAAATGGGTTTTTAAACCTATTTACCGAAACAGAACTAAAACCTTTATAACGAACCCCTACACTATCATAAGGAGAACCATCAATAATTAAATCCGCTAAAATTCTTTCGTTATCACCTTGAACATACAAGCTATCCAATTGATAATCCCAATCGGTATCATAAAAATAAATCCGAATTTCCCTTAGGGAATCTAGATCGTAAAAATTGCTTTGTGTAAATCCTATGGAATGTACGAAAACAGCAAATACAAAAAGTATATGATGCTTTTTTAGCATATTATTTTATGTGTACAATTCTTTCAGTTACCGACTGCCCCTTATCAGTAGTAATTTTTGCAAAATAAAGCCCCTCAGAAGAGGAGGATAGATCTATTTTTTCATTTACTAACCCTAAATGTTTATTTAGATGATTAGTATAAATTTGTTGTCCTAAAGAATTTACAATTTGAATTTCTATATCTTGTATCTCAATAGTTTCAAATCTTAGAGAAATAACACCTTTTGTAGGATTAGGATAAATAGTTAAAGCATCAGTAATGATATTTTCAATGTTCGCAGTTACATCGAAACAAGATGTTGATATAGTTCCATTTGAATAAATAAATGACTCTAATGCAATAATACCAGGGTAATCACATTCATACCTGAATCCTTTTTCAGATTGTGCATAATAAGGACCCCAAATTATTTGTCCAGTTATTGCATCTACTTCATACATTACACCAGCTCCCCCTTGTCCTCCTGAAGCATTAACATAAATGTTTCCGTTTGACATTCTGTCTGATGCAGATTGACCAGATGCAGAGTAAGCGCACTCATATCTTGTTGTATATGAAAAAGGTTCAAATGCTTGTCCAGGAGTTCTAAGATAAGTATTTGTTGGGGCATCCCATGGAGTTTCAATTCCATCAATAGCTGACACGCTATTACTTACACCGCTATTATTAAAAACTTGCAAATAACCTCCGTTTGGTCTTCCGTCATCAGTGATCCATCTTGCATCATGAACAGCGTTATCAATAATTTGTGTTCCTGTCATCCCATAATTTGATGGATTTCCCCATCTATATAGTATATCTCCACCCATTCCTGAATTACCGCCAGAATGTGTAGCCGCTTCTGCTGTTGTTGTACTATGATCAATAATATAGATCTCAGATGCAAAACGAGATGAAAAAACAATCTGATCTAAATCCTCATTGTAATCTACTCCATTTACATGAAACCAATCACCTCCACCTCCACCAGGGCCTCCTTGAGCTTGTATCATATTAATATTAATAAGCTCAGGGTAATCGGAAATATTTGAAACATAATTAGGTCCATTAGGATCTGTATCTTGACACATGTGATCCCAGATGTGCCATTCCCATACTATATTTGCTCCACCATTTCCGTCTGGTTCTAATTCAACAAAATGAGTTGGCCATTTATCTGAACTTGCATTATTAAATCCTGCTGCATTTAACTCAGTAGAAGTCTTTTTTTCATAAGCAGTAAGCAAAACATTATCTCCCACTAATGTTAAGTCATGATGACTAACATGATCATTATCTGCATAATCAAAACTCCATACAATAGATCCATCTGGAGCAATTTCTTGAACTATACCAGCTCCAGCAGCTATATTTCCATTGCTAAATACACTAGTATTTCCTTTAGTACCTCTCACTAAATTTCCGTTCTCTTTTAAAGCTACAGTATAATTGCATTCAGTATTCATATCCCATGTATGGGCTATATTCTGATTCTCATCAATTAAATAGGTTGTATTAGATCCCTGTGCATTATATAGAGCAAAACCATTAAAAGATTGTCCATTAACAAAAATTGATGATGCAAATAATATTAATATTAATATTGTATTTTTCATTTTATGTTTTGTGTTTTGTGTTTTTTATTAAATTATTGTTTTTTATTCATATTTGGAGAGAACAGATTCTGCTCTTTAATAAAATCTTTAAACTCCATTCTTTGAGAATCAGTACATATTTCTATTAAATCATCTATATGCTCTTTATTTATCTTTTCTAATTCAATATATGAGTTAGTAAGAGGAGCCAAAAGCATCGAGTCACTATTAAGAAAATATGATTGTCTCAATTTATAAATTTCTTTCCTTAAGCTTTTTAATGACTTCCTATGATCGCTAATTAAAACATCATAGTTTTCTATTTGTTTACCATCTAATGACAATCTCTCTATAATTATATTTCTAGGACCACCTTTACTTACATCATTACTTTTACTATAGTTTATAAAAAAGGAAAAAATATTAAGCAATACTAGCATAACAATAATAACAATATATAATCTTTTAGTACTCATAAACCAAATAATTTATTGGGCTATCTAAATAATATTTCTTGTTAGATGAAAACTCATTATCATTATAACTTCGAAATGAAAAAAGGTTTATCGTAATCAATAAAGCAATGCAGATAACAGAAGCATATATTAATTTTATATCTGCTCTATCACTTATGCTCTCCATAATCTTATTGTAAAGCGCATCTGGAGGAGTTACCCTTTGAGTTTTATTTAATACTTCTAAACTTGTTTTCATATATATTTGACGAACTATTTTTAAATATCCTTCTCGTTTTCTAATAAATCTTTTAATTTCAATTTTGCTCTAAAAAATAATGACTCAACAGCCTTCTCAGAAATATTCATGATTTCAGCAACCTTTTTTTGAGGTTCACCTTCTATCTTTAATAGCACAATAACTGTTTTATAGTTATTGGGCAATTTATCCAAACATTTATAAATTATCTGTACACTCTCTTTATTTTCAAATTCTACTCCGGGATGATTAAAATTAACTGCCTCATTTATTCCATCCTTATTATTAAAAAATAGTAAATTACTTAAAAACTTATTCTTGAGTCTTTTCTTTGATCTTAAATAATCTAATGATTTATTAATTGTAATTCTATAAATCCATGTTTCAATTTTTGATTCATATCTAAAAAATTCTAATTTCTTAAAAACAGTTTCAAAAACATCTTGTGCAATTTCCTCAGCATCCTCTTTATTAGCAGTATAATTTAAAGCAAGATTAAAAACAAGCTCTTTATATTTTTCATAGAAATTCTTAAAATCAACTTTTTCATTAATCATAGTCAACTAGACGATAAAACATCATAATATATTCGATTATTGTGATATCATTTTCCTATAAATAATCCCATTATCAGTCTTAATTTGTATAAAATATATTGAATTAGAATATTCTGCTAAGTTGACAGATGTTCTGTATTCTCCCGTATGATTTATTGAACTTTCTTTATGAATAGATTCTCCAATAGAATTAAATATTATAAGTTCTAAGTTACATTTTTGAGTATTTATAAATTGTATATTTATGACACCTTTAAATGGGTTAGGAAATAGCTTAAATTTAGTTATGCCATTATCATATACTGATAAATTTATACATTCTACTTCACAGTCTGATAAAGATGAATATACTCCTTGCCCATTGCCTGGATCATAACAATTACCCTGATTATCACAATCCCAACTTGGTACTATACAACTACTCTGACAAGAAGATAAACTACTATATTGGCCAGTGCCAGTACCAGGATCATAACAATTACCCCATTCACAATCCCAACTTGATACTATACAACTACTCTGACAAGAAGATAAACTACTATATTGGCCAGTACCAGTACCAGGATCATAACAATTACCCTGATTATCACAATCCCAACTTGATGAATTATTAATACCCTCGCATACTACTTCAACCTCTATATTATAATAGAAATAATAATATCCCGGAAAGCCTGTTAGTCCAGCACTTGAGTTAGTTATACTAATTGCAGAGGCTATATCGTAAGGATAAATTGCATTTTCATCATTTCTATACAAACCAACGTTTTGAAGCGCCCCAGCGGCAACACCTAGCTGCATATCATTACCTATTGGAACCTCAAAATTTAGAATTACTTGTTGTTGTCCAGAAATAACATTTAAAGTAGTGTCATCAATCACTACACCATTACTATTTCTTAATTCAAAGAGAATAGTACTTGAAGACTCGGCATCAATAGTGGCTGAATTAATTACACATTCCTTGGAAGCATCAAAAACCAGATGCTGGTCATTATTAAAATAGCCACCTGAACCAAAAGTATTATCTAAAGCACCTCCAAATGCAACTGTAGTATTTGCATTAGGATCAAAATTAACTGCGGATGGATTTGTACAACCTAGAATAGGAGGTTGACAGCTTCCATCATCATAGCAAACAGATGCATCATAATTTATTGCAGTTATGTCAGTACAACCTGCATTATAGCAACACGAACCATCATTAAATATTGCAACTGATGAATAATTATATGCTGTTTGATCTGTACAACCAAAATCCGCATTACTACAACCATTACTTGTTAGCAGTCCAGATCGATTGTTATTAATAGATGCTATCATTCTAGACTTTTGATCTTCGGTAAATATATTCATACATGCATCATCAGTATAGTCCATATAATTCATAAACATATCACCACTTGTTCCATTTCCGTTACAATTTGAAGTAGATGGGTAAGATGGACAACCATAATTAGAGCCTGAATGTTCAGGAGTATCATTACAAAAATCATTACCACAATTGGAATCACCCCATATATGCCTTAAGTTTAACCAATGTCCAACTTCATGAGTTGCAGTTCTTCCTAGATCATAAGGAGCTGTAGCCGTACCCATGTTACCAAAATAAGCATAATCACACACAACCCCATCAGAGCTTACTGTTCCACCAGGAAATTGAGCATATCCTAATAAACCACCAGATAAATCACAAACCCATATATTAAGATATTCCAAAGGGTTCCAAGCATCAACACCACCTGAGGAAGTATATTTCACACCATTGTTAGTACTGAAAGAAGATTGTGAGGTAGATGTTCTTGTAATACCTGTAGTTATATTTCCATAAGGATCTTCTGTAGCTAAACAAAATTCAATCTCAGTATCTGCAGCAACTGATAAAAAAGAGGATGGTGTATTAACAGCATCTACATTCTGTCTTCTAAAATCTTCATTTAGTATATCTATCTGGGATTGAATCTGTTGATCAGCAATATTTTCGTTATTATTATTATAAACAACATGAACAACAACAGGTATAGTAATAATATTAACTAGATTTTTATTAGTATTATTTTTTATCCAATTCTGTAACTTAAGTTCATTATCTTGAATTTTTTTTAATAATGTTGGGTTATTTTTTTTCTGTTCTTCAAAATAAATCATAGTGCCACAATTTCTTTCTTGGCCTTTTAATTGATTAACATTAAAAATTAACAAACAAACTAATATGAAAACACCTTTTTTTATAAACAAATCAGAGCATCTACTAAAAAACATTTTTTAATTTTTATATTCTTAAATTAATAATTAGACGATATATTTATCTAAATCATTCGATACAGATTATTGCTTTATAAGACGTATACTAATATCTTCTATTTTTATAACATAAACACCCTTTGAGAGATTCGATATATCTATCTTATCATCATAAGTATGTATCACTCTTTCACCTAGCATATTGTAAATTTGTTTTAATCCCTTATAATTAACATCTATTTGTTTATCAGCAGGATTTGGATATACTAATACCATATTCATTTGAGCCTCATCAAATGATAAACTACCGTTTGAAGTAATATTAATATTATCAAGAAATAAATTATTTTCATACTGATTTACATTCCTAAACTTAATCATAATAGCATCCTTGTTGGCATAATTATTTAAATTAATATTTTCAGAATCCCAATCATTATTGTTAGTTGGAAACCACTCAGTACCATTAAATATCGGAGAAGTAGTTACTAAATTAGCTCCAGCCTTTTCCCATATTTTTTCCCAATTCAATCCACAGTCAGATGAGACTAAAATAATTAAGGTGTCAGACCAATTTTGTGGAAGGCTTGGATCTGTCCATAATGAATAAGCGTAATCAAAATCGAGAGTAATACTAGTTGCTCCAGTAAAATTCATCATAGGAGAGTTAAGATCATCATATTCTCCATTTGCAGAATATATCGAGTTTTCAATAGAAATAGAACTACTGCTATTATATCCATAACTTGAATTAATAGCCCATGTTTGATCTCCATCAGGATTGTCAATTGACCAATCATTTTGAAGTGATGGAGCCTGAAATCCTTCAGTAATAGTAGAAATATTTCCTGTGCATCCACAAGCAGATAGACATGCGTTATAGCTACTGTAAGTACCATTACCAGTTCCGGGATCTACACAATTTCCTTGACTATCACAGTCCCATGAACTTGCAACAATACCGTTACAATTAACAGAAACGGTTGAGTTCTTTAAGGCAACTCTTCCTCCTTGCCAAGATGGTGCATTTAATGTTCCTAACATTACATCTACTTGACCTTCTGAAAACATCCAAGAGTTGTTCGAGTAAGACATATAGTTTTCATCCATATCTAACACATCAGTATTAAAAATGTTTGAATAAGATAAATCATTACATGTATTATTATTAGTATTTGCATTAACAGCACCAAAATAAATATCTTCAGTGGCAGGGGTGTCATCAACATCACCCCAACTATAATTACCATTTAAATCATTATCACAGCATCCACTACTTTCACAAAATGTATGA
Source organism: uncultured Flavobacteriales bacterium (assembly GCA_905478765.1). GTDB lineage: Bacteria > Bacteroidota > Bacteroidia > Flavobacteriales > BACL11 > UWMA-0277. The sequence continues at coordinate 10,409 of CAJQJY010000009.1, forward strand.
CTTAAACCTAAATAATGACCAACTTCGTGTGTAGCTGTTCTACCATCACTAGAATTACTAGAATTACCAACAGTACCAAAAAATCTGTAATCTACAACAATTCCATCTTTCCAAGATTGATTACCTGCCTGTAAGCCAGGAAGATAAGCATAACCAAGGGTTTGTCCACCACCTGAGGATCCAATTTTGCAAATCCAGATATTAAGATATCTTAAAGGATCCCAATTATCAATTCCACCAGTAGTTGTTTGTTTCATGTCATTAGATTGTGTGTCATAATTCCATTCCGAATTAGTTGTAGGTGTTCTGGTTATTCCTGTTGTTGGATTTCCAGATGGATCAATACTTGCTAGGCAAAATTGAATTTGCGGGTTGCCTACATTATTAATAAATGTATTTCTTGGAGGATTAGGAAACTCAGGATTTGTTTGACTATAATCTTGGTTTAATATTAAAAATTGATCTTCTATTTGAGCATCTGGTATATTTGTGTTTGCACCAACTGCATCTTGTGCTCTATGAATAACATGAATTACTACTGGTATTGTAATGACAGGTTGATTTTTATTATTAGTAAACTGATTTTTTTTATTGTAATCGTAAAGACTCTTTCTAGTTAGATCATAATCAAAATTATGTTCTAATTCATTTTTTATTAGATCAGTTGTCATGCATTTTTTACTCCCTTCTTGAGATAAAGCATTAATACTTAAAAATATTAGGTTATATAGGATTATTTTTTTCATTTTACAAATATAAAAATTATTTTATTATGTATAGTTTATTTAGAGAAAAATTATACAGTTTTATAGATTTTTAATTATTATGATTAGAACATATTTGTTTTGCATCATTCCAATAAACATCCATTTGTTCAAGATTCATATCATCTAATTTTAAATTCTCTTTTTCAATAAGTTTTTCCATTATCTGGAATCTTTTAATAAAACGCTTATTTGTTCTTTCTAATGCATCTTCCGGATTTACATTAATAAAACGTGAATAATTAGTTAAAGCAAATAACACATCACCAAATTCAGATTCAATTCTGTCGTTATCTCCTTTTTCAATTTCAAATTTAAGTTCCTCTATTTCTTCCAAAACCTTTTCCCAAACCTGATTTTTATTATCCCAATCAAAACCAATACCCCTTACTTTCTCCTGTATTCTGAAAGCTTTCACAATAGCTGGTAAAGATTTTGGGACTCCTTCTAAAACAGATTTTCTACCCTCTTTTAATTTTAATCTTTCCCAATTCCTCTTAACCTCTTTCTCGTCTGCAACTTTAACATCTCCATAAATATGAGGATGTCGGTGTATTAATTTTTCGCAAATATCATTTATAACATCTGTAATATCAAAGTTATTGGTTTCAGATGCAATACGAGAATAGAACACTATATGCAATAAAACATCACCTAACTCCTTTTTTATCTCATCCATGTCTTTTTCCAAAATTGCATCAGAAAGCTCATACATTTCTTCAATGGTTAGATATCGCAAACTATCAAAAGTTTGTTTTTGATCCCAAGGACATTGCTCTCTTAACTCATCCATAATAGTTAATAAACGAGCAAATGATTTTGTTTTATTTTCCATAGTATTTTTACTTTACAAACTTAATTATTCCTTTCATTTATAGTAGTTTTGCATAAAATTATTTCAAATGAGCTTTTTACCAGTTTTTTTAATTACAATCGGATTTTTAGTATTTGTATTTGCAGGTATCGGAATTAAAATTCTTTTTAAAAAAAATGGAAAGTTTTCTGGCACTTGTGCAAGCCAAAGTCCTTTTTTAAATTCCGAAGGAGAAGCTTGTGGACTATGTGGTGCAAGCCCTGAAGAAAAATGCAAAAATGAGGATGCTTAATTAATAATTCTATTTTGCATATTTGGACTCACAAAAGTCTCCCAAGCACCATCCTTAGTTGTATAAACTAGATAGATTTCTATTTCAGAATGTGTTTTTGCAAATTGCTTACTTTGCTTTACTCCCATTACCATAAATGCGGTAGCATAAGCATCAGCCAACATGCAATTATCATGAATTACTGTTACACTTAACAAACGGTTTTTTGCAGTGAAACCAGTTAAAGGATTGATAGTATGTGCGTACTTAACCCCATCTTGTTCATAAAACTTTCTGTAATTCCCTGATGTTGCTAAAGCCTTATTTTCCAAATCCAAAATAAACTGAAAACGCTCTTGTTCATCAATATCCTCAGATGGTTTATCTACACCAACTCTCCAGATATTTCCATCTGCATTCTTACCTTTTGCTAATAACTCACCCCCTACTTCTACCAAGTAATTGCTATCGCCTTTGCTTTCTAAAAACTGAGCGATTATATCAACTGTATAGCCTTGAGCAATGGAATTAAAATCCAAACTCATTCCTTTTGGCAATACCAAGGAATCAGCAATCAAACTGATTTTATCAAACCCAACATAAGATAAAATTTTTCGGAACTTTGCTGAGTCAATTACCAAAGAATCACCCAGCTTATTTTTATAAAAACCCCAAGCATTTACGAGGGGTGAAACTGAACAATCAAAATTCCCTTCACTTTCCACAAACACTTTTTGAGCTCCCAAAAACACAGCATTAAAAAGCGTATCTGTTTTTATGTTCTCCCTCTTATTTAATTTTGAAATAAGCGAATAATCCTTATAAATTGAAAGAGAACTATCTACTTCTAATAAAATACTATCAATCTGTGTTTTATAGTTATCTCCGTTTACAGAAAGGTATTGAATGTGATAATAACTACCTTGTGCTTCTCCTGAATTCTTAACTAATATTCTATTATCAGTAGATGAACACGCACATAAACCTAATACTAATGAATAAAGGATGTTTTTCATGTTGACAAAAATACACATTGTAGTTTGTTTGTAGTTGGTGGTTTAAAGAAAATGATACTAGCAGCTAAAAACTAGTAACTTTCTTTTACTTAACCTCCAAAGTCATCAAACCTTACATTCTCATCAGGAATTCCCCAATCTTCTGCCATTTTTAGAACCGCTTGATTCATTAGAGGTGGGCCACAGAAATACAATTCAATATCTTCTGGCGCTTCATGTTTAGTTAAATACTGATCGATCACCACTTGGTGTACAAAACCAACAAAACCGTCTCCTTGAGTATCATTCATATCTTGCATTGGCTTCCAATTATCACCCTCTTGAGCGTCAGAAAGTACCAAGTAAAATTTGAAGTTAGAGAATTCTCTTTCTAAAGAACGGAAATGCTCAATGTAAAAAAGTTCAGCCTTTGATCTTCCACCATACCAGTAAGATACTTTTCTTCCTGTTTTTAAAGTTTTGAATAATTCATATAGGTGGGAACGCATTGGAGCCATACCCGCACCACCACCAATATACAACATCTCAGCTTCAGAATTATTAATAAAGAATTCCCCGTAAGGTCCTGAAATAGTTACTTTGTCTCCTGGCTTACGTCCAAAAATGTAAGATGATGCAACACCAGGGTTAATATCAGCCCATGCATTTTTATCTCTATCCCATGGTGGGGCAGCTACCCGAACATTCAACATGATTCTTCTTCCTTCAGCAGGATAAGAAGCCATAGAATATGCTCTTACAACATCCTCATCATTCTTCATTACTAAATTACGCATAGCAAAGTTTCCTTCTTCCCAATCCATGTTAAACTTATTTGGTTCTCCTGGATGATCCTCAGGGTGTGCTGTGATATCCATTTCAGAAAAAGGAATCTCACAATTAGGGATTTCAATTTGAATATACCCTCCTGCCTCATATGGCATATCTTCTGGAACCTCAACAATAAATTCTTTAATATAAGTAGCTACATTATAATTAGATACTACTGTTGCCTCCCATTTTTTAACACCAAAAACCTCTTCAGGTATATCAATTTCCATATTTTCTCTTACCTTAACTTGGCAACCTAAACGGAAATTACTCGCAACTTCTTTACGAGAAAAATATGGTTCTTCAGTTGGTAAGATACTTCCACCACCACTATGCACTTGACAAGTACATTGCACACAGGTACCTCCTCCTCCACAAGCTGATGGTAAGAAAATACCCTCATTACTTAAAGTAGATAAGAGCGTATTACCACCATCTACTACTATCTCTTTTTCTCCATTTATTTTAATAGTAATTTTGCCTGAAGGTGTTAATTGGGTTTTTACAAATAGTAAAAGACCTACTAAGGTAAGGGTAACCAAAAGGAAAACTATTATACTACTTAATATTGTTGTTGTACTTAATAAAATCATTCTTTATTGTTCTTTTTGAAATTATAATTTAATACCCATGAAACTCATAAAAGCTATACCCATTAAACCTGTAATTATATATGTAATGCCAAGTCCCCTTAAAGCTGGAGGGACATTTGAATATCTTATTTTTTCTCTTATTGCTGCTATACCTACTATTGCTAAAAACCAACCTACTCCAGAGCCAAGTCCAAAAACAGTTGCTTCTATGATGCTAGAATAACCACGTTCTTGCATAAACAAAGAACCACCTAAAATAGCGCAATTTACAGCAATAAGAGGCAAGAATATTCCAAGAGAACTGTATAATGCAGGAGAGAATTTCTCAATAACCATTTCAACTAATTGAACAATTGATGCAATAACTGCAATAAACATGATAAACGAAAGAAATGATAAATCAACATCTATAAAATCATTAGAAATCCAAACTAACGCTCCTTCTTTAAGAATATAATGTTCTAATAAATAATTAAATGGTATAGTAATTCCTAATACAAAAATAACAGCTGCACCCATTCCAACAGAAGTTTTAACTGTTTTTGAAATTGCTAAATATGAACACATACCTAAAAAATAGGCAAAAACCATATTATCAATAAATATTGATTTTATAAAAATATTTGCTAACTCTTGCATTCTATCAATTGTTTTCGATTAATTTTTCGTTTCTAGCTCTTTGCCACCATATCAGAACACCAACAGTAACTAAAGCCATTGGTGGTAGTATCATCATTCCATTATTTTCATAACCTAAATCATAAACTCCTAATTTTTCTAAAACAGGATAACCATATAATGTGCCTGCTCCTAAAAGTTCTCTAAAAAATGCTACGATTATAAGTATTATTCCGTAACCAAAAGAGTTACCTAAACCATCAAGGAATGCTTTGCCAGGGGGGTTTGCCATTGCAAAAGCTTCTAATCTTCCACAAATAATGCAATTGGTTATAATTAACCCAACAAAGACTGAAAGCTCCTTACTGACATCATATACAAATGCTTTAAGTACTTGATCAACTAAAATAACAAGTGCAGCAATAACAACAAGAAAAACAATTATTCTAATTCTCGAAGGAATCATATTACGCATTAATGAAACTATAACATTAGCAACCGACAGTACAACTAAAACAGACAATGCCATAACAACAGCAGGTTTTAATTGAACAGTTATTGCTAAAGCTGAACAGATACCCAATACTTGTACCGTAATTGGATTATTGTCATCAAGTGGATCACTTAATAATTTCATATTCTTCTTAGCAAATAAGGAATCTTTACTCATCTTCTTAATTTATTATTGAATCATTAACCGTAACTACTGAATCCATTGCAGAAAAAACTGAATTTACCTCAATATTAGGCTTTATTTTATTGAAATAAGGCAAGTACATTGTTAGCCTCTCTAATAACATATCCGTAACACCATCAGAAGTGATTGTTCCTCCTGAAATCCCATCCACTCCATACATATTATCGTCACCAGCACCTCCTTTTACTACTTTAATTGATTTCAACTCTTCCCCATCAAAAATTGATTTTCCAGAAAACGGGTCTTCAAAAAAAGGTTGATTAATTTCTGCTCCTAGTCCAGGTGTTTCAGATTTATGATCAAATACGGCACCAAAGACCTTATTTAAATCATCTTCCAATGAGATAAAACCCCATATTGGACCCCAAAGCCCCTTACCTCTTAAGGGTATTATATATTGTGTTTTTCCTTCAACTTCACTAATAAATAAAGGTAATGATTGTAATTTTTTATCTTTTTTTAATTCTTTCTGTAAATCAACATCAAAGGCAACTCCATCAATTTCTTCACCTTTATAATTAAGTACTAGTTCCTGTTTGACAAAAACAGGATACTGAATATCAGCTGCATCTCTATCGATATTAATTCCGACAGAACTCAAAATATTTTGCTTTTTTTCTAAAAGTATATTTCTTGATTGGAAAGGTTTTAATGAAATAGCTGCAACAGATAAAAGGGCTGCAACAACGACTACCATTACCGCAGCAAAACCGAAAGTATAAGAATTTTTATTTACATCCATTTTTTATAATATTGAGGTTAGACAATTCATCTATTACCATTTAATTTATTCGTTTTAATCTTTTTTTAATATTAGCATCTACTATATAGTGATCAATTAAAGGCGCAAATACATTCATTAATAAAATTGCTAACATCATTCCTTCAGGATATGCCGGATTAAATACTCTTATAACAATAGCAAAGAAACCAATTAACAAACCATATATAATCTTTCCTTTATTCGTCTGCGATCCAGTCACTGGATCTGTTGACATAAACACAGCGCCAAAAGCAAAACCTCCAATTAACAAATGAATATGAGCTGGAGTACTCATAAGGAAATTTACTCCCCATAAATTAAACAATAATGCAGTTAAATATCCTCCTAAGAAAGTTGAAAGTATAATTCTCCAGCTACCAACTCCTGAAAAAATCAAAATCAATGCACCTATAATAATGGCTATAAAGGATGTCTCACCAACAGATCCTGGTATATAACCTATTAAAGCATCATTAAAATTCCATTGCAAATTATCCCATGATGATGTATTTGATGCCAAAGCACCTAAAATTGTTTCACCAGAGTAGCCATCAACAGCTGCTCCATGAACCCAAACCTTATCACCAGACATATAAGATGGGTACGCAAAAAATAAGAACGCTCTGGCAGTTAATGCTGGATTTAAAATATTCATACCTGTACCTCCAAATACTTCCTTTCCAATTACTACTGCAAAAACTACTGAAACTGCAAGCATCCATAAAGGAACATCAACAGGCATAATTAAAGGAATTAACATACCTGTAACTAAATAACCTTCATTAACTGAATGTCCTCTAGATATTGCAAATGCAAATTCAACAGATAAACCTACAGCATAAGAAACAGCTAAAAGTGGTAAAAATTTCCAAAAACCAAAAATTAAATTATTTAGAAAATTTGTTTCTACAGAAACTGCATTAAAGTATTGATCACCTATATTCCACATTCCAAAAATAATACAAGGAATTAGAGATAAGACAACAAAAGCCATTGATCTTTTCAAATCTACTGCATCTCTAATATGTGATCCGGATTTAGTAGTATGATCAGGAACAAATAAAAATGTTTCGAAAGCATCATATGCTGGATACATTTTTTCAAGTTTACCTCCTTCTTCAAAATGAGGTTTTACTGATTCTAAGATGTTTTTAAATAATTTCATATTAACTATTTTCTTTTCTTACTAAATCCAAACCATGACGAATAATAGATTGTACCTCAATTTTTGAAGTACAAACAAACTCGCATAATGCTAAATCAGCAGGAGATACTTCATAAATTCCTAAATTTTCCATTAACTCAATATCCTCAATCATACACGCTTTTATCAATTGAGTTGGATAAATATTCATAGGCAATACTTTTTCGTACTCACCTGTCATTACATAAGCACGTTCTTCACCATGCATATTCGCATTTAAAGTGTATTTTTTTGAAGGTGTCAACCAAGATAAAAATGTTTTTGAAGCAGAGAACTTATGCATTCCTGGTAATATCCACCCTAAAAACTCTTGTTCTTTTCCTTCTTCAATTACTGTTACAGTAGTGTGATAGAAACCTAATGAACCGTTTTCATCAATTTGCTGACCTGACAAAACATCACCAGATATAATTCTATTGTCTCCTTCTCTCAAATTATCCGAAAGTAAGTTAATAATAGATGCTCCAGCAATTGTTCTATAATATCTTGGTTTTAAAATCTGAGAACCACCTAAAGCTATAATTCTTGAAATGTCATATTTCCCTTTAGTAAACAATCTTGCAATTGCAACCACATCTTGTGGTTCCAAATACCAAACTACTTCACCTTTGTTAATAGGATCAATATGATGCATTTGCACTCCTACATTTCCTGCAGGATGTGATCCACATATTTTATTTATCTCAACTCCTTTTGCCTCAGTAAATACTTTAGAAGGATTAGTATTTCCATCTATATTCAAATGCGTTTTTCCTGAAGTTAACTTAACAACATAATCTAATCCTTTTTGAAACAACTCATCCATTCCATAAAGAGCAAAGTCATTATCAATCGTTAAAGGAGCTGTATTGAAAGCCGAAATAAAGATAGACTTAGGCATATCAGTAGGATTCGCAATGATATCATAAGGTTTTTGTCTTATAAATGGCCAAACTCCAGCCATTAGCATGCTATCAATAATTTGTTCTCTTGATAAACTATCAGAACTAGCAATAGTAAAATCCTCATAAGCAATATCAGCATCTGGCTTAATCACTACTTCAAGTATTTTTCTTTTTGCACCTCTTACAATAGCGGTAACTTCACCACTTACAGGTGATGAAAAATTTACTTTATCATTATATTTATCAAAAAATAATGTAGTTCCTGCTTTCACCCTATCACCAATCTTTATAACTAGCTTTGGTGTTAAGCCATGAAAGTCAGTTGGTTTTAATACATATTTATCAGTAGGTTTTACTGATGCGTATACTTTGTCGGCCTCACCAATTAAATTGATGTTCAAGCCTTTTTTTAATCTTATTTCTTTAGACATCCTTTTTAAATTAGATTTTTCGGCTGCAAAAGTATAAATTTGCGCTTATTATTTACCTATTTAAATTATAATTTTAAATGAAATCCAACTACTTACTAACACTACTAATAATTTCTATAGTTTTAATGAGTGCTTGCCATAGGACAAAAGAAGTAGCGAGTACAGATAATGTACTAGCAGAAAGCAAAATTATTGAAGAAGTTGAAAGAACAGAATTTGAAAAAATTTATAAAAACAAAACCTTCAACCAACAATTAAAAACCCTGCTTTGTCATAAAATACAGGATGAACTTTCACTTCCTTTCATTAATTTAAATGCTGAAGACCAACTTTTAGTAAGTTTTGATGATTTGGATGCTGACATTAAGGACTATTATTACACCATTATACATTGTAATTCTGACTGGACAGCAAGCGATTTAATGCAAAGTGAATACATCAGTGGATTTACGGATGAACCCATAACAGATTATGAGTTTTCGTTTAATACCCTTCAGCAATATACGCACTATAGTTTTAGTTTTCCATCTGAAAAAATGAAAGCTCTCTTATCCGGGAATTATGTATTTAAGATTTTTGAGGAAGGTGGAAAAACAGTTGCTTATAAACGTTTTATGATATTGGAAACCAAGGTTACAATAGAAGCACAAGTGAGGCGTGCAACTTTGGCTGAGGACAGAAAGACTAAGCATGAAATTGACTTTACAATAAAGCATCCTAACTTAGTAGTTGCTGACCCATTTTCTGATATAAAAGTTATTATAAAGCAAAACAATAAAGAAGATAATGCGATAACTGATTTAACACCTCTATTTGTTAAAAATGATGAGTTGATTTACGATTATGAGGACGACAATACTTTCTGGGGAAACAATGAATTTCGTCATTTTGACATCAAGAGTTTACGCTTTCAGTCAGATAGAATAAAGGAAATTACTTATGACAGTACTTTTAATCATGTGTATTTATTCAAGGATAGAATACGTCCTTTTGACCGCTATTCCATTGAACCAGATATAAATGGAAAGTTCCTCATCAAATCACAAGAAGGGTGGAAATCATCCATTGAGGCGGACTATGCTTTTGTGCATTTCACTTTGCCTGTTGACCACATCAGTTATGGTGATTTATATGTATTGGGCGAATTTTCTGATTGGCAATTGAAAGAAGATTTCAAACTAAAATACAATGCTGAACAAAAAAAATATGAGGGAAGTATTTATCTAAAACAAGGCTATTACAATTACCATTACGCCCTTAACGATATTAGTACAAATCGAGTGGATGTTTCCTTTATTGAGGGGACACATTACCAAACCCGAAATGACTATTATGTATATGTGTACTACCGTGCTGTTGGCGATAGATACGATAGATTTGTAGGCTTTTTGAAAACTTCATCAAAAGAACTTTTTTAGTATTAGCAAATAACTAAATTTGCAAACTGATTTTATAAATAAAAATAAAAAAATGGCAAACGGATTTTATAATGTACCCAAAGCGGTAAACGAGCCAGTCAAAGGATATGCTCCAGGAAGCCCTGAGCGTACTGAATTACTGGCAGAATACAAAAGAATGTATAATACTACTGTTGATGTACCAATGTATATTGGCGACAAACAAGTATTTACTGATGATAAAAGAAATTTAACACCACCTCATGAGCATAAACATGTAATTGGAACTTCCAATTATGGAGGAGAACAAGAGGTGCGTGATGCTATTGATGCAGCTATGGCTGCTCGTGAAAAATGGGCAAATATGAGTTGGGAGCATAGAGCTTCTATCTTTTTAAAAGCTGCTGATTTATTAGCGGGACCTTACCGTGCAAAACTAAATGCAGCTACAATGCTAGCACAAAGTAAAAATGTAATGCAAGCTGAGATTGATGCTGCTTGTGAATTGATTGATTTCTTTAAATTCAATGTACAATACATGAGTCAGTTGTACAAAGAACAACCAGAATCATTACCAGGAATGTGGAACCGTTTGGAACATAGACCTTTGGAAGGATTTGTATTCGCATTAACACCATTTAACTTTACTTCTATTTGTGCTAACCTTTGTGCAGCACCAGCAATGCTAGGGAATGTAGTAGTTTGGAAGCCAGCAGAAACACAAATCTATTCTGCGCAAGTAATCATGGAAATATTCCAAGCAGCAGGATTGCCTGATGGGGTAATCAATATGGTAACGGTTAGTGGTAGAGAAATTTCAAAAGTAGTATTTGAAGATAAAAACTTTGCAGGATTACACTTTACAGGTAGTACTGATGTATTCCGTACGCTTTGGAAAGGAATAGGAAACAACATTGAAAAATATAAATCATACCCAAGAATAGTTGGTGAAACAGGAGGTAAAGATTTCATTATTGCACATAAATCGGCAGTAGCTACTGAAGTAGCAACAGCTATTTCAAGAGGTGCTTTTGAATTCCAAGGACAAAAATGTTCAGCTGCCTCTCGTGCTTATGTACCTTCTAATTTATGGGAAGATGTGAAAACTCAAATTGTTGCAGACACTAACAGCTTTAAGATGGGTGCTCCTGATGATACTTCAAACTTTATTAATGCAGTAATTTCTGAAAAAGCTTTTAATAGTATTTCATCTTATATTGATTATGCAAAAACAGCTGAGGATGCCGAGATTATTGCAGGAGGAAGTTATGATAAATCAGTAGGTTACTTTATTGAACCAACTATTATTGTGACAACTGACCCTAAATTCAAAACTATGGTTGAGGAAGTATTCGGACCTGTGATGACTATTTATGTATATGATGCTGATAAGTGGGAAGAAACATTAGAGCTAGTAGATAACACTTCAGAATACGCTTTAACAGGAGCTATCTTATCAGTAGATAGATATGCTGCTGAATATGCAACTAAAGCTTTAGAAAATGCTGCTGGAAACTTTTACATTAATGATAAGCCAACTGGAGCTGTTGTTGGCCAACAACCATTTGGTGGCGCAAGAGGATCAGGGACTAATGATAAAGCTGGTTCTATCCTAAATCTTTTAAGATGGGTTTCTCCTAGAACAATTAAAGAAACATTTGTTCCTGCTACTGATTATAAATATCCTTTCTTAGGATAAAAAAATTATTAGTAACTAGCTACTAGTCAAACTTCAGAAAACAAAAAAGCCTGCAAATTACAGGCTTTTTTAGTTTTATAGATTTAATAAATTATGCAAGTGGAGTTGGTCCTCCAAAATTCATTGGAATTCCTCCAGTCGGATCAACATCTTTAATCTCACCATGCTGATTTTCAAATTTAGTTACATTATCAGCAAGTGCCTTCATTAATCTTTTAGCATGTTGAGGAGTAAGAATAACTCTTGACTTTACTTTTGCTTTAGGAATTCCTGGCATCATTTGAATAAAATCAACTACAAACTCTGATGGAGAATGATTGATAATAGCCAAATTGCTATAAGTTCCTTCAGCTACATCTTCAGTAAGCTCAATGTTTAGTCCGTCTTTCTTCTTTTCCTCAGACATAATAATTATTTTATTTTTCTGTTGATTTAATATCAGCAACAACTTCTTCAGAAATTTTAGCTTCAACAACTAGCTCCTCTTCTAATTCAGTAGCATTAGCAACTTCTTCTTTCAATTGCATTAATCTATCATATTCAACCTGAGAACCAACAATAGTTTCAGTAGCTTGTACTAATCCCGTTCCAGCAGGGATTTTCTTACCAATAATTACATTCTCTTTAAGTCCAACTAATGTATCAACCTTAGCATTAATAGCAGCCTCATTAAGTACCTTAGTTGTTTGCTGGAAAGAAGCAGCTGAAATCCATGAATCTACTTGTAAAGATGCTCTAGTAATACCTTGAAGTACTGGATTTGAAATTGCAGGTTGAGCTTCTCTAGCTTCAACCGCTTTTGCATCTTTTCTCTTTAATCTTGAGTTTTCTTCTCTTAATTGTCTTGGCGAAATAATTTGTCCTTTCTTCAATTCTTCCGAATCACCAGTTTCAGTAACAATCATCATACCAAATAACATATCATTTTGCTCATTAAATTTAGCTTTACCAACTAATGCTCCTTCTAAGAAATAAGTATCACCTGAATGCGTGATATTTACTTTACGCATCATTTGTCTAACTAAAACTTCAAAGTGCTTATCATTAATTTTTACACCTTGCAAACGATATACATCTTGAATCTCATTGACAATATATTGTTGAACCTCAACCACACCTTTAATTGCTAAAATATCAGCAGGAGTAATAACACCATCACATAAAGGCATACCTGCTTTTACATAATCATTTTCCTGAACTAGGATTTGCTTAGCTAATTTAATTAAGTATTTTTTAGTTTCACCAGTTTTAGTTGTAATAATAACCTCTCTATTACCTCTTTTGATTTTTCCAAATGAAACAGAACCATCAACTTCAGAAACTACAGCTGGGTTAGAAGGATTTCTTGCTTCAAACATCTCAGTTACTCTAGGCAGCCCCCCAGTAATATCACCAGATGAACCTGCAGACCTTGGTATTTTAGCTAAAATATCACCAGCTTTAATTTTCTTATTATCATCAACTGATAAATGGGCTCCAACAGGAATAGTATAAGTTCTATCTCCAATTGTAATAGAAGGAGAAATTTTTCTACTTCTACTATCAATAATTACTTTCTCTTCATGCCCTGTCTGCTCATCAGATTCAGTTCTAAATGAAACGCCTTCTTCAATATCATTAAACTCAACTTTACCAGTAATTTCTGATATAATTACAGCATTATAAGGATCCCATTCACAAATAATATCACCTTTTTTGACCTCCCCATCTTTAATAAAGATAGTAGAACCATATGGAACAATATTTGTAGATAAAATCACTCCATTTTTATCATCAACAACTTTAGTTTCAGCAGATCTAGAAACAACAATTTCAATTGCTTTACCATCTTTATTTTTTGACTTAACAGTTCTTAAGTCCTCAATTTCTAATCTACCAGCTTTTTTAACGGTTAAAGATGAATCAACTTCTGATCTAGAAGCAGTACCCCCAACATGGAAGGTTCTAAGAGTAAGCTGTGTACCCGGCTCACCAACTGATTGAGCAGCTACAACACCTACAGATTCACCAACCTGCGCCATTCTATTAGTTGACAAAGATTTACCATAACATTTCTTACAAATACCTCTTCTTGTCTGACATGTTAAAGCAGATCTTACTTCGACCATTTCAACTCCAGCAGCATCAATTTCTTTTGCAGCAGCATCAGTAATCATATCATTACATGCAACTATTAACTTTTCAGTTTTAGGATGGAATACATCATGTAAACTAACTCTTCCTGTAGTTCTATCCGCTAAAGATTCAATAATATCATCATTATTTTTAAGAGCAAAAACTTCTAATCCTCTCAATGTTTCACAATCATCTTCAGTAACAATTACATCTTGTGCAACATCTACTAATCTTCTTGTAAGGTAACCCGCATCTGCTGTTTTAAGTGCCGTATCAGCAAGCCCTTTTCTCGCCCCATGTGTAGAGATAAAGTATTCTAAAATAGAAAGTCCTTCACGGAAGTTAGTTGTAATTGGATTCTCAATAATAGACTCTCCGTGATCACCAGATTTTTTTGGTTTTGCCATAAGACCCCTCATACCAGATAACTGACGAATTTGCTCCTTAGAACCCCTTGCACCAGAATCAAGCATCATATATACAGAATTAAAGCCTTGCTTATCAGTACTAATGTTTCTCATAACTGTATCAGTTAATCGAGCATTAGTAGTAGTCCAAACATCAATTACTTGGTTGTATCTCTCATTATTAGTAATGAACCCCATTGCGTAATTGTTCTTAATTTCATCTACCTTTTTGTTTGCACCAGTAATTAATCCTTCTTTTTCTTCAGGAACAAGTACATCACCAAGGTTAAAAGATAATCCTCCTCTAAACGCCATATTGAAACCGATAGTTTTAATTGCATCTAGGAAGTGAACAGTAGCTGAGACTCCACAAGTTTCTAAAACATTACCAATAATATTTCTTAGAGCTTTTTTAGTTAAAAGCTCATCAACAAAATTAACTTCAGCTGGTACATATTCATTAAATAATACTCTACCAACAGTAGTTTCAACTAAAGTAGTTTGACCTTTTACATCAGTAACTCTTACTTTAATCATTGCATGTAAATCAGCTTTTTTCTCATTATAAGCAATCTTAACTTCATCTAAAGAGTAGAAAGTCATTCCTTCTCCTTTTACTTTCTCTTCATCAGTTGATCTTTTCTCTTTAGTCATGTAATAAAGACCTAAAACCATATCCTGTGAAGGAACAGTAATAGGAGCTCCATTAGCAGGGTTCAAAATATTATGAGAAGCTAACATTAAAACCTGTGCTTCTAAAATTGCAGCTGCACCTAAAGGTAAGTGAACTGCCATTTGATCCCCATCAAAATCGGCATTAAAGGCCGCACAAGCCAATGGATGAAGTTGAATTGCTTTTCCTTCAATCATTTTTGGTTGGAAAGCCTGAATACCTAACCTGTGAAGTGTAGGAGCCCTGTTTAACAAAACTGGATGTCCTTTCATTACATTTTCCAAGATATCCCATACAACTGGTTCTCTTGTATCAATAATTTTTTTAGCAGATTTTACAGTTTTTACAATTCCTCTTTCAATCAGTTTCCTAATAATATATGGTTTATAAAGCTCAGCAGCCATATCTTTAGGTATTCCACATTCATGTAAATTTAACTCAGGACCTACAACAATTACAGAACGAGCAGAATAATCTACCCTTTTACCTAATAAATTCTGACGGAATCTACCTTGCTTTCCTTTTAAGGAATCAGATAATGATTTTAAAGCTCTTTTTCCATCTGCTTTAACTGCTGATGATTTTCTTGAGTTATCAAATAAAGCGTCAACAGATTCCTGTAACATTCTTTTTTCATTCCTTAAGATAATTTCAGGTGCATTAATCTCCATTAATCTTTTTAATCTATTATTTCTAATAATTACTCTTCTGTATAAATCATTTAAATCAGAAGTAGCGAATCTACCACCATCTAATGGTACTAAAGGTCTTAATTCTGGTGGAATTACTGGAATTACTTTAACAGTCATCCATTCAGGTCTGTTCTCAGTATGAGTTTGACCATCACGCATTGACTCTACAATTTGTAGTCTTTTTAAAGCTTCCTTTTTTCTTTGTTGAGATGTTTCATTAGCTGCTTGATCTCTTAAGGCATAAGATAAGTCATCAAGATTTATTTTTGATAACAAACTATGGATTGCTTCGGCACCCATTTTTGCAACAAATTTATTAGGATCATCCTCACTTAAGTATTGATTTTCTAAAGGTTGAGCGTCTAAAATATCTAAGTACTCTTCTTCAGTTAAGAAATCTAAATATTTAACTGCTTCTCCTTCAGAATTTACAATTCCATCAGGCGCATTAATTACTACATATCTTTCATAGTATATAATCATATCTAATCTCTTAGATGGAAGTCCTAATAAGTAACCAATTTTATTTGGTAAAGTTCTAAAGTACCAGATATGAGCAACAGGAACAACTAAATTAATATGTCCTATTCTCTCTCTTCTTACTTTCTTTTCAGTTACTTCAACACCACATCTATCACAAACAATTCCTCTATATCTGATTCTTTTGTATTTTCCACAATGGCATTCAAAATCCTTAGTAGGTCCGAATACTCTTTCACAGAATAATCCACCACTTTCTGGCTTATATGTTCTGTAATTAATAGTTTCTGGTTTTGTAACCTCCCCAGATGATTTTCCTAAAATATCTTCAGGAGATGATAAACTAATTTTAATTGAGTTTATATCCTGAGCTTGTCTGTTCTGTTTTATATTTCTCATTAGTAATATTATTCAAATGAAACTTTTAATCCTAATCCATTAAGTTCGTGTAATAAAACATTGAACGATTCTGGAATACCTGGTGTAGGCAAATCTTTTCCTTTTACAATTGCTTCAAAAGCCTTTGCTCTACCAACTACATCATCCGACTTAAGAGTAAGCATCTCTTGTAAGATATTTGCAGCACCATAACCTTCAAGTGCCCAAACCTCCATTTCTCCAAGTCTTTGCCCACCAAACTGTGCCTTACCTCCAAGTGGTTGTTGTGTAATTAATGAGTAAGGTCCAATTGATCTTGCATGCATTTTATCATCAATTAAATGCCCTAGTTTAAGCATATAGATAATCCCTACTGTTGCGGTTTGTGCAAAACGTTCACCAGTACCACCATCATATAGATAAGTTTGACCTAATCTTGGGACTCCGGCCTCATCAGTTTCATTATTAATTTGATCAATACTTGCTCCATCAAATACAGGAGTAAAGTATTTTTTACCTAATTCTTGTCCAGCCCAACCTAAAATCGTTTCATAGATTTGACCAAGATTCATCCTAGAAGGTACTCCAAGTGGATTTAAAATAATATCAACTGGAGTTCCGTCTTCTAAGAAAGGCATATCCTCATCTTTTACAATACGAGATACAATTCCTTTATTACCATGACGACCCGCTAACTTATCACCTACCTTAACTTTTCTTTTTTGAGCAATTTGAACTTTAGCTAATTGCAATACTCCATTTGGCAATTCATCACCAATAGTAATAGCAAAACGTTTTCTTCTATGCTCTCCATAGATATCATTATACTTTCTTATGTAGTTCTCTATAGTAGTATTTACAAGAATGTTATTATCTTTATTACCTGTCCAGTTATAAGGATCAACTAAAGTAAAGTCAACTCCAAGTAACATTTTCTTTGTAAATTTCTCACTTTTAGAAATTACTTCTTCTCCTAAAATATTCTTAACCCCTTTTGCTGCTTTCCCTCCAATAATTTGATAAAGTTTACCAGCTAAGATATTCTTGAGTGCATGTGCCTCTTTCTCAAATGTAACATCTAATTGTTCTAATTGTTCTTTATCTGAAGTTTTTGTCCTTCTATCCTTGATAGTTCTTGAAAATAATGATTTACCAATTACAACACCAGCATTAGAAGGTTTTGCTTTCAAAGAAGCATCTTTTACATCACCAGCTTTTTCACCAAAAATAGCTCTCAGTAATTTTTCTTCTGGAGTAGGATCAGACTCTCCTTTAGGAGTGATTTTACCAATAAGAATATCGCCATGCTTAACATTAGCTCCAATTCTTACCATTCCATGTTCATCTAGATCTCTAGTTGCAGTTTCACTAATATTAGGAATATCAGCAGTTAACTCCTCTACTCCCCTCTTAGTTTCTCTAACATTTACAAGATGCTCAGCAATATGTAATGAAGTAAACATATCTTCTCTTACAACTTTTTCAGATAAAATAATTGCATCCTCAAAATTATACCCTTTCCAAGGCATAAAGGCTACTTTTAAGTTTCTACCAATAGCTAATTCACCATTTTCAGTTGCATAACCATCACAAAGTACTTGTCCTTTAGTTACTTTATCTCCAACTCTAACAATCGGTTGAATATTAATACAAGTTCTTTGATTTGTTTTTTGGAATTTAGTTAAAATATATGTTTTCTCTGCTTCATCAAAACTTACTAATTCCTGTTCTTCAGTTTTAGTATATTTCACTTTGATAGTATTTGCATCTACATAAGTAACTTTACCTTCTCCTTCTGCATTAATCATTGTTCGAGAATCACGAGCAACATGTGGCTCAAGTCCAGTTCCAACAATTGGAGCATCAGTTCTTAATAATGGAACAGCTTGCCTCATCATATTAGATCCCATCAGAGCTCTATTAGCATCATCATGCTCCAAGAAAGGAATCAATGAAGCAGCAATAGAAGCAATTTGATTAGGGGCAACATCCATTAATGTTACTTTTGATGGATCAGCAATTAAATAATCTGCTTCACTTCTTGATTTAATTCTATCATTCTCAAATGAACCATCTTTATTTAATGGTGCATTTGCTTGTGCAATTACTTGCTCAATTTCTTGTTCTGCACTCTTATAAACTGGAGCTTCAGTTGTATCAATTTTACCTTCAATTACATTTCTATAAGGGGTTTCAATAAATCCTAACTTATTAATTTTAGCAAATACTGCTAAAGAAGAAATAAGTCCAATATTAGGCCCCTCTGGAGTTTCAATAGGACAAAGTCTTCCATAATGCGTATAGTGAACATCTCTCACCTCAAATCCTGCTCTTTCTCTAGTTAAACCTCCAGGTCCTAAAGCTGATATTCTTCTTTTATGAGTTACCTCTGCTAATGGATTGGTTTGATCCATAAATTGAGATAATTGTGAAGTCCCAAAGAAAGAATTAATTACTGCAGATAAAGTTTTTGCGTTAATTAAGTCAATTGGAGTAAATACCTCATTATCTCTTACATTCATTCTTTCGCGAATAGTACGAGCCATTCTACTTAACCCAACATTAAATTGGTTTGAAAGTTGCTCGCCAACCGTTCTAATTCTTCTATTACTCAAGTGATCAATATCATCAACATCAACTTTAGAGTTAGTTAAAGAAATAAGATTACTAATTATAGATACAATATCTTCATTAGTTAAAACCATTTTATCAATAGGTATATCTAGTTTTAATCTAGAGTTAATTCTAAATCTACCTACATGTCCTAAACTATATCTTTGGTCAGAGAAGAATAACTTATCAATAATTCCTCTTGCTGTATCATCATCAGGTGCTTCTGCTGATCTTAGTTGTCTGTAAATATGTCTTACAGCCTCAACTTCAGAGTTAGTTGGATCTTTCTGTAAAGTATTATAAATTAATGCGTGATCAGATGCGCTTCCATCTTCTTTATGTAATAAAATAGTTTCAACACCAGAATCGATAATTTCATTAATATGAGACTTCTCAATAATAGTGTCTCTCTCAAGAATTACTTCATTTCTTTCAATTGGTACTAATTCACCAGTATCTTCATCAACAAAATCATCAACCCATGACTTAAGAACTCTTGCAGCAAATTTTCTACCAACAACTTTCTTTAATCCACTTTTAGATACTTTAACTTCATCAGCCAAATTAAAAATAGATAAAATATCTCTGTCAGATTCATATCCGATAGCTCTTAATAAAGTTGTAACAGGTAATTTTTTCTTTCTATCAATATAAGCATATAATACATTATTGATATCAGTAGTAAATTCAATCCAAGAACCTTTAAAAGGAATTACTCTTGCTGAATACAACTTTGTACCATTTGAATGAAAACTTTGTCCAAAGAAAACACCAGGAGATCTATGCAATTGAGAAACAACAATTCTTTCAGCACCATTTACCACAAAACTACCTTTTGGTGTCATAAATGGAATATTTCCAAAATATACATCTTGTACAATTGTTTCAAAATCTTCATGATCCGCATCTGTACAATATAATTTTAACTTAACTTTTAAAGGTACTTTAAATGTAAGCCCTCTACTAATACATTCATCAATAGAATATCTTGGAGGGTCAATCGTATAATCAATAAATTCTAAAACAAAATTATTTCTCGAATCTGTAATAGGAAAAAGCTCTTCGAAAGCTTTATATAAACCTTCATTTCTTCTTTCATCTAAGGTAGTTCCAATCTGAAAAAAAGATTGAAAACTTTTAAGTTGAACATCTAAAAAATCAGGGAAATTAACCGTATTTTTAATTGATGCAAAATTAATTCTTTGGGTGTTATTTTTTGTAGCCAATGCTTTTAGTTTTAGTTATAAAAAAGGGGTTCTATAAAAAAACGAAAGGGTTTAAACCTTATGTCACCACAAGATTTAAACCTTTTAAATGTTTAAAGAAAATTACTTTAGCTCTACTTCAGCTCCTGCTTCTTCTAAAGCTTTAAGAATTCCTTCAGCTTCATCTTTACTAACTCCTTCTTTTACTGCTTTAGGTGCTGAGTCAACAATATCTTTTGCTTCTTTAAGCCCTAAACCTGTTAATTCCTTAACAGCTTTTACAACTTTTAATTTTGCAGCTCCTGCTGCTTTCAAGATAACATCAAATTCTGATTGTTCTTCACCTGCATCAGCACCACCTGCTGCCGCTGCTGGTCCTGCTACAGCTACTGCTGCAGCTGGCTCAATTCCATACTCATCTTTAAGAATAGTAGCTAATTCGTTTACATCTTTTACAGTTAAGTTAACTAACTCTTCTGCAAGTTTTTTTACGTCTGCCATTTTATTTGTTTTTAATTTATTTATTTATTTTAAATGTTGGAAGCATTTCTTTTTTAGTTTGCTCTTTCTTCTAAAGCCTTTACAATTCCAGATAATTTGTTTCCTCCTGATTGTAATGAAGAGATCACATTCTTAGCTGGGGATTGTAACAATGTAATGATATCACCAATAAGCTCATCTTTAGATTTAAGATCCGCTAGAGCTGAGAGATTTTCATCACCAAAATAAAGAGACTCCTCAATATGAGCAGCTTTTAAAATTGGCTTATCATTTTTCTTTCTAAATTCTTTAATCACCTTTGCTGGAGCGTTACCAGATTCAGCTTGCAGAATAGAAGTATTCCCAACTAATACATCATACAATTCACTAAAATCAGCATTATTTTTCTCTAAAGCTTTCTTTAAAAGTGTATTCTTTACAACTTGTAATGAAACATCTCTCTTAAAACATAATCTTCTTAAAGCACTATTTTCTTCAGCAGTTAAGCCAGAGATATCAGCTAAATAAAAGTTATTATTATCATTAAGCATCCCGTCAAGGGCCTCAATCATTTGATTTTTTTCTTGTTTATTCATTTTTTGCTATTCTAAAATTTATTAAACTAATGAGTTAGCATCAATTTCAATACCTAATCCCATTGTGCTTGACATATAAACACTCTTAACATAAGTACCTTTAGCTGCTGATGGCTTTAACTTGATAATAGTTTGTAATAACTCGTTAGCATTTTCTGAAATCTTCTGAGCATCAAAAGAAACCTTAGCAACTGAAGCGTGAATTATTCCATTCTTTTCAACTTTAAAATCAATTTTCCCTTTTTTAACATCAGCTACTGCTTTAGCTACATCCATAGTTACAGTACCAGATTTTGGATTTGGCATCAAACCTCTTGGCCCTAACACTCTACCTAAGGCACCAATTTTACCCATAATTGAAGGCATAGTTACAATAACATCTATATCAGTCCAACCACCTTTAATCTTTTCGATATAATCATCTAACCCAACATAATCAGCACCAGCTTCTTTTGCTTCTGCTTCTTTATCAGCAGATACTAAAGCCAAAACTTTTAAAGTTTTACCAGTACCATGAGGTAAAGATGCCACCCCTCTTACCATTTGATTTGCTTGTCTAGGATCAACACCTAATCTTACAGCTAAATCAATAGTAGCGTCAAATTTTACTTTTGAATTTTCTTTTACAATTGCTGATGCTTCATCTAAATTATATGATTTATTTAAATCAATATTTTCTAAAACACCTTTTCTGTTTTTACTAATTGCCATCAGTTCAATTATTTATTTAATTATGAAGGAAAATTTCCTTTAACATTTACACCCATACTTCTTGCAGTACCAGCTACCATCTTCATTGCAGATTCAATTTTAAAAGCATTTAAATCTGCCATTTTATCTTCTGCAATATCTTTTACTTGATCCCAAGTAATAGTTGCAACTTTAACTCTATTTGGCTCACCTGATCCACTTTTCTTTTTAGCAGCAGCTAAAATTTGTGCAGCAGCTGGTGCAGTTTTAATGATAAATTCAAATGATTTATCAGCAAAAACAGTAATTACTACAGGAACAATACTTCCTGCTTTTTCCTGAGTTCTTGCATTAAACTGCTTACAGAATTCCATAATATTAACTCCTTTTGCTCCAAGTGCTGGACCAACTGGTGGTGCAGGGTTTGCTGCTCCTCCTCTAATTTGTAACTTAATAAGTCCTGAAATTTCTTTTGCCATTTCTTTATCTTTATAATTTTTCTACTTGCATAAAGTTTAATTCTAAAGGAGTTTTTCTCCCAAAGATTTTCACCATTAATTGTAACTTCTTCTTATTTTCATCAATACCTTCAATCTCGGCATTAAAACTATTAAAAGGTCCATCAATTACTTTTACTGTTTCACCAACAATAAAAGGAATACTAACATGTTCATCAGTTAAAGCCATTTCATCTACCTTACCTAATATTCTATTAATCTCACTCTTTCTCATAGGTACAGGAACACCTCCTTTTGTCGCTCCTAAAAATCCAAGAACATTAGTAACATTCTTTAAAATGTGGGGAACCTCACCAACTAAATTAGCTTCAACCAAAACATATCCAGGAAAGAAATTTCTTTCTTTACTAACCTTTTTACCATTCCTAATCTGATAAACCTTTTCAGTAGGAACAAGTATTTGAGAAACAAAATCTTGCATCCCAAGTCTATCAATCTCCTTCTCAATAAAAGCAACGGTTTTTCTTTCTTTGCCACCCATTACTCTTAATACATACCAGCTCATATTTTCAACCTCTTGTTCCATAATATATATTAAGCGAATAAACTATAAAATACATCCATAATATTACTGAATGTTTGATCCATTAAGTAAATTATTAATGCAATAATTGCAGATGCAATAGCAACAACAATAGAACTACTTTGTAATTCTGACCATTTTGGCCAACTTACTTTATTAATTAACTCATCATATGAGCTTTTAATGTATGATTCTTTCTTTGCCATTTTATATCTTTTTTCCAATCGCACGGGTGGAGAGACTCGAACTCCCAGCCAATAGTTTTGGAGACTACTACTCTACCAATTGAGCTACACCCGTTTACACAGTAAAGGAAGATTGAAAATCAACCTTCCTTAAACTGTCAAACTTTATGATTTAACTACTAAAGTAATTTAGTAATCTGTCCAGCTCCAACAGTTCTACCACCCTCACGGATAGCAAATCTTAAACCTTCATTCATTGCAACTCCAGCGATTAACTCTACAGTAATTGTCAAGTTATCTCCAGGCATTACCATATCAGTTCCAGAAGGTAAGAAAATCTCACCAGTTACATCTGTTGTTCTGATGTAGAATTGTGGTCTGTATTTATTATGGAATGGAGTATGTCTACCACCTTCCTCTTTTTTCAAGATATAAACCTCCGCCTCAAACTTAGCGTGAGGAGCAACAGAACCTGGCTTACAAATAACCATTCCTCTTTTGATATCAGTTTTTTCAATACCTCTTAATAAAATACCAACATTATCACCAGCCTCACCTCTATCTAAGATTTTTCTAAACATCTCAACACCAGTAACAGTTGAAGATAATTTTTCAGCACCCATACCAATAATGTCAACAGAATCACCAGTATTTGCAACACCTGTCTCAATTCTACCAGTAGCAACAGTTCCTCTACCTGTAATTGTAAACACATCTTCAATTGGCATTAAAAACGGCTTAGCGTTATCTCTAACAGGCTCAGGAATCCAAGCATCCACTGCATCCATTAATTCATTAATCTTTGGAGTCCACTCAGCATCACCATTCAATCCACCTAAAGCAGATCCAGCAATTACAGGTGTATTATCACCATCATAATCATAAAATGATAATAATTCTCTAACTTCCATATCAACTAATTCCATTAATTCTTCATCATCAACCATATCAGCTTTGTTTAAGAATACCACAATTGCAGGTACACCTACTTGTCTAGCTAATAAGATATGCTCTCTAGTTTGTGGCATAGGTCCGTCAGTTGCAGCACAAACTAAAATTGCACCATCCATCTGTGCAGCTCCAGTTACCATATTTTTTACGTAATCAGCGTGACCAGGACAATCTACGTGAGCATAATGTCTGTTCTCTGTTTCATATTCAACATGTGATGTATTAATTGTAATCCCTCTTTCCTTTTCTTCTGGCGCATTATCAATCGTGTCAAAATCACGAACTTCAGCACCTCCTGCTTCGGCCAATACCTTAGTGATTGCAGCAGTCAAAGTAGTTTTCCCATGGTCAACATGACCAATTGTACCAATGTTCAAGTGTGGCTTGGTACGATTAAAATTTTCTTTTGCCATTTTTTGTTAATTTTAGTTATTATTAATTTAGTTAAAATTCAAAACACAAAACTCCTCTAATTATAAAAATCCAGAAAAGTTGAGCGAGAGACCGGGCTCGAACCGGCGACCCTCAGCTTGGAAGGCTGACGCTCTACCAACTGAGCTACTCTCGCAATTTCATTAATTATTTTGTGGGGGGAACAGGATTCGAACCTGTGAAGGCTGAGCCAGCAGATTTACAGTCTGCCCTCGTTGACCGCTTGAGTATCCCCCCTTAAAAGAGCCGATAGAGGGACTCGAACCCACGACCTGCTGATTACAAATCAGCTGCTCTAGCCAGCTGAGCTATATCGGCTTATATTAATGTATATTTAAAAGAACTGTCCCTTAAAATGGGCTGCAAATTTATTAAAGTTTTTAATACAGACAATTAAAAAGAATACTTTTTTTAAAATTAATTTTGACAATATATTTTGAGTACTATTTATCCTTGTGTTTAAGAATTTGTTTTCTGAGTGCATGAGAAACTAAATCAGCAGATTCTTCAAATGAATTAGACTGCTTTTTAGCAAAAAAATCACCAGCAGCAGATTGAAGTTTTATTTCAACAATTTTATTGTCATAAGTGTCTGGTTTATCAACTTTTAAATAAACATCAGCAGAAATAATGGAATCATCAATAGAAATTAACTTATCTACCTTCTTGTTTATAAAATCTTTTAACTGCTGATCAGCAGCAAAATGGATAGCTTGGATCTGAATATTCATAATTACATTATTTTACGCTCTTGGATGAGCTTGTTTATAAACTGTTTTTAATTTTTCAATCGTATTGTGCGTATAAATCTGAGTTGCACTTAAATTAGCGTGACCCAACAGCTCTTTAATAGCATTAATATCTGCACCATTATTTAGCATATGAGTTGCAAATGTATGCCTTAAAATATGGGGGCTTTTTTTGTTCACACTACTAATCTTACCTATATATTTCTTAACAACTCGATAGACCAGTTTAGTATACACTTTAGTTCCGTCTAAATTAGTAAAAAGATAATTATTAAGATTGTATTTTTTCACAAAATTCTGAAGCTCATTTACAATATTGATTGACAAAGGTATAAGACGTTCTTTATTTCGTTTTCCTAAAACCTTAATCAAGCTATTACTAAAATTAATATCAAAAATCTTAATATTTATCAACTCTGAAAGTCGAATGCCAGTCACATAAAACAATTCGATAATTAATTTATCACGCTCACCAATAAAACCCTCATCAAAATCCACTTCATTTAATAAGTTCTCGATTTGATTTTCTTCAATAAACACTGGTAATCTTTTTTTCGATTTGGGAGCAACAATTTTTAACATTGGGCTTTCAGAAATTACCTTCTCCCTTATAAGAAATTTAAAATAAGTTTTGAGGCTAGATATTTTACGATTAACTGACCTAGGAGTCATACCTTTTTCAAGCATAGAAGCAATCCAACTTCTTACAATTTGAAAACTAATATCAGAAATTTCATTAGAAATTTGATATTCCTCAGAAAGAAATATTAAAAATTGATCTAAATCAGTTGAATAAGAAATAATTGTATGCTCAGAAAATCTTTTTTCAGAGGATAGATATGTAATGAATTTATTTTTGAACATAAAAAAACCTTTAAACTTGTAACGAAATTACAAATAAAAAGGTTTTATAATAATTAAAAATTATTTTTTTATTCCATATCTCTAAGAAGCGCCTCAGAGTACGCAGCTTTTTGCATCTTAACTCGATTTCTTTCAGTAGGTTTTATATACTGCTTTCTAGCTCTTAGTTGTTTTAAAGTTCCTGTTTTTAAGAATTTTCTTTTGAAACGCTTAAGGGCTCTATCGATATTCTCTCCGTCTTTTACTGGTATTACTAACATATTTCTTTTTTAAATTTGGGCAGCAAAAATATAAATATCTTTGCAATTAACAAGCATTATCCTATAATTTGTTTTGCAATTACTAACTTTTGTATTTCTGATGTACCCTCTCCAATAGTACACAGCTTAGCATCACGATAAAAACGTTCAACTGGAAAGTCCTTAGTATAGCCATACCCTCCTAGTACTTGCACGGCATCATTAGCAACTTTTACAGCTACTTCTGATGAATAATACTTTGCCATAGCCCCTTGTAAAGTCATACGCTCAACTTTATTCTTTTTATCAGCAGCACTATAAATTAGCAACTCTGAAGCTTCAATTTCAGTAGCCATATCTGCAAGTTTGAAAGCAATTGCTTGAAAATGGGCAATTGGCTTTCCAAATTGTTCACGTTCTTTAGCATATGCCTTAGCAGCAAAATAAGCTCCTTTTGCAATCCCTAAACTTAAGGCTCCAATAGAAATTCTACCACCATCTAATACCTTCATAGCTTGAACAAATCCACTACCAACATTTCCTAATATATTTTCTTCTGGAACACGGCAATTATCAAAAACAAGCTCTGCTGTTTCAGAAGCTCGCATACCCAATTTATCTTCTTTCTTTCCAGAAGTAAATCCTGGAGTTCCTTTCTCTACAACAAAAGCTGTCATTCCACGAGAATCTCCTTTTTCACCCGTACGAACAATAACAACAGCCACATCACCTGAAATTGCATGTGTGATGAAGTTTTTAGCTCCATTCAATACCCACTCATCACCATCTTTTAGTGCAGTAGTTGACATACCTCCAGCATCCGAACCTGTATTATGCTCAGTTAACCCCCACGCTCCGATCCATTCAGCTGATGCTAATTTTGGCAGCCATTTCTTTTTTTGTTCCTCACTTCCAAATTGAAGAATATGGCCGGTACATAATGAATTATGGGCAGCCATAGAAAGTCCAACAGAAGGATCTAGAATAGATAACTGCTCAATAGCGGTTACATATTCAGTATAAGAAAATCCTGATCCACCATATTCAGTAGGAACTAAAACACCCATTAAACCAAGCTCACCTAATTTTTTAAATACTTGAACAGGAAAAGTTTGATTATCATCCCAATCACGTACAAAAGGAGTTATATTTTGTTTACCAAACTGCTGAATCATATCAGCAATCATTTTTTGGTTTTCGTTAATTGTAAAATCCATCTAATATCTTTTTAAACTTATTATTTCTTTTGAATATTTTTCTAATTTCTCACTCCCATTTAGATAATCTAAACTAATTACAAAAGTTAAAGCAGCGACATTAGCTCCTAACTTTTGAATAAGTTCTGAAGCAGCGCAAGCAGTACCTCCAGTGGCTAAAAGATCATCATGCACCACAATATTCCAGCCTTTTTTAATATCTGATTTATGCACTTCAACTTCTGCAGATGCATATTCCAAATCGTACTTGTATTTTAAAGTTTCACCAGGAAGTTTACCAACCTTTCTTATTGGAATAAAAGGAATTTTCATTTTATTAGCAAGTAAAAAACCAAATAAAAAACCTCTACTTTCTACTCCAACAATAGCATCAATCTTTTTTCCTTTTAAACGCTTAATAAAAGCATCAATAATTTCATCAGATAAAAGGGGATCTAATAAAAGGGTAGTTATATCCTTAAAATTAATACCTGGTTTTGGAAAATCAGGAACTTCCCTGATAGCTGTGTCTATCTTTTGACTAATCATGATTATATATTGCTGGTCTATTTAAATCTCATAATAACACCGGACTTCAATCTACTGTAATAATCATCTAAATCAACTCTAACCTCTTTTGATAAAATAAGTAACCCAATAATATTTGGAAAGGCCATTGCTAGTATCATCATGTCAGAAAAATCAAGTACCGCTCCTAATTTTACGGAAGAACCTATCACAATAAAAATAAGGAATAATAACTTATAAGAATATTCCGATACTTTACTTTTTCCAAATAGAAATGTCCAAGCTTTAAGCCCGTAATAGGACCAAGAAATCATAGTAGAGAAAGCAAATAAGAAAATAGCAACTACCAATAAATAAGGGAACCATGTGAACACTGATCCAAAAGCTTGAGAAGTCATTTGAGCACCCTCCACTCCTTGTATATCATGGTAACCTGTAATAATAAGCACTAAAGCTGTCATAGTACAAATTACAACAGTATCAATGAAAGGTTCCAATAAAGCAACTATTCCTTCAGATACGGGCTCATTTGTTTTGGCTGCAGCATGTGCAATAGAAGCAGAACCAACACCCGCTTCATTTGAAAAGGCTGCTCTTCTAAATCCTTGAATAAGCACTCCTACTATACCACCTAAACCAGCAGCTGGAGCAAAAGCACCTTTAAATATTAAAGCAAAAACATTCCCAATTTCAGTAATGTTAAGTAATATAATAATTAGTGCAGTACCCACATATAATGCAGCCATAAAGGGTACTATTTTCTCTGTAACATTAGCAATTGATTTTATACCTCCAATAATAACTGTACCAACTAAGATAGCTAAGATTAAACCAAACATTGGACCATTACCATCTAATGCTGGAAACTGGCCAGCTAACTGTGCATAAGCCTGATTGGCTTGGAACATATTTCCTCCACCAAAAGAACCCCCTATACAAAGTATTGCAAATAAAACTGCCAATACTTTACCAAATCCTGCCATGTTGTATTTAGCTAATCCATCACGCAAATAATACATAGGGCCTCCTGATACTTCTCCATTTTCATCTAGTTTACGGTACTTTACACCCAAAGTACATTCTACAAATTTAGCTGACATTCCAAGCAGTCCAGCTACTATCATCCAGAAAGTTGCCCCAGGACCACCAATAGAAATTGCTATGGCCACACCTGCTATATTTCCTAAACCTACAGTTGCTGAAAGAGCTGTTGTTAGCGCTTGGAAATGAGAAACCTCTCCTTTATCATTTGGATCATCATAATTTCCTTTTACTAAACCTATAGCATGTTTAAATCCTCTAAAGTTTATAAAGTTCATTCTAAAAGTAAAATAAACTGCACCAAAGACTAACCATACCACTACAATAGGAACACTAGCACCTACATCAAAGCCCATTGCTTTTATAGGATCCCAAAAAATAACAGGAACCAAATAGTTATCTACTATTGGCTTAAAAAAGCCATCAATTGTTTCGCTTAATGTAGCTGCTTTTGCTGAGATAGCTGAAATAAGCATTAGAATAAAAAGTGATAATTTGTTTTTCATTGTTAATCTATTTTTTTAATTGTTGATCAATTATAGTTAAACACTCTTCAAAAGAATGTGGGTTATAACCCAATTTATTTATGGATTTATCCAAAATAAAACCTGTTTTAGGAGGTCTTAGAGCTTTCTGATTAAGTGATGCTGTGCTTATCTTATTTAAATTATCTATTGCGTTTCCATAGTGTTTTGCTATCCTTTCTACCATTTCATAAATACTCATAATATCTTTTCCTGAAGCATTAAAAATGCCATAGGCTTTTTTCTTGGCAACTAATATACAGATATCTGCTAAATCCTCCGCCAGAGTTGGAGCACGGAATTGATCGTCAATAATATTTAACGGGCCTCCTTTTTCTAAAGCACCCTTTGCCCAAAGCACTATATTTCCTTTACTTAATTTTTCACCTACTCCAAAAACAATCATTGTTCTAAGTATCGTCCATTTTACACTATGTGTTTGCAATAACTGTTCAGATTTTAACTTAGAAAGTCCATAATTAGAAAGAGGATTTGGCTTGTCTTTCTCTTTATAAGGACCGTCCTTTCCATCAAAAATAAAGTCAGTTGAAATCTGAATTAGATGTGCATCAATTTTAGCGCAAGCATCAGCCAAGTATCTTACTGCATCAACATTTAAAGCACCACAATTCTTCTTTTCATACTCACACAAATCGACATTAGTCATGGCTGCCGTATTAACAACAACTTGCGGTTTCTCGCTTTCAATAAGCTCATCAACTGCATCATTATTTGTGATATCTAAATCAAAATAAGTGTAGTTGCTTGTCTCTGTTACTCTATTGCTCCCTTTGGAAGTTGCTATAAGTTCAACGAAGTAGTCCTTTCGTAATTTATGTAAGAGTTTTTGACCCAATAAACCATTACTTCCTGTAATTAGAATCTTCATTTAGTATGAACTAGGTTTTAATAAATACATAATAAAATAAATTAAGATTGGGGAGCCAAGACCCAAGACAGCTGCAGCAACAAATAAAATTCTTAAGCCGCCAACATCAAGACCGAATTTATCCGCAAGCCAAGCACAAACACCAAGAATTTTTCTTTTAGTCATTAGATTTATCAATTAGTATATCAATCTTTTCAACAATAGTCTTTTCAAGCTCCATAATTGAATCTTCAACTTTTAATATCTGATGCTCTAATTCGATAATCTTATTTTGATTTTTCTTAGATTTCTGTATATCAATAATCAACCATGCAAAAGCAATAACTTCAATAAGTAAAAGTAATACAGTAAGTTTTATTTGTAAATTTTCCATAATTATTATAAATCAAAAACACTTTTTCGTTTTCTATATTTAAAATGATTGCTTATCTTTAATAAGAAAATCATAGACAAATATATCAAAATAGTTAGAGTATTAGTGAAGGCCAAATAAATAAAAAATAAACGAATAAATGATGCTTTAATTCCTAGTGTATTACCCCACCAAGAACTTACACCAAAGAACTGCTTTGTAAAAATTTTACGAACAAGATTAATCATTCTTTATTAGTTATTTTTATTGCTGCAAGTTAAACATAATTTAAAAAGTAATAAATCTTTTTACTATTATATGATAATAACTTATCTTTGATAAATAAAAACTTATGTTTTTCATAGCGTCCAAACTACTAGCGTTTTTGAGCAAACCAATCATCTGGATTTTTCTTCTATTAATTAGTTCTCTAATTTTTAAAAATAAAAGGAGGAAACTTCTTTTTACTTTACTAATTACTTTTTATTTCTTTAGCAATAGTTTTTTTGCTGATAGCTGTGCAATACTTTGGGAGGTACCAAGATTTAACCCTACGACAACTTATGATGTTGGTGTCGTTTTAGGAGGAATTTCAGATTTTGATCCAATAACAGAAGCTCATAATTTTAATAAACATGCTGATAGACTGATGGATGCTCAGCTACTTTATAGGAAAGGGATAATTAATAAAATAATGTTAAGTGGTGGGAACGGCACGTTATTTAACAATGGATATAATGAGGCCAATGCCATGCAAAATTATCTTATTAAAAATAAAATTCCAAGTAAAGATATTATTATAGAGAACACATCTAGGAACACAAAAGAAAATGCTTTTAAATCTGCAATAATTCTAAAACAGAAAATCCCTAATTCGAGGGTTTTACTAATTACATCAGCTCAACATATGAAAAGAGCTCAGTATTGTTTTGAAAGAGCTGGTATACAAACAACAGCTTTCCCGACTGATTGCACAACTTCATATGCTAGTTATGGGGTTGAATATTTATTTTTGCCTAAAGCTGATGCAATTGAGAAATGGGAAACCCTCATACATGAATGGTTTGGATATATTGTTTATCGAATAACGTTTTAGATTCCTAAATCTGATAGAATAACAGCCATTTCTTGCTGTAATTTTTGAGCTTCAACTATTGCTTTTTCAGCAAAATCAACATCATTTCCTGCATAAATAATTCCTCTTGAAGAATTAACTAATAATCCACAATCAGCATTCATTCCATATTTTGCAACATCTTGTAGATTTCCACCTTGTGCACCAACACCAGGTACTAATAAAAAATGATTTGGAATGATTTCTCTAATTTCAGACAGTTGTTCTGCTCTTGTAGCTCCAACTACATACATCATATTTGCATCAGTCCCCCAATTTTTAGAAATTTCTAAGACTTGCTCAAATAATTGTTTACCATTTTTATCTTCAATCTTCTGAAAATCTAAACCTCCTTTATTAGATGTAAGCGCTAAAACAATTGCCCATTTGTCCTCAAAATCTAAAAAAGGTTTTACAGAATCCGAACCCATGTAAGGAGAAACGGTAACAGAATCAAAAGTCATGTTTTCAAAAAATGCACGAGCATACATACTGGATGTATTGCCTATATCCCCCCTTTTTGCGTCAGCAATAGTGAAAATGTTTCCCGGGATATAATCTAATGTCTTTTGCAAACTTTCCCAACCTCTAACTCCCATACCTTCATAAAAAGCAATATTAAGTTTGTATGCAACACAAAATGCTTTAGTAGCATCAATTATTTGCTTGTTAAACTCAAAAATAGAATCTTCTAATTCCAATAAATGTTTTGGAACTTTATTAATATCAGTATCCAATCCTACACAAAGAAAAGATTGTTTTTTCTTAATTTGAGCTATGAGTTGTTCTCTATTCATTAGATGAAGCGGTTCCAACTTTAAGTTTTTCAGCATTTTCAGCTAATTGTAATTCATCAATAAATTCCTGAATATCACCACCAATTACGTTCTGGAGATTATATTTAGTCAAACTAATTCTGTGCTCCGTAACTCTCCCTTGTGGATAGTTATAAGTTCTAATTTTTGCAGATCTATCTCCAGA
Organism: uncultured Flavobacteriales bacterium; assembly: GCA_905478765.1. Classification (GTDB taxonomy): domain Bacteria; phylum Bacteroidota; class Bacteroidia; order Flavobacteriales; family BACL11; genus UWMA-0277. Next base: position 43,785 of record CAJQJY010000009.1, read on the forward strand.
GGAAACCATTGTTTTTCTATGCTTAGCATCTTCTTCTAACTTCTTTTGTAATTCAATTTCATAAATTCTAGAACGCAAAACCTTTAATGCCTTATCATAATTTTTATGTTGTGATTTTTGATCCTGACATTGAGCTACAACTCCAGTAGGAATATGGGTTAAACGAACTGCTGAGTAAGTTGTATTTACCGATTGCCCTCCAGGACCTGAAGAACAATAGGTGTCTTTTCTAATATCAGATGGCAATAATTCTATATCAAATTCCTCAGCCTCTGGCAATACAATTACAGTTGCTGCAGATGTATGAACTCTACCTTGTGTCTCTGTTTGAGGAACTCTTTGCACTCTATGAACTCCACTTTCAAATTTTAATTGTCCGTAAACATCTTCACCTGAAATATTTACAATAATCTCCTTATACCCTCCAGAAGTTCCATCAGCTACATCAACTAATTCCATTTTCCAACCTCTTGTTTGAGCGTAAGCAGAATACATTCTATATAAATCTCCTGCAAAAATACTAGCCTCATCACCTCCAGCACCAGCTCTAATCTCAATTACTGCATTTTTAGCATCAGCTGGATCTTTTGGAATTAAAAGAACTTTAATTTCCTCATCCATTTCATCTTTTCTGGACAAATTTTCATCAAGTTCCATTTTTGCCATTTCCTTCATTTCAGCATCATCACTTTCTGATAAAATTTCTTTTGCCTCTGCAATATTACCCACCAAATCACGATATGTTTTGTATGCCTCTATAATAGGATCTAAATCTTTATATTCCTTACTGAGCTGAACATAAAGTTTCATGTCATTCATAGCATCAGGAGAAGAAATTAGTTTTTCAACCTCTTTATATCTATTGTTTATAGCGGATAATTTATCTAACATTCTAATATATATATGTTCCAAATTCGGAATTAATAGTTAATTTTTTACCTTTAAAATCTTCTACTCTACCTACAATTTGAGCAGCCACATTAAAGGATTTTGAAATAGCAATAACATCTTCTGAAATCTCCTCAGAAACATAAAGCTCCATTCTGTGTCCCATATTAAATACTTTGTACATCTCCTTCCAATCTGTGCCTGATTCTTCTTGAATCAGTTTAAACAAAGGAGGCAAGTCAAACATATTATCCTTTATTACATGAACATCATTTACAAAATGCAATACTTTAGTTTGAGCACCACCACTGCAATGTACCATTCCATTAATCTGACCCCTATATTTATCTAAAATTGTTTTAATAATTGGCGCATAAGTTCTAGTTGGAGAAAGCACTAATTTACCCGCATCAAGATCAGAACCTTCAACTGAATCGGTTAGTTTTTTAGATCCAGAATACACCAAATCCAAAGGTACAGAAGGATCAAAACTCTCCGGGTATTTCTCTGCCAAAACTTTTGAAAAGATATCATGACGAGCAGAAGTTAATCCATTACTTCCAATACCACCATTATATTCGGTTTCATAAGTTGCCATACCTGAAGATGATAAACCAACAATAACATTACCTCGTTTGATATTAGCATTATCAATAACATCAGTTCTTTTCATGCGAGCAACTACTGTAGAATCTACAATAATTGTACGCACTAAATCCCCAACATCAGCAGTTTCACCTCCAGTAGGAATGATATTTACACCAAACTTTTTATATTCCTCTAAAAGTTCTTCAGTACCATTAATAATTTCAGAAAGCACAGCACCATTAATCAGAGATTTATTTCTTCCAATAGTTGATGAAAGCATGATATTATCAGTTGAACCGACACACAACAAATCATCAATATTCATAATCAGTGCATCCTGAGCAATTCCCTTCCACACTGAAATATCACCAGTTTCTTTCCAATACATATATGCTAATGATGATTTTGTCCCAGCACCATCAGCATGCATTATTAAACAATAATCATCATCACCACTTAAATAGTCAGGGACAATCTTGCAAAATGCAGATGGAAAAAGTCCTTTATCTACATTTTTGATTGCATTATGCACATCCTCTTTATCAGCCGAAACTCCTCTTTGATTGTATCTATCTGTTACCATAATTGTAAAAAAAAGCATCCTATAAATAGGACGCTTTTCTAATATCTTTATGTTATTTACTTATTATCATTGGAAGGAACATAATCTTCTCTCAATACTTTAAAAGATGTCCTTCTATTATATTGATGTGCTTTTTCTCTATTATTCTTAAATCTAATCTTTTTAATGTATGATTCAGTAAGCACATCACCAACCTTAAATCTACTATCTTTTTCCTCAATTACAAATGGTTCTTTTTCACCCATTCCTTTAGCTACTAATTGTCCTGCATCAATACCTTGACTTACTAAATAAGCTATACAAGCATCAGCTCGTTGTTGAGATAGTGTGTTATTTTGTATATTTGAACCAATAAAATCAGTATGAGATTTAAGTTCAATTACTACATTAGGATTATCAAGTAATGACTCAGCAAGTTGATCTAAATCAATAATTGATTCTTGTCTTAATTCTGCTTTATTAAAATCATACTTAATTAGTGGTAAAATAATCTCTTTCTTTACAGGATCAATACTAAGATCAACAATAAATGATTTATTTAACTCAATACCAACAGTAGTTTCATTTACTGATTTCTTTAAATAGCCTTCAGTATTTACTGCAATTTCGTAAGAAGTTAGAGGCATTAATTTGAATTCATATTTACCTGTATTATCAGTTTCAACTTCATTAGAAGTTCCATCATTAGCAATTAACTGAACTTTAACACCTGTCATAATTGCGCCAGTTTTAGAATCAGTAACAATACCTTTAAGATTTAAAACTAAAGCAGGTAATTCAAACTGATAAATATCATCACCTCCTTTTCCTCCAGTTCTATTAGAAGTTAAATAACCTCTTTCTCCTCCTGTTTCAACTATCATACCGAAATCATCAAAAGATGAATTCACTGGTGATTTTAAATTAACAGGTAGAATATAAGCACCATTTTCATCTTCAGAAGTTTTGTAAATATCAAACCCTCCCATTCCAACATGACCATTAGATGCAAAGTAAATAACTCCATTATCTGCCAAGAAAGGAAACATTTCATCTCCAGGAGTATTAACAAGAGGTCCTAAATTTACTGGGTCACTCCATCTATTTCTCTTTTCTTTTACTGATATCCATAAATCTTTACCCCCATAACCACCTGCTAAATCGGATGAAAAAACAAGAAATGTCTCATCATCACTTAAAGCAGGATGACCAATAGTTGTATTACTATCTAATTTTACTTGAAGCATTTGAGTCGCACCCCAAAGTTTACCTTTTCTTTTAGAAACATAAATACCACAACCTAAATCTTTCTTCTTTTCAACTTTACATTGAGTAAGATACATAACTGTACCCCTTTTATTTACAAATACAGAACCTTCATTTCCTTCAGAGTTTAATGGCTCAGGCATAACAATTGGTCTGCTCCAAGCACCTTTTTTATTAATTTTAGTGAACCATACATCAGTAAAAGGCTCACCTGTTCTGGCATCTAACTTATCAGTTAAACCTCCTGATCTTGAAGATGTAAAATACATCTCAGTATATTCTCCATTACCAAATGAAGCTGAATAATCACTATACCTAGAATTAACAATAGGCATTAATTCTACTTTATATCTTGTTGGTAAACCCATCCATTTTAATGCAAAATTGCACGATTTTAATCCCATTTCCCCCCTAACATCAGTAGGATTTAATTGAATATATTTAGTGTATTGAGTAACAGCCTCATCTAAATCTCCTTGCATTCTTAACACATCAGCATACCTTAAATAAACAGTAACATCAGGATACTTAGCTTTTATTGCTCTTTTATAATAGCTTTCAGCACGCTTTACGTTACCTGACATCCTGTAACATTCAGCTTGCTTAAAGATAATTTCAGCTTTTATAGCTCTATTTTTAGTTTTCTGATAAGCTTTTTTATAAAGTTCAGCAGCTTTAGAATATTCTTCTAAACTAAAAGCCATGTCAGCTTTCTTTAATTTTCTGCTTTTTTTCTGAGCATAAACATCAGAATGAGAAATAGTAACTAAAAAAATGAAGATGGAAAGTAAGCGTAATAATTTTTTCATATTATGATTTTTATTATTCGTGCTAAAATAGGCAATAATTTACAAACTTATTAAAAACAGAAAAACAGAATTATAACAAGTTGATTGTTAACTAATACTACACTACTGATTTTACAGTTTTAATGATTCTAGACGCAATTTTATATGGATCTGCATTTGAAGCAGGTCTTCTATCCTCCAAGTAACCTTTCCATCCATTGTCAATAGTTAAAATAGGAATTCTAATTGAAGCTCCTCTATCTGATATTCCATAAGAAAAGTCAGTTATTGAAGCCGTTTCATGAAGTCCCGTTAATCTTTGATCATTATATTCACCATAAACATCAATATGTTCCTTAGTTACAGAACGAAAAGCTTCACAAACTTGCAAGTAAGTTTCCTTAGAACCACATTCTCTTAAAGTAGAATTTGAAAAATTAGCATGCATACCTGAACCATTCCAATCTCCTTTAATTGGCTTTGGGTGGTACTCAATATAGTAATTATAATCTTCAGTTAACCTATCTAATAAGTAACGAGCTACCCAAAGTTCATCTCCAGCTTTTTTAGCACCTTTTGCAAAAAGTTGGAATTCCCATTGTCCACAAGCAACTTCTTGATTGATACCTTCAAAATTAATTCCAGCCTCAATACATAAATCAGCATGCTCTTCAACAAATGACCTGCCATGAGTATTTTTACCTCCTACTGAACAGTAATACATACCTTGAGGACCTGGGTAACCACCAAGTGGGAAACCTAAAGGCAACTGAGTTTCAACATCCATAAGGAAATATTCTTGCTCGAAACCAAACCAAAAATCATTATCATCATCTAAAATACTTGACCTTGCATTAGTAGCATGAGGAGTTCCATCCGCATTCATAACTTCTGTCATTACTAAAAATCCATTAATCCTTTGAGGATCAGGAAAAATTGCAACAGGTTTTAAAAGACAATCAGATGAATCACCAGAAGCTTGCATAGTTGAACTCCCATCAAATGCCCATACTGGACAAGCTTCAATAGTACCATCAAAATCATCAACAACTTTGGTTTTACTCCTCATATTTTGGGTTGGAAAGTAACCATCAAGCCAGATGTATTCTAATTTAGTTTTCATTTCTAGTTAAAATTTTAGATTAGTAATATTTATGGCAAATATAGAAGAAAAAGCAATAAATTACACTACTAAACTTAATAGCAGTAAAACTATTTTATCAACAAATTGTTAATTTTTAACTTAAATTATAATAAAGTTAAGAAATAAAGATAAGTAACAAAAAAACACCTACTTTTTTGCAAATCTGATTTTTAGAAAAATTATAAATAAACCAACTACTAATAGTAGAACTTATTATTTAGTAATATCAAGATCATCATTAATAGATGTAGCGCTATCACGGATTTCTTTTTTAATTTCGTTAGAAGCATCCTTTACCTCACGCATAGCTTTACCTAAACCCTTAGCAAGTTCTGGTATTTTTTTTGAACCAAAAAACATGACTATAAAAAGCAATACAACAATGATTTCTGGCCCTCCTATAAATAATAACATATTGCAAAAATAAAAAAGCCCTCTCAATGAAAGGGCTTTTTATTAAAATTATAAACTAATTAATTTCTTTTTGATTTTACTTCTTTCTTTTTAATAGTATCTAACATAATAGGAGATGCTACAAATAGTGAAGAGTAAGTACCCACAATAACACCCACCATTAAAGCAAACATAAACCCTCTAATTACCTCACCTCCAAAAATAAAGATTATAAGTAATACAAAGAATGTAGTTAAAGATGTATTTACCGTTCTACTTAGTGTAGAATTCAATGCGCCATTAATTAACTCATGTACCCCTTTCTTAGTATTGTTATTCATAAACTCCCTTACCCTATCAAATACTACCACAGTATCATTAAGAGAATAACCGATAATAGTAAGTAAAGCAGCAATAAATGCTTGATCAATCTCTAAAGAGAAAGGCAACATACCATAGAAAATAGAAAATATAGAAAGTACAATTAATACATCATGGAATACTGCAGCAACAGCACCTAAACTAAATTGCCATTTTCTAAATCTTACTAAAATATATAAGAAGATAATTAACAATGAGAAGAACACTGACCATACAGCTGCATCTTTAATATCATCAGCAATAGTAGGCCCAACTTTTTGAGAACTCATAACCTCATATTGTAAGCCAGTAGTAACTAATCCTTCATTTAATTTTGATTCAACAATTGCATCAGTAGTAATTTCATTACTTTCAATCATAAATGAAGTAGTAATTTTTACTTGATTATCATTACCAAAAGTTTTAACTTGAGGTGTATAATTCAACCCATCAGCATCAACAAATATAGCCGATAAAGATGCTCTTAAATCTTCATTATTTATAGTTTCATCAAACCTAACAACATAAGTTCTTCCACCTACAAAATCAACACCATAATTTAATCCTTTAGTCACTAACGAACCTATACCAATTAAAATAATTACAGAAGACAAAATGTAGAATTTTTTTCTTTTTCCAATAAAATCAATGTTAATGTTTTTAAATGCACCATCAGTTAGTTTAGTAGTAAAAGAAAGTGTTTTACCTTTCGCTAATCTTGCTGAAATAACTAATCTTGTAATAAAGATCGCTGCAAAAAGTGAAGTTAAAATACCAATAACAAGTGTAGTAGCAAATCCTTTAATTGGACCTGTACCAAAAGTATAAAGAATAATACCCGTTAATAAAGTAGTAACATTAGCGTCAATAATTGAACTGTATGCACTGTTATATCCATCAGAAATTGCTAATCTTAATCCTTTACCATTTCTCAATTCCTCACGAATTCTTTCATAAATAAGTACATTTGCATCAACCGACATACCAATAGTAAGAATAATACCTGCAATACCTGGAAGCGTAAGTACTGCGCCTAATGATGATAACACACCAAAGATAAAAAATACATTCGCTATAAGAGCAATGTTAGAAACTATACCCGCACTACTATAATAGAATATCATGTATGCTAATACTAAAAGTAAGGCAAAAATAAATGATGACATACCAGCATTAATTGCTTCCTCGCCAAGAGAAGGACCAACAATTGCTTCTTCAATAATACGAGCAGGAGCAGGTAATTTACCAGACTTTAAAATGTTAGCTAAATCCTTTGCCTCATTTAAAGTAAAATTACCAGTAATAGAAGATCTTCCTCCAGCAATTTCAGCTTGTACAGTTGGGTAAGAATACACATAACCATCAAGTACAATAGCAACAGATTTCCCGATATTATCAGCAGTTAGTCTTTTCCATTGTTTAGCTCCCTCTGCATTCATTTCCATAGAAACCTCAGCTGTTGAACTATACTGACCAAAAGCTTCATTTGCATCAGTTACAACATCACCCTCCATAGCAGCCTTACCACCTCTATCAGATTTTAAAGCAACCAACTGAACAAATTTTCCATCAGGATCATAAGGTTTTACAGTATAAGAAAATTTTGCATCAACAGGAAAGAACTTTCTTACTGCATTGTCACTTAAGTAAGCATTAACAGCAGAAGTGTCTTTTACAGCACATACTCCAACTACAGGACCTGGATTTAACTGACCTGTTTGCTGATTAACATTAGGGTATAAAACAGCATATAATGGATTTTCAGCAGCAAATTCTTCAAAGCTTAATCCTGCACTTGCAGAATCGGATACTAATGAATCACTTTCCAAAACATCAACCAATAAAGAGTTTTCATCTTCAGTTTCTTCAATAGTTTTCTCAGCTTTCAATTCCTCAACAATTGTAATTTCTTCAGTAGTATCTGTCGTACTTGCATTTGCATTTTCTATATCTCTTAAATATGCATTAGCAGATTCGAATCCTTGAAACAACTCATTATATTCGTAAGTTTCCCAGAACTCTAATTGAGCAGTAGATTGCAATAATTTTCTTGCTCTTTCAGGATCTTTAATACCAGGCAGTTCAACTAAAATTCTTCCAGCAGTCTCTAACCTCTGTATATTTGGTTGTGTTACCCCAAAACGGTCAATTCTACTTCTTAAGATATTAAATGAACGAGAAATTGCATCTTCAACCTCAATAGCTAAAACAGCAATAACCTCTTGGTTAGTTGAAGCAAATTGGATTTTATCTCTTAAATCAGGAGTTGAGAAAATTGCAGATAAACCAATATTTGCACCTGGAGCAACTTTTTCATATTCCATTCCAAAAAGAGTAACAAAATCATCTTGACTGTCCTTTTGAGCATTTAAAGTATTGGTAATTGCAGTAGTAAACGCTACATCTTTACTATTATTAGACAATGCTTTAACAACATCAACAACCATAACTTCAAGAGTTACATTCATTCCCCCCTTAAGGTCAAGTCCTAAATTTAATTCTCTTTGCTGACACTCAGCAAAAGTATATTCAGTTAAAAAAATATCAAATACTGGCTCACTATTAATTGAATCTAAATAGAATTTTTGTTTTGCTTCTTGTTCATCAGCTTCATAATTTGCAGCATAAGCAACCGCATCATCTTCTACTCCACCAACAATCCAAGTAAACGATAGTTGGTACAGACAAACTACTGCGAATAGGATTGCGAAAATTTTAATAACATTTCTGTTTTGCATAATCTTTATTTTTATCGTGTTTTTTTAAAGTCGGCAAATATAAAATTATAAAGCAAATAATACAATTACTATATAGGAAACTTTACTCATGAGTATGTAAGATAAAAAGTAATAAGATTATCTACTGTAAAAAATATTGTGTTATTTTGTAAAAAAATTATCAAATGAGACTAAAACACGCTTTTATTTTAGGATTTATATTCTCTTCAATTTTATCATTTTCACAAATGACATTAAACAGAGACACGTCACTTCATTTTACTGAAAATGGAACACAATTCTCATCTCCATTATCTGGTGGAATAAATGCTGGACAATTTTCAAATATTGATTTAAATTTAGATGGAGTAATGGATTTAGTGGTTTTTGATAAATCAGGCAATAAAATAAGTCCTTTTATAAATGAAAATGGAACTTATATATACGCACCAAAATACAGAGAGAATTTTCCATCCGTACACGACTGGATGCTTTTAGAAGACTACAACTGTGATGGGAAAAATGACATCTACACCTACTCGTCAGGAGGAATGGCAATTTATAAAAACACCTCAACCACAAGCCTAAGTTTTAGCCTAGTCACCTCTCTGGTTTTGTCAAATTACGGATCCAACAACCTAAATATTTACATCAGCCCAGTTGATATTCCTGCTATTACTGACATTGATTATGATGGTGATTTGGACATCCTTACATTTTCTATTTTGGGAGGATTTGTAGAGTACCACAAAAACATGGCTATGGAACTTATAGGAAGTTGTGATACTGTTGCTTTTGAGTTTTCAGAAAGTTGCTGGGGACTTTTTTATGAAGGACTAAATTCTTACATACTTAATTGCCCTAATTGTCAATGCCCTCAAGTTGAAAACCCTAATAATTTAAATGCAAAAGAAAAACATGCTGGTTCAACTTTACTTGCTATTGATATTGATAATGACGATGATAAAGATTTAGTTCTTGGAGATATTAGCTACAACAACTTGAATCTATTAATTAATGGTGGCGATAATCAAAATGCAATAATGACAGCTGTTGATTCTATTTTTCCTCAAAATTTTAACAGTACAATAGCTGCAGAAATGCATGTTTACCCAGGTTCTTATTATGTTGATGTTACAAATGACGGTGTAAAAGATTTGATAGTTACTACAAATAGTGAAAACAATTCTGAGAACTATGAAAGTTGTTGGCTCTATGAAAATTCTGGGCAAAATAACTTACCAGATTTTTCTTTTGTTCAAAATGACTTTTTACAACAAAATATGATTGATTTAGGTGCTGGCTCCCACCCTCATTTTTATGACTACAACAATGACGGTTTACAAGATTTGGTGGTTGGGAATTATGGCTACCATGATCCAAACAATGACCCTATTTCATCATTAGCTTTATTTGAGAATATTGGCAATGATTCTGTTGCTGAGTTTAATTTAATTGATAGGGACTGGCTTAATATATCGTCAATTAATTTAAATACAATCTTGAATATCCCGGCTTTAAATTTAAGTCCAACTTTTGGGGATATTAATGGAGATGGAACTCAAGATTTGATTGTTGGTGATGCTGATGGAAAAGTGCATCTTTTCACTAATAATGGTGGAGGGAATTTACAACTTTCTGCACCTAATTATCAAGGAATTGATGTTGGGCAGTTTGCACACCCTCAACTTATAGATGTAAATAGCGATGGACTTATTGATCTTATTATAGGAGAACAAGATGGAACAATTAACTACTTACCTAATTCCGGAAGTATGTCAACTGCTGTCTTTGATACTACTATTACAAACTGGGGTGGGATTGATGTAGATGCTAATTTTATTAGCACAGGCTATAGTAGTCCTAAATTGATTGATAGCAATGGCGTTTATCAGCTTTTTGTGGGGAGTTATAGCGGAACAATTTATCAATTTACCAATATTGACGGAAACCTAAATGGACTATTCTCTCCAGTAAACAGTACTGTTAATTCAATTTGGGATGGAGGAAAATGTACTTTTACTTTTGCAGACATCAATAATGATAATCAGCCAGACATGATAGTTGGAAACTTATCTGGAGGTATTGCTTATTTTAGTAGTGATTCTCTTTTAACAGATACTACATCATCAAGTATTAACAATCAAATTACTGAAGAATATCTTCAAATTTTTCCGAATCCTGCAAAAGATAGTTTTACATTAAAAAGTAAATCAAAAGGACACGTAACTGTTAAAAATTTATTAGGAAATACTATTTATATTAGTATGAAAAATAACACTACTCTTTTAGTTAATACATCTAATTTTCCTAAAGGAATTTATATTGTACTTTTTGAAGGCTTAAGCAGAAAGCTAATTGTTGAATAAAGTTTTCTTACTTTTGCTATACTGAAATTATAAATGAGAAAACTTTTATCTTTTTTTTTACTGCTATTATTTACATTCTCTGCTATTGCTCAAATACAGATTAAAGGAAAAATTATTGATGGGCTTTCTAACGAAACATTAATTGGCGCAACAGTAATAATAAAAGAAAGTGGCAAAGGAATTTCAACTAACTTTGATGGAGAATACTCAATCATTTACAAAGGGAAATTACCAACAATATTAAGCATTAGCTACTTAGGATACAAAAGTCTAGAAATTGAAGTAAATTCACAAAACCCTAAAGCAATTAAACTTTTTGCTGATAGTAAAAACTTAAAAGAAGTTAAGGTTGTTGATAGCAGAATTACTCAGAAACAAAAAGAATCTGCACTTACAGTTGAATCTCTAGATATGATTGCAATTAAAGAAACACCTTCTGCTAATTTTTATGATGGCCTTGGAGCGCTTAAAGGAGTTGACATTACATCTGCAAGTTTAGGATTTAAAGTAATTAACACAAGAGGTTTTAATAGCACATCTCCTGTTCGTTCACTTCAAATAATTGATGGAGTTGATAATCAATCACCAGGACTTAACTTTTCATTAGGTAATTTTTTAGGATCATCAGAACTTGATATACAAAGAGTAGAAATTATCCAAGGAGCAAGTTCAGCTTATTACGGTCCTAACGCTTTTAATGGTGTTATTAGCTTGGAAACAAGAAATCCATTTATGCAACCAGGCCTTTCTATTCAATATAAGTTTGGGAGCAGGAATTTATTTGAAAACTCTGTTAGGTTAGCAGAAAAATTCCAAAACAGCAAAGGAGAAGATATCTTTGCATTTAAAATTAATGTATCATATATGCAAGCCCATGATTGGGAAGCAGATAATATGGCTGCAGTTGATGGAACAACTTCATCTGATAATCCAGGAGGTTATGATGCAATCAATAGATATGGTGATGAAGATACTGATGGGAATTTAAATGATGTAAGAGATAACTTTAACTTAAACTACTTTACACATCCTGGATTAGGCAAATTCCACAGAACAGGATATATGGAGAAAGATATTGTTGATTATAATACAAAAAATTTTAAAGCACAATCTTCTTTACATTTTATGTTAACTCCTAAAACTGAGTTAATCTATGCCTTAAATTACAGTACAGGAACAACTGTTTACCAAGGGGATAACAGATTTAGTTTAAAAAACATTCAGTTTTGGCAAAATAAACTTGAATTAAGGCAAAAGGATAAGTTTTTTATACGAGCTTATAGAACTGAAGAAGATGCAGGAGATAGTTATGATGCAGTTTTTACAGCTTTAAAATTACAAGAATACAATCAAGTTGACAACCAACAATGGTATACAGCTTATAAAAACAACTGGAAAGACAATTTTAGTTGGGATGATGTAAACTTTGAGTATTTAATGCAATTAGATTCTATGGATTTTAATACTGGTAGTTTTTACTACAGTTATTTAATTAACGAAACTGCTTACAATCAAAATGAGTTTACAAATATTTGCGATTCTGTTTTAAATGCAAATACTGATCTAATTATTGCAAATCATGGTACTGTTCGTGATTTAACTGATTTAGAATCAAATAGACTTGTACCAGGAACTGAAGAATTTAAAGCTGCTTTAGAAGACATCACTTCAAAAACAGCTTATTTAAATGGAGGAACTGGATTTTATGACAAATCAGCTTTAAACCATATACACTCAGAATATCAATTTAACAAAGATTTTGCAACTATAAAGATTGGTGCAAATTTCAGACAATATAATCCTGACACAAAAGGGAGTTTGTTTATGGATACCTCAACTATGATTACAAATAAAGAAGCAGGATTCTATACAGGAATTGCAACAAATTTATTTGGTGATTTTTTAAAGATGAATAGTACATTTAGAGCAGATAAAAATGAAAACTTTGATTTGAATTTTTCTCCTGCAATGTCTTTGGTTTTAAAGCCCAGTGAAAAAGATATTATTCGTTTTTCATTCTCATCTGCAATTAGGAATCCAACACTCTCTGATCAATACTTATTTTATAATGTTGGTAGAGCCATTTTGATTGGAAATCTTCAAGGGCATGGAGAAGATTATGGAGAGAACTTAGTGACAGTTCAATCTCTGATCAATTATTATTTACCAGCACAGCTATCAAAAGATAGTTTAGAATTTTTTAGTGTAGCCCCAATAAAACCTGAAAAAGCACAATCATTTGAAGTGGGATATAGAAGTACTTTTTTCAACAAAGTATATTTAGATGCAAATTATTATTATTCAAAATACACTGATTTTATTGGTTATCAAATTGGAGTTAAATTTGACACCATCGGTAATAGTAATCCTGATGCCTATGACATTTCAATGCCTTCAATTCAAGCTTACAGAATGGCTGCAAACGCCCAAAGCACAGTAACAACCCAAGGAGCATCAATTGGTATGAATTATTATTTATCTCCCAACATTACTCTTAACGGAAACTACTCCTGGAATAAACTAAATAAAAAAGGAGAAGACGACCCAATTATTCCTGCTTACAACACACCAGAGCACAAATACAATCTGGGTGTAATTGGTAGAGATATTCATTTATCTGCAACAAAGAATATTTTGCGTGATTTTAGCTTTAGCATTAACTATAAATGGGTTGAAGAATTTATTTTTGAAGGATCTCCACAGTTTACTGGAATTGTGCCAACTTATGATTTAGTAGATTTACAAATCAGCAAAAAAATGCAACAATTAAATGCAACAATTAAAGTAGGGTCATCTAATTTATTAAACAATATGCACTATGAAGTGTATGGTGGTCCATATATAGGAAGGATGACTTATTGCTCTCTGTTATTTGATATCAAATAAAAGTTGTAACATTGTAACTTAATAAATAAAAAATAAAATTATGAAAAAAACTTTACAATCAATTTTAGCTGTTCTCTTTTTAAGTATTGGTATTTCTGCTGATGCTCAAACCAGATATCTTGATGATATCTTTACTGGAGTTACAGTAACTTCTGATGTTGTTTATGCAAATAACATTAGTATTTTACCAATGTTACAGAGTTTACCTCCTGCTGCAACTGATTTAGTGTGTGATATTTACGAGCCAACAGGAGATAGTATTGTTAATCGACCAGTAATCATATTAGCTCATACAGGTTCATTTTTACCTGCAGTAGTTAATGGTCAACCAACAGGAACAAAAACTGATTCATCTATTGTTGAGCAATGTACTAGATGGGCAAAGAAAGGTTATGTTGCTGTTGCTTTTAGCAACAGACTAGGTTGGAATCCAACATCAACTGACCAAGCGACTAGAACTTCTTCTCTTATACAAGCTGCATACAGAGGAATACAAGATGCAAGAGCTATGGTAAGATACATGAGAATGACTGAGGCTACTGGAAATACTTATGGCATTGACCCTACAAAAATCGTCATCGGTGGGCATGGCACTGGAGCTTATATCTCATTAGGAGTAGCTACTTTAGATACAGCAACTCAGATGTATATTCCTAAATTTATGAATTTAGCAACTACACCTCCATCACCTTATGTTTATGCTCCTTTCTTTGGTAATGTAAATGGAACTGACTCTGCATTTCTGCCTGATTTTGCTTCTCCAACAGGGCAAACTGAGTTATGGAATATTCCTAACAACCCTTCTTACAGTTCCGAAGTAAGTATGGCATTTAATTTAGGTGGAGCTCTTGCTGATATTTCTTGGCTACAATTAGGAGACGTGCCAATTGTTTCTTTCCATTGTGAGAATGATCCTTATGCTCCAATTGATACTGGAGATGTAATTGTACCAACAACTGGTGATTTTGTTGTAGAGGTTATGGGAAGTAGAACAGTACAACATTATTCAAATCAATATATGAATAATGATGTTTTTGTACAAGCAGGCTTTACTGATGTATATACTACTGCTGCAAATGTAAATAATAGTGGATATGAAGGTTTAAATGTTTTTTTAACACCTGTTCCATCTACCGCTCCAAATGCTTTTTTAGAATCTTATGAAGAGGAAGGCTCTCCTTGGGATTGGTGGGATAACGCAACTTATGATGCAATGTTCCAAGCTGTAAATAGTGCTCCTGCTGGATATGGTGCTGCAAACTCATTATTAGGAAATCCTGATATGTCAGCAACAAAAGGAAGAGCTTATATTGATACTATTCAAGGTTATTTAAATCCAAGAATATATGCTGCTTTAAACCTTCCAAGCACATCAATTCTTGGTATTTATGGATGTACGGATGTTTTAGCTTGCAATTACGATCCTACTTCCAACAGTGATGATGGAAGTTGTGACCTTCCAGATGGATGTGGTGACCCACTATATGTTGAGTATGATGCTTCAGTAACTTGTAGTGACCCTAGCGCTTGTATTTCCCTTATCACAACTGGAGTTGAAGAAATAACTTCTGACAAAAAACTAGTTAAAATAACAGATATCTTAGGAAAAACAACAATACCAACAAAAAACACTACACTTTTCTACATCTATGATGATGGAAGTGTAGAGAAGAAAATTATTATTGAATAATAAATTCTTTTATCAATATTTAAAAGGGAAGCATTTTGCTTCCCTTTTTTTATCTTTGCCCTATGAGAACAGAATGGAAAGAAATTATTGAGAACGCTTGGCAAAATCGAGATCTCTTAAAAGATAGTAATACAGTAACTTGCATTAATTCTATTATTGAAGAAATTGACAAAGGAAGAATGCGTACAGCTGAACCTACTGAAAATGGATGGAGAGTAAATGATTGGGTAAAAAAAGCAGTTATTCTATATTTCCCTATCAGAAAAATGGAAACAATTGAAATAGGACCATTAGAATTTCATGACAAAATGAAACTTAAAAGTGGTTATAAAGGACTTGGTGTGAGAGTTGTGCCGCATGCTATTGCTCGATATGGAGCATATTTAGCTCCAGGAGTTATTATGATGCCATCCTATGTAAATATTGGTGCTTATGTTGACAGTGGAACTATGGTTGACACTTGGGCAACAGTTGGCTCTTGTGCTCAAATAGGTAAGAATGTACATTTATCTGGTGGAGTAGGGATTGGAGGTGTATTAGAACCTGTACAAGCATCTCCAGTAATTATTGAAGATGATGCTTTTATTGGATCAAGATCAATAGTGGTTGAAGGAGTTAAAATAGAAAAAGAAGCTGTACTTGGAGCTAATGTTGTACTCACAGCTTCAACAAAAATAATTGATGTAAGTGGTAACAAACCCAAAGAGTATAAAGGATTTGTTCCAGCTCGTTCAGTTGTAATTCCAGGAACATATAATAAAGAATTCCCAGCAGGAGACTATGGAGTTACATGCGCGCTAATAATTGGCAAAAGGAAGGAAAGTACAAATAAGAAAACATCATTAAATGATGCACTTAGAGAATATAATGTAGCAGTATAATGAGGATAGGGTTTGATGCAAAAAGAGCTTTTTTAAATAACACAGGTTTAGGCAATTATTCCCGTGACACTATTCGTATGCTTTCAAATTATTTTCCTGATAATAAATACTTTTTATATACAACTAAAGCAAAAGAAAACAGTCGCTTATCTTTTTTAAACAGCAACTCAAATACCTTTGTTCGCTCTCCTAAATCATTATTAAATCGAGCATTAAAATCATATTGGAGAAGCAGAAGTATTGTAAAAGATTTATTTACAAATAAGATAGAGATTTATCACGGATTAAGTCATGAGTTACCAATTGGAATTGAAAAAACAAATATCAAAACTGTTGTGACTATTCATGATTTAATTTTCATTAGATACCCTCATTTGTTTAAAGCAATTGATAGGAGAATTTATTATAAGAAATTTAAATCTGCTTGCGAGAGAGCGGATAAAATTATTGCAGTAAGCGAGCAAACAAAGAAAGATATTATTGACTTTTTCAATATCCCAAAAGAAAAAATTACTGTAATTTATCAAGGATGTAATAAAATATTCCAAAGCACTATTTCTGATGAAGAAATAAAAAATACTCTTTCAAAATATAAATTACCTGCTAATTATTTACTTTATGTAGGAACAATTGAAGAAAGAAAAAATCTTCTTACTTTACTTAAAACTTTAACTGACTTACCTAATCAAAAGTTAGTAGTAATAGGCAATGGAAAATCATATAAAATCAAATGTTTAAGATTTATTTCTGAATACAATTTATCAGATAGGGTTATATTTCTAAGTGGACTTTCCCTTGAAGAAATGTCTGCAATATACCAATCAGCTGAGATTATGATTTACCCCTCAATATTTGAAGGTTTTGGAATACCAATACTAGAGAGTTTATTTAGCAGAACCCCAGTAATCACTTCAAAAGGTGGTTGTTTTTCGGAAGCAGGAGGAAAGCACAGTAAATACATCAACCCTTTATCAGTTAAGGAAATGAAAGAAGCAATTGTAGAAATACAGAAATATCCAGAGTTAAAAAAAGAAATGCAAGAAGAAGGATTAAAGTATGCTCAGAACTTTAAAGATGATAAGGTTGCTAATAATTTAATGAAAGTATATAAATCTATTTAAAATGAAAACCAGTTTAATTATAGCTACCTATAATTGGCCAGAAGCCCTGGAGCTTGTGCTATTAAGCCTGCTTACACAAAGTTTTATTCCATATGAGGTGTTAATTGCAGATGACGGATCTACACTAGAAACCCAAGACTTAATCAATCGCTATTCGAGCAAGTTTCAAACTAGAATAAAACATGTATGGCAAGAAGATAAAGGATTTCAGAAAACAAGTATACTTAATAAGGCAGTTTTTGAGTCAAAAGGTGAATATATCATTCAAATTGATGGAGACATAATAATGCACAAACATTTTATTATGGACCATATAAAGAATGCTAAAAAAAATAATTTCATTCACGGAAGCAGAGCATTTTTAAATGAAATCAAAACTAAACAGGCAATTCTAAATTCTAATATTAACTTTTCGTTTTTTGAAAAAGGAATTAAAAATCGTTTTAATTGTATACACTCATCTTTTCTTGGATACTTGCTCAGTCAAAAAAATAAAACTTTAAAAGGAACTAGAGGATGTAATTTTTCTTTTTGGAAGGAAGATTTTATGAAGGCTAATGGTTACAATGAAGATATGAATAGTTGGGGAAAAGAAGACACTGAACTATCAGTAAGGCTAATGAACAATGGCATGCAAAAAAAAAATATAAAATGCTTAGCTGTTTGCTATCATCTTCATCATACTATTTCATCAAGAGCCGGTTTAAATATTAATAATACTATATTGAATCTAGCTATTAACAATAAGATAAAATTTTGCACTAATGGAATCAATAAATATGCAAGCAGAAATTAAAAATGCTTTAAAAATACTTAAATCCGGTGGTACTATTTTATATCCAACTGATACTATTTGGGGTATTGGTTGTGATGCTACAAACACTGATGCTGTAGTAAAAATTTACTCAATTAAAAAAAGAATAGAAAACAAGGCACTCATTTCATTAGTAGCCAATGCCAATCAACTAAAACAGTTATGTAGTAAAATCCCTAAAGAAAGTTTGGAAGAAAATCCTACAACAATTATTTACGATAAAGTAAGGGGATTAGCTAATAATCTTTTAGCTCCAAATGGTTCAGCAGGAATCAGAATAGCTAAAGATAAATTTTGTAAAGAACTCATTAAGGTTTTTGGAAAACCAATTGTTTCTACTTCCGCAAATATCAGTGGAGAGCATAGTCCTATTAATTTTTCAGAAATATCTGAAGAAATAAAAAACAATGTTGATTATATAGTAAATTTACGCCAAAATGAAGACATGCAAACGCCATCAGCAATATTACATTTAAATTCTGATGGAAGTATAAAAAAAATAAGATAATGAATTTTACTTCTGAGTTAAAAAATCCAATTTTCAGGACAATACAAATTGTTGCTGATGAACTTAAATACCCTACATATGTTGTAGGGGGTTGGGTGCGCGATTTACTCTTAGATCGCAAACAAGATAAAACTGACATTGACTTTGTTTGTATTGGAAGTGGTATTAAACTAGCGGAAAAAGTTGCAGAGAAACTTGGGGATGCAGCATCCTTTAAAGTATTCAGAAACTTTGGTACTGCAATGATTCATTATAATTCAGAGGATTATGAATTTGTTGGAGCTCGAAAAGAATCTTACAGGAAAGGTAGCCGAAAACCAATTGTAGAAAATGGCACCCTTGAGGATGATCAAAATAGAAGAGATTTTACGATTAATGCAATGTCAATTCAATTAAACAAAGATAATTTTGGTTTGCTAATTGACCCGTTTAATGGTCAAAAAGACCTAGCAAATGGCATTATAAAAACGCCGCTTTCTCCTGACATAACATACTCTGATGATCCACTAAGAATGATGCGAGCAATAAGATTTGCAACACAACTTAACTTTACTATTGAAAAAAAATCTTACAATTCTATTAAGAAAAACTCAGTTCGACTTGGGATAATTTCACAAGAAAGAATTACTGAAGAACTAAATAAAATTATACTATCTAAAACGCCATCAATTGGATTTAAATTATTGTTTAATACAGAGTTATTACATCAGTTTTTTCCTCTTATGACAAAACTACATGGAATAGAATTCATAGGAAAGCATAGTCATAAAGACAACTTCTATCATACAATAGAAGTGCTTGATAATATTAGTAAAAACACAAATAATCTATGGTTAAGATGGGCTGCAATATTACATGACATTGCAAAACCAAAAACAAAAAAATATAAAAAAGGACATGGATGGACTTTTCATGCACATGAATTTATTGGAGGAAAAATGGTCCCAAAAATATTCAGAAATTTAAAACTACCTCTTAATGAAAAAATGAAGTATGTTCAAAAACTAGTAACACTCCATTTACGTCCAATAATTCTTGCAAAAGATATTATTACTGATTCTGCAATAAGAAGGCTGCTTTTTGATGCTGGAGATGATATTGATGATTTAATGATTCTTTGTGATGCTGATATCACATCAAAAAACCCTACTAAAGTTAAGAAATACTTAAATAATTTCCAGTTAGTGAGGAAAAAGCTTAAAGAAGTAGAAAAGAAAGATAATATTCGAAATTTTCAACCTCCCATTGATGGATTAGAAATTATGCAACTCTTTAATATACAGGCAGGTAAAAAAATTGGTGTTTTGAAAAATGCAATTAAAGATGCAATACTTGATGGGGAAGTTAAAAACAATAGAGAAGAAGCTCTCAAATTTATTATAAAAAAAGGTAAAGAGATAAACCTGTCTCCAATAAAATGATAAAAATAATTAGAATTCATTTAGAACATAAAGATGATGTTATCAGAGATATTGCGATTTCTTCAGAAAAAACTATTGAATGTTTACACTTTGAAATTATTGATGCATTAAAGTTAGATAAAAAAGAAATGGCCTCATTCTATATGACTAATGATAAATTCGAGCTTCTACAAGAAATCCCTTTATTTAAAATTGATGATAAAGAGAATTCAATGCTTGGAATGAATGAAATTACTGTTGAAGCTGTTTTCCCAGAAGTTAATAATCAACTTTTATATGTTTATGATTTCTTAAAAATGTGGCGTTTTTCTATCACTTTTATAAAAGAATCAGAAAATGAAAAAACTGAAAATAGTTGTGTAAAAAGTATAGGAGAAATGCCAAAAGAGGCGCCAGAAATTCAGTTTGAAGCCCAAAAAGAATTTGATCCATTTGATACTGCTTTTGAAGATTTTAATGAGTTTAATGAATATGAGTACTAAAAAAGTCATTTTTATAGTTGGGCCTACTGCAATTGGAAAAACTGCATTAAGCATGAAACTTGCACAACATTTTAAAACTGAGATAATTTCTTGTGATTCTAGACAGTTTTATAAAGAATTATTAATTGGTTCAGCCCCTCCATCACCTAAAGAATTAGAAGAAGTACAGCATCATTTTATTCATAATTTAAGTATTTCTCAATCATACAATGCTGGTAAATATGAAATTGATGCAATAAATAAAATAACTGAAATTCATAAAACCAATGATTGTGTAATTGTAGTTGGAGGCTCTGGATTTTATGCAGATGCAATTAGCAAAGGGTTAGATAAGATGCCTAAAATTGCAGAGAAAACTAGGGAGAAGCTGAATTCAGATTTAAAAGAAAGGGGATTAGAATGGCTACAAGATAAAGTGAAAAATATTGATCCAGAATTTTACAACTCATGCGACATTAAAAATCCACAAAGATTATTAAGGTGCTTAGAGGTTTTCACAGAAACAGGCAAAAAGTTAACTTCATTTAAAACTAAAAAAAATAAAAAAAGACCTTTTGATATTATAAAAATTGGTCTAAATATGGATAGAGAAAAACTTTATAGTAAGATAAATAAACGAGTAGATTTTATGATGGAATGTGGATTACTTGAAGAAGTTTTATCTCTCATTGATTTCCAAGGTTTAAATTCGCTACAAACAGTTGGATATAAAGAGATTTTTTCTTTCATAAATAACGAATGTACTCTTCAAGAAGCAGTAGAAAAAATAAAACAAAATACTAGAAGGTTTGCTAAAAGACAATTAACTTGGTTCAAAAAAGACAAAGAAGTAAACTGGTTTGAACCTGATGAGTATGATAAATTAAAATCATTTATCGGATTATAGTTACTGTGCCTTGTATTGGTTCAAAGCCATTCCCTATTTCCAAATGATAAAAATACACACCATCAGGTAAATCCTTACCATTTTCATTTTTTCCATCCCAAGCAGTATGGTAACCAACAGACTGGAAAATTAGTTTCCCAAATCTCCCATATATTCTCACTTCACTCTCAGCATATAAAAAAGTATCCTCCAAACTCCAATTATCATTTATACCATCTCCATTAGGTGAAAATACATTTGGAACACAATCACTAGTTATTGTAGCAATCTGAAAATTAGTATCAACAAAACAACCATTAGTATCTGTAGCAGTAATACTATAATTACCTGGACTCATTCCTAAATTGATAGGATTATCAGAAGAACCATTCCACCACAGATAAGAAAAAGGCATAGTGCCTCCTACGGCAGAAGCTTCTAAATCAATATTAATATTTTCTAAATCACAGAGAATAATCGCAGCAGCAGGATCTAAAGATATTACTATGTTATCAATAGTAAAATCTTCTCTAATCATACATCCAATAGCATCAGTAACTTCTACCCAATGAGAACCAGGACATATATTGGAATGCTGGGTAGTATCACCGTTGTCCCAAAGGTATAAATAAGGTGCAAAACCCCAAAGTTCTATATCTTCAAGAATTGTAGTTGTTTCTAAATTAACAATTCCAAAAGGCAATAAAAATTCAACAACAATGGTGTCTAAAGAAAAACATCCATTTTGGATATCAATTGTAGTAGCAAAATAAACTCCTTCACACAAGTTTTGAGTAATAGCTTCAAAACTTATTGTATCTCCAAAGATATTAGTCCATACATAAATAAAAGGACCAGCTGAACTTGTTGAGATAATATTCACCTCAGCCATATGTGTAACTTCATCATAAATAATTTCTGTCTTAAGTTCATAAGGAGTCAATTCAAATCCAACAGAATCAGAATTCCCACAAGAATCTACTGCAATAACCCAATAAATAGTACCCCATAAATAATCAAGATTCTGTAAAGTATCTCCAGTACTCCAGAAGAAAGAAATAGGACCAACACCTCCAGAAGACGTAACGCTTGCAGTCCCTCCACTATCACATGTCATATTCGTATATTCTAATAGAATTTGAAGTTGATCTGGTTCTGTAACTTCAATAGCAATAATTTCAGAACAACCGTTAGCATCAATTACTTCAACAGTATAATTACCAGCAGTAACTACTCTTTGTTGATTGGAATACCCATCATTCCAAATTATTGAGTAAGGAGGAATTCCTCCAGAAATTACTAAATCTAATAGAGTAGTCTCCCCATAGCAAGATAATATCGAATCAAAAGACAAAAAATTTAACTCTAATCTTGGTGGAGCTTGAAGATTAATTTTTATAGTATCTAAACACGAATTTCCATCATTAACAACTAATGAATATACTGCAGATAATAGCCCATATAAAGAATCACTTGTTCCAGTACCATTTAGCCAATAATAACTCAATGGAGTAACACCACCAGAAGGTGAAATAACAATACTACCATCTAACACCCCAAAACATGATGGAGGATAAAGAACTTCATTTGAAAGGATTTCATTTGGTTGATTAACAATAAATTGTTCAGTATGAACACAACCGATCGAATCAACAACATCTACATTATATACTCCTGCAAATAAATTATTATTATCTACACTTCCCCATTGAATATCATAAGGTTCATTACCACCTGTAATAGAGTCAATCATTACAACCCCTGAATTTTCACCAAAACAATTAACACTAGAAATTGTTTCAAATACAGAAATCTCATTTTGGGCATAACACCTAATAGGAACAGTATCGATACAACTAAAATCTAAATCTTGAATATAAAAATGATACCAACCAAAAGGAACAAATATTGAATCAGTATTTACTCCTATGATAGAATCAAAAGAGAAACCAAATTGAATATTCCCACCACCTAACACGCTATCAACTTGTAAAAATCCACTATCAGATTCGCATATTAAAGGGTAAGTTGTGGAGCCATAAGATTGATAAGGAGCTGGCTCAGTTAAGGAAAATGTATCATTCAAAATACACTCAAATGAATCAATAATAGTGAGAATATAATCACCAGAATACAAACTATCAAAAGTTATTTGATATGGACTAGATATTGAAGAGAAATTATCAGAAATACTATCAATATTACTCCAAGCAATCGTATCATTATTTCTAATCAAGTAATAATTATAAAACTCTGAAGCCGTATATCTCTTGCCACCAGAAACTGAATAAGTAATACTTCCTGAATTTACTCCCCTGCAATTTATATTATTAATAATTGATGAATCTATTTGAATAGGATCAGCAGACGTAATAAATGCTGTAACTGAATCTTGACAGCTCTCAGTATCAGTTACAATAACTTTATACGTTCCAATTGTTAAAAATTCATGCAAAGTGTCAAGAGCGCCAGAAGAAAATGCTATCCCATCTTTAAACCATTCATAATTATATGGTGACGTGCCTGAGTGCCCAACCCTCTTCAACATTCCTGTTGAATCTCCAAAACATTTAACATTTTGATGATCTGGTATAATTCCTAACGGACATCCTACAAAGAAAGAAGAAGTATCTCCAGCAACTACAACTTTATAACTACCACACTGCTGTGTGATGAGGCTATCAGAACTTAAAAACTGTATGTCTGCCATAGTATCAGCTAGAATCAAACCCATACTATCATCATCAAAAAACCAATTATCAACTTGTATACCATTAATGATATCTAAAAAAATGGCTCCATCATGATGACAGTTAAAAGGTATAACAGAATCACTTAAAATCTGAGATTTACTACTATAAGCAGTAAAAAGTAATATTATAAAGAAAATCTTTTTCATAGAAGTTATTATTGCAAATATAACATTAAAATCTAGTTTAACTTTTTAAAATCAATCTCAAGCCCAGAGTAAGATATCAAGACTTTATTAAAAATTTCCTTTGACTCTTGAGCAAGCTCCTCAAAATCCTTATACCTCTGTGAATAGTGTCCTATTAAAAGATTCTTTACCTCAGCTTTTCTTGCAATAGAAGCAGCCTGTAGAGTAGTTGAATGTCCTGTTTGATGTGCTCTTTCTTCAAGATCCTTTTTAAAAGTAGTTTCATGATATAATAAGTCAACTTTTTTAATTTTTGAAACTAGTTCTGCATTATACCTAGTGTCTGAACAGAAAGCATAAGTATGTGGTTTACTATTCTTAATAGTTAACTTCTCGTTTGCAATTACTTCCCCTTTACCATTTATCCAATCAGCACCATTTTTCAAACTTTTCATCTTATCATAAGGGATATGAAATTTCTCAACTTCTGATTTTAATATCTTTCTTCTACTTCTTTTTTCAGTAAAAATAAACCCAGAGCATTTTATACTATGGTCTAAAATAATATTTGAAACCTTAACATTATCATCTTCAAACAATATACCTTCATCAATATCTGGAATTGGATGAAAAAATAGGGGATAATTTAACTCAGTACTGGAAGCTAATAATTGTAAATCAATAATTTCTTTTAACTCTACATGTGCATGAATATGTAAATCCTTTTTTCTACCTAAAAGATGCATACTATTTATGAGTCCTATCAAACCAAAATAATGATCACCATGCAGATGACTAATGAAGATATGATTTATTCTTTGAAAACTTAGCTGAAATTTTCTAAGCTGTACTTGAGTCCCTTCTCCACAATCTATTAAGAAAAACCGCTCATTTACATTAAGTAACTGAGCGGTCGGATTTCTATCAATTGTAGGAATAGCTGAGCTACATCCTAATATTGTTAATTTAAATGACATTAATT